>JAPTHR010000017.1 GCA_029228645.1 Gammaproteobacteria bacterium Milos-ODIII6
ACATAGTGCTGCACAATCCGCCACAGGCGAGTGTCCGTGATCTGGATGATCCGGGCTGCAGCATTGACCGGCATCTCACGCACCAGCGTCATTGCGGCCTGCTCGAACAGCAGCGTGAACGCGCTGCCCTTGCGCGCCCAAGGGACTTCCACCAACTTCACGCCATGCTCCGGGCACTTCACGCGAGGCACCGAGGCATGCACATAGCAATGGTGCTGGAAGAAGTTCAGATGACGCCACGTCTTCTCCTGGAAATCATGGGCGGCGCAGGCCTTGCCACATTCAGGGCACGCGTACTTCGAGCCTCGTTCCGCCTTCACTTCAAGATGCAGCTCATGCGGATTCTTGTCCGTTTCGAGCCGCTGATCAACCAACTGCCAGGGCGCCTGTATGCCCAAGCCCAGTAGCAGAATCTCTTTGCTGTCCATCCCGGTTCCTCGCACTCAAATTCCCGGATACACTGGCATGGGTTTCAGGGTGAATTCCACTCGAAATAGCGAAGAGCCATATTACTATGAATAGAGACCCGCGTTCTTTATCCCCTAAAGTTCGAGGGCTTACCAAACCCGCTTTAGAGTATGAGTTGGCACCTTCCAAGCCGAGAAAGCTTGCGATTTTGATAATTTTTTCTTGTCTCCTCTTTATGCTTTTCCGGTCGCTCAAACTGTCCCAGTTTACTAGCTTGACCCACCGAATCACCCCCTTCCCAGCCCCCATACGTTTCGTACATACTTGAAGCCCGCGGAGGGCTTTATACACTAGACTTCCGGATACTTTCCGGGCAATCTCCGCCTTTCCCAATATAATAATCTCTAAGCGCCACTAAGGTAGACTTGTTAAGAGGATCTGAAAGGTTCCTGGTAATCCCCCTAAACCAGGTGTGAAAACCCCAAATAATTCTCCTCACCTTTTTATCTGCGTTTCTATCAATATACAACGGTGGAACCAAAACCTCTCTTAACGTCCGTAAAATCTTTTTTTGGAGAACCAATCTTTCCTTAAATGGCATGTGCTGTTTTGCCCACAATAGCCTATTTCTTACGTTAAAATAGTTTCTCAATGGCGACTCCGCCTCCCCGAGCGAAGCACCTACCTTATGCCAGATTTTTGCACTGGGCACCGAAATGGATTTATATCCACTTCCAGCAACACGCGCGGAGAAATCATATTCTTCATGACACAAAAAATATCTTTCATCAAACACACCGACTTTACTAAACACTTCCTTCTTGACTAGAATAGCCGACCCAACTATCGAGTCCACTTCTTGTATATGATTCCACAATAACCCTAATTCCCCCTGCCCGATAATTTTATTGTCCACATCCCCTTTCCTAGATAACGACGCACCCATCGACCACAATATGTCTGGCTTATCATAATAATAATTCGCAGGCCCAACAATACCAATCTCCCCATCCAGCTCACTAACATCTACCAATTTTGTAAGCAAGTTTGGATCCACTATTACATCGTTATTTAATATAAAAACATAATCCACCTTATCTTCTAGCGCTCTATATATACCTGCGTTATTGCCAGCCGCATACCCTATATTTTTTCCATTCTCAATAATTTTTACATCTGGATAACACTCCCGAATGGCGTCGACAGACCCATCTGTAGACCCGTTATCTACGACAATTACATCATAGTTCTTGTAGTCCATCGACATCACAGAAGCCAAGCATTCCAACGTGTCTTTCTTGCCGTTCCAATTTAGTATTATAATTTTCACTTGCGGAAAGGAACATCTCGCAGGAAGCGGGCCCGCCACAACAATATATTGGAAAGTTTCTCCATCTTCTTTGAGTGCTTTATTAGAAATCCCCTCTCTCTTCATTGCACTAAGAAATCCCTCTGAAGGCGACATTCCCCTACGAGTTACACTAAGCTTCTCTATGCGCAAACCAGAGTTCCAAAACAACTCCCTTATGCTTTTCCGTGTAAAAAACCGCAAATGAGTCCGATCTAGTATTCCTTCTGTCATATAATCAAATCTTCCTTCTAAGACCCCACGCAATACCGTCCAATTTTGGACATTCGGAATACTTGCTATAAAACAGCCACCTTGTGACAACTTCGACCGGAGTTTATCTAAGGTACTCCAAGGATCCTCAAGATGCTCCAGTACATCGGCTAGTACTATACAGTCGTATGCGTTATCGGGCATTTCTGCTATAGCTTCTTCAACTGGGCTACTCCATACTCGATCTAAAACCTTAGCTGCTTCACTCGCGACCTCGTGAACCACCTGAACGCCATGCACCGAGACGTCTCTTCGCGACTTTAGAGTCACTCCCAACCTACCCGCCCCACACCCGATATCCAGGACCGAATTTGCTTCTTCAGGTATTAACTCAAGAATTTCACTTCTAGCATAACGGTAATATTTATTTACGTGTGTATGATTTCTTTCGTCGATTTGGCTCATAATTTCATCTTGGCTCCAGATATCCTTTCTCAAAGTCTGCTCATCCTACCAACGTCCATTCCGGGCTCAGCGAAACAAAACCCTCTTTCATTGTCGACCGTATGTGCCTACCTGGCATTTTTACGAGAAATGTAAACATAGACTCTTCATAGAAAAGAGGTTTGGATATATCACCACCACCGATACCCACCCTAATCGAATACGCGCCCGGCAGAAAGGGGAAACTTGATACTTTCATTTCAATAACGTGAGTTCCAGGATAAAGCGTTTTTTCCTGGAATAGATCATCGGTATTTTCTGTTGCTAGATAGAGGAAATCAGTCGTGTGAACTCCTATGCCAAAGTATGGCTTATTCAAAACAATGCTCGTAACTATAGTTAACCTTATAATCAAACTATCAGCATAATCTACATCTTCGACGCCCCGCCCCGATTTATCCAATAGCTCAATTTGTTTCACTTCTACACCCCCTGTCATTTCCCTGCGCGCGCCACCCACTTTAGCTGTTTGCAATTTTATTTTTTCATCGTTTTCACTATAAAAACGCGTACATATTTCTTTAGGTCGCCCGTCCGCCGCCATCACCCCCTGATTCATCAGGATCACCCTCTCACACATCCTCTCCACTTGGCGTATGTTATGACTAACCAGTAGAATCGTTTTGCCTTGCCGCTTGATTAGCTCCTCCATACGATCAAAACATTTTCTTTGAAACGCCAAGTCGCCGACAGCAAGCACCTCATCAACAACAAGTATGTCTGCATCCATACTGGTGGCAATCGAAAATCCAAGCTTCACCGTCATCCCAGAACTGTAACGCTTAACCGGCGTATCGATAAACTGTTCCAATTCAGAGAAATCAATAATCTCATCTAGCTTTTCTTTGATTTTTTTTCGCGGGATACCCAATATAGCGCCATTGAGATAAATGTTTTCTCGACCCGTTAATTCTGGATTGAGTCCAGCTCCCACTTCAATCAAAGGAGCAACGCTGCCGCGAACGTGGACCTCTCCTCGGGTCGGGTTAGTGATATTTGCCAAATGTTTTAATAAAGTACTTTTCCCAGCCCCGTTGTGACCGATGATTCCGACGACTTCGCCCTCTTCAATGGAAAAATTGACATCATCCAGGGCCTTGAATCGCTCCCGCTGCCAGGTTTCCCTGCCAGTGATTTTTGCCAGGCCCTGCCTAAAGGAATCCTTGATGCCGGTAAGCGCTCCGAGCTTGTATTCCTTGGTCAGATGTTTGACTTCGATTATCGCCATGGGGTGTGACTTCTCTCAGATGATATCGGCGAACCAGGACTCGGCTCGCTTGAAGAACAGGTAACTCAGGGGCAGCAGGATTGCAATTGCGATCAAGCCGGGCATTAGAGAATTGAAATCGGGCGGCAGGCCTTTGAGCATCACGCGTTGAAAACTGTCGATGATCCCTGCCAGCGGATTGGCCGTGTAGATCATGTAAAAGGTTTCTGACCACTCTCCTGCTGCCTTTTCTACCATCAGTTTCTGGTGTACCAGGGACAGCGGATAGATCACCGGCGAAGCGTACATGAGCAGCGACAATGCTACGGGCAGCATCTGACCCACATCGCGATAATAGACATTCATTGCCGCACCGAAGAAGCTGATCGTGAGCGCCACGACCATGGTGTAGAGAATGATGACCGGCACCCAGAGGGCGTATACGCTCGGCACCATTTGGTAATACACCATCATCGCCGCCAGGATCAGGAAGCTGATCGCCAACTCCACCAGCTTGGTCACCATCGCGGTCAGCGGAAACACCTCGCGCGGAAAATAGATTTTCTTGATCAGCGCCGCGTTACCGGTAACGCTGTTGATACCCTCGGAGGTCGATTCCTGGAAAAACACCCAGGGCAACAGGGCCGCAAAGGTCAGAATCGGATACGGGATTTCGCCGCTGTCGATGCCCACAAATGCTTTCACCAGGGTGAAGATCAGCATCAGCATCACGGGCTTGAGCACTGCCCATAGAATGCCGAGATAGGCCTGCTTGTAGCGTACGACGATGTTCTTCCAGGCCAGTGCCGCGATCAGTTCGCGGTAATCCACCAGGTTTTTTATCACTCCAATCATCTGTTTTTCACTTTCCGGTTAAGCCGGGGAACGTAAATTTCGACACCTTTGATACCGCCTCTCCGATTCCCTCACGGTTGTAACGGCTTTGGCTGCGCGCCCTTGAGTCGCCGTTTACCATTTGTAATCCAGCGCTGGCGCAGTGGGTGAAACGGCCCGCCGCAGCAACCATTTCTCGATACGACTGACCCATATCCTTTCTCCCTTGGAAGTGGAACTGCCCACCTTGTTTTGGAGCACCCCGCGATCCAGCGAGACATCGAGGAAAGCTTCCATGCCGTTGACTACGGTTTGTTGACGCCCCGGATCTACCAGGTCTTCATAGCGAACCACCAGCGCGCTGACCTCATCTGCCTGTCGGACAAACCCCTGCGCGATGTTGCGCCAGTGTCTGCCAAATGCTGTGGGGGTAAACACCGGGCGATTGGGCCAGCGATCGTACCAGCTACGGCCATAGCGGCAATAGGAGCGGTAGGCATCGAGGGGATTGCGATAAAGAAAAATGAAGCGGGCATTGGGGAACAACCAGCGGAGATAGGCCGCATGTTCCACTCCCAAACGCACCTCCTTGAGACCCCAGCGGGTCGCACCCGCTTCATGCGCGGGTTGCGCGAACAAGGTCAAAAAGAAATTCCTGTGGGCCTGCCTCAGGTGCTCAATGTCGGGGTAAAGATCTGCAATCCATCGCCCGGAAAGCCTCTCTTTGGCCGAACCGTCGTAGTAATACCGTTGCGGCGGCCAGTCCGGAGTAAATGCGATTGAGGTGTCTGCCAGCGACTGGACGAGCCCGCAGTGATCGTAGGACTCGCCCCAGATGAACAATTGCTGATCCGACATCAAAAGACGTTGGACCATGGTGGAACCGGAACGCCAACCCGCCGAGAACAGGAATATTGGCGATTCCGGGTCTTCAGTGGCCGGGGTCGTCAGTTCTGCCAGCCGGGCGACTCCGGACCGGATGTCCGGCTCCGAGGACAACACCGCGCGGTGGTCTGATCGGGTCCTCGGCATGCCCTGCAAGGCCGAAGTCATGTACTTCCAGATGTTCATTCACTCAGATCCCAAGGTTTCAGCTGAAGAACCAAGGGCTGCTGTCTTACGGGCGACGGATTCCCAGCTGAAGTCCTCGGTAGCCCGCTCGTAAGCCCGGCATGCAAATCGCTCCCGCAACGCATCATCCGAGAGCAGTTGCCGAATGGCTTCGGCTACGGCGTCAACGTCTTCCCCATCCACGCGCAGGCCGGTGTCGCCATCCAGGACCGCGGAGCCGGTACCTCCCGCCCTGCCGGCAACTGACGCCTTTCCACAGGCGGCCGCTTCGATATACACCATGCCGAATCCCTCGTTATCGCCATCGATCTCGCGGTTGGGCATGACAAAAAGGTCGCAGGCATTCATCCAGCGCGGCAGGTCCTCTTCCGGGACGTGCCCGAGCATATGCACCCGGGACCCGACTTTGCGTTCCTTGACCACCTCCTCGAGGTAGTGGTCATCATCGCCAATCCCGATCAGTGCAAAGTGGACGTCCAGGCCGGCCTTCTCCAGCAGCGGGAGTGCCTGGATCACCCGATCGAAACCCTTGCGCCGCGAGAGCCGGCCGACGGAAAGAATCAAAAACTGGCCATTCTGCAGACCAATACGATCTCTCAGGTCATCGCAGCGTAGATCCGGACGGAACCGGTCGGTATCCACACCCGGGTAGATCAGGGTGATCTTTGCGGGGTCGATATCCATTTTGATCAGCTCATCCCGGGTGTACTCGCTGTTGGCCACCACGCAGTCCGCATGTTGAATGGTAAAGCGCATGGCCTTGTATTTTGCGCCGTCGCCCCAGGTAGTGAGCTCTTCACCGTGGTTGTAGACCACCACTGGGTGTCGGGTCAGGCGGGCTACCACCCAGGCGACCAACCCCTCCGGGAGGGATCGAATGGCGTGTATGGCCTCGAAGCGCTGTCGCATCGCCAAAGCAAACGTCTTGAAAAACAGGCGCAGATACATACCCAGCGACTCGGGCCTGAGCCACCACACACGCTTTAGATTGATCCGGTGAATGCTGTTGGGGTGACTGGCATCCACCGCCCCGTCACCATCCACCTTGGCGGTCACGATATGGATGCCTTTGCCGCCAAGGCGCTTGAACACTTCCGCGAACCACACCGCCGTTCCCCCCTTGGTAGGGAGGAAGAGCTCGGTGACGACCAGGTAGCGATGGTCAGGTTTGGCTTCTGGGTCAGCGCTTTTCATCGATACGAAATATCCAGCATGGATCTCAAGGCTCAGCCTTTGATAACACTCAGTAAGTTACGGATGGATCGCGTCCCAGGCGACTCAAGCAGGGAAGGCAGCACCGCCGCAACCGCTTGGGACCGCCTTCCCGTTCTGTTCAGCGCATAGGCCAAGTTCAGACGCCCCGATGCCAGGCGACGGGTGACTCCTCTACGTATGGCTCCTGGCATGTCGCGGGTCCGGGACGCCAGGTCACGCAGTGTTTCCACGTTGTATCGCTGGGCCATGACCGGGTCTTTGCGGGTGGCGCTGGCGGCGTGAATGCGATAGACGGCCGTCGGCTGGCAGACCACGCCCACCCGCTGACTCGAGGCACACAGCCGGGTCAAAAAATGTACATCCTCGCAGACCTTGAACCCCAGTGGATAACCGCCCAATGCCAGGAAGCGTGCTCGCGGCACGCTCAGGGTATGGGTGTCCCCGAAATGATCGGCGACGAACTCCTCGAGTTCTTCTGCTTCCATCATCACCCGCTCGGCGCCAGCGGCCTTGTCGAGCATCTGTTGCCCGGAAACGTGCGCGGACATCGAGGTGCCGATCAATGCGCCCTGCACATCGCGGTACTCGTAGTCACCCGTGAGAAAATCGAGGTCCGGGTCTTCTTCTATCCACTCCGCATGCCAGCGCAGACGGTCCGGGTAAAACCAGTCGTCTGCATCCAGAAAGGCCAGCCAGTTGCCGCTTGCGATCTCCGCCCCCTTGTTGCGGGCGGCCGAAACCCCGGCATTGGCTTGCCGGACAAGGACAATCCGATCGCCATAGGCCTGCGCGGCCAACGCCGTGTCGTCGCTCGAGCCATCGTCGACCACGATAATTTCATGTGCCCGCCAGGTTTGATCCAGAACCGAGTCAATCGCCTTGTTCAGGGTTCGGGCGGCGTTGAATGCCGGGATGATGACGGAGAAGCGGACCGTCTCATTTGACAGGGATTCGCCGCCCTTCATTTCCACCCCCGACCCCGGTAACCCATGCGCTGGGTCAGGTCGTCGAGTTCGGGCAGTACCCGTTCGATCCGCTCCCTGTTCCTGCCTTGCTTCCACTTGTCCAGGCGGATCTCGGAGAAGGCGTTGTAGGGACGATTGAGGACATCACGGCAATGGGCCTCGAGTCCGGAGTCGAACGCGAGATCGCAGGCCGCGAAAAGGTCTCGAAAACCGCTGACGGAATCGCGCACGAGATCCTCGTAACAGATCTCGTGCCATTGACCCTCCGGCACCCGCTTTTTCGATTCGAGGATCGCCTCGTTGATAGCACGATACTGAAAAGCACATACGTCTTCGATCGCGCTTTCCAAATAACTGCGCCACCCCTCGGCAAGGAAAAAGCACCAACGGGTGTATTTCCCGTCCTCTATCCGCACGTCCGCCGGCAGTTCATCTGACCAGGTGGCGAACTCTTCCGGTTTACCCCACCCCTCGATCAGGGAATTGATATTGTCTCCCGGGCTGCGTTTTACATAGACAAAATGCGCGTCGGGGAACAACGTGTGTAAATAGGACGCACAGAGTCCGTTCTGGTTGTTTTTGTCGACGAAGCGGACCTTTCCGGTCCTCGTATAAAAATAGCGGCTGACGATATCGCGATCCGCTGGACTGGCATCGCTTTCATCCAACCCATGGGTATCCCAGTTTTTTTCCTCCAGGGGATGCAGACCCACCCAGAAGTCATGCGTCTCACGCTGCAAGGTACCCAGATCGGGCGATTCCGAAAGCGTCTTGTAGACCAGCGTGGTCCCGGCCCGCGAACAACCCAGTACGAAAATCGGTCGGTCCGGATAACGATGGGCGATATCCCAGCGAAGCCCGCGTAGCCCGGTTGCCGTGTGACGCGCATGATACTGCAGCGTCTTTTTTACCTTCTCCAGCAATTCCTGCATGCCTACATCCGTCCCTGGAGCGGCCTGTTTTGCCGGGGAGGCAATGCCACCGCCTTGCCTCCTGGCTTGCTTTGAACGGCGCTGTCGCCCCGTTTGGCCAGTTCCTGGTCGAGCAGCGTCCGGGTCACCACGAGAACGGCAATCAGGGCATAGTAGTAGTCGAAATAGGCCAAGCCAAGAAAAACACCGGTCGCTGCATAACCGATCAGAGACACCTGCATCATGGAACCCAGGTGCTTTATCCAGACCAGGTCCGGATACTTGCCGCCGTGACGGATCAGGTAGCGCGAGGTCCTGAGCGCAAAGATGCCGAGCAGGAGGAACATGCCGAGGCCGATGAAACCATGTTCCCCCAGGACCTCGAAATAGATACTGTGGGCATCGGCAACGTGGTTCGGGTTCGGTGCATACCTGATAAACAAGAAATGCCGAAAGCTCTCGAACCCACCACCCGTAATCGGGTTGCCCACTGCCATATTGAAGGCAAACCACCAGGCATTGAAGCGCCCCTGGACCGATTGGTCGGCTGTCTCCATGCTCGTACTGCTGCTGATGGTTCCCATCCGATCCTGCCAGTCTTGCGGCATGACCTGCACGGTGGCATAGAAAACCAATCCGAATACGATCACGAAGCCGAGATTCTTGAGATTTTTCGAGAACAGGATCGTGAACATGACGACGCTACCGACAAGCGCCCCTCGGGATCGGGTTCCCAAGACCGCTATGGTCGTAAGAAAGATCGATGCGATCATGAGATATTTCACCCACTTTCGCTCGTCGGTCAATTGAATGTAACGCATCCATGGGATGGTCATGATCATCGCGAGACCGATCTCGTTGTTACCGCTGATAAATGTTCCCAACGGCCCAAGAACGGAATAGGCGCCACCCGTCGTGATCGTAAATATACCGCCCTTGACCCCGTACAAACCAATGGATGCCACCATCACCAGGATCAACAGGTTGATCTTGCGCTTGTCGTCGATCAGCATCATGGTGATGAAGGTAAACAGCTGAATTTTCCACACCTTGTCCCACTGGTGCCAGGCACCGTCCGGGTTGAAGGCAAACACGGTTGTAATGAACATCCAACCGGTGAACATCAGGAGCAGAATGCTCTCCCGGGTCCAGGGTACGCTCCTGACTTCATTTTTCCTGATTACGAGGGCGACGAGCGTCGTAATTGCGACGATCTGGGCGAAAGGAAAGTCCGCTGCGAACCCCCAGCTCAGCTTGTGCGGGTTCATGTAGGACAGCCAGGACCACACCAGGATGCCGTAGTAGGGCCGTGCAAGAATCATCGGCAGCGACATGAACACTACCAATGTTACAAAAAGGTCTCTTAATGCCGGCAAGACAATGCCCTCCTGGTACGATTGCTACGGCTGCCGCGCAATAAACTTGAATGCCGGAGCTACCCGCTTGAAAAGATTCTAGCTGAGCGCAGGCTCAGACCGGGAAAAGCCACCGGATCAGCGGCATCTCGCTGCGAACGCGCCGCTGGAACCAGTAGATTCTTTTCCAAATCGAGCGCTCGACACACTCCAGCCGCTGCTCGCGGATGCACTCACCCAGCGCCTGGGTCGACATGAATCGGGCATCGGGTTGCGCCGCAAGGATTCGTTGCAGCGCCCGGTCCAGCTCTTTCAGGGCGTATTCCCGATCCGCTTCTTCAACCCCATTGAAATTGAACCGATGTGTTTCCAGCAACGCGGGACGCCTGAGATCCCACTGCTGCAGCACCGCCTCGGCAGCATCAGCCGCCGTATGCCCGAGCGATGGCTCGAAATAGCGGTCTCTGACCAGGTAGCGGATACCAGCCGCGCGACCGCGCTGGCCATTCCTGATCGCACTGCGGCGCCCGACCGGACGCCCCTGCGCATCCCGGCTCTCGAACCTTCTACCCGGTGTCACCACGAATCGGACCCCTGCGCTCGCCCATCCCCGCTCGACTGCAGCGGTCCAGACAAAGGTGGGAGGTACGGCCACCTGCGGAGGCCCTCCGAATACCTCCGTGAAAACCTCCACCTCTCCGTTCGCCCATTCTGCAACCTGGGGCGAGCCCAGCCGGGATGAAGGGAGCTGAGCGCCATCGGTCCAACGACTTTGCAGGGCATCGGGCAGGTCTCTTGCGTCCGGTATCCCGTCTTGAGTCAGCCAAGCCTTGACGTCAGGATCGATCTCGGCGGCCTTCATCACCGTCCGGGGCAGATAATGGGCCATGCCGTGCAACTGCACCGCGAATACCCCTCGTTGCACGCCATCGGCGATCGCCTTGCGGATGGCGGAAAATCTCGAGGCGTCGAGCCGCAGCTCATAATATTCATCTCCACCGGATTCCCGGATCCTGATCGTATCCGGGACGGTCAACACCATACCCAGGGTCATGACCGGATGGCGTCCGTTGCTGTCTTCGTATTTTGCGAGAATATCGGCGAGCTGGTGCAGGCAGGTTGCCTCGCGATCCTCGGCCGGACCCCAGTCGTCGCTCTCGAAAATCACCACCGGATACCGTAATACCGGCTCCTTCCAGATCGCCCAAAGCTCTCGACCATAGCGAAGCAGGTAGAGCGCGATGGGGATTATCACCAGCCCCGATATCAGCCATTTCATCTCGTTCATACTCGGTTAGTATATTGGCTTCGTATAACCGATTCGATAACAGAACATCATGGCGGATGTCTTTGGTTTTTCTCTGAATGGCGATCTGGCAACCGGCTCAGATCAACTCTCGGCCATGTCCAGGGGTATCAAGGGGAGAAAACCCGCGCTGACGCCCGCAATGCTGGTCGACACCTCAGGCGCCGTCGCCAGTACCCAGTCTGAGACCGACGTCTACCGCGACGACCGGACCCTGGTCGCCGTCTGCGGCCACCCTTACTGGAAAAACTCTGAACTGGCAGCGTTGAGCAAATCCCGTGGCCTCGCTGACACGATTGCCAAGGCATTCCGCGAACACGATGTCTCGTTGCTGCAACGCCTGCAAGGGCCGTTTGCCCTGGCGATCCTGATTCCAGCGGAGAAGCGAACAATCCTGGCCACTGACCGTCTCGGCATAATGCCCCTGGCCTGGATGCAAAGTAAGGACGGCATTATCTTTTCGAGTGACGCGGGGGCGATCAGGTCTCACCCCTCGGTCGATGTAACCATCGATCCCCAAGGTCTGTACAACTACTTTTACTTTCACATGGTTCCCAGCCCGGGCAGCATCTACGCCGGAATCGAAAAGCTGGAGCCGGCGCAATATGTCGACATCATCGGCACGCGGGCGCAGCGCGCCTTCTACTGGCAGACTCCCTACAGCGAGTCGGCTACGCCGACCACGGAACTGGCGATTACGCTGCAGGAGAAGCTGCAACAGGCAGTTACCCGAGCCGCCACGCAGGACTCCACCGGCGCCTTCCTCAGTGGCGGGCTGGATAGCAGTACCGTGGCGGGCTATTTCGCGCGCATCGCCGAGGGGCAGGCAGATGCCTACGGCATCGGTTTCGATGCGGAAGGCTACGATGAAATGGCGTACGCGCGGGCGGCTGCCAAACATTTCGGGATCAAGTTGCACGAATACTACGTGACGCCGGGCAATGTCGCCGATGCCGTCCCGCAGGTCGCCGCCGCCTACGATGAGCCCTTTGGGAACGCCTCCGCGATTCCCGCCTACTTCTGTGCCCGCCTGGCGAAACAGGATGGAAAGACCACCTTGCTGGCCGGCGACGGAGGAGATGAGATATTCGCCGGCAACGCCCGCTATGCGAAGCAGCGGGTGTTTGATCTCTACCGTCGGATTCCGGCCCCAGTGAGGAAATCCCTGATCGAGCCCCTGGCCACCCACTTCCCGATGAAGGATCAGTTTACCCCTGTACGCAAGCTCAACAGCTACATCCAGCAGGCCAACATGCCGATGCCGGAGAGGCTCGAGAGCTACAACTTCCTGCATCGTACCGATCCGGATGAGATTTTCGACAAGGATTTTCTGAACGCTGTCGACACCCATGACCCGATCGAGAATCAGCGCGACGCCTACGACCGGGCGCACACGCCCGAGATGCTCAAGAGAATGCTGCATCTCGACCTGAAGATCACCCTCGCCGACAACGACCTGAGAAAGGTCTCGCGCATGTGCCAGATGGCAGGCATCGATGTACGCTATCCGATGCTGGACGAGGAACTGGTCGAATTCTCGGCCTCGGTGCCGAGCCGTTTACTCCTGAAAGGAAACCGGCTGAGGGATTTCTACAAGCAATCGCTCAAAGACTTCCTGCCTCCCGAGACCCTGAACAAGAGCAAACACGGCTTCGGCCTGCCCTTTGGCGTGTGGATGGGGCAGGACAAGCGGCTGAAGGAATTGGCCGATGCCAGCCTGGTGAGGCTGCGAAGCCGTGGTTTCATCCAACCCGCCTATATCGACCGGCTTCTGGAAGCCCATCGGTCCGAGCATGCCGACTATTACGGCGTCATGATCTGGGTCATGATGATGCTGGAGCAGTGGATGTCCTCACACGGGCACTGAATCGTGAAGGAAACAGAAACAGCTTTAATCCATCACCCTGCCCGCTGGCTCCGCCCGAAAACCTCCGTAAATCGGCGACTCAGGACATCCACACGCACATCCCAACCATTGGATTCTGCATAGCTTCGGATCGCTGCCCTGTCCCACGGTTTTTCAAGTGCTTCCCTGGTCGCTTTCAGCAGCTCCTCATGGTTACCAAAGGGCACGATCGTGCCCAGCTCTTGCCTGCAGACCACCTCGGCATTGCCTCCGACATCGGTGGTCACCACCGGCAGGCCGCAGGCCATCGCCTCCAGGAACACATTCGCCCATCCCTCGTTACTGGTCGACAGCACGAAGATATCCGCCGCCGACAGTGGCCAGCGGATCTTGTCCGAGGGCATGGAGCCCAAAAGATGCACCCGGCCTTCGAGCTCGAGCGAGGCGATCTGTTGCTCCAACTCTTCGCGGATATCCCCTTCCGGGCTGCCACCCCCGACGACCACGTAATGCAAATCAGGAAAGCTTTTGAGCAATTCCGGCATGATCTCGATGACCCGCTGCATGCCTTTGCGGGGCACCAATGCCCCTACTGAAATCATCACCCTGGCATCCGCTGGCAGCGAGAACAGGCGCCGCGCCTCTTTGCGATCCTCGGGATGGAACTTCTCGATATCGACGCCGTTGCCCACCACCTGGACCTTATCCGGGTCCGCTCCCAGGGAAATGGCATGCTGGCGCAGCGACTCCGAGACCGAGAAGACGTGATCCGCGCCTTTCAATGCCGTCACCAGGCGCGGCCTCAACTTCGGGTTGCGACTGTGCGGTACCTCGGTACCCCGCAGGGTGATGGTGACCGGCACCTTCAGCCAGCGCCCGAGCAGGACCGCCGCTTGCCCGTCCGGATAGGCGAAATGCGCATCCAGCACATCCAGCGCATGCCGGTCCCGGAGGCGCTTGAGCGTCGCATAGGCGCCCAGGGCCAGGAACAGGCCGTCGTACTGTTTGAGGATCACCGGAAACGAGAAGAAGCGCGGCAACACGACCTCGATCCCTGCCTGGACCTCTCGCTTGGCGGCCGTCGGCCGCAAGCCAGGGCGGAAACGCTTGATCAGGCGCTGCCCCGGGAACCACGGCTTGGGCGAGACGACGGTGATCGGCAGGTGCTTCCCCACGCGGAACATGCGCTCGCGTATGAACACCCCGGCATTCGGCGCACCGGCGTGGGGAAACAGGGTTGAGAACACCACCAGGTTGGGCGGCCGCGCTTCGTCCGGGCGGTCGATGCCCGCGATCCGGCGGTAGCATCGCAGCCAGCGTTGCCTCACTTCCGGCCAGGCGTATTGGCGCACTTCTGCCAGTCCATTGGCCACCAGCCGCTCGGCCAGACCCTCCTCTGAAAAGAGCCTTCGCACCTGCGCCGCCATGGCTTGCGCATCGCCGGGCCCCACGAACAGGGCGGTTTCCCCGTCCCTCACCACGTGCGGGATCCCGCCCACGTTCGTGGTCACGATCGGCAGACCGCTGGCCATCGCCTCGAGGATCGAGTTGGGCATGTTATCCACGGTGGTGGGATTCAGCATCAGATCCGCGCTGCGGTACAACTCGGCGACCGCCTCCGGCGGCAGGCGACCGATGAAATCGATGACTTCACCCAGCCCGAGCTCGCGCGTGAGCGCCTTGAGTTCCTTTTCCTCGGGTCCGCTACCCGCAATGGAGACGCGCAGGCCCGGCATCTCCGGGGCGAGCTGCGCGACAGCCCTAATCGCGGTGCCGATGTCGTAGATGGGTTCCAGATTGCGCGTGATCACCAGGTGAGGCCCCTGCCCCTCGATGCTGGGCAGCCTGTCTCCCGGGTGGAAACGATCGAGATCGATGACGTTGGGGATGACCTCGGCCTTGAAGCCGAAGTCGCCGAACACCTCGCGCAGAAAGGGCGACGGTACGATCAGCGCGGCCCCACGCGCCATGGTGGGTCGGACCCGTGCGATTGCCCGCCTGAAGTAGCGTCGCGCCTCGCCGCCGCGATAATTGACCACCACCGGCGTCTTGCGCAGCCGGCCGATCCAGATCGCCGGCGTGGCGAACAATTGCCACGACCAGCCGGAATTGGCCAGCACGTGGATGACATCGACCTTGGGCGCCAGCCTCCACAGGCGGACGATGTAGGGAACCAGCCGGAAAAAGGCCCGCACGCGACGGAAACGCCCGACCGCCCTGGGCCAGTACTCGGCATTGGTCTGGACGATGCGGACCTCGACGCCCTCCGAGCGGAGCAGTCCCGCCAGTTGCTTCATCTGATTGGCCATACCACCAAACGGCGGGGGCAAGGGGCCGACCAGACCGATGCGGAGACCGGTTTCCGTTTGCTGCGCTTGCATACCGCGATAGTACCCCGAATCGATGACTACAGAATCCAACTGCCGATAGGTTTACGGCAGGTTTGGTCTCATCTCGAGCAGAGGTATCAGGAAGAACGGCGTGGCTCGAATGGACCGTTGTCTCCTGTCATTTCATCGCCCGGTAAAGGATACTTTGGGTATCGCATCCGGTTGTTCCATCTCAGACGCATGAACCAAGGCCAGCTTCAAATTCTGCTCGGGGCACAGGCATTCGAATGGCTCGACTCACCCGGCAATCAGGCCGCCTGGGAGTCGCTCTATCAATGCTGCGCCTGGCGTTTCCCAACCCTTGGCCCCAGGTACTTTCGGCTCTGGTTCCGGCATTACGCCGGGCAGTGGCAGCCCTTGCTGGTTGTATTGGAAACGACGGGGGGTGAACTGCAGCTGGTCATGCCGTTGGCCATTCGCAAGGATTTGATCACAGGGGCAGGTGCGAACCAGGCCGAGTACCAGGGGTGGCTATGCGCGGCTTCCGAATGTCCACAGCAGGTGCATGCAGCGCTGCAAGCATTGAATGGGCGCTTCCCCGGGCATCCACTCAGGCTGCATTACCTCGCGCCGGGGATTCCGTCAGAGGTCATCGAGTCTCTCTGCGAGCGGAATGCGCGGGTGATTTCGTCGATCTTCTCGCGGCCGCTATTGCAATTGGACAAGGACGCGGTCGAGCAGGCGCTGCGCAAGAAGAATACCCGCAGCAAGCTCAACCGACTGAAACGCCGCGGCGAGCTGAGCTGTCGTCGCCTGACCGATCCGAAAGAAATCGAACGCAAGCTGGATGAGATCATTGGCATGTACGACCTGCGCCAGGGCGCGGCCAACGACAGCTGCCCCTTTGTCGATGATCCGCACAAGCGGGGCTTTCTGATCGACTGGGCAACTCAGGGCGCTACCGAGGAACTGCATATCAGCTGCCTGATGCTGGATGAAGAGCTCATCGGCGCGCATATCGGGGCGATCAGCGGCGATGCCTGCCAACTCGCGATACTGGCCTATTCACCGCGCTTTGCCACCTTCTCACCGGGCAAGCTCCAGGTCTACGAGACCGCCCGAATGCTGGCCGGTGAAGGGGTTCACTGGCTGGACCTGACCCCCGGTGGCGACCCCTGGAAGGAGCGGTTTGCCAGCGAGCATGACCAGGTCTTTTCGGTGACGGCATATCCCAGCCGCCTCGCCGCCACCAGGGTACGACTCGGATCGCGCATTGAAACCCTCGCCCGCCGGTCGCTCGACCGCATCGGAGTATCTCCGCGACAGATCAAAGGTGTATTGGGCCTTGCACGGGATAGTTCGCCCCGCAGCCGTGCGGTTGAGCCCGAACAGCAGGCCCGTCCCGAGGTCGAATATCGACTGGTCGAGTTTCCCGCTCTCGGCGGTGCAAATGTCGGCGAGGTGCACCTGGATCAGCTGAGCGATCTGACCCGCTATCGCCCCGATGGCAATGGGCCGAGCCGACAGGCGTTCCTGCGACAGGCGCTGGACCGGCTCGAATCCGGACACAGCGCCTTTACCCTCATGCGCGGCGAGCGATTGGCCAGCTGTGCCTGGGTTATGTTTGATCCAGCAGGCACGGGCATCATCCGGGGCATGTATTGCTCACCCGACTTCCCCGATGCAGCCGCGCGCCTGATGATAGGGGTATTAGGTCGGTTTAAAGATTCCGGCGTTGAAGCCGTCCTGCTACGTATACCCGGATCGCGTGTGGCGAATGCCGAGTGGTTGGCGGAACTGGGCTTCCGCGCGGCTGATCAACCCGCTAGAGAACACCCCGCTGGCATCCCGAACGAGAAACCCTAAAGCAATGGCCGGCCTGAAAGCCACAATCTTCAAGACCGCCAAGGCGTTCGGTCTGTTCCACCTGTCCCGCCTCCTGATGCGGCGACGGTTGATGATCCTGTGTTTTCATGGCGTCGCGCTGGAGGACGAGGCGACTTTTCGGCCCATGCTGTTCATGCGCGAAGCGCTGTTCAGACAACGGCTCGAGACCATCAAGGCGCATCGCTTTCCGGTTCTACCCCTGCCGCAGGCCCTGTCGGAGCTGCGCGCTGGCAGGCTTGCACCCAATACGGTCGCGATCACCATCGACGATGGCTTCTTCAATGCCCTGAGCAGGGCCGCGCCGCTGCTGAAGGCCCACGACCTGCCCGCCACGCTCTACCTCACCAGCTATTACGTACAAAAAGGCACCCCGATCTTTCGCCTGGTGGTGCAGTACATGTTCTGGAAGAGCCAGGTCGCCAGTCTGGAACCCTGGATCGAGCCCTGGAGCCCGGAGCAGACCGTATCCCTTGGCGACGAGGCCGCACGCGATGCGCTCACCTGGAAGATCATCGAGTACGGTGAAACCCAGTGTGACGAGGACGGACGCCAGGCCATCTGCCAGCAGTTGGGCAAATTGCTGGAAGTGGATTACGAGCAGATCGTCGAGTCGCGCATCATGAGCCTGATGACGCCAGATGAATTGCCGCGCATCGAGCAGCTGGGTATCGATCTGCAACTGCATACCCATCGCCACCGGCTGCCCATAGGCGACGAGGAGACCTGTCGGCAGGAGATCCGCGAGAACCGGAGCTTCATTTTCAATGCCCTCGGCGAGCGAAAGAACCATCTCTGTTACCCGAGCGGTGAGTGGAGCGATGCGCTTTGGTCTTGCCTCGAGGCCGAGGGCGTGGAGAGTGCGACCACCTGCGAGCCCGGGCTGAATACCGCCCGCACCCCGCCCTTGCGCCTCTATCGGGTATTGGACCAGGACGACCTCTCCCAGATCGAGTTCGAGGCGGAGCTGTTCGGGTTCTGCGAGCTCATCCGCATCGTGACGGGGAAAAGACAGCGGGATTGAGTAGGAGCGGGCTTGCCCGCGAACAGCCCATAATGACCCCTTCGCGCCCCCTCCCAATCATTCGCGGCCAAGGCCGCTCCTACGGATCGAGGCTGCTCCAAACCCGCGCGCATTCGTAGGAGCGGGCTTGCCCGCGAACAGCCGCTTACCCTGGCTCAAAACACGATTCTTCGCGGCCAAGGCCGCTCCTACGGATCGAGGCTGCTGCAAACCCGAGCGCATTCGTAGGAGCGGGCTTGCCCGCGAACAGCGCTTACCCTGACTCCAAACATGATTCTTCGCGGCCAAGGCCGCTCCTACGGATCGAGGCTGCTGCAAACCCGAGCGCATTCGTAGGAGCGGGCTTGCCCGCGAACAGCGCTTACCCTGACTCCAAACATGATTCTTCGCGGCCAAGGCCGCTCCTACGGATCGAGGCTGCTGCAAACCCGCACGCATTCGTAGGAGCAGGCTTGCCCGCGAACAGCGCTTACCCTGACTCCAAACATGATTCTTCGCGGCCAAGGCCGCTCCTACGGATCGAGGCTGCTGCAAACCCGCGCGCATTCGTAGGAGCGGGCTTGCCCGCGAACAGCGCTTACCCTGACTCCAAACATGATTCTTCGCGGCCAAGGCAGCTCCTACAGATCGAGGTTGCTCCAAACCCGCACGCATTCGTAGGAGCGGGCTTGCCCGCGAACAGCCGCTCACCCTGGATCCAAACAGATTCTTCGCGGCCAAGGCCGCCCTACAGCCACGTGGCATCCCAAAAAGGATAATCGCCTATCGCATCTACCAACCCGGCCCGCAGGGGGTTCGCTACCAGGTACCGGGCCGCTTTGCGCAAATCCTCATCGGCGCGCAATGCGTGATCGTGGTAACCCTTCTGCCAAACCGGACCGGAAACGTTGCGCAATCTGTTGATCCCAATCGCGCTACAGGATTTTAATCGACGCATCAGTGCGGCGAGGTCATCACCATTCAATACCACCAAAAGGTGAATGTGATCTGGCATAACCACCCAGGCGATTACTTCCACAATCTCTGAATCGGAGATCGATCGGATCTCGCGGGCCGCACAACATGCCAACTGAAACTCTCGAAAGATTGGTTTGCGCCCGTGCGTGGTGGTGGTCAATAGATAGGCGCCGCCATTGCTCGAATAGCGCCCTTTTCGCAGGTCCCGTCCGTGGTACCTCAATAGAATCCCCTCCCTTCATGAAAAACTGTTCGCGGCCAAGGCCGCTCCTACAATGTATTCCGCCCAGCCGGTTTCCCCAGGCCGTAGGAGCCAGCTTGCTGGCGAATCCTTTTCTCGAAAACCGCGCCCCTGCCTGATTGTTCGCGGCCAAGGCCGCTCCTACAAATCGAGGATGCGCCAAACCCGCGCGAACTCGTAGGAGCGGGCTTGCCCGCGAAGAACAGCCCATCACGCCCCCCTCGCGATCATTCGCGGCCAAGGCCGCTCCTACGGATCGAGGTTGCTGCAAACCCGCGCGGATTCGTAGGAGCGGGCTTGCCCGCGAAGAACAGCCCATAATGTCCACTTCGAACCCCTTCGCGCGCCCCCAATCATTCGCGGCCAAGGCCGCTCCTACGGATCGAGGCTGCTGCAAACCCGCACGCATTCGTAGGAGCAGGCTTGCCCGCGAACAGCGCTTACCCTGACTCCAAACATGATTCTTCGCGGCCAAGGCCGCTCCTACGAATCGAGGCTGCTGCAAACCCGCGCGCATTCGTAGGAGCGGGCTTGCCCGCGAACAGCCGCTTACCCTGGCTCAAAACACGATTCTTCGCGGCCAAGGCCGCTCCTACGGATCGAGGTTGCGCCAAACCCGCACCCATTCGTAGGAGCGGGCTTGCCCGCGAACAGCCGCTTACCCTGGCTCAAAACACGATTCTTCGCGGCCAAGGCCGCTCCTACGGATCGAGGTTGCTCCAAACCCGCACGCGTTCGTAGGAGCGGGCTTGCCCGCGAACAGCCGCTTACCCTGGCTCAAAACACGGTTCTTCGCGGCCAAGGCAGCCCTACAGCCACGTGGCATCCCAAAATGGATAATCGCCTATCGCGTCTACCAACCCGGACCGCAGGGGGTTCGCTACCAGATACCGGGCCGCTTTGCGCAAATCCTCATCGGCGCGCAATGCGTGATCGTGGTAGCCCTTCTGCCAAACCGAACCGGAAGCGTTGCGCAATCTGTTGATCCCAATCGCACTGCGGGATTTCAATCGACGCATCAGCGCGGCAAGGTCATCGCCATTCAAAACGACCAGGAGGTGGATGTGGTCTGGCATAACCACCCAGGCGATTACTTCCACAATCTCTGAATCGGAGATCGATCGGATCTCGCGGGCCGCACAACATGCCAACTGAAACTCTCGAAAGATTGGTTTGCGCCCGTGCGTGGTGGTGGTCAATAGATAGGCGCCGCCATTGCTCGAATAGCGCCCTTTTCGCAGGTCCCGTCCGTGGTACCTCAATAGAATCCCCTCCCTTCATGAAAAACTGTTCGCGGCCAAGGCCGCTCCTACAAATCGAGGATGCTCCAAACCCGCGCGAACTCGTAGGAGCGGGCTTGCCCGCGAAGAACAGCCCATCATGACCCCCTCGCGATTGTTCGCGGCCAAGGCCGCTCCTACAGATCGAGGATGCTCCAAACCCGCACGCATTCGTAGGAGCGGGCTTGCCCGCGAAGAACAGCCCATCGCGCCCCCCTCGCGATCATTCGCGGCCAAGGCCGCTCCTACGGATCGAGGTTGCTCCAAACCCGCGCGGATTCGTAGGAGCGAGCTTGCCCGCGAAAAAGAAACCCCGACAGTCTGCACTGTCGGGGTTGGATGTCGCTCGGCTCGGCTCTTTCCTGTGAGTGTCTTCCCTGGACTTGCCGTGTCTTCCTTGACTGCCTTTCTTGGCGACGGGTTCATGATGCAAAAATATTCGGGGGCAAGGCAATACCCACAACCAAACTAGTGCTTTTTGTTCCTCCAGGATGACCCGGGATAAAGAGAGGCTAGCCGGGTGGAAGATTTCCGAATTCGGCCGTTACAATGCCAACCCAGTCAATTTACAGGGATGAATGGTGTCGTCTTCCACTATCGCGCATTACTCAGAGCGTTTGCGGCCTCTGCTTTCTTTGCAAGGTCTGCTTCTGCTGCTGATCGTCATCCTTTTCTCCCTCGGCTTTCGCGAGACCTTCGCGGAATTGCTGCACTATTGGGTGGAGGGCTACAACTGGCAATTCCTGATCCCTATCGCGCTGATCTACATGCTGTGGGAAAGACGCGATATCTTCTACCAGCTGCAATACAAACCAGCCATCCTGACCGGCCTCGTATTGCTGCTTGGCAGCAGCCTGTTATTGATAGCCGGCCAACTGAGCAGCACCCATGCGCTCAGGGAACTGGCCATAATAGGTACCGTTTTCTCGCTCTCGGTAATGCTGCTCGGCATCGGCGCCACCCGAAGACTATTCTGGCCCCTCGCCTATCTCGTCCTGATGACCTCGCTTCCGACGGACTTGCTGGATGCGTTGCGGGCGCCGCTCAAGCTCATCTCCGCAACCATCTCCACGGATGTGCTGCAATTCCTGGGTTACGCGATCTACCGCGAGGGTACCTTTCTATATCTACCGCATATCACCCTCGAGGTAGCAGATGAGTGCAGTGGCGTAAACCAGCTGACCTCCTCGATCGCGTTGGGCATCCCGATCGCGTTCACCATCCTGAACAGCTGGTGGAAACGGATCTTTATCATCCTCGTCTCGGTCTTTTTCGGGATTGCCATGAACTGGCTAAGGGTGATCCTGATCTCGCTCTGGCACTACGATTCCGCCAAGGAGACGATCCATGGTCCCCAGGATATCTACGGTCTGCCGTTCATCTTCATGGTTGGCGTGTTCCTGACACTGGTCATCGCTTTCGCGATGGCAGAAAAAGGGCCTTCCGAGGGAACGGCTGGCGGCTATAAGGAAAAACCCAGTCCTTTCTCAGCCATGTTCGGTGCGCGCCGTTTCACTGAGTCGGCACTGGCGGCCAATGTCATCCTCGGATTGTCTGCCGTCTATCTCTTGACCTGGACGGCACTGCCAGTTGAACCGTTGGAGCCTCTCGATGAATTCCCGATGTCGATCGCCGGTTACGAGGGACAGCGGGTGGAGAAGCTGGAAAGGCCGTTCTACAGTGGCCTGGCGGACGATGAACTGATCGCGAGCTACCGTAGCCCTGGCAATGAAACGGCAACCGTCTACATCGGCCACTTCCGCATGCAAGACCAGGAACGCGAGTTGGTCGACTACCGTTACAACTGGTTGCATGAGGACGCTGAAAGCCAGACCATCGAAACGGAACTGGGAGCTACCCTGGTCAAGCGCCGGACGATCGAGAACAGGTCATCCGTGAGGCAGGTGTTCTTCACCTACGACATCAACGGCCGCAACCTCATCGACCTCAAGCGCGCCAAGCTGGCCTCGCTGATCGATGCGTTTCTCAAGCAGCGTAACGATGGCGCGATCATCATGGTGATCTTCGATTCGAAGGAAGAGGTGCTTTCGGCTGAGAGGCAACGCTTCCTGACCGCTGTTGTCGACAAGGCAAGAGAGATGTTGCCTGATTGATCTGCGGCGATATCTTTTCGCGGGCAAGCCCGCTCCTACGAATTCGCTCGGGTTTGGCGCATCCTCGGTCCGTAGGAGCGGCCTTGGCCGCGAAGGAAATCGGTACCGATTAAGAAATGGCGACTGTTCGCGGGCAAGCCCGCTCCTACGAATTCGCTCGGGTTCGGAGCGTCCTCGGTCCGTAGGATCGGCCTTGGCCGCGAAGGAAATCGGTACCGATTAAGAAATGGCGCCTGTTCGCGGGCAAGCCCGCTCCTACGAATTCGCTCGGGTTCGGAGCAGCCTCGGTCCGTAGGAGCGGCCTTGGCCGCGAAGGAAATCGGTACCGATTAAGAAATGGCGACTGTTCGCGGGCAAGCCCGCTCCTACGAATTTGCTCGGGTTTGGAACATCCCCGATCCGTAGGAGCGGCCTTGGCCGCGAAGGAAATCGGTACCGATTAAGAAATGGCGACTGTTCGCGGGCAAGCCCGCTCCTACGAATTCGCTCGGGTTCGGAGCGTCCTCGGTCCGTAGGATCGGCCTTGGCCGCGAAGGAAATCGGTACCGATTAAGAAATGGCGCCTGTTCGCGGGCAAGCCCGCTCCTACGAATTCGCTCGGGTTCGGAGCAGCCTCGATCCGTAGGAGCGGCCTTGGCCGCGAAAGATTTGATCGCGAGATATAGCCCATTCGCGAGCAAGCTCGCTCCTACGAATTTGCTCGGGTTCGGAGCATCCTCGGTCCGGGCGCCTGTTCGCGGGCAAGCCCGCTCCTACGGCATGAGGGAGGTGTAAACCGCCTCGTAATTGGCCACGCTGGTTGGCCAGTTGCGCTCTTCCTCGACGTAGCGACGCCCTTCGGTCCGGAAGGCCGACCATCGCTCGCGATGCGCCATCATCTCGAGCGCCGCTTTGGCCAGCGCCCCGCTCGAACCGGCGGTAAACAACACGCCGTTCCCGCCATCGCGAATGAGCTCCTTATGACCACCGACATCCGAGGCCAGTACCAGTTTGCCCTGGGCCATGGCCTCGAGCGGCTTCAGCGGGGTGACCAGATCGGTCAGGCGCATGGTGAGGCGTGGGTAGACGAAAATGTCGACCAGGTTGTAGTAACGGCTGACCTCGGCGTGCGGCACCCGACCGGTGAACACCACGTTGTCCTGCAGACCCAGTTGCTCCACCCGTTGCTTGACCTGGGCCTCCTGTGGCCCGCCGCCAACCAGCAGCAGACGCGTGTCCGGCGCCTCAGCGAGGATGGCGGGTAGCGATTCCACCAGCAGAGGCAGCCCCTCGTAGGCATAGAAGGAGCCGATGAAGCCGAGCACGGTCTTCCCCTGCAGGCCCAAAGATTCCGACAGGGATTCGTCTTTCTCCCCATCCATGCGGAAGTGCTCGATGTCCACTGCGTTGGGAATAACGGTGATCTTGCGCTCAGGCACCCCGCGCGTGATGAGGTCGCGGCGCAGGCCTTCGCAGATGGTGGTGACCGCATCCGCGCGGTTGACCACGTGGGTTTCCATGGCGCGCGTCAGCCGGTAGCGCAGCCCGCCTTCGCGGCTGGTGCCATGATCCACGGCGGCGTCCTCCCAGAAAGCGCGGATCTCGTAGACCACCGGGATATCGAATTCCCGGCCGGCCATCACCGCCGCCATGCCGTTCAGGGAGGGGGAGTGCGCATGCAGGATATCGGGGCGTATCGTTGGAATAACCTCGCGCAAACGCGCGAGGGTCGCCTGCACCACCGCCCATTGCCCAAAAAACGGTAGCTTCACCAGCGGCCCCGTCGGGGTGCGACTGCGAAAAAAGTGGAGTCCGTCGACCGTTTCCTCGCCACCATCCACCTTGGCCGGCCCGTTGTGCTTGGGACTGGTCAGGTGAAAGGTCTCCCAACCGCGCTTACGCTGCTGCTCCAGTATGTTGCGGCTGCGAAAGGTGTAGCCACTGTGCAACGGAATCGAGTGATCGAGGACGTGCAGTATCTTCATTGTTCCAGGCCGAGGAAGGAGCCGAACATCATCAGGGTCCAGAGAGAGGCGCTGTAGTCACGGACCCCCGACTGGTGCTGATCCAGCATTCTTTCCAGGTAAGCCTGGTTGAACAGACCGGAGTCGAGCATCCGCTCGCTCAGGATATTGTCGCGCACTTTCTGCCGCAGCGGGCCTCGGAACCAACCCGCGAGTGGCACCGCAAAGCCCATCTTCTGGCGATACAGGATGTCATCGGGCAGCTTGGGTTCGAGCGCCTTCTTGAACAGGTACTTCCCTTCCCGGCCATGCAATTTCAGATCCGGCGACAGGCCGGACATCCAGTCGACCAGTTTGTGGTCCAGGATCGGCACACGCACCTCGAGCGCATGCGCCATGCTGGCGCGATCGACCTTGGTCAGGATGTCACCGGCAAGGTAGGTCTTCATGTCGAGATACTGCACCAGCGAGAGCGGATGATCGGTCGGCGCCCTGGCCGCATGCCGCCGGAACACCTCGACCGCTTCGTAGCCCTGCAGGTCCGACTTGAGGCGATCGCTGAACAGTTCGCTGCGCATCTGGTTGGACAGGATGGAGACGCTGTGCAGGTAGCCCTGCAGGGTGTCCCGAGCCATCGCCTCGAAGGTGGACTTGGCGCGGAATATCTTGGGCGCCCAGTCCGCCTTGGGGTAGACCCGGCCCATGAGACCGAACAGCGGCTGGCGGATCCCGGCCGGCAGGAGCGAGCGCATGCGCTCTTCGTAGGTATGCCAGCGGTAGCGCCGGTAGCCGGCCAGGTTCTCGTCGCCGCCATCCCCCGAGAGGGCCACGGTCACCTGTTTCTTGGCCAGCTCGCATACGCGGTAGGTCGGCAGAGCCGAGCTGTCCGCATAGGGCTCGTCATAGAGTTCGGCGAGATGATCGACCAGGTCGAAATCATCCGGATCGACCTGTTCCACCCGGTGCGCGGTGTGGTAGCGCTCGGCAACCATCGCGGCATAGTGCGACTCGTTGAACTTGGGATCACCGAACGAGATCGAGCAGGTGTTGACCTGGTCCTTCGACAGTCCGGCCATCAAGGCGACCACGGCGCTCGAGTCGACGCCCCCCGAAAGAAAGGCCCCCAGGGGCACCTCGGCCACCATGCGGATCCGGACCGCTTCTTCCAGGCGCGCGATCAACTCCTCTCCGGCCAGGGAAACATCCTCGGGTCCGTGGGCCTGGAAGCCCACGTCCCAGTACTCGACCGGCTCGGGGAGGCCCTGCCCGCGGCGCAGGGTGAGTCGATGCCCCGGCGGCAGCTTCCATACATCGTGGTAGATGGTCTTCGGCTCCGGCACGTAACCGAAGGCGAAGTACTCCTCCACCGTGGTCGGGTCGATCCGGCGCGGTAGTTGCGCGTGCACCTTGAGCGACTTCAGCTCGGATCCGAACACGAACCGGCCATCCGGCAACAGGGCGTAGAAGAGCGGCTTAATGCCGAGCCGATCACGCGCCAGGAACAGGGTCTCGCGATTGCGATCCCAGACCGCGAAGGCGAACATGCCGCGGAAGCGGTCCACGCAGGCCTCGCCCCACTGCTCCCAGGCATGCACGATGACCTCGGTATCGCAATGCGTGCGGAACACGTGGCCGTGCGCCTTCAGTTCTTCGGACAGCTCCTGGAAGTTGTAGATCTCGCCGTTGTAGGTCACCACGACGCTGTGGTCTTCGTTGAACAGCGGCTGCTGTCCGCTGGAGAGGTCGATGATCGACAGGCGCCGATGCCCGAATCCCAAACCGGGTTCGACATGCGTGCCACCCTCATCCGGCCCGCGGTGGTACTGGGTCTCGTTCATGCGATGCAGCAGCGCCTCGTCGATCGAGCCCTTTCCCCGGGTGTCAAAGATTCCTACGATGCCGCACATCTCAAGCTGTCCCCTGGCGAGCCTTCGCCTGTTGGTAAACCCTGTGATAGTTATCGACCATTACCGAAAGACTGAAGTCCTGCTCGGCACGGGTGCGCGAGGCCTCTCCGTGCGCTGCAATCCGCTCCGGGTGGAGCAGGTAGTTCGACAGCGCATCCGCCATCGCATCCGGGTCGTCACGCGGTACCAGGTAGCCGCTCGAATCCGCCATCACCAGTTCCGCATTCCCGCCGACGTCGGTGGCGACCACAGGCAGTCCCGAGGCCATCGCCTCCATGATGGTATTGGATATGCCTTCGGCCAGCGAGGGCAAGACGAACACGTCCATGGCGCCCAGGAGCGCCGGAACATCGTCGCGTGAGCCGGCGAACCACACCTGCCCCGCCAGTCCGCTCGCGCTCAGCATCGCTTCCAGTTCGTCCCGCTTCGAGCCGTCGCCTACGATCACCAGGCGCAGACGCCCGGCCTGTTCAGGGTAGCGCCCTGCCAGTGCGATGAACGCGCGCACCAGCGTTGCCTGGTCCTTGATCGGCTCGAGACGCCCAACCGTACCGATGACGAGATCGGATTCCCCGGCAAAATGGGCCGGGAGCGGTTGCCTTCGTTCCCCTGCCGGCGGTTTCTGGAAGCGTGCCGTATCCACGCCGTTGATGATTCGGGTGACCCTGTTCCTGGATACACCTATCTTATCGATGAGGTAATTCTCCAGGTCGCGCGAGAGCGCGATATAGCGGTGCACCAGGGGCCGTATCAGGCGCCGCTGCAGGATGTATTTCCAGTTGGTGCCATCCATGTCCGAGACGTCCCGGCCGTGCTCGCCATGGATGCGAAATTTCACCCCCGCCAGCCAGGCGGGCACCTGCGCCTCCAGTGCTGCGAGGTTGCGGGAGTGCACGATATCCGGCCGGCGTTCGCGAAACAGGCGGTAGAGGTTGCGGAACATGCGCCAGTCATGCCCGGGGCGCTTGTGCAGGGCGATGATCTCGACGTCGTCGCGCTGAATGCGTTGCGCGAAGGACGTGTAGTCGGTGAGGCTGATGATCAGGTGCCGGTAATCGCATTCCGGGAGTCGGTTTACGAGGTTGACCAGGCCGTTTTCCAACCCCCCGACGCCGAGGTGATAGACGACGTGGGCGATCAGCAGTGGGCGGGAGTCAGGGTGCGTATTCATTGAAACAGACGATTTTGATGGACTGCGACAGGCACAGTTTGTTGGTCATTTTCTTCGCGGGCAAGCCCGCTCCTACGGCATATCTTCGATCCGATGTTCGTAGGAGCGAGCTTGCTCGCGAAATCCGGGCGGTAATCCGGCACAGGTTTCTGTTCATTCGCGGGCAAGCCCGCTCCTACGGCTTCTCTCCGGCCCGGTGTTCACGGCATCTCTCCGGCCCGGTGTTCACGGCATCTCTCCGGCCCGGTGTTCACGGCATCTCTCCGGCCCGGTGTTCACGGCATCTCTCCGGGCCGGTGTTCGTAGGAGCGAGCTTGCTCGCGAATCCGGACGGTAATCCGGCACAGGTTCGTTTTTCTTCGCGGGCAAGCCCGCTCCTACGGAGCTGTTCAATTTACGTCGAGAAGATCCTTGACCGGCGGCAGGGTGTGATCCCAGTTGAAATCCTGTTCCACCCGGACCCGGGCCGCTGTGCCCATTTCCGGGTGACCACCCGCCGCCAGCGCCTCGATATCGCGCACGTAATCGGCTTCCGTACTGGCGAGCAGCACCTCGCTGCCGCTGTCGGCCAGTATGCCCTCCAGGCCCTGCGGCGAGACCAGCACTGGCTTTCCCATGGCCATCGCCTCGAGCACCTTGTTCTGGATACCGCGCGCGATCCGCATCGGCGCGACCGCCGCCAGGGCATGCTGGATATAAGGGCGCACATCCTCCACCCGGCCGGTAACGACGACCCCGTCCAGGCTATTCAGCTGTTGCACCCGGTCGGAAGGGTTCGAGCCGACAACGTAAAAAACGAAATTTGGGTTGCGCTTTCTGATCAATGGCAACACCGTGTGCGCAAACCAGTCCACCGCATCCACGTTCGGCCAGTAGTCCATCGCACCGGTGAACACGAGTGGCGATATCCCCTTGGGATAGGGGTTGTCGTGCTGGTTGTCCGGCGAGAAATATTCGGTATCCACCCCGTTGTTGTAGTAGCCGATCCGTTCCGCGCTCTTCGGCGCCAACTGTCGGAACAGGTCCGCCTCGGTTGAGCAGACGAACAGACTGGCGTCGAACAAGCGCGCCATGCGCTGATCGTAAGCGAGCAGGCGCTGTCCCTCGCGACGGTAGATCCAGCTCATGGGCCAGCGCTTCTTGGCCGCGTATTGCTGCCACTTGTCGGAATCGACATCCACAAAATCGATTACCTTGCGCCGGAAGCGAGCCGGGTCCCGCTCGACATACTGCGCCATAGCCGAGGAATACACGATCACCCGGTCTATGTCGTGCTCAGCGACCCGCGCATCCACCCAGGCCGCGAGTCGGCGATTCGCATAGTAGGGGACGGAAAGGGCCTGCCCATGGAGCAGGCCGCGCAGGCTTTGCAGGCGTGCTTTTTTCGGATCGAGCGGTTCGAACAGGGCGTCTTCGCAGAATTCCCTGACCTTGTCCGTATACTGCCAGTCGGCATCGTCGTCGACGAAGGTCGCGAGGTGGATGCGGAAGTGCTGCGCGAGGTATTTCAGCAGGTGATAAGAGCGAATCTTGTCGCCCTTGTTGGGTGGATAGGGAATCCGGTGTACAAGAAACAGCAGCGCCGGCTTCATCGCGAATTCGTCCTCAGCCGAGGCTGCGCGCCAGGTAGGGCCCGATGAAATTCGCCACCGGCAGGGGCAGCTTTTTCCATGCCTTGATGAAGAGCTGGTACTTGGGGTTCATGGGATTGACTTCCGGTACCGCGTCCGCCTTCACCAGGTAATACTCGTAGTGCAGCGGCTCGGGGGTGAATCCCCAGTTTTTCTTGAAGCTGTAGGAGCCGGTCCCTTCCTTGCTCCGACCGTAATCGAAAATGCGAACCCCCTCCTCCCCCGAGCGGCGCATCAACTCCCAGTACATGAAGTCATTGCCCTTGAGGCCACGCGCCAGCGCAATACTCCCCCCATAGTAGGGAAGCACCTCGTCACGGAAGTAGAAGCTCATGACCCCGGCAATGTCCTGTCCCTCATGGGTGATCATGAGCACGCGACAATCATCGCCGAAGACCTCGCGCAGGACCCGGAAGTACTTGGCGGGGAATACCGGGGTACCAAGGTTGCGCACGCTCTCGGAATAGACGCGGTAGAGACGCTCCCAGCCTGTGTCCTGCTCGCTCTGCAAGCCGGCCTTGATGCCCTTGCGCACCATGGCCCGCTGCTTGCGCGGAATGGCCTGCAGGTTCTTGTCCGGGTCCGAATCGATCGCCTTGCGGAAGGTGACGTACAGGTCCTTGCCCGGCCAGCCCGAGTTGGAGGCCTCGATATTGCGCAGTTCGAGTGCGTCCACGCGCTGCCGCTCGGCCAGTTCGGTCGCGGCGTTTCGCAGTGCCGTGGCCGCTTCCTCGTCAGCGGCAACGATACCGCCATACACGCAGAAGGGCAGCGAGGCCAGGGTGTTGCCGAACAGCAGGCTTTTGACCTGCGCCAGGGGCAGGACGCCCACGATCAGTCCATCGCGTTCCGCGAAGAGGTAGTGGGTCCGGTGTCCAAAGGCACGCTCCAGGACCGTCTTCCAGCCGGCACGATGGAAAAATGTGGCTGCCGGCACCTCATCGACGAAGGCGTCCCAGCGCGGGAAATCGCGTTCTTCCAACTCACGAATCTGCAACGCCATTCCTGCTCCGTGGGGTCAGCCCGCCTCGAGGAACACATGGTCCATGCGGTCCCAGCGAAAGTCATGCATCAGTTTCTCCAGACGCGATTCCATGCGGTCCAGGTTGAGGTAGTGGCGGAAGCGCGCCTTGGCGCTCAGGTCCTGTACCCGCGGTTGATCGGGATCGACCTCCCAGGGATGGAAGTAGAACACGGCCGACTGCTGCTCGCCCTGATTGACCTGGCGCAGGGCCCAACGGCTGAAGGCGTAAGGAAAGAGTCGGAACCAACCGCCACCGCCACAATTGAGGTTGCGGCCGAATACCGGGACCGTAGTGATCGGTATCTCGATCAGCCGGTCTCCCGCTGCCCGAAACGGAAAACGCGGCGCCTCCGGCATGCCGTAGAGGTCATGTTTGACGGGCACGATACTCGAGCTGTAGCGATAGCCGGCATCCGCCAGCACATCCAACGCCCAGAGGTTGCTGCTGCCAATGGAGTAGCTTGCGGCCCGATAACCCTGCACCGGCTCGCCCGAGATGTCCTCGAGCAGCGCCTTGGTGCGCGTCACATCCGCCAGGAAGTCGTGGCGATCCTGTTGCGTGGCCCGGATATGCTCCCAGCCATGGCTGGCGAGTTCGTGCCCTTGCGCCACCATGCGGCGCACCATGTCGGGGTAGCGTTCGGCGATCCACCCCAGGGTGAAGAACGTGGCTTTGACCCCGTGCCGGTCGAAGAGCGCCAGGATGCGGTCCACATTGGCCTCGACCCGGCATTCCAGCGTATCCCAGTCGCGCTTGTTCACGTAAGGCTCGAATGCCGAGACCTGGAAGTAATCCTCCACATCGACCGACATGGCATTGGTGACAGCGGTGTGCATGCGCCCTTCTCTTTTCACCCGGCCGCGTGGCGCGCGGCTTCACCGGCACCGAGCCAGTCCACCAGCACCTTGGCAATACGCTCGGCTGCATGCCCGTCCCAGTATTCCGGCACGCGCCCCGCCTTGCCGCCGGTCGACATGACATCGCGGAAGCTCGCCAGGATCTTCTCCGGCGAGGTACCCACCACCGTGTTGGTACCCTCGTTCACCGTGATGGGGCGCTCGGTGTTCTCGCGCAGGGTGATGCAGGGCACGCCGAGCGCGGTGGTCTCTTCCTGGATGCCACCGGAGTCGGTCAGCACCACGCGCGCATCCTTCATCAGGCCGAGCATCTCCAAATAGCCCAGTGGCGGCAGGGTGAAGATGCGGGTCGTGGCAAGCAGGCCATCCAGGCCGGCATCGTGGATGCGTTGCCGCGTCCGCGGATGCACCGGGAATACCAGCGGCACGGTCTGGCTTATTTCTGCGAGCGTTTCCAGCAGTCGCCCCAGCACCGCGGGATCATCGACGTTGGATGGGCGATGCAGGGTCAGCAGACCGTAGGACTCACCCGCTTGGATACCCTCGGGCAGGGTCTGGGCAGCGGGCGTCGCCTTGTCCAGGTTATGCCGCAGGGTATCGATCATCACATTGCCCGCGAAGCGTATGCGTTCCTCGGCAATACCCTCCTTGTGCAGGTTCGCGTGCGCGCTGCGCTCGGTGGTGAACAACAGATCGGAGAGCTGGTCGGTGAGAATACGGTTGATCTCTTCCGGCATGCCACGGTCGCCACTGCGCAGACCGGCCTCCACGTGCACGATCGGTATGCCCTTCTTGACCGCCACCAGGGCACAGGCAATGGTTGAATTGACATCGCCGACCACCAGCACCATGTCCGGCCGGTGTTCGTCCAGCACGGGTTCGAAGCGCTGCATGATCTGGGCCGTCTGGACCGCGTGGCTACCCGAACCCACCTCAAGGTCGATATCGGGCTCCGGGATATCGAGCTGCTCGAAGAACGAGCGCTTCATGGCATCGTCATAATGCTGCCCGGTGTGCAGCAGCACCGCCTCCAGCGGGACATCGTCCGCGCGCAGGGCGCGCATGATCGGGGCGATCTTCATGAAGTTGGGGCGCGCGCCGACCACACACAGAATCCGTTTCGTTGCTGCCACGGTGACTCGTCCGTCTTAAAAGGAAAAACTCAACGCGAGGCTGGCACGGTTTTCTTCGTAGCTTTCCGAAGGTTGGTCATCGTCGCGCTGATTGTATGTGTAGTTGAGATTCAGGGAGGTCCTCTGCCCCAACTTGACGCTCATCCCGAGGCTGGCCCGCCAGGTCTCCGCCCCATCATTGGCGGCGCGATCCTGCTGATCCCAGCTCAGGCCGGCGTTGGCGCTGACCCGTCCGCTGAGCGAGCGGCTTAGATTGAGGCCGAGCCGTGTCAGCTCAGACTCCTGAGACGTGTTTTCATAGTCCTGCTTGGAATGGGTACCGCTCAGGGTAACGTTGGTTCGTTTGCCTTGGAGGGAATAGGACGCAGTCACACGCTCATCGATAAAGACATCATTGTTCAGCACGGCGACCGGGAAAACCTGCCCCGTTATCGGATCGACCTCGAGCGAGGCGAGTTCGCTGTTGGCATCGGTGACGATGCGCGAGTAGTCGACCCTGATCGTGGAACGACGGCTCTTGTACGAAAGATCAAGCGTGGGTGTAGAGCCAAAATAGCGTCCGCCATAACCGATGCGCAAAGAGGTCCTGGGGTTCGGCGTCCAGGTGGTGTTCAGCGTCCATCGGAAACCACCGATGGTGGAGTCATTCGAGGGGTAATCATTCCATTCCCGCCCAAGAGATGCGTTTGTTCTCCACCGGCGATTGAACCGGTAACCGAGATTGAGATCGGTGGAGATGTAATCCCGCCCGTCTGTGCCCTCGTACTCGCTTTTGCGATAGTCGTTGCTGATGCCCCAGGTAAACCGACTGCTACTCGAACCCACATCGGTGTCGAAATTTATTGAGAACGAATTGTCAGTACTGCCACTGGCGCCACCTTCGGAGTGGGAAGTCCCGGTGAAGTTGTAGCGCGCCAGTAAAGTGCCAATATCGGAAACGCGGGTCTTGAAATAAGGGCTGAAGCTATATTGGTAAACGATCGTGGTGTTACCGGTATCCCTGAGCCCATCCAGGGTGATGTCTCCGAAGGGATCAATCACGCTCTCCCGGATCGTCGCAGACGCGTCGATAAAGACGTGATCCTGTAATAACTCAGCCTTCCCGTTGGCACTCAGCCGAGGATTCCAGGAGCGGGTTGAGCCATCACCCGCCAGGTAGGCCAAGGAACCAGTCAGGTCTATGCTTGCGCGTGCGCCCTCTCCCTTCAGGGCAATGTTGGGGGTTACCCGCAACTGAGTGAAGAATTGACCACCGCCTCCGGCACTGGTGTGGTCCGGGTTGTCGGAATAGATCTCTTGCAGGGTGACGGACACACCTTTGGAACTATCCCATTCTGCCGCTTGAACCGAAAACACACACGAGAGGCCAGTGACGATGAACGCACTGGCCGCTCGTCCAAATACGGAAAAGGAACCCGGCTTCGCATCGTCACCCATCGGTTGAGGCGCTCTGCTCAGTGTTGTCGCCGGACCGCCTCTTCGATCCGTAACCATAACCGTAGCCATATCCGTAACCATAGCCATAGCTGTATTCGTAGCTGTAGCCGTAGCTTACGCCAAACTTGGCGGTAGACTTGTTGAGAACAAGCCCGATGACCTTGTCGCCTTCTATGAGGTTGAGGGCCTCGGTGACAGCACCTTGGCTGGTCTTGTTGGCACTCACCACGAAGACGATCTGTCCCATCAGGTTGGCAAGCACATGCGCCTCGGTGGTCGGCAGCAAGGGCGGGGAATCAAAAACGATCACACGATCCGAATAGCGCGTTGCGAGATCCTGCATCAACCTGCGCATGCTCTCACTGGCCAATAGCTCGGTCGACCGCTGGTGAATCTTGCCCGCCGGGAGAATCCGAAGGTTAGGCACATCCGTCTGGTAGAGCACCTCCGCCAGATCAGTACCATTTTCCAGGACGTCGGTCAGGCCCTCACTGTCGTTGGGAACGCCCAGATTAAAACCTGCGGAGGCCTTGGCGACGTCCGCATCGACGAACAGGACGGTCTTGTCCTGTTCCATGGCGATGCTCAGCGCAAGGTTGATCGAGGAAAAGGTCTTGCCCTCGCCGGGTAGAGCGCTGGTCACCATGATCAGGTTGGCATTTTTCACTGGGGCCGCACCCTCACCCGCAACGTTAATAAGCAAGGGGCGCTTGATTCTACGGTATTCCTCGGCAATCTTGCTGCGCGGCGCGTCCGGGGTGACGGCCCCGAGCTCTTTCAGGCGCGTGAACGGCAGGTTCAGCTGTCTCTGGGTGACCTTTTCCAGCTTGCTCCCGGCAGATACGTTCGAAGGTTTCGAGTCACCGCTCGCGGGCGCAGAGGTCACCTCCGGTTCCGCCGACTCCTCATACTTCTCAAGCGGGGACTGTGGTTGCGGCTCACCGACAGCCTGAACTTCCTCCCGAGGCGTCTTCTTCGCTTCCAGCTTGCCAACCGCCTTTTCGATGATATTCATAGCAAGCCTGCTTTGATGTTTTTCAGTTTGCCGACCACTTCAAGCCCCAACACCTGGTCCAGGCTGATCACCGCGTACAGAAATAGCAATAGCAATGCGATCGACACAAACATGAGGCCGGATATAAGCACCTTACGCCTCTCTTCCGGGGCTCGGACCAGGGTTACGGTGCCAAAGACAGGAAGACCCGTCACCACCGCCAGCCGCCGGCGATCACTAATTACCGGTCGCAGCAGCGATATCAGAAGCGCCACCCCGGCACCGGCGCCGATGCCGGCGACAAACACCCCTGTATTCAGGAGCACCTTGTTCGGCTCAGTCGGTTTAGCGGGCACGAACGGAGGATCGATAACGCGAAACTTCACATCATCCGCTGCCTGCCCCACCTTACCCCCGAGTCGGGCCGATTCACGACGTTTTATCAAGGCTTGGTGTTGACCGGAGATGACGTTGTAATCGCGATCCAATTGTTGCATCTGGGCCTCGATCTGAGGAATGCTGTCGATCGCGTTCTGCAACGCGGCCATGCGCTGCTTGTACTCATCCACACGCACGGTGAGAGTGGCGATCTCGGCCTCCGCGGCCGTGATCAGGTTCTTGATCTGCTGGTAAACGGGGTTGGCCCGCAAGACCCCATCGGCGCCCCCGGACGCTACATTCTCCTGTAGTTCCGCATCCCGTTCCTTCTCGAGTTCGGCAATCAAGCCCCGCAACTGGCGAACGCCCGGATGGCGATCCGTGTAATTGACCAGTAAACCATCGAGTTTCGCCTGCATCCCCTGGATACGGACATCGAGCGGAGAAGACTCCTGAACAATCAACGCACCCGCCTCGATCTCGGGCTCCTCGTGCTGCAGTTGCTGCTTCAGTTGTTTCAGCCGGTTTCGCGCCTCTTTGAGTTCGAGCTCGGCCCCCGCCAGCCGCCCCTTGGCGCTCTCCAGCTTGCCGTAATATCCGCCGCCCTGTCCGGGCAGGCTACCCGCATGCCGGCGTTTAAAATCCGCCCGGCGTTTTTCCGCCTCGGTGAGCCGTTGCTCGTAATCCTCGATCTGTGCCTCCAGAAATTCCTGCGCGCCCTCCGATTCGGTGCGCTTATCACCCAATGTACCCTCTATAAAGACAGTCAAAACCGACTGGACGACCCGCTTGGCCGTATCACGATCATCGTGCTTGAAGGAGACAGAATAGAGGGAGCTGTTTCTCCGGTCGCCACTCAAAGTGACACCGTCCTTCAACATGCCGAGGATTCTATCCTTGTCGGCCTCCGACTTCGCCTGCAGGTCCAGGTCAGTCATGCGCATGAGCTTTTCGAGGCTCGGCCGACTCAGCAGAGTCCTCGAGAGCAAAGCGATGCGTTGGCCGACATCAGGTTGGATGGCAATTCCACGCAGTAGGGGGCGCAGCACAGAATTTGTGTCGATGTGGACCCGCGCCGACGCGACGTACTGTTCCGGCATCTGGGCAACGACAGCCCATCCCACGACACACACCAGCCAAGCCGTCAAAAGTCCGATCCAACGAAAGCGCCAGATCCCACGAAGATACTCGAAGGCGAGCGCCAGAATCTCCTGCATGTTCCCTAATGCTCCTGCTTAACCGAACGAACACTCAAAATCGAAAACCGGCCGGCTATCAAAACCATGCCTCAGGAATGATCAGGATATCGCCAGGCATGAGGGTGACGTTGGCAGAAATATCTCCATCGCTGATCAGATCTTCCAGTCGAAGCGTATACACTTTCTGCTCGCCCCCCGCGTATCGGATCAGGACCGTCTTGTTACCGTCCGCGAAGTCGGTCAACCCCCCAACCCGTATCATCAGGTCGAGCACTGTCATGTGTTTGCGGTATGGCACGACCGTGGGCTCGGCTGCCTCCCCAACCACTCTGACTTGCTGCGTAGGTATACCGACAAACCCACCCACGATGACGCTCACGACCGGGCTCTTGACGTATTCCTCGTAGACCTTCTCGATCTCGCGCGCCAGGCTTGTCGGGGTCTTGCCACTGGCAGGGAGGTCCTCGACCAGTCGGGTCGTGATTTTTCCATCGGGCCGCACCGGGAAAGAGCCCGACAACTCAGGGGACCCCCACACGAAAATCTGCACACTGTCTCCCGGCCCGATGACGTAGTCATAGTCCGTTTCCAGAGTCGCCTGGTCAGCAGGGACGAAGGGATGATCTGTGCTTGCACAGCCAGCCAAAAGCCATATCACCAAGGCTGCTGCGCCAAGTGCCGCCCGTTTGCTCGTATCAATGCCTGGAAATTTCACCGCCGGGTATCCTCCGTTCGATTCACGTACCAAATCACGCCGCTCCGCCGCCGGGACTGGGCCGGGGTGAGGCATTATCGCTGCGAATCATCACTGATTCACCCCGCCTTATCAACAACCGGTTTCGTCGACGCAATCTTCATATCAACGACCCTTGACGAACGCTCCGGTCTACCATTTCGGCGCTTTGGAAATATACTTTAATTTAATCCGTGGTCGGCCGAAGAATAGCGCACCAGGAATCGGGTCCGGGGTATGATCGATCGGACACCGACTGCTGCTCTTTACGGCGCGCGAAGTCATTCGCCTCTGCGACGGCCTCGCACCGTTCACCAACTTGAAACTGAGGATCGTGAAAATGCAAAACATCATGGGACTTGGCGCGACATCAGCCGCCGCTCTTGGTATATTGATCTGCCTGTTATCCGGCGTAGCACGCATCGCGGGCAATTTCCATATCGCCGGATTCCAATCCTTCACCTTGTTCACCGGCGGCATGGCCCTGATGCTGCTCGCTGCATTGCTGAAACTCGAAGCAATTCACTCCCTGCTTAAGAAGGCCAACGTTTGACATGTGCCCAGCGCTGGGGAGGGATTAAAGGTTTAGCGCATCCGAACGAAATCACTTCAGACAACCCTGCCAAAGGGTCTGTAGTGGCGGTCTGATTAGCGCCCTGAGTTGGAGCAGCGAAAAACAATGTATGAAGAGTTTTACAACCTCAAGGAAGAGCCCTTCCGGCTCAGCCCCAACTCGAAGTTTTGCTTCAAGCACCCGACCTATCGGAAGGCCTTTGCGTATATGCAGTATGCCCTGCACCGTGGCGAAGGCTTCGTCATGGTCACGGGGCAGCCCGGAACCGGCAAAACCACATTGATCAACGACCTGACCGCCAGCGTCTCCGGCGGACTGGCCGTTTTCGCGAATATCTCCTCGACGCAGCTCGAGGCGGATGACCTTTTGCGCATGGTCGCCTACACGTACGGACTGGACGGCCGAACGACGGTCAAGTCCGCATTGTTGCAGGACCTCGAGACCTTCCTGCGCCGGACTCAGGCTGCCGGCAAGCGGCCTTTGCTTATCATCGACGAGGCCCAGGGACTGCCACGCCAGGCGTTGGAGGAACTTCGCCTGATGACCAACCTGCAACAGAACAACCGCCCCCTGCTGCAGATTTTCCTGGTTGGGCAGGAGGAGCTGCGGGGCATGGTGATGACGCCGCAACTGGAACAACTACATCAGCGGATCGTGGCCGCCTGCCACCTTGAGCCACTGACGACGCAGGATACCGAGCAGTACATCAAGCACCGGCTGACCCAGGTCGGCTGGCGCGAAGACCCCGCCCTGGACCCGGAGATATTCCCGCTGATCCGTGAGTTCAGCGACGGCATCCCGCGCTGGATCAACCTGATCTGCAGCCGCCTGATGCTGCACGGAATGGTAGAGGAGCTGCACCGAATCGGGGTACACGAGACGCGCGAGGTATTGCGCGGACTGATCGACGAACAACTTTTGCCTGCGCGCCTGGCGGGCAGTGGCTCAGCCCTCCTGGAAGAGGTCAGCGATGCCGGCGTCAGCTCCTATGCCAACATGGAAGAAGGGCAAACCAATGCAACTCCTGAGGAGGCGCCACACCTGGAAAACCAGATAGAGACTCCAGATGGATCGCTCCCTGAAAAAGAATTGCCAGATGCGCCAATTGCGGACGTCCCAGAGGTGTCTCACGCGGAGAGCCTTTACGGCCAACTGGCCCCACTCCTAAGGGGGAAGTTCGGTCAGGACCGCGTGCGCGCCTTTCTGGACTTCATTGACGGCAGGGAGGTCGCGGGCGCCACTCTTTCACTCCCCTTGACCGAACGAGAAGAGCTTGGCGCGACCGGACTGGCGCAATGGTTCCAGTCAACCCATGGCTCTTTCGCCCATGCCGGACTGGATCAGAACGTGCTCGAGTTGATGGCCCTCGCAGCCTGGTTGAAAAAGGTGCAACCGGAGATTGGCGCGGAGCAACTCGATACGGTGGGACAGGCCTTCAAACTGATGCAGTCCGGGAAAGCCCGGCGAACTGCCTAAGCCAGCACCTATACGACCTCCGCCGCTGTTGGAGCGGCCTTGGCCGCGAAGGGGATTCGCCAGCAAGCTGGCTCCTACAGCCGATGGTCTTGACCTGCAGAAGCGGCTCTGGCCGCGAAAGGGATTCGCCAGCAAGCTGGCTCCTACAGCCGATGGTCTTGACCTGCAGAAGCGGCTCTGGCCGCGAAAGGGATTCGCCAGCAAGCTGGCTCCTACGGCCGATGGTCTTGACCTGCAGAAGCGGCTCTGGCCGCGAAGGACGCTTCGCAGCAAGCCCAAACAGGGATCGCAGTCATTTGTGCCGACTCCCACCCTGAATACCACCGGGAATGGCTGTCGTGGGTGAGTTCAATTCCGAGCGACTCCGCACCTTCATCCGCAAAATCCTCGAAGTTGCAGCCTGATCTTTACGACTGTGGGCTATTTTGGCCGGTCAAGAAGATCTGCAAGTTTAGGCTGCGCTTCCGCTTTTTTCTCCGCCGCCTTTTGAGTGTAGGGCGTGATAACCGCCTTGTGAAAAAGATGTGGCAACAGCAGCCATACAGGCATACGAAGATAATGTGATCGAATGTACAACATCCACCTGGCAGTACCAGTGAAGGCGTCGCTGCAACTGGGATGGTCGGGTTTCAGGGCGCGCAGGAAAAGCTGATCCATTACCACGATCAGCAAGGCATTTGGCTTACTCGCCTCTGAAGCCAATAACGCCTCTTTTGGGACTGGCGTCCCCAGAATCCGGCTCGTGTAACGAAGCGCGTAGTAGAGAGGCCGGGTCAGATCGAGTTCCTTGGCGCGCGCCACCAGTTTCGCCCAAAATTCCTGGTTTTGTCCAAAATGCCGGATCAAGGCATCGAGATCGACCAGATCACGCAACCCATGCTCCAACTCCCCGTCAGAGAACAGGTGTGTGGCGCTGTGCAAAACCATATCGGCAGGCGCAAAAACATAGATTTCTTCCAGTTCACCTGCTGGCACCGAGTCCATGATCAGCTTATGAGGATCCGGATGCAAACGGGCCGTTTCCGGGAGGATAGTATGGTGTACATCGAGCACCGTTTGGCGCTGCCTATGCATCATGGGCGGCAGTTCATGCATCCAGGTGCGATAGTAACGCTGGTCGTAGTCATCATGATGTGAAGATATCCAACCCTTGCGATTCAATGCCCTCTCTGCATCCGACAGGGCGGACTTCGGGACCATGATGTCCACATCCACGAACGTGCGACCGGCCGCAGGCGGCAGGTCTGCGATGACATAGGCAGCCCCCTTCAGGAGCACCACTGGCACCCCGAGCCGAACCAAGGCCTTATGAATCTGTAACACCTCCCATCGGATCGCTTGCGCGTGGCGCCTGGCCATAATGCTTGCCGACGCCAGGTGCTTTATCACTGGTTCTGGAACGCAATCCAGCAGCCCGTTGGCGGTTAACTGATGATACAGGCGCGCCAAAAGCATGCTGTAACGGGCCTGGCGAATCAGCAAGTCCCAATCTCTCGAGCTAAGATCTTTTGCGCTCTGCGGGTTCCGAAAAACCCTGCTGACGAGATCGCCTGCCTTCATGCGCCTACCGCGCGGGCCTCAGGGACCTTCAGTGCATCAAAGATCTCAATGGCCTCGTCGAGCGAGCTATAAGAAAAATCGTAACAATCACAGGAATCAACGAGACGTCTCAGAATATCGAATCCTTCCTCTCCCAAGACGTTGTAATTGAACGACTGGTCCGCGATTTCCATAAGAGATCTCCCCTTGGGGCGCGGCGCAAGAACAGCCGGTGCGCTTGCGACGTAGCGAGGAAAGATGATCCATGCAGGCCGTGTGAGAACCTTCCAGTCACGAACACTTTCTGTTGGGGCTCGCAGATGAGAAACCGTGCCCTTGCTCGTATCCCGGACGATGGGGCCGAAACAAGCGTCAGCCACATAGTCCCGAATGATATCGATCGATTCGTTCTTGAGACTTACCGGCCTGGGTATCGGCGTCAGCTCCAGCGTTTTCGGTGAAATGAGGGCGAGTTCGTCCGAAAGCAGGCGCCAACCTCGATTGATCAGCGCGGCACATAGCGTGCTTTTCCCGGAACCCGGTGGTGCCGGCAAAATGGCCGCTTCCCCACCCTTTTCCACTACTGCGGCATGCACGAGCAGGTACTGATGAGCGTAATTACCCACACACCAGTTCATCCCCCATTCAAATAAGGGGTAGGCTTGATCAAAGGGAAGAGGCTTGAAGGGCACATACCCGTCAAAGGAGAAATTCACCTGCGGCCTCACCCAGTGGCGTATTCCGGCCGGGGCCTCTAAAGCAATATGGAAATCCGCGAAATCCTGGTCCAGGAGCAGCGAAGACTCCGCATACATCAGCCGGATATTGGATGCGACTGACCGGATTCGCGAGCGAAGGTGGACTACGAAAGGCCCGATGGAAAACCAGATTCCTGGCGCTTTAAGACCGGATTGAAGCTGTTGCTCCGAAACCTCAGATATCTTCACGCGTCCGCCCGTTCGACCAATCCTTGTTGGTTAAGGCCTGTCAGCAATTGACGCATGGAGTCTCGATAAGCCTCCCGTTCCGTCCGACTCCCCAAGTACACTTTGAGGCTATCGAGTAATTCTGAAATACTCAGGGCCCTTTGCTGAAGCGCTTGAAGAACCAAAGCTGCTTCCCTGGTCACCAGCAGTGTATCGCCGGCATTGACATTCAAGACTACGGAATCGCCTTCATTTCCCCATGAAGCGAACATGAGCTGCACCCCGGCCGCCAACCGGTACCTGGCCGCTTCAGATTGCAACAGACAATACCGTCCTATTCTACCCAGACCGAAAATACGGCGCTGGAGCGCCTTAAATCATCTCGATCATATCCTTCCATGGAGGACCGGAAAGAACATATCTTAAACATTAAGGTCCTAAAGGTCCTAAAACCAGTTTGCACTCATTATTATCGTTTAGGAAACGCCATTGTCCGCAAGTAGTTGTCGCCCCACAGTTAAGGGTATTCATATTCGCCAAAATACCTAAAAGCCAATCGGCCGTCGCTTCTCCATTTCTGACCATGTAATAGGCTTCTATTATTCGAGCCACCGATTCGCCATAGTCGCCAGGTGCCGTAGCCGAATTCAACACCGCGGCACACGCATGCGCATCAAGACTATTCGGATTCTCCTGCATCACTTCCATCAGGCTAGCGTCATAGCCGCTAGGGAACAGCTCCGAGTAATCGCCTAAAAAGACGTCCTTAAAACTCGTTGCAGGCGGGGCAGCCGGATCCCATTTTATACAGATACCGCCAACATCTTCCGCACACGCGCCAGCTGAGTAACCGGTGGGCCACCCGGTTGGGTTGTCTTTCCAATATTGCGGAGTACAGCCGGAATTGGTGGCGCACACGAAATTGTCTTGCTGCGAGACATTACCGGAGATTTGGCCTGACAAGCAGCCCCCGCCAACACCATTCGCAATGACCGGACGGCTGGCCAGGGTCATTAGGACCGGCGCGGCCATGCCGGCTCTGGCCAGCGCCCTGCGAGAATGATCAACCTCGCCGAAGCGTGTCTCAGAGGGATCATTCGGCGCTAAATCCTCTCGGTTTTCACTCGCGTTAACCTTCGGTTCTTCCTTCATCCTCGGATCTCCCACCTCAAGCGACTCGGACCGTCGCTCGGGCGATGTATGAAAAAATTGCGAAACCAAAAACTACAGGTCTATATGCAATTTTCATGCCTTGTGAAATATGCGCTTGAAAAATAAAGCGGTTTTCACTTGGCGACAATACTTTCCTTCCCTCGCCAGGCTAGTGTGTAAAAAAACCGGACACCCGACAATCACCACCTTACTCCAAGCCGCTGGCAAGGTCACGTCTACAGGCGCCAGACATCGATCCCCGCCTCTTTGAAGCGCTCGCGATCGAACATGGACTTCACATCCAGGAGCACGCCCTTCTCGCCAATCAGCGGCGCAAAATCTGCAGGCGCCATGTTGCGATAGGCCTCATGGGCGACAGCCAGCACCACCGCATCGGCCGGCGGCAGCTCCTCCCAGGATTTCAAGGTCACGCCGTATTCTTCCATGGCCTCATGGGGGTCGGCTACCGGGTCATGCACGGAGACGTCGCAACAATAGGATTTCAGTTCGTTCAGGATGTCCTCCACCCGCGAATTGCGCAGGTCGGGGCAGTCTTCCTTAAAGGTCAACCCCAGCACCACAACCTTGGCGCCGGCGACGCCGTGCCCGGTCTGGATAAGACGTTTGACCGTCTGCTCGGCAATAAATTTCCCCATCCCATCATTTATCTGACGGCCGGCCAGGATCACCTGCGGGTGATGTCCCTCCGCCTCGGCCTTGTAGGTCAGGTAGTAGGGATCGACGCCGATGCAGTGACCGCCAACGAGTCCCGGACGGAAGGGAAGAAAATTCCACTTGGTCCCGGCCGCCTCGAGCACGTCGAGGGTATCTATGCCGAGCTTGTGGAAGATCAGCGCCAGTTCGTTCATCAGCGCGATGTTGAGGTCTCGCTGGGTGTTCTCGATGACCTTGGCCGCCTCGCCCACCTTGATGCTGGCGGCACGGTGCACACCGGCATCCACGACCATCTCGTAGAGTTCGGCGACCCGATCGAGGGTCTCCGGGGTATCGCCGGAGACCACCTTGACAATGGTCTCGAGGCGGTGAACCTTATCCCCCGGGTTTATCCGCTCGGGGGAGTAACCGATGTAGAAACCGGGCTGATCCCCCGCCCCTTCGGCGCCCGCCCAGGGCAGGCCGGAACGCTCTTCGAGGATCGGGACGCACACCTCTTCGGTGCAGCCGGGGTAGACGGTCGACTCGAACACCACCACGGTGCCCGGCTTGAGGTTATCGCCCACGGTCCGGCACGCACCCTCGAGCGGTTTCAGATCGGGGCGATGGGCGTGATCGATCGGGGTCGGTACGGCCACGACGATGATCTCTGCCTCGGCGAGGCGCGAGGGGTCACTGGTGTATTCCAGGTGCTTGGCAGCCACGAGGTTCTCATGGTCCACCTCGCCGCTTGGATCGGAGCCGTTGCGGTAGTTTTCCAGCTTCCGCTCGTCCAGGTCGAACCCGATGGTTCGCGACTTCTTGCCAAAGGCCACCGCCAGCGGCAGCCCCACGTAACCCAAACCGACAACTGCAATCGTATTCATCAATCCTTCCACCTGATTTCCCTGGGCGATCCTTAAAGGAGCGCGGGCACTTTCACCAAACCACTGACCCGGCTCGGCAACCTGTTTTCCTAGCGACCCGCTGCCCGCGATCTTTAGCTGCGCGAGTATAGGGACTCCAGTTCCAATCATCCATACGGACACCCCAGGCACAGCGGTCGCAAAGAGGTCGGAGTCGGCAATCGGCTCCGACACCTTTTAACCTCGAAATGATGCAGGAGCATGACGCGGGGTTTACACAGGCCGGGCGATTGCCTAGCCTCATTGGCCTTCACTCGAGGGATGTCCGTGAACGTCGGAACCATCAGCTATCTTCTGGCCTTTGCCGCCTTTTCGGCTCTGACTGTTTTGCTCGCCACCTCCTGGCGTGGCCGCCGCATCGGCATCTGGATACTGCTCGCGAGTTTTGCCTCGATGCTTTGGGCGGGCCTGGCCGCGGCAGCCGCTTCCTTCGGCGTGCCGCCGATTGCCTCACAGGTTGCAGAGATCCTACGGGATGCCACCTGGTGCCTGTTCCTGCTGCAACTGCTCAAACCGGAGGCGCTGGAAGAACCGGATAGCGCCCGGTCGGGACTGTTCGAGCACTCATTGCAAACCCGAAAGCCAAGCGACCCCGCTGACGGAGTTCGCTGGAACCGCCTATTCACCCTGGTACTCATGCTGGCTGTACTGGCGATCCTTATAGGCCCGGTGGTTTCGCCCCGCCTGGGACTACCCCTGGCGCTGCTTCGAGACGTCACGCTGGTCGCCTGGGTCGCATTCGCCGTGTTCGGCCTGCTCATGGTGGAGCAGCTGTACCGCAACGCCTCGGCCACCCAACGCTGGTCGATCAAGTACCTCTGCCTGGGGATAGGCGGCATCTTCGCGTATGACTTCTACATGTTCGCCGACGCGCTTCTGTTCAAGGCGCTCGACGAACAGCTCTGGACCGCACGCGGCGCGATCAACGCGCTCGCGGTCCCGCTGATCGCCGTCTCGGTCGCACGCAATCCGGACTGGTCGCTGCGCATCCATGTCTCGCGCCAGGTGGTGTTCCATTCGGTCACCCTGGTCGGCGCTGGAATTTATCTGCTGATCATGGCTGGCGCCGGCTACCTCCTGCGCCTCTATGGCGGAGCCTGGGGCGGTCTGCTGCAGGTCGCCTTCCTGGCCGGTACCGGGGCACTGCTGATCACCCTGCTCTTCTCTGACCGCATCCGGGCGAAGATCCGGGTGCTGCTGAGCAAGCACTTCTTCAGCTTCAAGTACGACTACCGCAACGAGTGGCAGCAGTTCACTGAGACGCTGGCCGGCAGCGAGCTGCCGATCCCGGATCGGGTGGTGCAGGCCATTGCGGCACTGGTCAACAGCCCCGGCGGTATTCTTTGGGTACGCCAGCAGAACGACCACTTCGACTTGCTGGCACACTGGAATATGCCCGAGGTCCAGATGCAGCCGGATGCAGCCAGCGGCTCCCTGGTGGCCTTTCTGCAAGGCAGGCAGTGGATCGTCGATGTCAACGAATATGCCGCCGACCCGGGATTATACGAAGGACTGGACCTGCCGGGCTGGCTGGCGGCGATTCCGGACGCCTGGCTGGTGGTCCCGCTGTTCTCCCGTGAACACCTGCGCGCAATCCTGCTGCTGAAACGTTCCGAGATCGAGAAAAGCATCAACTGGGAGGACCGCGACCTGCTGCGCATGGCCGGCCGGCAGGCCGCAAGCCACCTCGCCCAGCACCTGAGTGACCAGGCCCTGATGCAGTCACGCCAGTTCGAGGCCTTCAACCGCCTGTCCGCCTACGTGGTGCATGACCTCAAGAACATCCTGGCGCAGCAGGCACTGATCGTCTCGAATGCCGAGAAGCACAAGCACAATCCTGCCTTCGTCGACGACGTGATCGCCACCGTCAAGAATTCCGTCGACCGCATGACCCGCCTGATGGAGCAGATGCGCAGCGGCATGCGCGGCGCCGAGGCACGCCCGGTAAGTCTCAACCGGGTGGTTGCGGATGTCGTCGCCAAGCGAGGCGCACAGAAACCGGTCCCGACGTTGGCACAGAGCGATGCCGACCTGACCGTCGTGGCGGATCGGGAGCAGTTGGCAAACGTGTTCAATCACCTGGTGCAGAATGCCCAGGAAGCCACCCCGGAAGATGGCCGAATCGAGGTCCGCCTTTCGCAGCAGCCGCCACACGCGATCGTCGAGGTGCAGGACACGGGAGCCGGAATGGATCAGGAATTCATCCAGAATCGTTTATTCCGCCCGTTCGATTCCACCAAGGGCCTCACCGGCATGGGGATTGGCGTGTTCGAGAGTCGCGAGGTGGTGCGTGCCCTGGGCGGCGAGATAGCTGTCGAGAGCACCCCCGGCGAGGGAACGACATTCCGCATTGCGATACCATTGACCGTTCAGGAACAGCAAGCAGAGCCGTTATAACGCTGGAATGTCAGGGAACTTCCAAGTACTCATGAGCAAACAGCTCGAGCGCCAAATGCCCCAGCTTTTCGTTCCGAACCTTCGCAACACCCCAGGGCGCCTTCTCTCGCGCAAGCGCAATTCACCTTGTAGCCTGCTATTACCTGCGGTTCGCGCCTCGATCTGGAACATTTGGCATCTCAATCTGAAATGCCCTGAGTATTTAAAGTCTACTATTTGGGATCCGTAAACCCCCCGGCTTTAGCCGGATTGTCGTTTTACCCCTTCCCCCTCTGGAGGGGGAAGGTTGGGATGGGGGTGAAGTTCGGACAATGGCAGAGGCGTATCCCCACCCTAACCCTCCCCACCCGTGGGGAGGGGATAGTCGGCCGGATGGCCGACCGATCCGGCTTTCAGCCGTAACTCGAAGCCACCGGCTTTAGCCGGTGGCGTATTCACAAGTCCCCTTTAGCGATGTACGAGGCCAGGATTGAAAGAAGCAAAGCGATATTTGCTGGTGGTGGAGGATGACCCCGGGCTGCAAAGCCAGCTGCGGTGGTGTTTCGATGGATACGAGGTATTGGTCGCTGGGGATCGCGAGGAAGCGATCGCCCACCTGCGCCGGCACGAGCCGGGCGTGGTCACCCTGGACCTGGGACTGCCACCCGATCCCGGCGGAGTGAGCGAAGGACTCACCACCCTGCAGGAGATCCTCTCGTTGGCGCCCGGCACCAAGGTCATCGTCGTGACCGGCGACAACGATCGCGCCAACGCGGTCCGCGCGATCGGCATGGGCGCCTACGATTTCTATCAGAAACCGGTCGACCCCGAGCTGCTCGCGTTGATCGTGGACCGCGCCTACCAGGTACACGAACTCGAAAACGAAAACCGTCGCCTGCAGCAGCAGACGAGCCACAAGGCGCCGCTGGAAGGCATCATCGCCACCAGTCCGCAGATGCTCAAGGTCTGCCGAATGGTCGAGAAGGTCGCGCCCTCCGACATCACCACCCTGCTGCTCGGCCCCAGTGGTACCGGCAAGGAAGTCATCGCACGCGCCCTGCACGAACTCAGCCCGCGCGCGAACAAAAAGATGGTGGCGATCAACTGCGCCGCCATCCCGGACACCCTGCTGGAGAGCGAACTGTTTGGCTACGAGAAGGGGGCCTTCACCGGTGCGGCAAAGCAGACCCGGGGCAAGATCGAATATGCCGACGGCGGCACCCTGTTCCTGGACGAGATCGGCGACCTGCCCTTCGACCTGCAGGCCAAGCTGTTGCGCTTCGTCCAGGAACGGGTGGTCGAGCGCATCGGCGGACGCGCGGAAATACCGGTCGACGTGCGCATCATCTGCGCGACCCATCAGAATCTGAAGCAGCTGATCGCCGAAGGACGTTTCCGTGAGGACCTGTACTACCGGGTCAGCGAGATCACCATCAACATCCCGCCGCTCAAGGACCGCGAGGGCGACGTGATCGTGCTGGCCAAGGCCTTCCTGGATCGCTTCGCGGAGGAGCAGAAGCGTCCCATCCGCGGGTTCGACCCGGAGGCGATCGCCGGGATCGAGCAATACGACTGGCCGGGCAACGTGCGCGAGATCGAGAGCCGCATCAAGCGCGCGGTGATCATGTCGGATGGACCGAGCATTTCGCTCGACGACCTGGAGCTGGATGTACCCAATGATGAAGCCGAGGCCATGCCGCTCAACCTGCAGCAGGTGCGTGACGAGGCCGAGCGCGTGGCGATCAACCGCGCACTCAACCATACCGAAAATGTATCTGATGCGGCCAAGCTGCTGGGCATCACCCGCCCCACCCTGTATCGGCTGATGGAGAAGTATGGGATGGCGTCTTAGGCGCAGGCCTCAGCGAGCCTGTTCTGTATCGGTGCGGAGGGGTCGAAGTCAAACCGTACCACACAGATGGAAGAGGCCGTCGTATGTGGGCGGTTTGACTCCGACCCGAATGGCACTAAGTTAAGCCTCTCCAGCATGCAAATAGGAGCTGTTTTGTTTGGCCTAGAATGAGAAAATCGGGCATGGAAAACAGCTCCTATTACCTGCCCGGATTTCACCTCGCCAGCCTTCGTAAAAAGCCTCGCTCAGCACGCGAAAAGCTCGCTGAGGAACATGCGCGGATTCGGCACCATTCGCTCAGCCGACTCGGTGACAGCTTTGGGTCATTCATTCCGGTGCAGGAGTTGGGCGGAGATACATCCGGCGCCTTCAGTCGTCGGCGCGTGTTCAGCAAAGAGAATACGTTCTGGGCATTCTTCTCCCAAGTACTGGATGCCGATGGTGGCTGCCAGGAAGCCGTACGCAAAGTGCAGGCGGTTTCGGCGTCACGCGCATTACCGAAGCCCTCGACGTCGACCTCAGCCTACTGCCAGGCGCGCAGCAAACTCAGTACGGCGACTTTGGAAACCCTGCTTTCGCACACGGCCAATAGCCTCC
>JAPTHR010000018.1 GCA_029228645.1 Gammaproteobacteria bacterium Milos-ODIII6
CTCGCCGCTCCATATCAATGAAGATTGTCACGTAGTTGTGGCCGCGTTTGCTGGCGGTCTCATCAAGCCCGACGGCCTCGACTGAGGATAAGTCGAACTGACTCACCGCCTGGGCCACATAGTGCTGCACAATCCGCCACAGGCGAGTGTCCGTGATCTGGATGATCCGGGCTGCAGCATTGACCGGCATCTCACGCACCAGCGTCATTGCGGCCTGCTCGAACAGCAGCGTGAACGCGCTGCCCTTGCGCGCCCAAGGGACTTCCACCAACTTCACGCCATGCTCCGGGCACTTCACGCGAGGCACCGAGGCATGCACATAGCAATGGTGCTGGAAGAAGTTCAGATGACGCCACGTCTTCTCCTGGAAATCATGGGCGGCGCAGGCCTTGCCACATTCAGGGCACGCGTACTTCGAGCCTCGTTCCGCCTTCACTTCAAGATGCAGCTCATGCGGATTCTTGTCCGTTTCGAGCCGCTGATCAACCAACTGCCAGGGCGCCTGTATGCCCAAGCCCAGTAGCAGAATCTCTTTGCTGTCCATCCCGGTTCCTCGCACTCAAATTCCCGGATACACTGGCATGGGTTTCAGGGTGAATTCCACTCGAAATAGCGAAGAGCCGTATTTCCATATCCCTTTTCTATACTCAAAAGTTGGCACGTAACCCCTCATCCTGCGGAGAGTGATCATGGCAGCGAAAAAGAAGGCAGCTCCCAAGAAAAAGGCCCCGGTAAAGAAAAAAGTAGCGAAGAAAACACCTGTCAAGAAAAAAGTAGCGAAGAAAACGCCTGTCAAGAAAAAGGCAGCGGCCAAGAAAAAGGCAGCGGCTAAAAAGGCGGCAGCAAGGTAAAGGGATACGCCGGAAGACAGGAACAAGATTACCCGTCAACGCGGCCGTCTGATCAGATGGCCGCGTTGACGGGCCTTGTTTTTCAGAGGCTTCCCAGGCCAGGGCGCGGGAGGTGCTGCAGCCTATCCAGGCATTCGTCTCGGACGATTGGCTATTCAGTTATCGAGCGAATAGCCGAAGGCGGTTATATAAGGGGTACGCGCTCCTGGCCCGAATGTCAGGTTCAGTTCCAGGGTCGCAAGGGTGTCGTCTTCGTCCTTCGCGAGTTCAAACCAAAGGCTCAGGTCGGTCCTGGATGTTGAGAAAAGGTCTACGTAGGCGCCTGCGTAGATGGAGTTGTATCCGCCAGGCGTACTCGAATTCAAACGATCCCTGCTGATTCCGGTATAGATGGTCACGGCACGTTGAGCGTTTTGGAGGTCGCGATACACCTCCAACAGATCAAAAGACCTGCCTCCGATTCGACGGGTGGAGGTGCGCATGTACCAATCATTGTCTGAGCCTGCAAAATAGGCATCCAGAGACAGAAAGGTCGACTGGGTGCCGGAATAGCTTTTCAGGTACCTGCCAATCTGGCTGGCGATGGAGAAGCGCCCCTTGGAATACTCCCACTCAGCTCCCAACAGGCGCGTCTGGTAATGCTCTTCTGGAAAGCCGGTCGCAGCGTAAGCTTCCCATGCCTGAGAGGCGACAATGCCGAGGTCGCCAAAGGCGTCTGTCGACCAGAGTAAATGGCCACCAATACCGGAGAAGCGGTATGCCGGGTACACCTCATGCAGCACTTCTCCGATCAGGTTGGGCCCATCACCCTTGTCAGTCGCCGTGACCAGATAAGCGCCAATTCGGCTGTCATCGTAGTACCTTCCACCGTAGATCTCGGTGATCCAGTTTGTACTGTGAGGGCCTGCCAATGCATCGGGCGAAACAAGGGTCAGGCTGGCTGTGAACAACGATAGGACATGTCGTTGTATGGTGCCGGCCTGAATGACCATCAGCTTTATTGGGCTGCGGAGGGCTCGTTTGTTATCAGGCGGATAGATCGGACCCGGCCCAAGTCAGAAAAAGTGACGTTGTGTACATGTACACCGAATTTTTCGGCCTCCTGCTGAATAATCGCGAGGACGTCCTGTTCGATTTCGTGGTCTTGCAGGTCGGAATAATCGTGTGAGGCGACAATCTTTTTAATGGCTCCGAGAGTCACGTCATTCAACACATCAGCGGAGTCCCAGATATCCAGCAAATAGGCGCGTACATCGGCAATGTGATACTTCACGATCGCTGATATGACGACTGTCAGATCATCATATGTGGTGAGTGTTTGTGGACGCAAGGCCATGGTGGTAATGACCGTAGAGGTAGTGATCGCCGTATCTGCCAAGGGTACTTTCCAGTGCAGCCCCGGATTCAACTCGCGGAGGTAACGCCCAAAACGCAGAACGACTCCCCCCTCGAAATCATTAACCACCACCCAGGGCCGAAGGACATTCCAGAACCCAGCAATAAAATCAAAAATTCGCTCGAACATTGAATTAGCTCATGGCTGCAGATATTTGAACAAGTGCTGCCTGCAATAATTAAGCAGCGAAGCCCTTTCGCTGAGTGCAGGGGTAATCATCGTATCTCCATATCGAGTTGTTTCAAAACTCGGGAATGGACGGTCTCCAAAAATTGGACTGAACTAAGACGCAACGAGCATTTGATCAGGCAGGGTACCTCTAAATAATCGTAAGCAAACAGCTTGAGCGCCAAATGCCCCAGCGCTTCGTTCCGAACCTTGGCAACACCGCAGGGCGCCTTCTCTCGCGCAAGCGCAATTCACCTTGTAGCCCGCTATTACCTGCGGTTCGCGCCTCGATCTGGAACATTTCAGCAAAAGGGGAAGTATCTATTTTCGGTCAGTAGGCTGGGAGAAGAAAGGAAGCTAAAGGGGAGGCGGGATGCCAAGAAAAGCCCGGCTGCTGGTGCCACACTGCCCACATCACATTGTCCAACGCGGCCACAATCGTCAGGTGGTGTTTCTCGCGGACGAGGACTATCAGTTCTATCTGGATAATCTGGCCGAATGGAAAGTCCGGCTGGGTCGCATTGCGGCCAACAGCAGACTCTAAAGCAGAGGTGGGCTCAAACACCTACGGGACGCAGAAAACGAACGTACGAGTCAGACTGCTTTTGTAACTGACTCCGGCACAAAGCAACTCACTGCGAAGAGGCCAATGTTAGTGAAGTCCACGGGTCGTGGGTTCCCTTTGGCTGATAGGATGTTCGGGTTGTAGTAGCCTAGGAATTACCACCGTTATGCTGAACCGAAAACATTGGGGAATTGGCATCCTACTAACGCTTGCGCCAACTGCTCACGCAATCGAACCGGCGAACATTGATCTGTACTGCAAGTACACGCATCAGAAAGCCAAAAGTAGTGAGAGCCCGTGGACTATCGACCCTTCCTTCAATATTCGGATAGCGTCAGATGGCTCAACGGTAATCACCAGCACTAGCCGTTGGTTGGATTGCAACGAATGGCGCGGAAAATCCGATCAGCATTCGATCCAAGGCTACTGCCGGAAAGTCGATTACTTAGGCGAAAAGGAAGAGCAAATCGAAATCAGCCGCATCGGCGGGAAGCTCAGGCACACTTTTATTGGCGCTGGCAAACCCGGTTTCGAATCTTATGAATACGTCGGCCACGGCACTTGCCGGAAAGTCGAAACAAAGTTCTGAGGCGACTTTGCTCATTCTTCACTGCAACAATCAGTGAAAATCGCCGAACGGAAATTGGGGGCAGGAAATGGCCAGAAGGGGACGTTAGAACTCTCGAAACTGACTTTTTTGATACGAATGCCTTGCTGAAAATTGAAGCCTAGGATTGTTGAAAGTTACACGGCTGTTCATATTGACGGGGTGCATACTATGTTAGGTGAAGAACTCACATCTAACCATCAAGCGTAAGGAGTTGCTAGATGAGGACGGCTGACCGATGAAGCGACTAGTGACTATTCTCACGGCTTGCATCATATTGACCGCTTGTGCATCTACGCAGGAGCAGAAGTTCTCGGTGGGTGCTTCTGAAGCAGAGCTTGTGGCAAGCTGTCATAGTGTCGTGAATGTGTTGCCAACTCCTAGTTTCGCTAATGGTGAGAAAGCCGTTTACTGCGGGCAAGTGTTCTGTCCATGGTGCACGTATGCTGGAGATGAGTTCTTCCGTACATACTTTCAAGAGGCACTCCTGATCTCAAACGGCAAGTACTTTCGGAAGATTTCCCGTGATGAGGTCATCGCCCGCCTTGAGCACGAAGAATGCCTTAGCTACGGACTGAAGGTTGGAACTACGGATTACACAAACTGCCGCCTCACGCTGGCTCAAATTCGCACCCAGAAAGAGGCCGCTGCAGCGCAGCTTCGTGCCAACATGCAAGCCCAACAAAGTGCCTCAATGATGATGCTCGGCCTGGGGCTTCTCAACGCGAGTCATCCCCGCTACGTTCCCAGCAGCACTGTCCGCTTGCAGACTAACTGTATCTCTCAACAGATTGGTGGCATGACGCACTACCAATGCCATTAATGCCTTCCTGACAGCAGCAGTAGGAACATCAAGCTCAAATGTCAGAAACTACATCTTTCAGAACGCGGCTTTTAGCTGTCGGAAATAGGCTTCAAACGATAAATGGGGTACAAGCAAGTTCATCTCTTCAAGATGCGGCATCGCTGGTCATAAGCCACATCGTGGCGTTCGCAACAGCCCATGCTGGTCACACGCCAATTCCCGGATTTACAGACGAAAAGAAGCTGGTCGTTGGTGCGATATTTCTTCATATTGTGGGGCTAAATATCTCTCAACTTCTTCTGGACGAAGACGTACAAATCGATGTGAAGTTTGCTATCGCTAAAGCTGGGATGGCGGGTTATCACCTATTGGGAAAAGAAAAAGCCGCCGAATTATTGGCTCAAGGCAATCGGGAGTTTCAATCGATCATCTCGGCAGGGCGCACACACAGCGAAATCAGAGATTTTTTGCAAAAGCTAGAAGAATTGATTTTCCTATATGTGATGTCGGAAGATGGGGATGTGCTTACTGGGATTAACAAGATGTACTTAAGCATCGCGGACGCGCATGGCGAGCGCTCGACTAATTAATTGTCACTCCAGAAGTGATTTCTTTTAGCTCCTCAAGAATGCCCCTTGCCTGCTCCGCCTCGGCAGGTGAAATTTTTTCCGCGAGTTTTTTCCTCATCTGTTCCCCATCTTGGGATCCATGGCGGGCCGCGAAATCATAGTACGCATACGCGCGCGGCAAATCTTTCCCGTACTCGACACCGTACTCATAGAAAGCGCCGAGATACGCCGCAGATTCGGAATCCCCAGCCCGGAATGCCCTTTCGAACAGCTCTCGTGCCTTCGTAACGTCCTTCGGGACCCCGATTCCTTGCAGATAGGCTTGCCCAAGGTAACCAAGCCCCAGCGCGCTGCCCTGATTTGAGGCTAGTTCGAGCCAGCTTACACCTTGCGCAGGATTCTTGGCAGTTCCAGTGCCCGTGATCAAGAGGTAACCAAGAAGTGCTTGACCTTCGGGAATACCAGACTCAGCCGATGAATTAGCGTATGTGAATGCACTGCGGTCGCTCTTAGCTACTCCAAGACCGCGGTGGTACATCCACGCGGCATCCGCCTTAGCTTCCGGCTCGCCCAGATCCGCAGCCTTCTTGATGTAATACCACGCCTTATTATTGTTTGGTTCAATGTTGAGGGAAGGCACCCCATGAAGATACAAGCGCCCAAGATACATGGTCGCCGAAGGCTCCTTGCTGTCAGCCGCCTTCTTTAGCCATCGATAGGCTTCGGCTTCGTCTTTCCCGACACCGACACCTTGCAAGTAAAAAACGCCGATAGCCATTTCAGCCTCGACGATACCAGCCTTTGCAGCTTCCAAATAATATTCTGCAGCTGTTTCAAGGTTTTGTTCGACGCCGGCAATTCCGTTTTCAAAGATGCGACCAATCTCCACATGCGCGTCAGAATTCCCATTCTTGGCCATGATTTCATAGAACTCAATGGCCTTTGTGGCATCGGCGGGCCGTCCATGCCCCTCCAGATATATTATCGCCAACGACTCAAGCGCATAGGGGTCTTCCGCTGGCAAAGCCTTTTCAGCCCACGCGAGTGCAGCTTCAACGTCAGTCGTAATCCCGCGACCACTAAGATATAGGGAAGCGAGAATTCCTTGAGCGCGAGGCTCTCCAGATTCGGCTGCCGGCTCGGCTAATTCAAAAGCTTTAAAGTAGTTGGGCTGATCGGCGTAATATGCCAAAAGTTCTGCGAGGTGCGCTTGGCAAAATGCGTCTCCATCCCGAGCACAAATTTCAAAGTTAGCTACCGCGCGAGAATAGTCCCACGGCAGATCGTCACCCTCGTAATACTCTAGCGCTAACGTCTTGGCAGCTTCGACGTAGCCAGCACTTTTAGCTCGCTCCAACATCGCGACGCCCTTACCGCTATCTTTTTCTACACTCAATCCATTGACATACATGTAACCCAAATGATCAAGAGCTATAGGCGAATTGCAAGTAAGTGCCATCTCAAACCATTCTCGTGAGGTCGACAGCGCAGCTTCCGGTTCAGAGCCCCGGTTTTCGAATATTCGCTTACCCGTTTCAGCCTGTTTGGCGCACGTAAAGGTCCCTTCACTGATTTGTAGTGACAGGTTGCGCAGCTTGCCGGCGAACCCGCCTGAATTTGGGGCTACGAGGTAGAATCCTGACGCCAAACCTCCCACAATCGCGATCGCGATGATGATTGCAAAAGTTGTCGCAATTTTCATTTTCGTCTCCAGACTACCCTTTCTTCCGTCTCGCTGATGTTGCCGCTATAGCGCCTAAGGCCGCATCATGACGGCTAACGCCAGTAATAAGGGGCGGCGGCGAAGCCGACGTCCCAGCGCCAAAGGCGCGACTTGATTGCCTTGTTATGCCTCACCACTGAATTCTTCGTAAGTCATTCCGATGATGCTTTCTCCGCCACCAAAAGCATATTGAGCCGTTACGAAGGATTTGAAATTCTCCACTACCTCGGCATCTTCTTCTTTACGAAGTAACTTCACGTAACCCTCAAAATGCTGAAAAGTTGCATCAAACATCCTTTCTGGATTGACCACTATTGATTCGCTTGAAACGCTCATATCAAGAGTCCCATCGCTGCTTTTCGGGTACGTGAGGAAAAAGGCTTTCTGCCCAACGTTGGTGTAGTGAACTTTCGAACGAAGCATTCCTTCATGAGCAAGGCCGCAGCGCACATGGATATAGATTTCTTTGGCGGCTTCTTCCATACCATCCGGACTTGAGAAAACTCGCGAAAACCCGTTGATAAAAAACTCTTGTGACCGATTTCGACTCGATTGGCCGGAGTAAAGGCTCTCAATCGCCTCGTAATATGAGCAGAGCACCGACATTGCGGCGACAGAGCCGTGAGGAGAGTGGATAAGTGAGCGAACAGGCTCAAATACACAGCCTAGCCAGAGATCCTCAAACACATCGACCAAGTCTGAAGTGCTCGGATTCTCCAATTTTTCGTGTGTGAAGTTTGGGCTTAGCATCTCTTCCATTAGGTGCTCCTATTGGGCATAACTACTGATTATGGGGCTGGCGCCATAATTGACTTATGTTGCTGGCAACATAACTGAATTATGTGGCCATCCGTTCTATGCATGTCTCCATTTCGCCTCTGCGACGGAATCGAATTCCGCCTTCGGAGCCAGAATAGCAGGTGGCTGTGATTTCTTGGGCGGCGAGACCTATGTCCCCTTCGGTCGCAGAACGGACTACTTAGGGCTAGAAGGCGGTGTTCTCAGGGCGTGAGGTCGCTGAACGGCCAATAGCGGCTCTTTTGCCAGGATCCAAATAAAGCTGACCCCGCCTTCAGGCTGAGGCGTCACCTCGTGGATATCCAGTGCTCAATTCTTCGGTGCAATGAGTCGGATGGTTGAGAAGCTACACGGCGAGGTCTTCGACTTTGGCACCTGGTGCATTCTTGGCCACGGACTTGATGCCATTCTCACAGGCTCGCTCCGTTTCGTATCTTTCACTGGTGCCGACAATCTGGCCGTTGGTGGCTTTGAGGTTGAACATGAATTTTCCTTTGCTGCCCTTGCGCTCGAAGCGCGCATCCTCGGCTGAGTTGCGTTGCACAGAAGCAATGCCGTTCTTGGCGGACACCTTCGTCTTGTAGCCCTGGCTCGCCAGTATGATCTGGCCGTTGCTGGCTTTCAGTCGAAAACGAAACTTCCCACCCTTGTCTTTGTACAACTCGAACTTGCCCGGCATCTCATCCTCCTCGGCGGTGTCATCAAAAGAACTCGGAATGACTATAGGCAATCACGACCATTTCGCCACCCCACGAGGCCATTCTCTTCGCTCCCACCAGTTATTCACTCGGGTAAACTGACCCTTTGAACTTGTCGTTCTGGATGACTCCGATGCGTAACCTGTCTGTTGCGGCCGTAGCGCTTCTGTTTCTCATCAGCACCGCTGGTGTCGCATATGACCGCTCCGAATACCGGCATTGGGTTGATCTTGATGACGACGGCCAGAATACCCGTGAAGAGATCCTCATCCGGGACAGCGTGACGCCGGTCAATTACGCGCCGTCGGGAAAGGTCGCATCCGGCCTATGGGTGTGTCCCTACACGGGGAGGATCACTTTCAGTCCGAGAGACCTCGACATTGACCACCTGGTGGCGCTCGGTGAGATCGATGCCGCCGGGGGGCATGCCTGGGCGACAGAGCAAAAGACGGCATTCGCAAACGATCCCGATAACCTTGTTGCGGTGTATAAGGGGGCGAACCGCTCCAAGGGCGACAAGGATGCCTATCTCTGGCTGCCGCCCAATATCGCGAATTGCACGTGGTATCTCGATGCTCGGCTCGCCGTCTGGAATAAATACGGAATCACGCTGGATGCTGATGAGCAGACCTCTATGGCGTTCTTCCAGGACAAGTGCCCGAAGCATGAGAAAGGGATCAAGTTGAATCGGGTTCGACGTTGGCTGGGCACGTGGTTTGAGGGGCTGTTTTAGCATGACGGCATGAGGAAGGCGATTGACGAAGTCAGGGTGGTTCCGGTCAAAGGGAAAAGTTCGCTTGTCTCGCCATCGGAGTCAGGTGTAAATATCTCTGACAGGTGCCCATAGGGGCAGTGAACGGCCAAAACCGGAAGGTTGAGAGTCTGTGGGTGTAGAGATTGCTGACAGATACGCCCGAAGGGCCGTGACCGGCCAAAAGCGGACGTCAGTGCGTCCTGACAGACAAGCAAAGAAAACCCCGCCACAGTGGACGGGGTCAGTTCGTACAGCTTTAGAGTTGGTTGTTAAGCCAGTTTCTTGTTTCTGGCAAAGCCGATACCGGCGAGGCCAAGCCCCATCAGCGCCAGCACGGTTGGTTCCGGGACCGCGGTAAACGATGTAAAGGTGCTCGAACGGTTCGGTAAAGACCCCATCCAGGAACAGCGCCCTTACTACGGCGCTCCGATGGCTGCTCCGGTTGCTCCGGTTGCTCCGGCTGCCCAGTAATTCAGATCTGATCTGAACGACTGAAAAAGCCCCCGTACCGAAAGGTGTGGGGGCTTTTTTGTGTCTGCCGGTCGTGCCGGTGGACTGTCAGGGAAGGTGGGAAAGCGGCCAATAAAGGGCATTCTGGGCCTGGGAGGGGAGGTCACATACCGAGCCATTGCGGCTGTAAACTTGGGAACAGTGGGATTCGCCATGCACTATGGCCTGAGTGTGCGTAAGCGCATGCAGTCGAATTTTCAGTTTTGTTGTGGAACCGATCAGATAATCGGTGTTCCAGTGTATTCTTCAATGCTCCCAAGCATACGAGAGAAACTTCTGGCTAGCCTCCTGATTCCGGGCCATCGCACATGCTTTTCTGTTCGATCGCCGGCTATTCTTCCAACCGGTCAAGAAACCTTTCCGCGATTTTTTCCACCTCGATCAGGTGTAGATCCTTCTCCGTGACGTGTGATCGACGATCTGCTTCCTGAATCATCTCCGATATGGCGGATTTGCTGATCTTTCCTGCTAGCTTTAGTAGTACAGCCTCTAATCCGGGAAAGCTCATGGCCAGGTCGTCTCGTACGACAATGCTCCCGTAATAGTTTCCAAAAAAGCCTTCGTCATCTTCCAGTTTTGGATACCTGGTTTCGTCCTGTCGTTGTGGGTCAGTAGAGAAGCCATCAATTACATCCACTTCGCCTTTATCCAAGACATTGTAGGCTTCCGAATGATCGAAAAGCTTTACGTCCTTGAAGGAGATCCCGTATCCGGCAGGATCTGGATTTTTTAGTACGCTGTAACCATTGGGGCGGGCAAAGAAATCATGTTCGCATCCAAAAGTCAGGTCTGACCCTACGCGTCTTAGATGGGATATTTTTTCAATTCCCAGTTGTTGTGCAGTTTTGCCTTCCATGACAATTTCCCAGTTATCCTGAAAGCCCGTGTGACATACCCATTTCAATGGACTGCTTAGTTCTTTGAAAACCTTGTTGAGCTCTGTGATTGAATCTTCCGGATTCAGTTGGATTAATATCCGGGATTTCTGAGGTAACGAGGTGGCATAGGCCATTTCAAAGCCCTGCCAGGTGTAGGCTGGATAAATATCGATATCTGCTCTGGATAGGGCGATGAAATTCAGCCCAGCGCCACCGAAATCGTATTTGGCGATGACTTTCTCGATGCCCAGTTCGCTATTCTGGCGGGCTTCACGTTCCAATAGTTTGGTAATAATTGCGCACAGTATCCGCTGCTCAGTGTAGTCCTGGCAGCCGACGATGATGGTTTTTTCGACCTCAATCCGTTTCTTTACACTAATGTTGTAATTTTTGCTTTCCATCGGATTGGCAATGACCAGGCTTGCCAATGACTGCAGGGTGTTTTCCGTACTCGCTGTGATCTGGTCAATTCGTCTGCTCTGTTCTTCAACGACTTTCTGCTGTTCATCCACTGTCGATGCTATGTTCTCGACCTTCTGTTTCAGTGACAGCCCATCCGAAGTAATACTTACATCATCACCCCTTTCCACTCTTGATTGAATAGTGTTTACAAGCCTTGCTATCGCTGGCCGAAACCTGTTCAGGAGAAATAGGATCAGGAGTGCCCATATCAGCGTTTCGATTACCGGGCTCAATGCCTGAACTGCCGCCGTTGTGCTGTCCGCCACTTGTATGCTCCTAGGCCATATCGATAAGCGTACAGGAAGCATAGCCCTCCGTTTTGTCCCCGAAAAGGTTGTACCAACCAGCAAACAGAGCTGGACCCATCTGATCGGACAGTCATTGGACGAAGATAAGTGCTTCCTCCATCATGAGCAATACGCTCTGGAGAGAAGTTATGAGACGGAAAAGACGCAACCATTCCCCCGAGTTCAAGGCCAAGGTAGCCTTGGCGGCGCTCCAAGGTGATCTGACGATGGCCGAGCTGGTAAAGAAGTTCGACGTGCATGCCAACCAGAACACCGATTGGAAGAAGCAGTTGCTGAGCAATGCACCGGATGTTTTGTAAGCGCCAAAGAATCGGCCTTCTTGCACGCAGGCCTGATGTGACAAAGCCCCATGCACATCCTTGGACATGGGGCTTTACGGGAATTCCTACCAGATGACCTTTCCTTGTCGGTCGGTGTTCAACATTCCCTGTCGGATACAAAGCTACGGCTTATGCCTTTCCCACGCAAATCATCCGGTTCCTGACATGTATTCAGATTCCTCCCCGCTGTCGGCCAAGCGGCCATTCCACGGTAGCAGCGCTTCAATCCTCTCGACGCTATCGGCCGCCGCGATGTGCGTCAGCACATGCCGTAGATAGTCGTAGGGCTCCAGGCCGTTGGCCTTCGCGGTTTCGATCAGGCTGTAGACCGTGGCACTGGCTTTCGCACCGCGCGAGGTATCGGCGAACAACCAGTTGCGCCGGCCGACCGCGAACGGACGGATGGCGTTCTCCGCCAGCGCGTTGCTGATGTGCAACCGGCCATCGTCACAGTAACCGACCAGCAGACCCCACTGGTTCAGGGTGTACCGGATGGCCTTGGAGGTGAGACTATCCTTCGGCACCCGAGTGGCGTTCGTCTGCAGCCAGTCTTTCAGGTCAGCGAGTACCGGCTTTGCGAGTGTTTGTCGCTGCGCGGTTTTCTGTTCCGGCTTCAGGTCCTTGATCCGCGCTTCGATCGCGTACAGTTTGCGGATCTTGCTGATCGCGACATCGGCCTTGCTGACCGGCTGGCCCTTTTTCTTCTTCGGCGCCGCCTTGCTCGCCTCGACGAACTTGCGCCGGGCATGATCCCAACAGCCGATACGGGTGATCGGGTTGTCCCGGCACACCTTGTTGTACCCGGCATAGCCGTCGGCCTGCAGGACACCCTCGAAGCCATCGAGCAGGCGTGACGGCACCTCCTCGCTGCGCGAGGCGTCGTAGTGGAACAGCACCACCGGTTGGTCCGGCGGCCCGCCCCGGATCAACCACATCCATTTGTCCGATGTGGCGACTTTGCCGTCTTCCTTGAGTACCTGAATACGGGTCTCGTCGGCTTGCAGGTAATCACCCGATCGCTGATGTTCCTGTAACAGGTTGATCAGCGGTTTGAACACGTCGTCCAGGCGGATGATCCAGTTGGCCATCGCCGTTCGGCTGATGTGGCCACCGTATCGGGCCAGGATCTTTTCCAGTCGGTACAGCGGCAGGCCATCGGCGTACTTGGCGACCAGGATGTAGGCCAGTAGTTGCACACTGGCGATGCATTTACCCAACGGGTGGGGTGGACGGGTGGCGGCCTGGATCCGTTGCTCACCGTGCGCGTCCTCGAACACGGCCTTCTCCTGCCAGTATTCGATCACCTGGGCCTTGGCCGGGACGATATCCAGTTCTTCCTTGACCTTGGTGAAGAAGGTACGGCTGGCGCCGGCTTTCTCTTCGTCACTCAGGGCGATATCGACACGCACGCGCGGCAGCTTGTCGGAGAAGCCTTCGCGCTTTTTGCGCTTGGGTTTGTTGCGGGGCGGCTCACCGGCCTCGGCCAGCTGTTGTTCGACATCGCTGAGCGACTGTTCCAGCTCGGCCTCGTCGAAAAAGTCGCCCTGGAACGGTAGCTTCTCGCTGCTCGCGCCAAAGCGGTTTTGCTTGGCCAGGCGCAGCTGTTCTTCGAGTAACTTGAGCAGCTTTTGCTGTTCGCTGATGACGTGTTGATTGTCGGCGATGACGCGCTCGTGCTCGGCAATAGCTTGCTCGCGCTCGGCAAGCTGACGATCTTTTTCAGCAAGCAGCGCCTGCAGTTCGGCGGGGGATAGCGACGCGCTATTGGACGCGGTTTGGCGTTGATCGGTCGCTGTCTGCATGCCATCTATTTTACCGGAAACCTGTTCAGAATGACGCCTCGTAATGCAGCTTTTTATGCCCTTGCATCAGGCTGATGTCATAGCCGTCGAGCAACCAGTTGATCTGTTCACCGCTCAAGGTCATCACCTCATCTTCCGGGCGCGGCCAGCGGAACTTCTCCTCGGCCAATGCCTTGTAGTACAGAACGAAGCCGTTGTCCTCCCACATCAGCAGCTTGATCTTGTCGCGGCGCCGATTGGTGAAGGCATACAGGCCGCCGTCAAACGGATTGTGGCCGAGTTCCTGTTCCACGATCGCGGCAAGGCCACGGTAGCTTTTGCGAAAATCCACGGGATCCCGGTACAGGTAGATCCGCGGCATCGATGGCGCTGGTCGGAGATAACGGTTCATCACAGACGTGCCAGCAGTTGCTCTACCACGGACAGATTCTGTTCGGTCACGCCGCGCAGTTCGATCCCATTGGGCAGGTGGATGGTCAGACCGCTACCCGTCGAGGTGGCTACGACCGGCACGAAAGCGCTTGCCCGACGCGGTCCTGCGGCTACCGTCCCTTGGCGACGGAACTTGCGAAGCCAATAGCCGAAGCGTGGATAGTTCAGATCATTGGCCTTGCAGAAGGCCCGCTGGCTTTGACCCGATGCCTGCCAGGCATCGATCTGTGCTGTCCAGTATTGGGTGCGGTTATCGGCAGTTGCCTGGTCGCTCATGTTGCTCTCCTGACGTGGGTGACAGGAGGCAGTGTTCGTCATGCGTGCGCGGGAAAATAGACGTCGATTTGAGGGCGCTTACGATGTTTTCGGCAAAGGGGCACAGAAGGCCGAGGCCTCGGTGGAAGCCATCGAGAAAGGACAAAAGGGGTCGGTGACAAAAACGAATCACTCTAATTAACCTTTGTCACCGACCCTTTTTTCCCAATCGGGAATGACCAACAAGTGGCTGGCAACACAGGGGCTCGTCTCGGTAAGGGAACAGTGGATCAAGTTTCACTATGCTTGACGAACCGCCCGGTGCGGACCCGCATGCCGGGTGGTGTGGGGACTGGGGGTTAGAGACCCCCGGTTACCCGATTATGCGTTGTGTATTAAGGATGCTATTTTCGGACAAAGTGATATACGGAGTTTTTCTCCAGCTTCCCGTTCTTAAAGATTGTGTATGTTGTTTTTAGATTGTCACCCGATATCTCATGCGTTATCTTATGCACATGCCCCTCTTCGGAATTACATAACGCACTTGATGGATCACAATTCATCGTAATTACATTTTTCGAAGAAGCAGATGCATCAAGAATTAGCTCTGGCTGGTTTTGTTTAGCGCAATAATGTGTCGCCTTGACCTGAGAACAATTTTTGAATTCGTCACAATGATACATCGTTGCCATCTCCTTGCCTGTGCCAGGTAGAAGATTCTCTTGTACTGTACTTCCTTTGCCTATGACYTTGAARCTCATAGCAGTTTTATCAGTGCCGATAATCTTTGCCGCTGGCCCCTTTTTCGTTGCACCTCCCTCTTGCTTATTGGCTGGCGCTAACTTCCACTCACCTTGGAGCTTGGCAAGGGTTTGATAATTATCAAGAGCTGGTTGGGTCGCAAACGCCATACTACATGCCAATGCGATTCCAGCAACACTGATTGTTTTTGATATTTTCATGATTCACTCTCCTTTAGGTGGTTTACGGGAACTCGTTCCCGACTAGCTGATATACACCACGTTGATGTAACCGTTCACGCCCTACTTAGGGGCGGGTAAAGTATTCATCAATGGCAACTGCAAGGTCACTTCGCCTTTCTCGATCCCTTCTTTGCATATCTGTCGAATCACTTTTGCAGTACTGATTCCCATTCTTTATAGTCTACGTTTCTGGGAAACGCCATTCTTGTGCGTGAACGGTTMCCAGGTTGATCTGTAGCGCATAACGCCKCAAACACTGGGAATTTRAGAGCGCAGCGAATAAATTATCCAWGTGAKTTGCCTTGTTAAGTGCCGTATAATCGCTGAAAAAGCCCTTATTGAGATTTATAAATGCCAACAATATCAATGTTTTATGGCCTTATTGTCAGAATGTACTATTTTGACAATCAACAGCATAACACGCCACATATACATGTGTATTATCAAGACTATGYCGCTGTAATAGAAATCCCTAACGGAAAAGTTCTTGAAGGTGATTTRCCAAAAGCCAAGCAAAAACTGATTGATGCCTGGATTGAGTTGCGCCAAGAAGAGTTAATGGCTGATTGGCAACTGGCTGTAAATGGTGACTCCGTTTTTAAAATTGATCCTTTGAGGTAAGTTGAATATGAACCCTCAAGTAAGGCATGTTGAACCTATGSCAAATTATCGGCTYAAAATTATGTTTGAAAACGACGAAATAAAAGAGTTCGATGCCACACCGTTTTTGGATAAAGGAATTTTCAATGAATTAAAAAATGAAAATTACTTCAAACAAGTTCGCGTTTCTTTCGGYTCTGTAGAGTGGCCGAACGAACAAGACTTCAGTAAGGACACTCTGTATCTTCTTAGCACTCCTTTAAGCACKTAACAGTTAAATCGGGCGCGTCGGGCTRTGTCCGACATCGATTGACGCGGCCTATGTCAACAAGACTAGGATATTTGACCCGGCTAAGTAACCGGTTTCCCAGAAGAATCTTCTCCCGCAGCTTTTATCCAACCTGAAACGCGCTGCTTCGTTCCATTTGGGAGATGGTCCGACACATCCGGTTGCGTTTCCCATCCATTCTATGAATGTCTCCACTTCGCCTTCGGAGCCAGAATAGCAGGTGGCAGTGATTTCTTGGGAGGCGAGACCTATGTCTCCTTCGGTCGCATTGCAGACGTCTGGGAAGAAGAGTAGTTGTCCGTTTTCCGATAGCTTGCTCAAGGCCTTGCGCACCCGACGACTCGTCGCCTCCCCAGGAGTGGCACAGGGCACTGCGCTCGGGTCCAGGCCATCGTCCCAGCATTAGTCAGCGCAGATTGCCCCAGAGTCGGACAGAGAGGGCGCCTCTGGTCCAGCTGTGAGGGAGAGGGCGGGGTGGTCCCGGGAATCCCGGGTGGAGTCGGGTCAACTGGGCCGAATGCAGCAGCCCCACCGAGGGACTATGCCGAATGACCAAGGGATCCATAGTCCCCCGACCCATGCGCCGCAAGGCTATGACTTATATGGGAAGTGGTGGGCCCACCAGGACTCGAACCTGGGACCAAGGGATTATGAGTCCCCTGCTCTAACCAACTGAGCTATAGGCCCAAAAGGGGTGGCGGGATAATAGCAAAAAGGCCGGCAACCCGGCCTTTTTGCGGTCCCCAGCCAAGCCGGTCAGTCGCCGTCCAGGAAGGAGCGCAGTTTTTCCGAACGGGTCGGGTGACGCAGCTTGCGCAGGGCCTTGGCCTCGATCTGGCGGATGCGTTCGCGGGTCACATCGAACTGCTTGCCGACCTCTTCGAGGGTGTGGTCGGTATTCATGTCGATACCGAAGCGCATGCGCAGCACCTTTGCCTCGCGCGCAGTCAGACCGGACAGCATGTTCTGGGTCGCCTCGCGCAGCCCTTCCATGGTCGCCGAGTCCACCGGCGATACCGCGCCCTGGTCCTCGATGAAGTCTCCCAGGTGCGAATCCTCGTCGTCCCCGATCGGGGTCTCCATGGAAATCGGCTCCTTGGCGATCTTGAGTACCTTGCGGACCTTGTCTTCCGGCATCTCCATGCGCTCGGCAAGTTCCTCCGGCGTGGGTTCGCGGCCCATCTCCTGGATCATCTGGCGCGAGATGCGGTTGAGCTTGTTGATCGTCTCGATCATGTGCACCGGGATACGGATGGTGCGCGCCTGGTCAGCGATCGAGCGGGTGATCGCCTGGCGAATCCACCAGGTCGCGTAGGTCGAGAACTTGTAGCCGCGGCGGTACTCGAATTTGTCCACGGCCTTCATCAGACCGATGTTGCCTTCCTGGATCAGGTCGAGGAACTGCAGGCCGCGGTTGGTGTATTTCTTGGCGATCGAGATGACCAGGCGCAGGTTCGCCTCGACCATCTCTTTCTTGGCGCGGCGGGCCTTGGCCTCGCCGATCGACATGCGGCGATTGGTTTCCTTGATATCGCTGATCGCCAGGGTGCAGTCGCCGACCAGTTCAGACAGCTTGCGTTGCGCCCGTTGGATCACCTCCGCGTGCTGCTCGAGTTGGCTGGCCCACGGCTCCTTGCTCTGACATTGTTCCTGCAGCCAGTTCGGGTTGGTCTCGTTCTTCGGGAACGAGGTGATGAACTGCTTGCGCGGCATGCCTGCCTCGTGGACGCACAATTCCAGAACAGTGCGTTCGTGTTCACGCACCTGGTTGACCACGTTGCGCAGCATCCCGGTCAACCCGATGAACAACTGGGGCGCGAGCCGGAATTCCATCAGGGCCTCGGAGCATTTCTCTGCCGCCTTGCGCGCCTTCTCTGAATTGCCTTCCTTCTTCAGGATGCGCATCCAGGCCTTGTGGGCCTTCTCCAGGGCAAGCCTTTTCTGTTCGACCTCTTCGAGGTCGATGCCGGTATCCTCGACCTCGTCGTCGCTGCTGTCTTTCGGCACGGGCGGTTCGTCGCCGACATCGGGCAGCTTGAAGCCCGAGATCACATCGGCCAGCTTGGCTTCTTCGTTCTTGACGTCCTCGAAGCGCTTCAGGAGATGCGCTACCGCAGGCGGGAAGGTGGCGACCGCGAACCCGACCTGGTTGAGGCCGTCCTCGATGCGTTTCGCGATGCGCAGTTCACCCTCGCGGGTGAGCAGTTCGACCGTACCCATCTCGCGCATGTACATGCGGACCGGGTCCGTGGTGCGGCCGAAATCGCTGTCGACCGAGGCCAGTGCGGCGGCGGCGGCCTCAGCAGCGTCGTCGTCGGTGGAGACGGCATTGTCGCTCAGCGTGCTGTCGTCGGTTTCCGGTGGGGTCTCGTGAACCGAGATGCCCATGTCGTTGATAATGCGAACGATATCTTCTATCTGCTCCGGATCGACAACGCTGTCGGGCAGATGGTCGTTGACCTCCGCATAGGTCAGGAACCCTTGTTCCTTGCCCTTGGCGATAAGGTCGCGAATACTGTTCTTTTGCCGCTGTTCCTGGTTCATGAAGGTCCTCAGGATAAATTCATCAGGCCGCACCCGTGCGGGAGCCGAAACCAATCAAACATTATAGCGGGTTTTCCCTATATGTTCCAGACAGATGGAGGTACTGGATTTGGGCCTTACCTGCGTCGGTATAGTTCCCTGAGGCGCCGCTTGTCCTCCTCTGACATGGAGGAGGGCGGCTCGTTTTTCAACAGGCTGTTGCGCTCTGCGATCTTCTGCTGCTGGATGAGGCGTTTCAGGATTCCCTGAAACTGCTCTATCGCGTCTTCCTGCACCGCCAACTCCGCCACCGCAAGCTGGGCCAGGTGGCCGCGCAGGCGCTCATCCCCAGTGCCCTCGACCAGTGCTGCACTGCTTGTGCCATCGCTCTCGCTGATGCGTCGGTGCAGGTCGCGCAGGACATCCATGCCAGGCAGGGTGATTTCCTGCCAACCCTCCGGCAGGGCCGTGTCGGCGATCTCGGGGTATTGCAGCAGCAGCGCAACGGCGCGCCGCACAGGAGGCATGCTGGAGGGCCCTTTGCTGGTGCTCCTGCGCGCAGCCGGACGCGGCTCCTGCGTTGGCGCGACTGGCAGGCCGACCGCCAGGCCGACGCGCTGTTCGAGCGCTTGTTCCATCATCTGTCGGAACGTCCCCTTGGGGAGTTCGGCCAGGATAGTCCTGGCGCGGTCGGCGAGGCGCGCGCGCCCGTCGATGCTGCCGGTATCGGTTTCCGACTCGAGTCTCGCAAACAGGAATTCCGACAGCGGCTGGGCCTGGCGGATCTCCTCGGCGAAGGCCTGGCTGCCGATCTTACGTACCAGGGTGTCGGGGTCCTCGCCCTCCGGCAGAAACAGGAAGCGCGCCTGGCGCCCTTCCTTCATCAGCGGGAGCGCGGTTTGCAGGGCCTTCCAGGCGGCTGCCCGGCCGGCGCGGTCGCCGTCGAAGCAAAACACCACCTGGTCGGTCGCGCGAAACAGCTTTTCGAGATGATCCGTGGTCGTGGCGGTGCCCAGTGTGGCCACCGCATTGCGGATGTCGAACTGGGCCAGCGCAACCACGTCCATGTAGCCCTCCACCACCAGTATCTGTTCTGGTTGGCGGTATGCCTGGCGGGCCTCGTACAAGCCGTACAGTTCCCGGCCCTTGTGGAATACCGGGGTCTCCGGGGAGTTGAGGTACTTGGGTTTGCCGTCACCCAGAATCCGCCCACCGAAACCGATCACCCGTCCGCGCGAATCCCGTATGGGAAAGATGATGCGATCCCGCAAGCGGTCGTAGGTCTTGCCGTCCTGTTGGTTGATCAGGCCAGTCTCGATCAGGGTGCGGCGTGCGCTGTCATTGCCGCCAAAGCGTTTCAGCACGTTGTCCCAGCCGGGCGGGGCAAAACCCAGCCTGAAGTCGGCTGCGATTTCCGCATTCAGACCGCGTTGTTCGAGGTAGGCCTGCGCACGGGTGGCTTGGGGGTGCTCCTGCAGTTGCCGCCGGTAGAATTCCGTCACCTGCTCCAGCATGTCGTACAGGGGGCGGTGGTCGGGGCCTTGGTCGAAGGCGATCTCGCGCGGAATCTCCAGGCCCTGCAGGGCAGCCAGTTCCTCGATTGCCTCCGGGAAGCTGAGGCGCTCGTAGTCCATCAGGAACCCGATCGCACTGCCGTGGGCGCCGCAGCCGAAGCAGTGATAGAACTGCTTGGTCGGGCTGACGGTGAAGGAGGGGGTTTTTTCGTCGTGGAAGGGGCAGCAGGCCTGGTAGTCCCGGCCCGCTTTTTTCAACGGCACGCGCCGGTTGATCACCTCGACGATGTCGGTGCGACTGAGCAGTTCATCGATGAAATTCTGCGGAATCCTGCCGGGCATGGGCCAAGACTAGCAGAGCGGGGGATGCCGATTGTGCGGCTCAGGAGAGCTTTTGTTTCACCAGGCCCGAAACGGCGCCCATGTCGGCACGACCCTGGACCTTCGGCTTGACCTTGCCCATGACCTTGCCCATGTCCTGCATGGCCTGCGCGCCGGTCTCCGAGATGGCCTGCTCGATGATGGCGGTTATCTCGTCTTCGGTGAGGGCTTCGGGCAAGTATCCCTGAATGATTTCCACCTCGGCCTGTTCCGCCGAGACCAGGTCGTCGCGACCTGCGTCGCCGTATTGCTTGATGGAATCGCGGCGTTGCTTGACCATCTTGTCCAGCACCGCGAGCACCTGTTCGTCATCGAGCTCGATCCGCTCGTCGACCTCACGTTGCTTGATGGCGGCGAGTATGAGTCGGATGACCCCAAGCCTGGCCTTGTCGCCACCTTTCATGGCGACCTTCATGTCATCCTGGATGCGCGCCTTCAGCACGGGTATTCCTCAGGACTCAGTAGGGGCGGTCAAAACGCCGGGATTCACGGCTCAGCTTCTTCTGCCAGCGTTTCACCGCGGCGGCGGCCTTGCGCTTGCGCTCCCAGGTCGGCTTCTCGTAGTGCTCGCGACGGCGTACCTCGGCCAGGACACCGGCCTTTTCGCAGGAGCGCTTGAAGCGGCGCATGGCGACTTCGAACGGCTCGTTCTCTTTGACTCGAACGTTTGGCATTGCTTCCCCTGGGCCGAGGCCCTTTTGGCGTTAAACTGACGACGAACCGGCACTTCTCGACCGAGTGCGGGTTGAAAGGCGCAAAATTCTAATCCCCCGTCGGGGCAATTGCAAAAGGAAATTTTCTTGCGGGTACTCGGAATCGAAACTTCCTGCGACGAGACCGGCGTCGCGATCCATGCCAGCGGGGCAGGGCTGCTGGCGCACGCGGTCTATAGCCAGATCGAATTGCATGCGCAATACGGCGGGGTGGTTCCGGAGCTGGCCTCCAGGGACCATGTGCGAAAACTGGCCCCCATGGTGCGGCAGCTGCTGAACGACGAGGGGCTGGAAGGGCATGACATCGACGGGGTTGCCTACACCGCCGGTCCCGGCCTGGCGGGCGCGCTGCTGGTCGGGGCGGCGTTCGGCCGTTCCCTGGCGTTCGCCTGGGGGGTGCCCGCGATAGGCGTGCATCATATGGAAGGCCATCTGCTCGCGCCCATGCTGGAACAGGAGCAGCCGCCATTCCCGTTCATCGCGCTGCTGGTCTCGGGGGGGCATACCCAGCTGGTCCTGGTCGAGGGCGTTGGGCGCTACCGGCTCCTGGGCGAGTCGATCGACGACGCGGCAGGGGAGGCCTTCGACAAGACCGCCAAACTGCTCGAGCTGGGCTACCCGGGCGGACCGGCGCTGGCGCAGCTGGCGCAACACGGCGACCCGGCGCGCTTCCGGTTTCCCCGTCCCATGACCGATCGTCCCGGCCTGGATTTCAGTTTTTCCGGACTCAAGACCTTTGCCCTGACCACGTGGCAACAGAACGCCCCGCAGGCAACCGATTCGGATCGACTCAAGGCCGACATCGCGCGCGCCTTCGAGGATGCGGTGGTGGACACGCTACTGATCAAGTGCCGGCGGGCGCTGCAACAGACCGGGGTGAACTCGCTGGTGATGGCCGGCGGCGTCAGCGCGAATCGGCAGCTGCGTGACGCCGTGGCGCAGATGATGAGCAAACTGGGGGGGCGCGCCTTCTACCCGCGCCCGGAATTGTGCACCGACAACGGCGCCATGATCGCCTACGCGGGCTGGCAGCGCCTGCGCGCGGGGCAGCACGAGACCTTGGGCTTCGACATCCGTCCGCGCTGGGATATGCAGGAGTTGCCGCAGATCTGAGCGTCCGGTCCCGAGAGGGCGCGCTGTTACCCGTTATTCGCCAGGCTGCTCCGGACCCGATTGCTTCGAAATCCTGCCTTCCTCGCCCGACAGCATTTTCTGGATATTGCTGCGATGCCGCCACACCAGGATCAGGGTCATCACCCCCTGCATGACGACCAGCTCCGGCGCCGGCCAGATCAGCCACACGAAAAGCGGCGCCAGGATCATCGAGACCAGCGCGGCGAGCGAGGAGATGTTGATCACCTTGGCCATGAACAGCCATACCAGGGCGACTGCGCCGCCGATCATCCAGTGCAGCCCGAACTGGATGCCAAGCGCGGTCGCCACGCCCTTGCCGCCCTTGAAACCGAAGAAAACCGGGTAGAGATGACCCAGGAAGGCCGCCATCGCGGCGAGCGCGAAAATCAGCGCTGTCACGTCCAGTGCATGGCAGGCGAGCATTGGCAGGAGGCCCTTCAGGCTGTCGCCGAGCAGCGTCACGGCGGCGGCCTTCTTGCCGCCGATACGCAGCACATTGGTGGCGCCCGGGTTGTTCGACCCCTGTGTGCGGGGATCGGGCAGGCCCATCAGGCGACACACGATGATGGCGCTGGAAACCGATCCGAGCAGGTAGGACGACAGGACAATCAGGAACTCGGTCATGCCGGTCTCCGGTGCGTTGAAGTCAGCATTTTCCCCTTCCAAAGCCGTCTGCCGCAAGCGGGGGTCCAGCAGCAGGCCTGGTGCAATGCGAGAGCCCAGCGGCCATCGCCGAATGCATGCAAGTCGCACTTGTGAGCCGGACGGGTAGGGGGCAGGATAGCGTTTCCCGTGGAAATCAAGGAAATCCCATCCCCCATGGATACCGTCTACCTGCGTGATCTGCGCATCGACACCGTGATCGGCATCTACGACTGGGAGCGACGCACCCGCCAGACCATCATCCTGGACCTGGAGATGGGTGCGGACGTGGCGCGCGCGGCGGCGACCGAGCGCATCGAGGACGCGCTCAATTACAAGGCGGTGGCGAAGCGCCTGATCCAGTTCGTGGGTGACAGCGAATTCCAGTTGGTCGAGACGCTCGCGGAGCGCTGCGCGGAGATCATCCTGGAGGAGTTCGATGTGCCCTGGGTGCGACTCAGCCTGAACAAGAAGGGAGCGGTCCGTGGAGCGACCGACGTCGGAGTGATCATCGAAAGGGGGGAGCGCAGTTGATGGCCTGGGTCTGGGTCAGCATCGGCAGCAATATCGAACGCGAGAAACACGTGCGGGCCGCGCTGCAGGCGCTCTCCGAGGCCTTTGGCGTGCTCAAGGTTTCACCGGTGTACGAGACGCCCTCCGAGGGGTTCGACGGCGACGCTTTTTACAACCTGGTGGCAGGCTTTCAGACTGATCTCTCGCCGGAGGCCCTGCACGCGGCGCTGCGCCGTATCGAGGCGGCCAATGGGCGTGAGCGCAGTTCTGAAAAGTTTGCCTCCCGGACCCTCGACATCGATGCCTTGACCTATGCCGACAGGGTCACGGATGAAGGGGGGAAGCACCTCCCGCGCGGCGAAATCACCCGCTATGCCTTTGTCCTCAAACCGCTCGCGGACGTGGCGGGCGAAGAGCGCCATCCCGAGAACGGCCGGCTTTACGCGGAACTGTGGGATGAGTTCCGGAGCAAACACCAGCCGCAGCTGAGGTCAGTCCGGATTGCCGGCCTGCTGCCGGCCCAGGGGCATCCCCAGCCCCGTACCTGAGGGCGCCGTCAAGGTGACCAGCGCGTGTTCCGGAGTCATTGCTGTACGCTCCTGCCGCCGTCTACCGCAAGGATCTGGCCGGTGACATAGTCGGTTCCCGCCGCCATGAACAGGACCGCCTGTGCGATCTGCTCGGCCCCGGCCGGACGGCCCAGGGGGATGCGTTTGAGAATCTCCTGACGGTCGGCGTCATCGAAAAAGTGCTCCGGCCAGAGCGCCGCTCCCGGTGCAATCCCGTTGACCCGGACCTCGGGGGCGAGGTCGCGCGCCAGGGCCTTGACCATCATCGCATTGGCGGCCTTGGCCATCGAATAGACCGGGTGATTGGCATTCGGCCGGTCGGCATGGATATCCACCAGGTTGACGATGCAGCCGTGGCTCGCGCGCAATGCCGGCGCCAGTGCCTGGCTGAGAAAAAAGGGCGCCCGGGCGTTACTGGCAAACAGGTCGTCCCACTGCTCCTGGGTGGCGCTGCCGATGGGGGTCGGGTAGTAGCTGGAGGCGTTGTTGATCAGGACGTCCAGGCTTCCGCGAAGCGCCACGGCCTGCGCGGCGAGTTGTTCGAGCGCCGCCATATCGGCCAGGTCCGCGCGCAGCGTGTAGGCGGAGTCCGGGCGCGCCTGGTTGAGCTCTTCCGCCAGGGCCTGGGCGCGATCCTTGGAGTTGCGATAGTGCAGGATGATATCGCTGCCTGCGGCATGCAGAAAGCGCGCGGTGGTGGCGCCGATGCGCGCGGCGGCACCGGTGATGAGAACGATTTTTCCATCGAGTTGATGTCGGTAGTCGAACATGGCGCTAAGCTTTCTCCGTCTGATTCTGATCCAGGAGAATACGTGTCCTCACCCCGTCTGGATAGTGAACAGGAGCAACAGCTGGAAAAGACGCGCTCGGTGATTTCGGACGCCATCCGGAACGCTGCCGGCGCGATTCCTTTCGACCGCTTCATGGAACTCGCCCTGTATGCGCCGGGGGCGGGCTACTACGTCAATGGGGCGCACAAGTTTGGCGAACAGGGCGACTTTGTCACCGCGCCGGAGATATCACCCCTGTTCAGCCGGTGCCTGGGCAACCAGTGTGCGGCGATCCTGGGCGAGACCGGTGGCAATATTCTCGAGTTCGGGGCGGGCGCCGGGGTGATGGCGGCGGACCTGCTGATGCAGCTCGAGCGCCTCGGGCAGCTGCCCGGGCGTTACCAGATCCTGGAACTCAGTGCCGAGCTGCGCGCCCGCCAGCGCGAAACCCTGGCGAAGCGCTCGCCGGCGCTGTTGCAGCGGGTGGAATGGCTCGAACGGCCCCCGGATCATCCCTGGGACGGCGTGGTGGTGGCGAACGAGCTGCTGGATGCGATGCCGGTATCCCGCTTCCGGCGGAGCGAGACGGGTTGGCAGGAGTCCTGCATCGGGCTCGAGGGTGACCGTTTCGAAGAGCATTGGCGCCAGGCGTCTTCACATCTGAGTGAACGACTGCAAGCGCTCCAGGCAAGGCTGGGACCCTTTCCAGTCGGCTATATCTCGGAGATCAACCTGCGTCTCGAACCCTGGTTTCGCACGCTTGCGGGCTTTTTGCGAAGGGGTGCGGTGCTGCTCGTCGACTACGGTTATACCGAGCGCGGCTACTACCATCCGGAGCGCGATCGGGGCACCCTGATCTGCCATTTCCGGCATCGGGCGCACGACGATTTTCTTGCCCTCCCCGGATTACAGGACATTACCGCCAACGTCGATTTCAGCGCGGTCGCGGAAGCGGGGGTTAACGCCGGCCTGACACTCGCGGGTTACACCAGCCAGTCGCAGTTCCTGATGGGTTGCGGCCTGGATGGCCTGCTGGCGGAGATCGACCCCGGGGATGTCGAGCACCATCTGCACCAGGTGCAGGCGGCCAAGCAGTTGCTCCTGCCGAGTGCGATGGGGGAGCGGTTTCAGGCGATCGGCTTTGTCCGCGGCATCCCGGAGCCCCTGCGCGGGTTTGCCCTTGGAGACCGGCGGGACAGTCTTTAACTCCCGCCTTAACTCCCGGCTTTTGACAACAGCTCAGGCAGCAATGCCTTCATCGAAGTCCCGCTGATGCCGAAGTTGTCGAGCCCGTTGTCCGAGCAGACGCTGTCGGTCTGCAGCGAAAGGTAATTGTCCGGCGTGAAGGGTTTGCCCGGGACGTACTGAAGCACCTGCGCCTGCAGCCGCGCCGCCCAGTCGGGCAGGTGAATGACACCTTTGTGGCGCCCTGTGTGCAAAGCCACCAGGCGCACGATTTCCTCCAGGGTGAAAGTCTCGGGTCCGCAAAGATCGTAGCGACGACCGAAGGTCTTCCTGTCCGGCAATGCGCGTGTGAATGCCGCGACCACATCCCCCACGTAAACCGGAGAGAAACGGGTGTCCCAGCAGGCCAGGGGCATTGGCCCGGGGATTTTCAGCAGTGCCGCGAAGCGGTTGAGAAAACTGTCCCCGGGCCCAAAAATCACTGAGGGACGGAAACTGGTCACGGCAATGTCGGGTTTGCCGAGGGTATGCGCGCGATTCTCCCCTTCGCCCTTGCTGCGCAGGTACTCGCTGCTGCCCATGGCCTGGTCGGCGTGCAGGGCGCTCATGTGGAGCAGTCGCCGAACCCCGACCTGGTGACAGGCCTCGACCACGTTCTCGGTAAGGCGAACGTGCGCGCTACGGAAATCCTGCCCTTTGGGTCCAGCATGCAGCACTCCCACGAGGTTGATGGCCGCGTCACAGCCCTCGAGCGCCGCCGCCAGTTCCAGGGGCATATAGGGATCGACCTCCCTTACCTCGGCGCTGAGACGGAGTGCCGAATGGCGGAAGGCGCGCCGGGTGAGCACGCGGCACTGGTAGCCGTTATTGCGGAGGTGGTGGGTCAGGTGGCCGCCGACAAATCCGGATCCGCCGATCAGGGCAATCCTCTGGTACTTCATGTTGGCGTCGTTTCCTCGTGTGTTTGGCTGAATATAGCGGCGTTTCCGTTACCGACTCAAGTGCGGCGGCAGATCTTCAGGGTTCCTTCTCAAGTGCGGCGGCAGATCTTCAGGGTTCCTTTGCCCGGGCTGGTACTTGATCAGTGTCAGGGTGTTCCCGAACTCGTCGCGCAGCAGGATTCTGTCAGAAGAGATGTGGTACTCGTAGCGTTGGCTTGCCTGCGATTTGACAGGCCACATCCAGATGTAGCGGCTGCCGCCCCGCAGGTAGAAATCCTGGTGTTCGTCGCGGTCCATGTACAACCTTGCCATGTCGCGCCGGACCAGGAGCAGGCCTCCCTTGTCGGTTTTCCAGCTACCCTGAAGCCGTTCCAGAATCCGGGATGCCTCCCTTTCACCTTCGTAGGTGCGCTCGTAAGGCTCGCTGTAGTAAGGCGACATGCCCGACCAGGGGGGTGGTCCCCCCCAAGGCCCCCCGGCCCAGGGACTCCCCATCCAGGGACTCCCGCCCCAGCCCGGGGAGCCGGACCCTGGCGGCCACATCATTCCCGGCGACATTGGATAAAAGGGGTTTGACCCGCCTGCGTATGGCAGTCCGCCCGTGTTGCTGCTCTGTCCCATCAAGGCGAGCCCGGTCGCCATGCCGCGAAGGATGTCCGTGAAGCCAGTGCCTTGCGCACCCTGTGCAAGGGTGCTGAAGCCGCTCAGAGTGGCGCTCAGCGCCAGCCCGAGGATCAGTTTGTGTCGCCCTTCCAAGTCCACACCTGCGCGCCTTTTGGGGTTAATATAAGTGCTTGCAGTTTATAGCAAACCGCCCGGTCTGCAGTGCATTCCACGGTGGTTGGCGGTTGTCCAGGTGGGTTGTCGTGCAGCGCTGGTGTTGCCCACCCGAGCCAATGTGCGCTTGTGACAGTGCCTGTCGCTGCCGAGCCGGCTGCTTTATCTGCTCGATCCGGGATTCTCACGCAAGCAGGGAAGGGCGCGCGGGGCCATCCTTCCGAGTCCGGGGATCATTCGTTCCAGTTCGTTACAGGTTGATTGAAATTTATGAGTACGAGTACCGCAGAACGCCGAGTCGGAACCCAGGTCGTGATCGAGAAGCTGCTCGCTGAGCGACAGTCCCTGCTGGTGATGTACTGCGAACTGGCCGGTATGGAGACCAAGCAGGATCGCGACGGGGAGGATGAACTGCTGCAGCGCTTCTGTGAGCTGCTCGTGGACTACTCCGCCTTTGCGCACTTCGAGATTTACGAGCGGATAATCGATGGTCGCGAGCGGCGCGGGAAGGTGGTGGATGCGGCAAGGAAAGCCTACCCCCGGATTGCTGAGGCGAGCCAAGCAGCTGTCGACTTCAACGACAAGTACGACGCCAACGCACATGCGCTCGATCTCGAGGGTCTCCATTCGGATCTCAATCAGCTCGGAGAGGATCTGGCGGTCCGGATCGAGATGGAGGATAAAATCATCGAGGCCCTGATCGGGAGGTAATCCACGGCGCTCGCGTCTCTTCAGTCCCCGACGCAGGTGAAACGCCCCAGCGATCTCTTATGAGGCAATTCTTTTCGCGCGCCAAGCTTCCGCAGGTTGACCGCCAGTTCGTGCTGGCGCAGATGTCCCGTCCCCCTTTTCATCGTATCCGCCTGGAGCGCTGCCCGCGTGGGATCGATGGTCTGCACATCGATGTGGCGCTGGATTCGAGGCTGGTGAATGCGACCATTTTGATGGTCAAGGCGGTCCTGCGTCGGGATGTTGGCCAGTATTTCTGGCGCCAGCCCCCCAAAGCGCTCAGCAGCGACATCGTGGCGGGGTTTCAAAAGGCCTACATCGAACACACCCGTATGGCGCTGCAACTGGTGCGCAACAGCGCACGCCCGGAGCTGGCACAGTTGTTCCAGCTCGCGGTCGTCCGCCTGCTGCTGGTGGTGGTCGATCAGCAATTCTCTCTTCTACGCCAGGAACTGCACGACGCAAGGGCCATGCCGTCGCGAGACCACGGCAGCCATAGCCTGGAATTGCATGACCGGGCCGTCGCCCTGGCAAGGAATGAGGATTCGATCCGCTTTCATACTCTCAAGGATGTCCTGCGCGTGGTGGTGCGCATGGAGGACTCGAACCTGCGCAAGCTGCGCGAGACGGTTCTCGGCATGTCCTGGCCTCTCCCGCGAAGCATGCTGGTCAATCCCGTCGTGCAGCTGGGGGGAATAGGCTCGAATGAAGATTTCTTTCAGTCCTATCCGCACATCCTGCGCATCGATCAACATGCCGTCGAGCTCAACCGGGGGTTGCTTGGCGTGTTTTCGGATTGGCTGCCCGAGGGGCAGGCCATGGATACCGATGCTGACGCGCAGAAAAGCGGGCACCGCCTTTCTGCGGGACACAGCCTGCGTGGCCAGCTGGAAATCGAGCGCGAGGTCGCGAAATTTGTCGGGCACGCGGAGCTGGCCCGCATGATTCCGCATGAGTTCGACAACGCCAAGGGTGTCATGGCCCTGCTGGGCGGCGACAGTGACTTGTGGCCGGAGGCCGGGCCGTGGGAAATGAAGGGTTTTGACCTGGTGCAGCAGTCCAAGGTGCGCGAGTTAATGGCGCTGTTGAACAAGACCGAATTGATGAAGGGAATCCAGGCGTCGTACCGCCTGGCCGCGGTCTACCCCATGCTGGGCATCCGGGGTGGGGCGGAATGGGTATACGACTACCTGGTCGGCCACTCCTCTGCGCGCGAGCTGGTCAAGCGACTGCAGGTTCTCCCGGGCGTCGAGGACGCGCGCACCGCGATGCGCCTGATCGACGAAAAGCTGCAGGCGGGCGACGACAGGGGGCGTCGTCACGCCGATGAGCGCATGGTGGTGAGGTTCGTCGGTGACCTGGTGCGCTACCGGTACGATCTCAAGCTGGCGGCCTGGCTATATTCGGGTTTGAGTAGCCTGCGTCTGCTGCACGACGAGCAGAAGCTGTCCATGTCCGCATCCAACGGGATCCTGCATGATTTCCGTTTCGCCAAGGCGGGAGAACACCAGGCGGTCGTGGGACACGCGGTGCTCAAGGCCGATATCCGTGGATCGACCGCAATCACCGCGGAAATGCAGGCGCGCAACCTCAATCCGGCGACCTACTTCAGTCGCACACTGTATGACCCGATAACGCGACTGCTTTCGGTATTCGGCGCAGAGAAGGTCTTCGTCGAGGGGGATGCGGTCATACTCTCGCTGATGGAATACGAGGGCGGACAGGCCGACCAGCTCGCCGTCGCGCGCGCCTGTGGCCTGGCGCAGAGAATCCTGGGCGTGGTCGAGAGCAAGAACACTGAGAACCGCTCGCTGGGATTACCGGAGCTCGGCCTGGGTATCGGTGTGGCCTACAGCAACGGGCCGCCGACCTACCTGTATGACGAGGACCACAAGATCATGATTTCCTCGGCGATCAACCGCGCCGATCGCTTGTCCTCCTGTCACGCCGGGATGCGCGAACAGCTTTCCGAAGGGGGGCAAGCACAGCGCAGGGTGGTGGTGGCACAGCCGATATCCGACAGCGATGATAGTGGCAAGTCGGATACTGAGGGCTTGCTGCATTACAACGTCAACGGCATCGAAATGGGGGCCGGCGCCTTCAATCAGTTGCAAGTTGAATTGATGCTGGCGCCAATCGAACTGGCGGACGGGGCCGATGCTGGCGACGACCTGTACCACGTGGGGCGGTATTCCGACATGCGCGGTAACAGCAATTGGCTGGTTGTGCGGGAATCCCCGGTTCACCTCTGGATGGGGGACCGACTAGTCGAGAATGGCCGCGCAGCACGCGTCTTCTACGAAGTGGTGGCGGAGCGCGAACTTGTCGACCGGATCGTGGAACGCTATGAGGAGCAGGAGTTTTAGCGTCTACTATTTGGGATCCGTAAACCCCCCGGCTTTGGCCGGATTGTCGTTTTACCCCTTCCCCCTCTGGAGGGGGAAGGTTGGGATGGGGGTGGAGTTCGGACAATGGCAGAGGTGTATCCTCACCCCAGCCCGTCCAATCGCAAACGGTTGCTTAAGCGCAACCCTTCCCCACAAGTGGGGAGGGGGTAGTCGGCCGGATGGCCGACCGATCCGGCTTTCAGCCGTAACCCGAAGCCACCGGCTTTAGCCGGTGGAGTATTCACGCGCCTGCCGGCAACACGCCGCCGCAGCCGTGCGTCTCAAGCGTAAGTGAAATTTGAAGCCATGAGCCAAGAACCACCAAACAAACAGAATCCCGGACCGGAGCCAAGTCAAGCGCTGCAGGCTTTGCAGGAGAGTGCAAAGCAGGGGGATGCAGAGGCGCAGTACCGCCTCGGCATGCTGTATGGCAACGGCGAGGGTCTGCCCCTTGATCACGCCCAGGCGGAGTACTGGTTCGGCCAGGCCGCGCGCCAGGGGCATGAAGGTGCCGTATTGAACCTGGCCTGGCTTTACGCCACCGGCACCGGGGTGGATGCCGACGAGCGGCGCGCGCGGGAACTGTACCTGCTGGCTGCGGATCGTGGCTCGGGCAAGGCGCAATATGTGGCCGCGACCATGTATCGGTTTGGGCAACACGGTGTCGAACCGGACCTGGCCAAGGCCTTGCACTACTACCAGCTGGCGGCCCAGCGTGGGGTTGCGGCGGCCCAGTTCGCGCTTGGGAAGCTGTTGATGGAGGGCAAGGTGGTTGAACAGGACGACGTGGTCGCCCTGCAGTGGATGACCCTGGCGCAGGCCAACGGCAGCAAGCGTGCCGACGAATACATCCCGCACCTGGTCGCGCGCATGACGCCAGAGCAACTCGCCCGGGCCCGGGAGGCGATCCTCGGTGGTGCTGAGGGGAGCTGATCAGCCCCCTCTCGTGACTGCTCCCGCATTGAGCGCGACCACGGTGGCCATGCGCTCCTTGAGCCGGCGCGGCTCTCTGCCGAGGCGTTTGTCGTATATCACCATGTAGCTCATGACGCGCTTGAGATAGCGTTGCGTCTCGCGGAACGGGACCAGCTCTATCCAGATATCGGCGGAAAGGTCTTCCTGCGGGAGCCACTTGGCGACTCGATGCGGGCCCGCATTGTATGCCGCGGTTGCGAGCACCGGGTTGTTCTGCAGCTTTTGCTCCAGCTGTTTCAGATAGGCGCTTCCCAAGGCGATGTTGAGTGCAGGTTTGAGCAGCTGCTGCTTCCTTGGTGGCGTGCGCTTGAGCTGATGCTTCGCCACCGAGCGCGCCGTGGCCGGCATCAACTGCATCAGGCCCATCGCCCCCGCGTGCGAACGTGCATCGCGCATGAACGCGCTTTCCTGGCGTATCACGGCGTAAATCCAGGCCTCGTCCAGGGTATGGGACTGTGCTTCGGCGTCGACCAGGTCACGGTATAGCAGCGGAAAACGCAGTTCCAGGTCGTCCCAGTAACCGGTCTTGGCCAGGGTGAAGATGGCCTGGTCCAGCCAGCCATGATCGCGCGCAATGACCGCAGCCGCTTTGAGCTCTGGATTCTTCAAATCCCGGGTCGCGTAGCGCCACTCCCTGCGGGCCTCCACGTCGCGCTTGAGTGCGTGCAGTTCGAGCGCACGCACGACCCCGGGAGCCCGTTCCATGCGGGACCGCAACGCGGGATCCTCGGGGGTCTCGCGGTGCTTCAGATGGTAAGGGAGCTCGACCTGGTCGGCGGCCAGAAAGCCATAGTAGGAGCGGTTTTTGGCTACCTTGCGGAACAGGGATTGGGCCGCTTCCCGGTCGCCGGTGGCGCCCAGCGCCCTGGCCTGCCAATACTGCCAACGGTCGCCCGCCTTTTCCGCGGCAGGCCACTCGGCGAGCAATTCCCGCAAACGTGGCCAATCCTGGCGCAGCAGTGCGGAGCGAAAGCGTGCGGTATGCAGGCGGGTGTCCTCTGACCCAGGTGTAATGGCATTGATGAAGGCGTACGCCTGGGGTGCAGGGTCGCGCTCGATCGCAAGCGCGATACGCCGGGTGGCCTTTTCGGCGAGCGCGGTGGGGAAATCGTATTCTTCCTGCAGCCCTTGCCACAGCTCGAGCGCGGCCATGCCGTCCCGCGAGGCGAGCCGGCGCACCGCATGCGCCAGCATGATCTCACGGTAGGGGTGGGCTGAAGCGAACTTTTCTGCCTTGCTCGCCAGCTTGGGATCGCGATAGAGGTCAACCCATCGCTTCACCCAGACCTGCTCATTCTTCCCCAGCTTTTTACCGAGGTAGCGGGCAAGACGCCACTGACCCGCCTCCATGGCCAGTTCGATGCGCTTCCAGGTCAGCTCGGCGGTGCGCTCACCGGCGGCCTCCCAGGCGGCAAACACCGGGTCGCAGGCGCTCGGCTGTGAACGTCCCTGCAGCCAGATATTCTCCACCCGGGACCAGTCCTGCAGCGCTTTATCGGTCTCAATCAGGGCCCGCAGCTGCTGGCACTGCCGCCGGACGCTTGCCTGCGGGGTGTAGAAGTCGACGAGGTCCTGCCAGCGTCTCTTGCCGGCAAGGTGATCGAGCCAGTCGCGTTGCAGCAGGTCGGCAACCGGGTTGCCGGGGTGGCTCTCCAGAAACCGCCGGATTTCCGATGGTTTCGCCTTCGAAAGGTTCTTGCGCAGATATTGCAGCTCGAGATACGGCCGCAAGGGGTAGTCGGCGAGCTCGTCGTACAATCGGTGGTAGGTCTTCAGCTGTCCTTTGCGCAGGCTCTTCTCGGCCTGCAGAAAGCGTTCTCTCTGGTGGGTTTCCGTAGCGGACGACAGTGCGCTGCTTGGTGTGAGGAACAGCGCAATAAGGAGTGTCGCAAGCCACAGCGAATAGGCGCTGTGTGAACCGGTGTCCATGGTCATGACGGCTGTTTCCTGTAGCTCACGGGCGGTCGACAATGCATTCCAACGTAGACTAGGTCAGGGCGGGTTCGCTGGCAATGCGGGCTTTCCCTGTTTGTTCAACCTTTCACAACAGTTGTGAGCCGTAATGTTGCAAAAATCTGATCTGGAGAAGCTGGAGGAGGTTCTGCGGGATGCTGCCGAAGCGGAGCTGCGCCCGCGGTTTCTCGAGGTCGAGGCACACCTCAAGTCGGACGGGAGTGTGATCACCCAGGCAGATCTCGGCATGCAGGCGCGTGTGCTGCGGGAGCTGCGGTCCCGATGGCCGGCGTTCACCCTGCTGGGCGAGGAAATGGATGCAAGCGAGCAGGAGGCCTTGCTGCAGGGCCGCACTCAGGGACTCTGGATCCTCGATCCACTGGATGGCACCTCGAACTTTGCATCGGGTATTCCGTACTTCGGTGTATCCCTGGCACTGATCGACGCGGACGGGGTCCGGCTGGGCCTGGTGCTCGACCCCGTGCGCGATGAGTGCTTCAGCGCCCTGCGCGGGCAGGGCGCATGGCTGAACGGGAAGCCCTTGCGGCTCCACTCGCGCGACAGCAGTCTGCCGGAGAGCATGGCGATGGTGGATTTCAAACGACTGCCGGCGGGACTGGCGCAGCAGTTGGCCAGTGAGGCACCGTACCGTTCGCAACGCAGCTTCGGATCGGTCGCACTGGACTGGTGTTGGCTCGCGGCGGGCAGGGTGCAGGTCTACCTGCACGGCGGTGCGCGCCTTTGGGACTACGCGGCCGGCAGCCTGGTCTTTGCCGAGGCCGGCGGCTCGGGCGGCCTGTATAGGGATTACCAGCGTACTCCGCAGCGCGGATTCACGCTGCAACCCCGCATCGGCCTGGCGGCTACCGAGCCGGCCCTGTTCGAAGCGTGGTGCGCCTGGATCAGCGCGAGGGCAGATTCTCCTCCAGCAGGTTGATCCAGTGACTCACGCGCGGGCCATCCTCCGAGTGCAACTGCCCCAGGCAACCGATGTTGGCGGTCACGATGCGGTCCGGTCGGTCGATATTGAGCGCAGCCAGCTTACGGCTGCGCAGACGGCGGGACAGCGTCGCTTGCGTGAGCGAGTAGGTGCCTGCCGACCCGCAGCACAGATGGCCTTCCGCCACCGAGGTCAGGGTGTATCCCAGGCGCTGCAGCAGTCTTTCGACCTCGCCCTCCAGTTTCAGTGCGTGCTGCTGGGTGCACGGGGTGTGTACCGCGATGCGCTCAGCGCTGGGCCGCACAGCCAGATTCTCGGGCTGCGACCGGGCGATGATCTCCACCGGGTCAACGGTCGCCGCTGCCAGCTCACTCGCCCTGTCGCGGTAGGCCGGGTCGTCCGCCAGCAGCGCAGGGTAGTCTCGCACCTGGGCGGCACAACCACTGGCGCTGACAACCAGTGCCTCGACCTGCCGCTCATGTAGCAGGGGCCACCAGGCATCGATATTCCTGCGCGCCATCTGGCGCGCCTTTTCCGTTTCGCTGAGATGCTGCGGTAATGCGCCACAGCAACTTGCCGCTGGTGGGCTCTCGAGGGCAATTCCGAGGCGCCCGAGGACCCGCGCCAAGGCCTGATTGATCTGCGGTGCCAGCACTGGTTGCACGCAGCCCTCGAGCAGCAGCATGCGCCGTCCCGTTGGCCGGTCCGGAGCCGCCACGGCCGCTGTTTTCGGCAGGATCTTGGATGCTGCGCGCGAGGGGAGCAGTGGCCGCAGCATGCGCGCCAGCGCCATGGCGGGTGCGAAGCGACGGGCATCGCTGAAAAGCCACACCATGGCCTTGCGTTGCAGTCGCTGCCCCGGCGGTCTCGGCTGGAGCTCCTCGAGCACCTCGCGCCCGATGTCGATCAACTGGTGGTAATCAACTCCGGACGGGCAGGTGGTTTCGCAGGCGCGACAGGTCAGGCAGCGATCGAGATGGGTCTGCATTACCGGGGTGGGTGGCCTGCCCTCCAGAATCTGTTTGATCTGGTAGATGCGCCCGCGCGGCCCGTCCAGCTCATCACCCAGCAGCTGGTATGTGGGGCAGGTCGCCGTGCAGAAGCCGCAGTGCACGCAGGCGCGCAGAATCCGGTCGGCACGTTCACCACGCGGCGTGTTGCGAATAAAGTCGGCGAGGGCGGTCTGCATGCTGATGAGTCAGTCGGGACGTTCGGCGCAGAATACCAAAGGAAGCTCAGGATGAAGCCATCCTGGCCTTCCTGGCCCGGATAGTTCACCAGTATCCGGAGAGCCTGCGTATTTCGCAGCCGCTGTGGCGCAAGCGCGGTTCACGCCGTCGATAATAGCGGCACTGCGCTGTGCCACCCGAAACAACCCCGGAACCGGCGCGGTCGGCGTCACTTTCGCCGGATGGTATAAATCGGTCTGAATTTTACCTGTCGACAGCATGAGAGCGTGTTGCACAGAGCGGGCCGATGCCGCCTGGCCAACACCGAGGACGAGAGAACGATGACTGAAGAAAACAATGGCGTACTGGACATGGATCTCAGCAGTGGCATCGCCGCCTTCGAGTCCAAGCATTTCAGCACGGCGAGCAGCCTGCTCGGTCCGCTTGCCGAGTCGGGCGACCACGAGGCCCAGTACCGCATGGCGATCATGGCGCAGAACGGCCTTGGCATGGTGAAAAACGAGTTGCTTGCGTTTAAGCACATGAAGGCCGCCGCCGAGTCCGGCATGGGCCTCGCGCAGCATGGCCTGGGCTTCATGTACATGCAGGGTGAGTGCGTCGAACAGAATGCCGCCAAGGCGATCGAGTGGTTTGAGAAAGCCGCCGAGCAGGGCCTGCAGGGCGCCATGACCACGATTGGCATGATGTATCGCGAGGGGACCGGCGTTGAGCGCGATGAGGAGAAGGCGCGCGAGTGGTTCCGCAAGGCGGGTTTCGACGATCTCTGAACCTGCCGCGAATTGCGCGGTTTTCCCTAGTGGACGCCAGCCTGGGGGGAAGAATCGTTACAATCCTCTCAGCGACTCATAACAGCCACCCTGGAGGGATTCGATGAAGAAGTTGCTTACGATCGGGATCTTAGGCGGTCTGCCGTTTTCAATAGCCGCAGAGGACATGGATGGGCACAAGGCGGAGGCGAAGAAGATCACCGCTGCCTTTTTTGAAGAGTTGAAGGGCGAGCTGGTCCGGGGCATGAAGGCCGGCGGCCCGCCTGCCGCCGTTGCGGTATGCAACAGCGTCGCGCCCTCGATAGCCGAAAAGCACTCGCAGGACTCTGGCTGGGACGTTGCCCGAACCAGCCTCAAGCTGCGCAATCCGGGCAATGCGCCGGATGCGTGGGAGACTCAGGTGCTGATGCAGTTTGAGGAGCGCCGCGCCAAGGGTGAGGGTCCGGACACCCTGGCCTATGCGGAGGTGGTGGAGGAAGGCGACGGCAAGCACTTTCGCTTCATGAAAGGCATCGTGATGCCGCCACTGGAAAAGATGCCCTGCCTTAAGTGCCACGGGGAGAACATCGACTCCGCTACCGCTGCCCGGATCGATGAGCTGTACCCCCAGGATCAGGCGCGCGGCTACCAGGCGGGCCAGGTGCGTGGGGCCTTCACCCTGAAGAAGAAGCTGTAATCTGCCGTGCAGGCGAGCAGCAAAGGGAGCCTCCGGCTCCCTTTCTTTGTTTTCGGGTCAGTGAGACAGCGCTCCATGGCTGTGTCGCAGGGATTCATACCCTTATCCACTCGGAGCGGGAAGCGGTCCCTTTGGCAGGAACTGGGTTGTCGTGCTCAGTCGTCTTTTTTGAGGAGCGCCTCGAGATCTGCGAACGGGCGGTGACTGGTCGTGGCGGAACCCGCCCTGTCCGAGTCGGTTGCGCGGCCCGCGCTTACGGCGGCCATGTGTTCTTCGTATTTCTGGTGCTCGTTGTCGTGGCAGTAAAGGCACAGCAGTTCCCAATTGCTGCCATCGGACGGATTGTTGTCATGATTCATGTCCTTGTGGTGGACAGTCAGTTCCCTCAGATTGGTGCGGGTGAACTCGCGGCCGCAGCGACCGCACACCCACGGGAAAAGCCGCAGGGCCTGCTCACGGTAACCGGCAGCGCGTTCGTCCATGCGGCGACGAGCGTCGGCGATGACGCGATCGAGCTTGTCGGTATCGGTGGTGCGGTTTGTGCGGCCATGTCGGGGCGGATTTTTACCCATCGCCAAACTCTCCTGGGTGGATGACGTCGGTCCGGGGGCACAACGTCGCCGGTTCTCGACGTCAAATGCTAAGCCAAGGTCTCAACGACTGCCAGTTGTCCGATCACATCGAAATCCGTGCAGTCACTGCAAACTGGGCGGCCCTTACGTCACGGTTGGGTCAGCAGCGGACCGATTTGTCGCGGATCGGTGCCACTCTCATTTTTCGCGAAGCGTCATCGTCGTGTGAGTTTGGAATGAAGCGAAGGGATAACCTACGACCTTCGACAGCTAGACTTCCAGAATACCCATACTGAGCGAGATCCTAAGAATGGCAATGCTACAAATCATCTACACGAGCCGAGCGACACAGCCACTCGACAAGCAGACATTGCGTGAGCTGGTCGCAGATGCCAGTAGGAGGAATCGTGACCTTGGTGTTACGGGCGTACTTTACTGCAGCGACGATGTTTACCTGCAGGTGCTGGAGGGCGATGAAAAAGCCGTTCTGGTCCTGTACTCCGACATACTCCGCGACGAGCGTCATCAAGATATTCACACGGTAGCGATCAGGCCTATCGACTCACGTGATTTTGCCAACTGGTCCATGGGTCTGGTCGACGCGGTAAGCGAGCCCATCGATCTTGGAAACGTGCTGAATCGAGACCGCGATCGCGCTGGAATCTGGAACCATGCCAACTGGCAAACAATCCTCAACACCGTGCGCGCGGAATTGGAAATGATTGAACCGTAGCAGGTGGAACCCCCACGGTATCGCGTGCCGAATGACTCCGCAGCAACGCTTCAGGACAGCGTTTCAGCCAACGCGCTTTTCGGCGCTGAGGCTGCCGAGCAAGGTGGTGTGCTTGCGTGGAATCGGGCAAAAGCGGAATCCAGAATCCTTCACATCGATTACCGCTACTGAGCCGGCGTTGTCAGATACCGTTCAGTTCACCGGTTAAAAAATACGAGTGAGTTATTTTCACAATCCTCAACTGTTTAGTCCCTTGGTGGTGGCGCTAAGGGGCATTTTCGCCCCATCGGTTTAAGTTTTGTCTTAGACATGCGTTCTTGTAATACTCGACGCGTGGTCCAAGCTTACCGTGCCGAGCAGACAATACCTGGACAGAGAGGTGCGTAATGAACACGAGAACTCATACGACGTAAGCGGAACAGGATCGCCGTACCTGCCGGCTAATTATTGGAATCGTGTACTCGCCCTTGGCTCTCATGCTTGCAGCGGCACTTGTTGCAATGTAAATCAACAAGTCACTCTTGAGTCACCGGTGCTTGTTGCTTTGAGTGTTATCCAATTATCAGGAGCTACTATGAACGTTAGCAACGAAATTCTGTTAGAAGAGTTAGAAGCAATTAAACACTACATGGAAGTTACAAACGACAAAATAGATCATGATGCGACACGCGACAAAATCATTGCTGTATTGGATGAGCGTATCAATGACCTAGAAAAAGAAGTCGATGCAACTATCTCCGCACAGGAGCTAGGCGCGGATATGATGATGGATGTAGCATAGGCATGAAACATCACTAAGGGCCTTTCACGCATGGATGACTGCGAGGACGAGTTTATTCCGCTGCCACTACTGCAGGCGGACTCCCCACTCAGGGATTCATTTGTAAAGCCCTCTACACAGCATAGTTTGTAAAACCCCCTTTTTTATCCACTGTCGTGCCTGCCAGATAACTGCTTTCGATATAGTGGATAAAGGGGGCATCACCTTTTCTTTTAGGTGGGGATGGCCGTTTATTGCTGGGACCTGCCGGAAGTAAACGCCTCCTATGAAGCACATCGGCACCCTATCAGGAAACTCTTAAGGATAGCTTCGGTCGCATAGCAGCCCCTTGAGATCCGACCTGAAACATTTGGCATCTCAATCTGAAATGCCCAGAGTATTTAGAAGTCCCCATAAGCCGGTTTTTCCTGCGGATGTATCCGATACTGGTAAGGCCGAATCTCGAACAGTGTGTAATTCTTAGCGTATTTTGGTTGCTGGCGCCTCAGACGATCGGCTTGCTATTGCATCCATATCTATAAAGGGATTGATCAACATCCAGCCTATTTTGAGGTGCTTTTCGGCCTCATATCCGACAATCCCCAATCTCATTTGGGCATGCCCATGCTTAGGGCTATGCACATACGTAGAGAAAAGCCTATCCCACCAAGAGAATAGAGCCCCATAATTAGCGTCATATTCACTGGCTCTTCGTCATTTCAAGTGGATTTGAGGATGGAACCCGCCGGGCTGGCGATCATGTAGATCATCGCGATGAAGGTCTCGTTGTTCCGGTATCCGCGTGCCCTGGCTCTGGCTGCCTGAAAGAGACTGTTCAAGCCTTCCAGGCGCGCATTGGTATAGGTTGATGTCCAGCGTCTGACGACCCGTTCGGCATTTCTTCCCAGGGTCTCCAGGGCTTTGCTGACCGGTTCCAGCAGGGCGTTATCGCCAATCAGGCCTTTTGCGTAATTGATGAAGCGGGTAATGCGCCAGCGCGCTGCCCGAGGGGTCTTTGCCTGCCGGATCCACTTCAGCCTTTCCTTGATGCGCCAGGCGGTGGCCGTATCCAGCCCTTGCTCCAGAAGCTCAGCCAAGGCATTCAGTTGATTCGTGGTGAGGTGATCCACTTCGCCATTTTTCAAGACCGCCCATCGCACGTGTTTGGGTAGCGGTGTCACGTGGTTCTCCTTTTTCCTCACCTCATCCAGAGCGCGCGTAAACGTCTGCACGATGTGGAACCAGTCCACCGTGACCTCGGCTTGAGGGAACTGTTCAGCGATGCCGCTGAGAAAGGCAGGCGACATGTCACATACCGCCTCCTTGATCTTCTCCGGTTCGCCTTGGTGGTCCTTCAGAAACCGGGCAAAGGACGCCACC
>JAPTHR010000019.1 GCA_029228645.1 Gammaproteobacteria bacterium Milos-ODIII6
GTATCCGAAGCGCAACCTCAGTCTCGCCAACCAGGCGCACAAGGTCTATCCCTATCTGCTGAGGGGGCTGGTGATCGATCGGCCGAATCAGGTCTGGGCGACCGACATCACGTACATTCCGATGGCTCGTGGCTTCGTCTACCTGGTAGCCGTCATCGACTGGTACTCGCGGCGAGTCCTGTCATGGCGGGTATCCAATACGCTCGACACCAGCTTCTGCGTCGATGCCCTGAATGAAGCGATCGAACGACACGGCGCACCGGAGATCTTCAACACCGACCAGGGCAGTCAGTTCACCAGCGAGGACTTCACTGACGTGCTCAAGCACCACGACATCCGGATCAGTATGGACGGCAAGGGGCGCTGGGTCGACAACGTCTTTGTCGAGCGCCTCTGGCGCAGTGTGAAGTACGAGGAGGTCTATATCAAAGCCTACGACAGCGTCGCTACCGCCCGTGCATCTTTGGGCGCGTACTTCGCGTTTTACAACGAGGAAAGACGACATCAATCACTTGACCGGCTGACACCGGACAGTGTGTATTATCAGGACGCTGCCAAGCTGGCGGCTTGACCCGAGGAAGCACTTATCACGCTGTCCAATTTACGGGGTCCACTTCTTTTAACGATTGAAGTTGCCAAAACTGCATCGGTCTTCAGATTCAAAAGATGCTCTTTAACGTCGTCGATGGTAAGGGCTTCCAGATAATCTTCACCCGGTGTACCTTCAAAACGATAAGCACTTTCCCCCCCGAGGATCGCGGGAACTCCAGCAAGCCAGGCGTTCACGAGCTTCGATGCCGGTTTATCACTATGTGTCGATTCATTATTAAAAGAACGAATTGCCAAGACCACATCACAATCTGAATAGTCGTACCACTTCGATCGCTCAACGCACCTAAATTCAAGATCATTTGCGTCGCACCAGGCTTTGAAGCTCTTATCTGCGATCTCCGGGTTGAGTCCGTACTCCTCCCCAAAGAACATTACGTTTCTGAAGGTGGCACCTCGAGACGGGTCGCGCGCCCTCAGCCCGGGTTGCGGCCAAGAGGGGAGGTATCGGTGGGGCATCAGACCCAGAAGACGTTGTTCCGGATTCTGGGTCACATGGAAATTAACGCAGGGATGCGGGAACGGACGATCAGCTAAGATGCAAACTCAGTACAATTTTCTGTTCGGGTGGAGACCACGAGGAACGTGATCATAATGCGCGACAATGACACCTGAAGTCGGTATTTCGGACACCAACTCGCAATTCACCCCTCTCGACTTCAGCACCAAACAAGTTTGTACTGTCCAGGTGGCTGGCCCCAGCACACCCTCCTGTTTCGCTATTTCGTTAAACCAATCCGGATAATCGGTCAGGTCGCCGGGTAGCGGAACATTAGAGCTGTTCTGGAAATAGAAAAATAATTTCCCAACGTCGCTAGAATATTTCATTAAGTCATTATTTGCGGATTTCTCGAGTCTGAACGACATGCCAACGAGCCTGTTTTAATATAACCAAAGCGTCGCTTTGGGAAGTATTTCTTCACGAGTAAATCTTATGGAGCATAAGAAGCAGATCGAGCTTCTTCCAATACTTTCAATAACCTATCTGTAAGAATGCTTTCCCCAATTTCACTTCGCTCGGCGCCTTGCCTTGCCAAGCCGACATAATGTTGATAGACGTTTGAATCATCCCATAGATTCCCCAGTGCCTTCTCCCAAGCCTGTATATCATCAGGCGGATCGATCAATATACCCCCGCTCCCAACAGATTCCGGCAGAGCGCCACGATTGCTCGCGATCACAGGTATCCCGTTTATCTGCGCTTCTGTTACTACACGCCCCCATGTTTCATCAGCTTGGGAAGGCACGAGGATGGTATGAGCGTCCGCATAAATATTTCTTGGGTCCTGAGTGGAAGAGACCCATTCCACATTGGGTAGAGTTTTTGCGATGTTTTCGAGTTCCACTACGTTATTGTCCTTTTCCCACGCCTCGAATATCTTAAAGGGAATGTCTGGTCGCCTACGAGCCAGTTCCAGTACGATGCTTCCCCCTTTCACAGGTCGAGGATTGACAAAAACCACTTTACGACGATTGGAAACAACCGCGCACCTTTCCCTGAGTACTATAGGGGGGACGACCGAAGTGCCGAATCCAAACTTTTGTTCAAAACGATCGCTCAGAAACTGGGAGACCGATACATATTGAATTCCGGAAAACTCGTTAGGGTTTCCTCCAAGATTGTCGAGTGCTGTATCGTGAAGCCTGTATACAATAGGAGTTTTCATTTTTTTTAGCGCTGGCACCAGCTTTAAAGCCCCTCCGCTTTCGAGCATAACAATGTCTGGACGCACATTGTTGCAGACCTCTATAATTCCTTTTTCCCAATCCCAGCCCCGATACACTGAATAACCAGAATAGCTGTCCTTTATATAGCTTTTACCCTGAACTTTTCTTTTCAGTGTGTTTTTCCAATAAACCATTCCCTTGGGCAGCATGCCGCTCATAACAACGACCTCATCCCCTCTGTCCAGCAATTGAATCGCCGTTTCATGAATCGCCCATTCTCGCCCACCTATCTGCTGTGGGAAAAAAGGCCTTCCTGTGACAAATAATATCTTCAATTCAATGTGCTCTTAATTTTATACTAATATTGCGCAGCAATCCGAACTGCTTAAGCAAGCCAGGAACGCTTTCCCCTGTCGATTAATATTTAGTTCTAGGCAGCAGCATACGAAAACCAAAACGCAAGTACTTCCATTTAATTTTTTTTCGCAGTGCGCTTATCAAATCAAGGTAGGCTTTCCACCTTTCATCGCCGTGGAAATACTGGTAAGTCCTTGCAAAGTATTTGGTCGCCAGCGCCTCTTCTAGTTCTTCTTTCCATTTCTTGAGATATACATCATGCTCTGCTCCCAGGACCAGGTGTTTCAAAATATCGACTTCCTGCGACTGATGAAGAAGTTTATTCTCCGGCCTTGACGAATACCCCTGATTTCCACAGCGCTGCAAGTACAACTCGTCTTTTATCAATCCGATCTTTTTACATAGCAGAGCTGCATATTTCACCCATTCAGAATCCCGTAACGGACCTGTGAGTCTGTATTTCGCCGACTCCACGTCGCCAACCTCGGAGTCAAGGCTATAGATCTCTCGCCTATAAAGACTCACCTCGTTCCATTTAGATGCGCTGATCATCGTGCGCTGCATTGCCATGGGTACTCTTTTAAGCAACGCAGGAAAAAGATAACTTTCGAATAAGATTATGCCCGGCTCTAATTCCGTTCCCTCTCCAAGCGTTATCACCTTTTCCAGCCCATCATTCTGCACTTTGTTGAAATGGTTGGAATTCTTGTCGAAACCTTTTACCGCGAAAGTCAAAAGCTCCAGATCGGTATGTTTTCTCAGAACCGCGATGCAGGTTTCTATCGCATCCTCACGTAGCAGGTCGTCATCATCGAGATGAATCACATACTCCGAACCACACTCCTCTACCCCACGATTTCTAGAGTATGCCAAGCCCCTTGATGCATCATTTCGCAGCACCTTGATCTGAACCCCATACTTCTTCCTGAGTTCGGCCTGACTAACCGGCACCTTCGAACCGTCATCGACAATGACGACTTCGTTTGTAGGATAAGTTTGCTGCAACGCACTATCGATTGCGTCGTCAAGGTATTCCGGACGATCCTTGGTCGGGATGATCACTGCCACTGTCGGGGACCAATCCGAGCCTCTCTCTGGCTCGAGCGGACTCATCTGGTCAACGCTCACTTTGGTGTCTCACGGCTCATGCTCAGCCCCCGCATAAAACCTAAAAAATGGAAAACCACCATATCCCTGTTGAATGCCTCATCTTTTGGTAACGCAAGGTAACCCCACAACATTCGGAGCACCGCGCGTGCAAGCTGAGGGAACATGTAGAGTGGGATATTCAGAAACCTGTGCGAACCCGTTGTTCCGCGACTGATCGCCAGGTTCCGGCTGGTTTGAAAACGCCAACGACGAAAATATTTTTTTGTAAGGCGGAAGGCTTCCACTTTGTGATGGACTCTCGATCGCCCCAAAAAGACAACGCAAAACCCAGCTTTTAGGATACGGGCGAACATTTCTCCATCTTCGCCGCTGGCCAGGACGTTTCCCTTCCGGCCCCTGGCGGTATCGAAAAATCCTACGCTATCGAAAACCGATCTTTTGATCGCCATATTAGCGCCGAAAGGCATCTGGCTCTCCTGAGTGATAGCGTAATCATCATCCCGGTCTGCGCGAACAGCGAGAAACCCGTGGAACCTCTCCGTCAGCCACGCCGGTGGTGGTGATTCCCATATCGGCGCGATGTAGCCCCCGCAGGCATCCGCATCGTGCCTGTCCAATCCTTCTAGTGTCGCGATAAGCCAATCGGATTCGGGCAGGACATCATCGTCCGTAAACAGCAGAATGCCCCCTTGAGCTGCGTTAATGCCGCTGTTTCGTGCATGCGACAGCCCCTGTTCTGACTCGAATACAGCGCGAAGTCTGGGCCACTCGCGAGAAACCTCGCCGATGACGTCCTGGGTGTGATCGGTCGAATTATTATCGACCACGACCACTTCCCACTCTTTTGCTTCAGGTGATTCAAGACGCTGCAACGCCAGCAAGGTATCTCGCAGCGAGTCCGCCCTGTTGTAGGTACACACGATGATACTGGCATGCACAGCTCAACCGCCTTCTGAATAATGGCTACTTAGGACGGATCTGGCCAAAATTGACCTCGGCTCTCAGCACAGCGCAGAGTTGCTCTCGCGCTTCCCCGAATGTCATCGACCCGGCTGTGTAACGCGTGGCCAATTCCCCCACTGACTTACGGAAGCGATCGCGAAGATACGCGTCCGCCCTCTTCTCGAACCATTGAGTCAGGCGATACGAGCGCCCACTGACCAGGGAATGTCCGCGACTCAGCAGTGGCTGTTTCAGGGCCCCAAGGTGCCGCATCCCCAGATTGACCGCCGTGTCCACTGCGCCGTCTGGATCGAGTACGCCGTTCTTCAGGCGCACCAGCACGTCGGAGGACTTCACCTCGCAATAGCGAGAGTGATACAGCGTGTCTTCGTCGCGCCGAAAGTAATACAGCGGCTCATCGATGTGACAAAACCGGAACCCTCTGGCCGCCCGGAGAAAGTAGTCGTAATCCTCGATCAGGAACAACTCCGGATCATATTCGCCCACCGACTCATACAGCCGGCGCGAGTACATGAAACAGGCCCCGATGTGGTTGCCCTTCTCCAGCCGGAGACTCGCCGGCAACCTTTCGTGACGAAGGTCAGCCGGGATTCCCTGCTCGTCCGTATCGGAAAACTGGTAGTAGTCCGCATAGACGAAGTCGCAGTCACCCGCCTGCAGTCTCGCCACCATCTTCCCGATGGCCTCGGGCGCGTACATATTGTCATCCGAGGTCCAGGTCAGAAAGTGCCCACGCGCAAGCGAGAACCCGCGATTCAATGCGCGGGGGAGCTTCAGGTTGGGATCATTCCTCGTATACCGGATTCGGGGGTCATCAAAGGCATGCACCACGTCCCGGGTCTCGTCTGGCGAGTTGTCGTCAACGACGATGAGTTCGAAATTATCGTAATCCTGGGCGAGTACGCTTCGAATCGCATGGGGCAATACCGTGGCCCGGTTGTACGTTGGCAGTACGATACTGACCAGCGGCTTTTGCTTGTCACTCCCCGCTTGCATGGGATTCATGCTCCAACCCGGGTTCAGCCAATATGCGCTCCACGATACGCACGGCGGCCGTTCCATCGCCGTAAGGGTTTTGCCTGGACGCCATCTGTTGGTATTCGGCAGTGTCTTCCAGCAATCGCGAGGCCTCCCGCACGATCGCCTCGGATTCCATTCCAACGATCTTCAGGGTGCCGGCTGCTACACCCTCCTGGCGCTCCGTGACCTTGCGTAGCACCAGAACGGGCTTGTCGAGACTGGGCGCCTCTTCCTGTAACCCCCCCGAATCGGTCAGGACCATGAACGTATGTTTCATCAGATGAACCAGCGCCATGTAATCCAGGGGATCAATCAAGCGGACATTTTCTCTATCAGACAAAATCGATCCGACGACCTCCCGAACGTTGGGATTTCGATGAACCGGATACACGATAAGGATGTCATTCTTGTAGCGGTCAGCAAGTTCGCCTATTCCGCGGCAGATCGACTCAAAGGGCCCGCCGAAGCTTTCACGCCGGTGGGCGGTAACCAGAACAACTTTCCGCGGATCGGACAAGATTGGTTCGAGGACAGTGCCCGACACGTCGTACTCACGGCCCGCCACATCGAGGAGCGCGTCGATTACGGTATTCCCGGTGATCTCTATGCTGTCTTTTTTGATCCCCTCTTTGAGCAAGTGCCCCTCGGCGAGGTCGGAATGCGCAAAGAAAATGTCGGCGACCGCATCGATGACCTTGCGATTGCTTTCCTCGGGGTAAGGGTGATCCTTGTCATAGGTGCGCAGACCCGCCTCGATGTGACCGACCTTCACGCCCGCATAAAAAGCCGCGAGCGCCGCCGCCATCGAGGTGGTCGTATCCCCTTGCACCAGCACCAGGTCGAAGTGTTCTTCCCGTAGGATGCGTGAGACCTCCTGCAACACCGCGACGGTGATGTGCTCGAGCGTCTGGTTGGCCTTCATCAGCCCGAGATCGTAGTCCACCCGAATGTTGAACAGGTCGAGCAAGGGTTCGACCATGTCCTTGTGCTGACCGGTAAAACAATTGCGATTGGCGATGCGATCCGCGTGCTTCTCGAGCTGCGCGATAACAGGCGCCATCTTGATGGTCTCGGGCCGGGTACCGAAGACGGTGAGTACCTTAATCACGGGCGTCCTCGCTGAGTTTTTTCAGATACCACGCATCCAGAAAATACTTCACGGCCCAGCTGATCTCCCCTCTGGCGATATACTTGGCACCCTCTCCATAGCTTCCGTACCAGCCCCCGGAGGGATTCTGTATCTTCTCGAGGTAACGCAGGGTACGGTCCGCTCTTTCCTTTTCGCCCAGTCGATACCAGATCACGGCGTATTGGGCCATGGCGGTGGAACAGACCCAATCGACATCGGGATAGGCGGGAATGCTGCCATCGGCGCGCTGTAGTGCCTCGACATCCGCCATCCCTTGCTTCACCAGGTCGACTTCGCCAAGCTCCAACAATGCTTCCATGATGTAGGCATGGAAGTGGGCCAGCCGATTGAACGGGACCAGTTCCTGCTGCTGCTTGTAGTAAGCGAGCACCTTGTGCACGGCTTCGACGTAGGCAGGATTGCCCAGTCGCTCGCCCGCATCTTTCAAAGGTTTCAAGGTGTACGTGTGGATCATGTCGTTGGCGATATCGCCCCACAGCTCGGTCGATGGCGTCAGCAAACGACCCGCGTCGTCGATCTGGGTCAGCATCCAGTCCGCAGCGCGTCTGAGCGAATCCCCGGCGCCTTCGACGTCTCCCATTCCAGCAACCAGGCCACGCATGATCTGGCCGGTATCGAAGGTGTAAGGCGTACCATCGGGTGCCGGAAATGCGCCGTCCGGCAGCTGAATCGACATCAGCCAGCGCAAGCAACTGCGCGCCAACTCGTCTTCGCCCCATTCATACAAGGTTGGCACGAAATAACCCGTGACTTCCGGATAAGGCTCAGGTTGCCGGGTGTGAACAATAATCCCTTGTCCCTGCACCAAATTGCTCTTGAACCAGTCCATGGCCCGTTCGTGGCTCGGCTTTTTCTTCTTCCAAAACATATCGTCGATACTTATCCGTCGTCTCGCCATACCCAAAGCTTGTTAACGGCGAGCTTGTGTCGAATCTTTAGGGCGCTTCTTCGCGGATCAAAAGCAACTGATCGGCCGCAACAGCCGAAACGCGCTGCACGGTTCCGCTCGGCCAATGGATCTCGATTTCATCGACTGCCTGATGTTTCCCCAAGCCAAAATGAAGCGTCATATCATTCTGACTGAGGTGATGCATACCGCCGTCCTGCATCCTTACCTGGGTGATCCCTCCGGCAGTCAGGTACACAATCGCGCCGATGCCGTCACGGTTGGATGCAGTGCCTTCGAGGTCGATTTCCAGCCAATGATTGCCATTGCCCCGGTTGCGATAAAGCTGGTACCCGCCCTGGTCCGATGCCGGCCCCAGGCTCGGCCCCATGCTGGCGCCATTTGCCAGCAACAGGTCGACAAACCCATCCCGATCGAAATCCGCGGAGACAACGGTTTCGCCAATTCCCAGGCGACTTCCCAGAGCGCCACCCGCGTTGCCGACTTTCTCGAAATGGCCATCCCCTTTGTTCATCAGCAGCACATTTGCCGGGTTACCGATCTGGTCGGCCGAGACCACGTAGAGGTCGAGGTCCATGTCATTGTCGAAGTCCGCGGCAACCACACTCGCACTGGGTAGTGGGTGGCCAATTCCACGATTATCGCCTTCCTCTTGGAAGCTTCCCGAGTGGTTGATGAACAGGCGGTCCTGCGCCGCGGTGGACCGTGTCTCGACGCCCAAGGCCTCCACATTGTCCACAACGGCGGTCGAATTGATCTGGATGGCGAGATGGTCGTACTTCAGCTTGCGAGCCCCCTTACCCGACTGGCTGGGCACGCTCTGGAGAAAAACCGTCCACTGATCGGGCGCCTTGAACCCCACGCGGAGGCGGGATTCCTCGACCGCCTCATCGGGCGCAAGTCCAACGACACCCTCTGGCGACAGGGTGAAGGAAAAGCCGGCGGGATGGCGCCCCTGCCCGCCGATCAGGATCTGTTTGTGAGAAAACGGCTTGTAGGAATGGGCTTTTGAAACCAGAAATTCCACCTCACCCCTGGAACGGAAAGAAAACCCGAACGAATCGGTTCCGGTTTTCCGGTCTGCTTTGAGATCGACCTGCAACTCATTGGCGCGCGGTTGCGCCCACACGACCTGGCCCGCTGTCGCGTTCCGCGCGAGATAAAGATCGAAATCCAGGTCGCCATCGAAATCGCCGGCCGCGATATCCGAGAACGCGGTATTCGGCAACAGATCCAAAGCCTCGAAAGGCCGGCTGGCACTCGACTTTATCTGATAGGCATGCCTGGGGGCATGGACCCTGCAAATCAAATCCGGAATCCGATCACCATCCAGTTCACTTATTAAACAGAAAGGAGTGGACCGGAAAATGTCTCCCCCAATCTCGGTGTCCGGCCTGAATCCGGATTCGGTCTGTAAGAACCAGAACGGCGGTGTCTCATCGTCGAATCGCGCCTCTGCCCCCATGAACAGATCGAGGCGTCCATCGCGGTCGGCATCGAACCAGAGTGGCGTGCGGGTACGGCCCAGCGGGTTTCCGACACCAAGTGCTTCCCCCACATCGCGAAAGACCCCACTCTCGTTCAGAAACAGCTTCTTGGGCTCGGCGCCGACCCCTACCATCGCCCCGGTCAACTGGACCAGATCCTGGTCCCCATCGTTATCGAAATCGGCCCAAGACGCGCCGTGTGCGTCCCCACCCCGATCACCGGCACCCGCAAACAACGCAGAGGCGTCTTCAAAACGCCCGTCGCCCTTGTTGCGATAGAGCCCTGCCTCGTTGAGATGGTTGTTCAGGTAAAGATCCGGATAGCCATCGCCATCGAAATCACCCCAGGCGGCCCCATGGGTCATTCCCTGGTAATCGAGGCCCGATGAATAGGTGACGTCTTCAAAAACCGGTTGATCGCTGCCACCACAGCCCGCCAATACGAGCACCAGCCCCGAAAAAACTGCCGGCAGTAATGACTTCATGAATACCTGCGACATTAAACCTCTCTCTTTGATCTGCCTGCCGAATAATCGATTTCGCATATTACAAAACGCAGCGCTTTCAACCCCTGCTCCGTTTTTTACCGTCGCCGAAGCAACAGACGATCGACAAGGTCATGGATTCTGGACATGAACCCACGCCCCTGCTGTCGGCTTGCAGTTCCTTGCAACACCCGCAGAAATCTGGCGGCGCTGTAGTCACAGCTGAACCACTCGCTGCGAACATTTTCCAATGCGAGTTCGCGGTACTGCGCGTAGGTCTCCGGATTACCCATGATCTGCATGATCGCATCAACCCAGTGATCCGGATTCCGGTAATCATCGATCAGAATACCGCCCTTACCGACCGCCTCGGGTAACCCACCCCGATTGCTGGCAATCACCGGGATCCCACAGGACTGCGCCTCCACCGCCACCATCCCGAAACCCTCCTCCCAAACAGAGGGCACGATCAGCAACTTTGTCTCTCGGTAAATCTCGGCCATATCGTCCACACGGTGCCGAAATTCAACGTTGGGAAGGGAGGTAAGTTGTTTATTCAACGTCTCGAGGTCGTTGTCGTTCAGCTTCCAGGATTCCAGCAGAAGAAAACGCACTTCCGGTAGCGCCTTGGCGATCCGGAAGAACGTCTCGACACCTTTGACCCGGTGCGGGTTGATCATGGTGACATACCCGTCCACAGCACCGGATACCCCGAAATCCAGTCTCGGACAGGGGTACACGACCGGCACTTCCCGCCTCAGCACTTTGCCTGCCTTCTGAGAAAGAAACTGACTGCTCGTGACAAAGCCGCAGCCAAGCTTAGCCAGCGCCTTCAATTCTGAGCTGGGCAGTTCCGCATCGTGTATGAAGTACAGACAAGGGATCTTTTTACGCCGGGCTATAGCCGCTACCTGCTCGGCCCCTTCCATCTGGGTCCAGATGACTTCGGGCTGGAATTCGTTAATAAATACCGGCAGCGAGGCAGCAAAATCATCCAGCACCTCTACCGGGTAACCGCAATCAAGAACCCGCTGCCCATTTTCTTCCCTGATTTCACGGATGCCAAGGGAGTTAAAACTCTCCGGATCTGGGTAACGCCAGGGAGGGTGGTTGAATGAAGTATCCCCCACCGCAAAGCATTCGAGGTCGTCACGGGCAACCAGGCGAAACAACAATTCATGGGCACAACGTGCTGCGCCACCTAGGAAGAAAGGATAGGGGGGACGCTCGCTCGTATACAGTATCCGCACAGATAAAGTCTCTGAGTCGGCGAGCTAAGATAATTCTTCGAGGATCGAAAACAGCTTTCGTGACTGGTATTCGCGCGTACGAGATTCAAGCCAGTCCTGCCGCTCTTCAATATCTGAGACGTCAACTGCTCCCGCCACAATCTTCCGACAAGCCTCAACCAACAGGTTCGGGTCTCCCTCAGGCACGATGATGCCGGCCCGCAGGGACTCTATAATCTCGCCCATTTCCCCGCCTTTTCCATAGAGCAATATGGGCGTACCAGAAGCGATATATTCATAAAGTTTGCCCGGAATATAACGATGCAACGATTCCGGATTCGGCAGCAACAATGCCTTGGCTCGGCGCATGATCAAACAAGCTTCTGCTTTGGATACCTGACCCCCAATCTCCAGTAATCCCCGGCTTGGGAAGCCTTCTAACCGCTTTTTAACCCTTTCAGGCTGTCGACCTATAATCTCCACGGAAAAATCCTTTTCCAGACTTGGAAACAATTTGGCAGCATTCTGGAGCGTATCCACAAATCCACCCGACTGGATATAAGGTGCCAGGTTCCCCAGAAATACGACGCTGTGAGCCAAATCATGGCCCTCTAACCGACCACCTTCTGGTCCCCTCTCCGCCCCTCTGAAATCTTGCGGTTCCCACCCATTGAAGACCACATGACATTTATCTCTTGGTAGCTCAGGAAATGCTCCAACCATATGTTCCAGTTGCGATTCAGTCGTAAACAAAACCCTATCTGCCTGCTTGAGACATTTCCGTTCCCATTTCCTGTTCACATCATTTTTCAGGATGGCATTGAACGGATTTTCGTTCCATTCATCCCGATAATCCAGCACCAGAGGCCATCCTTTTTTTCGTGCCAGCCAGGCACCAGCAACAAAGATATGGAAGGGTGGACCTGAAGCCAATACCGCCCCACATTCTCTTGACCACAAAGCCTCAAGCGCCTTCTCAAAAACCGCCAGTGCATTCATTACGCCACCATCGAGCGTCGGCATAAGCCAGGGGACCGGCCCCTTGTAAGCACCCCTGACACGATGAACTTCGACCTGCGGCGGCACAAGCGTCTCAAGGTAGTGACCCGCCTCTGAAACATCTTCGGGCATTACACCGGTCACGACATCAACACCCCAACCAAGACCGGCTCCGTAACGAGCGAAGGAAAGTGGCCGATAGACACCCCCGCCTACAGTTGGAGGAAACTCCCAAGCCAATAACAGAATGTTCTTTTCCGGACAGGTACTCCCGCACGTTACGCGCCTAATCTCAAGCCCCACAGCACGGCGATATCGATTCCATGCCGGCATCGCCACGTTTCGAAATTGCCGAAGAGCCGTTGCGGCCCTCCAAAGCTGACTTTTTAGGGCAATCATTGACTGATAGCGGTTCTATTAAGCTTCTCTTCCCGCCAAGTCTCCAGCACCTCTACGACCGGTTCAACAACCTTATCCCAGTCATAAAGGTCCGCCACCCCCCTCGCTTCCCGCTCCCGCACCTCCCGAGGCACTCTTAACAAAGCCGTTATACCTTCGGCCAGTGCGATCGACGATTCCTTTTCTACAAGTATACCGGCCTCTGGGTGGCCATCCAGAATATCGTGGAAATAAGGCAAGTCAGAGGCAACAACAGGTTTGGAAAAGGTCAGCGCGGCCAACAAGGCGCCGCTCCCTGTGATCTTTCGATAAGGCAGTAGAATCACATCACTGATTGATGCGAAATCCGAAAACTCCTGAGGGGTCAATCGCCGAGGTATGAGTTTTGCGTTCGGCAACCGACTTATCCGTTCTTTCAATGCCGAAATATCGAATGCCTCATGGGGGTTCCCCGCACACAAAAACTGCACTTCATCACCCAATGCCTGCACTGCCTCGCAAGCAACATCGAGGCCCTTGTAATCACGTATAGCACCGAGACAGGTAACGAGTGGACAGTCTGCCGACAAACCCAATTCCTCGAGGACAATAGCCTTCGTCCTTGGCGCGGGGTAGGCACCGTCATAATTTCCATGGGCCATTACGACGACCCGCCCTTTCGGTTTGTAATGATCGCGGTAACGGCTGGCTGCCCGTTCGTCGTGAAGAATTGCCAAGTCCGTTAATTTTGAAAGCAACCAATAACCAAAGCGATCGACGAATTTCATACCCTCATGCGCCTCGAGGTTATGAACGGTCCAAATAACCTTCTTACCATATTTATGAGCCCGATGAAGCCTTCTCATAAATACAGCTAAGCCTACCCACATGGTGATTAAACCAACATCACGGTTTGCAAACTGCCGAGATCTACGTTTATCCAGCCAATCGCTAATACGCCAAAAACCAGGCACCTTGTGTCGCAGTTTTGAGTGGAAGTTGTCCGGCAACCTTAGGTCGTACTCATGCCACAGTATCTCCGGCCAGTTGAGGTGAATGGCATCAGACGTATTAAATTCTTTGGACAACCATTCTGAATCTAAAGAAAACTCAGACCCATAAGTAAACCCCTTATCAAGAATAGCCTGAAAATAGCTTTCTATATAAGGATTCAGCCCATATGGGCTTGGAAAACTAGATATAAGATACACTTTCTTTTTCGATTAGCCTTAGGAACCTCTGAGAAAGCCCCTACATTTCGACACTTATGCTTAATAGCTGCTGCACGCGCCCTAACACCTCGTTTTCACGGCCCCTCAGGGCAATTTTTTTGGCCTGCATTCTGGGATTCCGGCATACTAATCCTACGCAACTACCAGGGCGCGGTCGGCGTTTCATGTACAGGTTGCACAACAGAGAACATCCTGTGCAGCGCATAGTCGTTCTTCGCTAGACCGCGATAGCGCAACTTGGTGAAGCCTAATTGCGGCTTGATCAACCGGAATGGGTGTACAACGAAGGCCCGCATGCTGGCCTTCGATCGTTCGATTTGCTCAGTCAGCCGGTATAGCCCGCTGATGCACAAGGCGCGCCTTATTCCTGGACGTAGCGAAATGTGCCACTGGATCTGTCGGACTTTATTTTCTGGGCGTTTCTCGACACCCTGGTAACCCGCGTCACCGAATCCGCGTTCCTCTTCACCATGAAGCAGATGAAGTGCCTGATTCACATCATTCACGTTCGCTGCCGTAGTGACCAAGCTATGCACCACACCGGACATGTCATCCACACTGATGTCCATCTTCATCCCGAGGCACCACTGATTGCCTTTGCGTCTCTGATGCATCTCCCGGTTGCGTTTGCCATCTTTGTTTTTGTTGAAATTCGGCGCGTCGATCAGGCCAGCATTATTGATCTGTCCACCCTTTAGCACAAGGCCGAGAATTCCCAACTGCATCAACAGCCGCGCAAATGACTGCGACAAATGAACGCACCCAAGTCCCAAGCTTGATTCTATATTCATTCCAGAGCATCTCTGGCAAATTCAAATGAACCGTATCGATCTCCATGGCATGCTTGGCCTATCAGGAATATTACTGGCTCTTCGTCATTTCAAGTGGATTTGAGGATGGAACCCGCCGGGCTGGCGATCATGTAGATCATCGCGATGAAGGTCTCGTTGTTCCGGTATCCGCGYGCCCTGGCTCTGGCTGCCTGAAAGAGACTGTTCAAGCCTTCCAGGCGCGCATTGGTATAGGTTGATGTCCAGCGTCTGACGACCCGTTCGGCATTTCTTCCCAGGGTCTCCAGGGCTTTGCTGACCGGTTCCAGCAGGGCGTTATCGCCAATCAGGCCTTTTGCGTAATTGATGAAGCGGGTAATGCGCCAGCGCGCTGCCCGAGGGGTCTTTGCCTGCCGGATCCACTTCAGCCTTTCCTTGATGCGCCAGGCGGTGGCCGTATCCAGCCCTTGCTCCAGAAGCTCAGCCAAGGCATTCAGTTGATTCGTGGTGAGGTGATCCACTTCGCCATTTTTCAAGACCGCCCATCGCACGTGTTTGGGTAGCGGTGTCACGTGGTTCTCCTTTTTCCTCACCTCATCCAGAGCGCGCGTAAACGTCTGCACGATGTGGAACCAGTCCACCGTGACCTCGGCTTGAGGGAACTGTTCAGCGATGCCGCTGAGAAAGGCAGGCGACATGTCACATACCGCCTCCTTGATCTTCTCCGGTTCGCCTTGGTGGTCCTTCAGAAACCGGGCAAAGGACGCCACCGTCTCTTTGCCTTTGCCCGGCGTGGCGAACAGCACCGGCTCCGCTCGCCGCTCCATATCAATGAAGATTGTCACGTAGTTGTGGCCGCGTTTGCTGGCGGTCTCATCAAGCCCGACGGCCTCGACTGAGGATAAGTCGAACTGACTCACCGCCTGGGCCACATAGTGCTGCACAATCCGCCACAGGCGAGTGTCCGTGATCTGGATGATCCGGGCTGCAGCATTGACCGGCATCTCACGCACCAGCGTCATTGCGGCCTGCTCGAACAGCAGCGTGAACGCGCTGCCCTTGCGCGCCCAAGGGACTTCCACCAACTTCACGCCATGCTCCGGGCACTTCACGCGAGGCACCGAGGCATGCACATAGCAATGGTGCTGGAAGAAGTTCAGATGACGCCACGTCTTCTCCTGGAAATCATGGGCGGCGCAGGCCTTGCCACATTCAGGGCACGCGTACTTCGAGCCTCGTTCCGCCTTCACTTCAAGATGCAGCTCATGCGGATTCTTGTCCGTTTCGAGCCGCTGATCAACCAACTGCCAGGGCGCCTGTATGCCCAAGCCCAGTAGCAGAATCTCTTTGCTGTCCATCCCGGTTCCTCGCACTCAAATTCCCGGATACACTGGCATGGGTTTCAGGGTGAATTCCACTCGAAATAGCGAAGAGCCTCTTTTTTACTCATGGCCGATTCTCAAAATTTTATTCTCATTCAAGTGGGTCCACCTCTACCAGTAGCCAGAACATAGTAGAACGCAATAGGTGACGCTCAATGATAACCAGCCTTACCATCCATTCGCTGATGTAATACAATGACGATTCCGAGAAAAGAAAAATAATTCGGACGCCCTGACCAGGAGCAACAGTACGCAATGGCCGGAAATGTTACCGGGGGTGTTGGCGACAAGCTCAGTGGCGGTTTTTTCTCAGTACCGGGTCTGGTGGATGCGCAGCACGGATATTCGGCGATCATCGCCGCTGACGTTCTGCTCTGTGAGCGCGGAATCCAGTTCCGAGTTCGTTGATATCAAATGGAATTATTCAACGGCTCATTACTCGCTATCGTCATTGTCGTCGCCTTTTTCGATTTCACCAATGGCTTTCATGATGCTGCCGATATGGTGGCCACCGCCATCGCCTCGCGCACCATGAAACCGGCTGTTGCCATTGGCATTGTCACTTTTTTCACTTTCATCGCCCCTTTTACTGTGGGCCTCGCTGTCGCCAACACCGTTGGTACGTTTGTCGATATCAGTACGGCCTCAGCACAGATCGGTGAAAGCGTCGTTATCGCCGCCCTACTGGCTGCCATCAGTTATAACCTGATCACCTGGCGCTTTGGCTTCCCTTCCTCATCATCCAATTCCCTGGCCGGTGGACTGGTGGGCGCGGGCCTGTATGCCGTTGGCAGCGGGCAAATCCACTGGGGCGTACAGGCATTGCAAGCCGGCGAACTGACAGGTTTCATGAAAGTGATTGCCGGGCTCTTCGTTTCCCCGCTGCTGGGTTTTCTGATCGGTTTTCTGATCATGAAACTCATCTTTGCCGTTTTTCGGCATTTCAGGCAAAGGGTTTCGCGCCTGTTTGTCGCTTCACAATACGTCAGCATTGCCTGGCTGGGTTTCTCGCATGGTGCAAACGATGCGCAAAAGGGGATGGCCATCATCGGTATGATGTTACTGGCGCATGGCGTGACGAGTGAATTCACGATTCCGTTCTGGGCAATCATCTGGTGCGCCAGCGCCATCACGCTCGGCACCCTGTTTGGTGGCTGGCGCATTATCCGTACCCTTGGATTCGGGCTATTTCGCGTGCGCATTACCCATTCGGTGGCCGATCAGCTGGGCTCGGCATTGGTCAATAGTCTGGCCACTGTGATCGGGGCCCCCACCTCCACCAGCCAGGTGGTCACCGCCACCCTGCTGGGCAACGGTGCAGCCGAAAAACCCGGTCATGTGAAATGGCGCACCGCGGCCGGCATTGTCTCCGGCTGGTGGTTGAACCTGCCGGTTTCAATCTGCCTGGGCTGGCTCTACTGTTACCTCTACCTGATGATCGTCCGGTAAGGGCGGGAGAAGAGTCATGGGTCTAATCAGCAACTATATCCTGCCGAAAAATGTCGACTTTGATAACGCGCTGCAATCCCAGGCGCATATCACGCGTGCCATTGTCGAAGATTTACAAGCCGCGTGCAGAGACAATAACCGGGCCTTACTGGAGCGTATTACCGATCACGCAGAGCAGGCACGCTCGCTGAAATCCAACAATATGAAGCAGCTACTGGATGTATTCATCACCAGTTACGACAAGGAGTCGATCTACCGCATGATCACCCAGTTGGACTGGATAGCGCTCAGCGTCAAACACTTTGTGCTGGAAGTCCTGGCCTATGAGGTTGTGTCACTGGATGAATACCGGAGTATTGTCGATGTGCTGGTTGAAATGACTGTCTTGCTTGAACTGGGGATAACTCGCCTGTCTGTCAACAAACCGAAGGCGATCGCACCCGATATCGACCTTATACATGACAAGTATAACCAGGTGGTCAAACTCTGCGCACAGGCGGTAGCAAAACTCCTTGATCAGGAGGATTGCAAGAATATCATCATAAATAAGGAACTTCTCGCGCAGCTCAGGGAAGTCGCAAAAAGAATTCATGTCACGGCTAATACTCTGGAAGATATGGCCATTAAAATCCTTTAATAAATCTCTGATCAAGTCGGTAAGAATCAGGCCTGAATTATCTATAGCCACTGTCACCTGCGTTGCTTATCGGATTAGTTTACATTCAATAAAAATCATAGCGTAGAGGTCTGCCCATGCATCAGGACACCGATAGCTACAGCCAGCAATCCGTTGCCGAAACACTGGATGCGTTAAACGCCAGTACTGAGGGATTAACCCAGGCCGAGGCCGGTAAACGCCTCGAACAAGAGGGCTACAACGAAATCCAGGAACACGAAGAGACTTTGTGGCACCGCCTGTTCCGCCGTTTCTGGGGACCGATTCCGTGGATGATCGAAACCGCTGCCTTGCTCTCGGCCCTGGTGCAGAAATGGGAAGACTTCGCCATCATTCTGGTCATGCTGCTGGTCAACGCCGGTCTGGATTTTTTCCAGGAACACCGGGCACTGAATGCGCTGAAAGCACTCAAGGCAGGCATGACACGCAAGGTCACGGTATTGCGCGAAGGTAAATTCCGGCAAATCCCCAGCCGCGAGCTGGTGGCGGGAGACATAGTCAAACTGCAAATCGGTGATATCGTACCGGCCGATGTACAACTCATGGCGGGCGACTACCTGCTCATCGACCAGGCCGCGTTGACGGGTGAATCCCTGCCAGTGAGTCGCAAGGTCAACGAAGTCGCCTACGCCAACACCATTGTCAAACAGGGTGAGATGCAGGCTATCGTGGTCAACACGGGGGCCAGAACACGATTTTCCTCGGTGGTTTCCCTGGTCGCCAAGGCACAACTGGAAGAACGCAGCCACTTCCAGAAAATGGTCATTCAGATCGGTAATTTCCTGATTCTGATTACTGTCGCGCTGGTACTACTGATTATTATGGTGGCCCTGTTCCGCCACGAAAACTTTCTCGAAATCATCCGCTTTTCCCTGGTGCTGACCGTGGCGGCCATTCCGGTTGCGCTGCCGGCAGTCTTATCCGTCACCATGGCGGTGGGTGCCTTAAATCTGGCACGCCGGCAGGCCATCGTTTCCAAGCTGACCGCCATCGAAGAACTGGCCGGTGTGGATGTTTTCTGTTCCGACAAGACCGGCACCCTGACCGAAAACAAGATGCAGGTGGCCGACCCTGTGCTGCTGGATCACTACAGCATGGATGAATTATTTCAGGTCGCTGCGCTGGCCTCCAAGCTGGAAAATAACGACCCCATTGAGTTACCAATTTTTCACTATATCGATGAACACCTGCCCGATATCGATCTGAGTCAGTTCAAACAAACCCACTTCACCCCCTTTGACCCGGTGCGTAAGCGTACCGAGGCTGAGATTGAGGCCGGGGATGAGCGGTTTATTGCCGTGAAGGGTGCCGCGCAGGTACTCCTCGACATGGCAGATCTGTCCGACGATCAAAGCCTTAACATCCGAGAGCTGGTCGATCAGCTCGCCTCGAAAGGTTATCGCACCCTGGCCGTGGGCAAAAAAACCGGCGACGCGCCCCTGGCGCTGATCGGGCTGATTCCACTTTATGATCCGCCCCGCGCCGACTCCGGGCAAATTATTGCCGACATGCGCAATTACGGGGTACGGGTCAAAATGGTCACCGGTGATCATGTTGCCATCGCCCGGGAGGTTGGACGCCTGCTGGACCTGGAAGGTGAAGCCATTCGCTCCCATCAGCTGACCGGCAGCGGTAGCCAGGAATTGCTGGCATTGGCCTCGGCCATGGCGGCAGCGATCTATGAACGCCTCAACGGCGAGGTATCCCACGGCGAGGCACGGCGCTTTGCCGATGATGTCATGGAGAAAGTCTCGCAACTCTACGATACCCGGCTGCTGGACCGCGAGTTCATCCACACTCACGAGTCGGCCATCATCGAGATGATCGAAGACGTGGTCCTGTTTGCCGAAGTGGTTCCGGAAGACAAATACCTGATCGTCGATACGCTGCAAAAAGGTGGCCATATCGTCGCCATGACCGGCGATGGCGTCAATGATGCACCGGCCCTGAAAAAGGCCGATTGCGGCTTTGCCGTCTCCAATGCCACTGATGCGGCGCGAGCAGCTGCCGATATTATCCTCACGGCACCCGGCCTGTCGGTGATTAACGACGCCATCAAGCAGGCCCGTATCACCTTCGAGCGAATGAAGAGCTATTCCATCTTCCGTATCGCCGAGACCATTCGCATTATCCTGTTCATGACCCTGGCCATCGTGGTCTTCAATTTCTATCCGATCACGGCACTGATGATCATTATTCTGGCGCTGCTCAACGATATTCCCATCCTGGCCATTGCCTCGGACAACACCAAGGTCGATAACAAGCCGGTACGCTGGAACATGCCGGAGATATTGACCATCTCAAGCATCCTGGGTATCGCGGGGGTGATCTCGTCATTTTTGTTGTTTTACATCCTGCTTGAGATGAAGTTCTCCAATGAAATGATCCAGTCCATGTTCTTTGCCAAGCTGGTGATCGCCGGTCATGGCACCATTTATAACACCCGCATCGACGGCTGGTTCTGGGAAAAACCCTACCCGTCCTGGCTTTTGTTCAATGCCACGTTTTCCACCCGCATACTGGGTACCCTGATTGCCGTCTATGGCCTGTTTATTACCCCCATCGGCTGGGAATATGCCCTCTGGATGTGGGCCTATGCCCTGACCTGGTTCGTGATCAATGATGCGGTGAAGGTAGCTGCCTATAAATTCCTGCGGGACCGTGAACATTTTTTCTGAATATTTCGTGAAACGGCCCGCATATCGAACACACAGATTTAGCCCCTGGAGAAAACAATATGACTGCCCGCCGGAGGTAAAAGACGCATGAGTGAGACGCAAACAGGTGAACTTCTATTGTTACTGGCGGCCCTGTTTGGTCTGACTTTCGCCCTCGGCGGCCTCCTGGAGAAACTACGCATCCCGGGCATTCTCGGGGCCCTGTTCGTCGCCATGGCCGCGCACTACACGCCGCTCGGGACCTATCTGACGCAAGCGCCGTTGTATGACGCCTTTTCCTTTCTGGCTCAAATTGGCGTGCTGTTCCTGTTGTTCTTCATCGGACTGCAAATCGATCTCAAGGAGATGCGTTCGCTCAGCCGCGACATCGTCTGGGCGACGGCACTCAACACGATGCTGCCTTTCCTGTTGGGTGTAGTGGTGATGCTGGCACTCGGTTACGGCTGGGTGGTGGCTTTCGTCATCGGTCTTACCCGCATGCCCACGGCCGAGGCCGTGATCGTACCTATCCTGGATGAATTCAATATGATCCGTACCCGCGTGGGCGAGTTCATCGTCGGCGCGGGCGTACTCGATGACGTCATCGAGGTTTTCCTGATCGCCTTTGTCTCGGTATGGATCGGCGAGAAGACGCTGGGAACGGCAGGTGTCGAACGAGAAATCGGCGGCCTGATGATAGGGGTTGTCGGTTTTATTGCTGTCGCCTGGATCAGTTACCGCTGGTTGTTACCCGCCATCAGCGGCTGGCTGCCGCGCCGTCCGCGTAACCTCATGCTGCTGACCATGGTGGTGCTGTTTGGTATCGGCGGTTATTCAGAGTACAGCAATCTGGGCATGGTCGTGGGAGCCATTGTGGCAGGTGTGCTATTGCGCCCGGTCTTCAACCGCGCCGGTATTGCGGGTGAAAAGACCACTGCTGCGGTACAGGCCATCAGCTACGGCTTCTTCGGCATGGTGTTTTTCTACTGGGTCGGGTTGAGTGTGGATCTCGGGGGCATGCTGGCCGAACCGGAGCTTGCGATCCTGCTATTTCTCGCCGCCTTCGTCGGTAAACTTGTCGGGATCTTTCTCATGGTGCCGATGCACAAGCTGTCGGTAAAGGAGGCCTGGACCATTGGTATCGGGCTCAATGCCCGCCTGACCACCGAGATCATCGTGGCCAAGCTGCTGCTGGATGCCAAACTCATCGATCTCCATCTGTTTACGGCCCTGGTCGCGGCCTCCTCGGTATCGACGGTCGTGGTCCCCCTGCTGTTCACCTTGCTGGTACGCAAGTGGGGCGACCAGCTACTGCAACCTATCGGCAAAATCACGCAACGAGGAGAAAACCATGAGTCCCGATGATGGCTCACCATTGTTGCTCTGCCTGGATCTTGAGTTTGGCAGTGAGCAGCTGATCGATTATGCCGCTCGCCATGCACGACGCTGTGATCTACCGCTGCGCGTGCTCCATGCCAGCCGCGCGGCTCTCGACGAGAAAAAGCACCAGCAGCTTCAGGCACGCATACATGAATTGATCGATCACCCCCTTGAAGGCCTTCGTCTACAAGCGATCGATATCGAAACGGGCGTGGCCGAGGATGTCATCGTCGAGGTCGCCCGGCGTCACGATGCCGACCTGATTCTGCTGGGGCGCCGTCACCGCACCACGGCGGATCGTATCTATGTCGGCAGCACCACCAGTGCGGTGATCTCCCTGGTCACAAAACCCGTGCTGGTAGTGCCGGTTGGTGTCACAAGCGGGAGTGGGGAATGATGGGACAGCAGCATTATCAGCACCTGGTGCGGATGACCTGAATCATGGAGAAGACGACGCAAGCAACGCAAGCTGGTCACGACGCCACGGCAACCCCATGGCATGCCCATGAGCCGGATGATGTACTACGTACACTCACAGTCGATCCGCAACAGGGGCTGAGTGCCAACGAGGCAAAACAGCGCCTGGCCGCGCACGGCCTCAATGTGCTGGAGGTCAGCAAGCGCGAGCATTGGTATCAGGTACTGGCACGCCAGTTCCTCGACGTATTGATCGCCATCCTCATGATCGCCGCGATCATCTCGCTGGCCATCGGCGAGATTGGTGACGCGATAACGATTTTCGCCATCATTGTACTCAACGGTATTCTCGGATTCGTGCAGGAATGGAAGGCTGAGAAGGCATTGGAGGCATTGGCGCGGATGCTGGCGCCAGAATGCAAGGTGCTGCGTGACGGTCGTCAGCAGACGATCGAAGCACGTTTGCTGGTGCCGGGCGATATCGTGATTCTGGAAATCGGTGACCGGGTGCCCGCCGACCTACGGCTGCTTGAGGCGGTCAATCTCAAGGCCGATGAATCGACTCTGACCGGTGAGTCGGCCTCCGTGCATAAAGACACCGCGCCGGTCGCAGCAGATGCCCCGCTGGCGGGACGCCGTTCCATGGTCTGGATGGGCACCAGTATCACCAACGGCCGCGCACGAGGCATAGTCGCCAATACCGGTATGTCGACAGAGTTTGGTCGCATCGCCCAACTGACCCGCAGCATTGAGGCTGAATCCACACCCCTGCAGCGCAAGCTCTCGGTACTGGGTAAAAAACTGGGCATCATCTCGGTGGGTATCTCCGTGGTGGTATCCATCACCGGCTGGCTACTGGGCAAACCCGTGCTGGAGATGTTCCTCACCGGTGTCTCGCTGGCAGTGGCGGTGGTGCCAGAAGGGCTGCCGGCAGTGGTCACCATCACTCTGGCACTGGGGGTGCGCGCCATGGTACGTCGCCGTGCCCTGCTGCGCCGCCTGCAGGCAGCGGAGGCATTAGGTGCAGCCACCGTAGTCTGCACGGACAAGACAGGCACCCTGACCCAGAACCAAATGACCGTGCGGCGTATCTGGTTACCGTCGGGCGAGATCGAGGTCACCGGTACCGGTTATGATCCTGCTGGTCACTTCGAAGTGGATGGAACCAGGCTCGACTATCATCAACACCCCGACCTCCTGGCCCTGCTGGAAGTGGGACTGATTTGCAATCATGCCCATGTCGAGAAAGATGACAACGGCTGGCATGAGGCCGGTGAACCCACCGAGGCGGCACTGGTAGTTGCCGCCTACAAGGCCTGGCTGCACCCGAAGGAACATGCCGATACGATTAGTGAATTTTCCTTCAATTCAACCCGCAAGCGCATGACGGTCATCGAGCACCGCGCCGATGGCATGCATGCTGCCGTCAAGGGCGCGCCTGAAGTCATCCTGGAGCACTGTAGCCACATCCTGGAGGGCAACGAAGAGCGTGAACTAACCCCAGCCGATCGGGCCGCGTTCACCGATGCCTACAGCCACATGGCACAGTCCGGTTTGCGCACCCTGGCCCTGGCGCGGCGCACCCTGCCCGAAGACGTGGCGCTGAAAGAGGAAGTCGTGGAGAGCGAGCTGACCCTGCTCGGGGTCGTCGGCATTATCGACCCCCCCAGACCGGAAGTCTCTCAAGCAGTGCAAACCGCACGCGAGGCCGGCATCCGCGTGGTGATGATTACCGGTGATGCCCCTGCCACCGCACTGGCCATCGCACAACGCATCGGCCTGCCGGCGAAAAAGGCCATTACAGGTCAGGATCTCAATAACCTGGACGATTCCCGCCTGGACACCCTGCTGTCGGGTGAAGTGGTATTTGCCCGTACCACGCCGGAACATAAATTACGTATTGTGAGCCTGCTGCAAAAACAGGGCGAAATCGTCGGCATGACCGGCGATGGCGTTAACGACGCGCCGGCACTGAAAAAGGCCGATATCGGCATCGCCATGGGGCTGCGCGGTACCGACGTCGCCAAGGGCGCGGCAGACCTGGTACTGACCGATGATAACTTTGCCTCTATCATCGGCGCGGTGGAGGAAGGCCGGCGCCAGTACGACAACATTCAAAAGTTCGTGCGCTACTTACTGTCGTCCAACACCGGTGAAGTGATCGCCATTTTTGTCAATATCCTGCTCGGCGGACCGCTGATCCTGCTGCCGGTGCAGATCCTGTGGATGAACCTGGTCACCGACGGCATGACTGCCGTGGCTCTGGGGCTGGAGCCGGTGGAAAAGGGCGTGATGAAGCGCCCACCACGTGCCGCGCACGAACCGGTGCTGGACCGCGGCGGCATGCTCATGATCCTTGTTCTCGGTGGCTACATCGGTGCCGCTACCCTGTGGCTGTTCCACTATTACCTGAACGCCGGGCATGCACAGGCGCTGGCAATTGCACAGACGGTGGCCTTCACCGGCATCATCGTGCTGGAGAAAATGAACGTGTTCAATTTTCGTTCCTTGCGTGCCCCGATGTCCGTGATCGGTTTTTTTACCAACCGCTGGGTGCTGGGCGCCTGGGCGGTCACAGTCGGCCTGCAGGTCTGCGCTGTCTATGTCCCGTTTTTGCAACAGGCCCTGCACACGGTGCCACTGGGATGGGGTGACTGGGGCATGATCCTGGTCGTTGCCCTGCCCGTTTTCCTGATGTCCGAGCTGTACAAATGGCTACGCTGGCACCAGCAACAACCAGCAAGAAATGATTAAACCTGTTCATGAGTAAAACTATGACACCACTTATGGGCACCTCTAATAATTCTGGATCAGCAAAGGGGGCGACATAATTCGCCAGATCCAGGCGAAGATCGCACGTAACACCCCAGGGTGCCTTCTCTCGCGCGAGCGCGATTCACCTTGTAGCAAGCTATTGCGAAGATCTTCAACGACGAGATGGCGGATTATGTCGTTCAAAGGGCTGATTCACGAATTGTTAGAGGTGCCCTTATATATGCCCCTATTCACATCCTGGGTGAAGTCTATGGAGAAATGTTCGTGCAGGCTACCGTCTACCTTAAACGCGAGCTTAATCATGCCATCCGGTACAAGGCCGTGTTGCTGGCTCTATACGATGAATATATGAATTACGGTGTGCTAAAAATGTGAAGTTACCGCATATAAAGAAAAAATGTTTGTTAGCCTGGGAGAAAAACAATGATTGAAGAATTACCTGTACAAGAGCCCGGTATCTGTACGTTCAAGGCCAGTGGCAAGCTGACCGATGCCGATTATCAACAGTTCGTACCCCGCCTGGAAGCATTGATCCATGAATACGGAAAAATTTCCGTGTTACTGGAACTGGAGGATTTCCATGGCTGGGAACCAAAGGCGGCGTGGGATGACTTTACACTCGGGCTGGCACACCCCCAGGACTTTGAGCGTATCGCCATTGTCGGCGACAAGGCCTGGGAGCACTGGATTGCGTTATTGGCCAAGGCCTTTACCCATGCCCGGGTACGGTATTTTGCGCTTAGCGACCGAAATGCGGCATTGGATTGGCTCAGGCAAAATGTGCTATCCGCTTTCAGCCAGCAATCGTCTACCCAGGCATCCTACCGGCATGTCCTGATTGCCATCGATTTTTCAACCGCGTCTGCGCCGGTGCTGAAACGTGGTCTGGCAATAGCCGCACGAGATAGCGCCAGGCTAAGCCTGATCCATGTGGTGGACGAGCCGATCTTTGAACATGAATATGATGGCACCATTCTTCCACGTGAATCGGAGGAGACGACCCGACAGCTTGAGCTTGCCCATACGCGCCTGCAGCGCCTACTGGATCTGGCCGGCGCTCCGAAAGCCGAAGTCATGGCGCTGGCGGGGCTGCCAAAAATAGCAATCCCCCGCTACGCCGAGCAACATGAAGCGGACCTGATCGTCATTGGATCGCATGGCCATGGCGGCCTCGGCGCAGTACTCGGCTCAACCGCGGGAAGCCTGCTGCACCGGGCCGCCTGTGACGTGCTGGTCGTCCGAACCGGGGCTTAACAGTTTACTCAATGGAAAGTTTGCCATGAATAAAAGCGATTATTCACTGGGCGAAAAAAAGCCCGATATCGAAATCAACAAAAGCGTCGAACACAAATTCTGGCAGCGGCCGGATTTTAACCTGATGGTGTACCTGGTAGTGATGCTGGTTTCCTTTTATCTCTGGCAAGGATATACGCAGGGGCGTGATGCCGAAATTCCCTATAGCGAATTCCTCCAACATGTGAATAAAAAAGAGATCAAGGAAGCGGTCATCACCGATGAATACATTACCGGCACACTGACCCTTGAGGACGAGGAAAGCCACCAGCCGCGCCGCTTTATCACCATACCTCTGGCGGATACGGAACTTGCACAGACCCTGGAAAAGCAGGGGGTAAAATACACGGTGCGCCACAGCAGTAACTGGCTGGGTAATTTTATTGCCAACTGGGTGCTGCCCTTCGGCCTTCTGTTCCTGCTGTGGGGCTGGATGGCCAAACGCATGGGCTCGATGGGCAAGGGCTTTCTGAATATCGGCAATAAAGTCCACATTCATCCGGATTCACTGCCGAAAGTGACTTTCGACGACGTGGCTGGCGTGGAAGAGGCCAAACTGGAACTCAAGGAAGGCGTCGATTTTCTCAAAGACCCCACACACATCCAGCGACTCGGCGGTCATATGCCCAAGGGCCTGTTGCTGGTGGGACCGCCCGGCACCGGTAAAACCCTGCTCGCCCGCGCCGTGGCCGGTGAGGCTGGTGTCCCCTTCTTCAACATCAGCGGCTCGGAATTTATCGAGATGTTTGTCGGTGTCGGCGCGGCGCGGGTGCGTGAAATGTTCGAACAGGCCAGGGAAAAGGCGCCCTGCATCATCTTTATCGACGAGCTGGATGCCATCGGCCGGGCACGCGGCGCCGGTCCGGTGATGGGCGGGCACGACGAACGGGAACAGACCCTCAACCAGTTACTGACCGAAATGGATGGTTTCGACCCGTCCACCGGCGTAGTGGTGATGGCGGCCACCAACCGGCCCGAAATTCTCGACAAGGCGCTGCTGCGCGCCGGGCGTTTCGACCGGCAGATACTGGTCGACAAACCGGATCTGCAGGCGCGCACCGCCATCCTGCGGCTGCACGCCAAACAGATCAAGCTATCCGATGACGTCGATCTGGAGGTGGTTGCCCAGCGGACCCCGGGGTTTGTCGGCGCCGACCTGGCCAATATCATCAACGAAGCAGCCATTCGAGCCGTGCGGGAAAACCACGAATCGGTCAACATGAAAGATTTCGAAAATGCCATAGACCGGGTGATCGCCGGGCCGGAAAAACGCCACCGGGTTCTTAACGCAAAGGAAAAACAGCGCGTCGCCTTCCACGAGTCCGGCCACACCCTGGTGGCGGAAACGGTGCCGACTGGCGAGCCGGTGCACAAGGTCACCATCATCCCTCACGGCATCGCCGCCCTGGGCTATACCCTGCAACTACCGGTGGAGGAAAAATTCCTCACCACCGAGAACGAGTACCGCGACCAGATCGCCATCCTGCTTGGCGGCCGCGTTGCCGAGGAAACTGTCTATGGTGATGTTTCCAGTGGGGCACAGAACGACCTGGAACGTGCCTCACAGATTGCCCGCGCCATGGTCACCCAGCTGGGTATGAGCAAAAAACTCGGCCCGCTGACCTGGGGCGAGCGCCAGGCGCTACAGTTTCTCGGCGTCCAGGAGCACGAAGAACGCAACTACAGCGAGGCCACGGCCCAACTGATCGATGATGAGGTCCGGCAGCTGGTCGAAGAAGGCCAGCGGCGCGCTACCGAGATACTGGCCGCTAATAGAGGCACTCTGGATGCCCTCGCCGCGACCCTGAACGAGAAAGAAGTCATTAGCGGCGACGAGGTCAAGACGATCATCGCCGCACATGCGAATAATCAATCAACAGATCAACAACGAAATGGATAGACTTAAGAGGAAAAACCATGGTGCAACATACACCAGACCCCGTTGACATCCTTGGCGAAGTCTATGAAAAAATGTTCGAGCGGGCTCGCCAGGCATTTTCAGCACGCCGAGGAAAAATCACTACCGCTACTGCATCGCCTGGTTGACGAAGCGCGCGACGAAATCAGCAAGGTACCGCCCTGCCCCAAATGCCTCGGCACCAGCTTCCATCGCCAAAGCAATTAACAAAGCCAACACCAAGTGAAACGTGCCAGACATTCACTCATGGAACGGCTACATCGCTGGTGGGTGAAGCACTTGCTATTCAGCTCGCGCGTGCCTTACCCGCTGTGGCACAACTGTCTAAAGCAGCTACCTGTACTGGACAAACTGTCCGCGCGAGAGCAACACCAGTTGCGCAAGCTGACCAGCCTGTTTCTGCATGACAAAACATTTTTTGCTGCCGGGGGACTCGAGCTCGATCAGCAGATGATAATTAGTATCGCCGCCCAGGCCTGCCTGCTGATCCTTAACCTGGAACTGGATGATTACCATGGTTGGTCTGAGATTATTGTTTACCCCGATACCTTTGTCGTCCCACACATGGAAAATGAAGATACTGGTGTGGTACATGAAACCCGCCGGGCGCTGGCGGGCGAATCCTGGCAGCGTGGACCGGTCATCCTGTCCTGGGCGGACGTCCGGCCCGGTGCCCATCCGCATGGTGCCTCATCCAACGTAGTACTGCACGAATTCGCTCACAAACTCGACATGCTGAACGGCGCCGCCAATGGTATGCCGCCACTGCATCCCGGCATGGACAGAAAGGCCTGGACCATAACCCTGTCACAGGCCTATGAGCGACTCTATCACGACATCGAAAGACACCATCACACGGCCATCGACCCCTACGCGGCCGAGAGCCCGGCCGAATTTTTTGCCGTGCTGACCGAGGTGTTCTTTATGCAACCGAAACGTCTGCAACATCTCTACCCGGCGGTGTATCACCAACTCAGCCTGTTTTACCGGCAGGAACCACTTAACCATCAACAACAAATATGAAAAATAAAAAGATAGGATTTATCGAAGCCTTCAGCATTGGCGTAGGCGGCATGGTCGGCGGCGGCATTTTCGCCGTACTGGGATTGACCATCAGTCTGGCCAAGGGGGCAGCGCCGGTAGCCTTTATGTTTGCCGGTCTTATCGCACTGCTGACGGCCTACTCGTATGTGAAGCTGTCGCTGCGTTATCCAAGCGAGGGAGGCACTATCGAATTTATTGTACAGGCCTACGGCAATGGCCTGTTCGCTTCGCTGGTCAATACACTGATGCTGATCAGCTATGTCATCATGCTGGCATTGTATGCCTATGCCTTTGGCAGTTACGGTGCGGCGCTGATTACCGGTGGCGAGGCTCCCTGGTTGCATACAGCGTTGTCGGTGGGCGTCATTATCGTGTTTACGGTTGTCAACCTGCTGGGGGCATTGCTGACCGGAAAGGCCGAAGACATCATGGTCTTTATCAAGCTCGGTATCCTGCTGGTATTCGCCGGGGTCGGCTTCATTTCGGTTGACTGGCAGCATCTGTCACCGTCACATTGGGAGTCGATACCGTCCATCGCTGCCGGTGGATTGATGATTTTTCTCGCTTATGAAGGCTTCGAGTTGATCGCCAATACGGCGGGCGATATCGAAAACCCACAACGTAACCTGCCGCTGGCCTATTATTCTGCCGTCATCTTCGTCATCTTTTTGTATATCGCCATCGCGATGGTCGCGGTCGGCAATCTAACCCTGGAAGAGGCGCAAACGGCCAAGGATTATGTATTGGCCAAAGCCGCAGAACCCTTTTTCGGCAAAGCGGGCTTTGTGCTGATCGGTATCGCTGCGTTGGCTCTTCGCTATTTCGAGTGGAATTCACCCTGAAACCCATGCCAGTGTATCCGGGAATTTGAGTGCGAGGAACCGGGATGGACAGCAAAGAGATTCTGCTACTGGGCTTGGGCATACAGGCGCCCTGGCAGTTGGTTGATCAGCGGCTCGAAACGGACAAGAATCCGCATGAGCTGCATCTTGAAGTGAAGGCGGAACGAGGCTCGAAGTACGCGTGCCCTGAATGTGGCAAGGCCTGCGCCGCCCATGATTTCCAGGAGAAGACGTGGCGTCATCTGAACTTCTTCCAGCACCATTGCTATGTGCATGCCTCGGTGCCTCGCGTGAAGTGCCCGGAGCATGGCGTGAAGTTGGTGGAAGTCCCTTGGGCGCGCAAGGGCAGCGCGTTCACGCTGCTGTTCGAGCAGGCCGCAATGACGCTGGTGCGTGAGATGCCGGTCAATGCTGCAGCCCGGATCATCCAGATCACGGACACTCGCCTGTGGCGGATTGTGCAGCACTATGTGGCCCAGGCGGTGAGTCAGTTCGACTTATCCTCAGTCGAGGCCGTCGGGCTTGATGAGACCGCCAGCAAACGCGGCCACAACTACGTGACAATCTTCATTGATATGGAGCGGCGAGCGGAGCCGGTGCTGTTCGCCACGCCGGGCAAAGGCAAAGAGACGGTGGCGTCCTTTGCCCGGTTTCTGAAGGACCACCAAGGCGAACCGGAGAAGATCAAGGAGGCGGTATGTGACATGTCGCCTGCCTTTCTCAGCGGCATCGCTGAACAGTTCCCTCAAGCCGAGGTCACGGTGGACTGGTTCCACATCGTGCAGACGTTTACGCGCGCTCTGGATGAGGTGAGGAAAAAGGAGAACCACGTGACACCGCTACCCAAACACGTGCGATGGGCGGTCTTGAAAAATGGCGAAGTGGATCACCTCACCACGAATCAACTGAATGCCTTGGCTGAGCTTCTGGAGCAAGGGCTGGATACGGCCACCGCCTGGCGCATCAAGGAAAGGCTGAAGTGGATCCGGCAGGCAAAGACCCCTCGGGCAGCGCGCTGGCGCATTACCCGCTTCATCAATTACGCAAAAGGCCTGATTGGCGATAACGCCCTGCTGGAACCGGTCAGCAAAGCCCTGGAGACCCTGGGAAGAAATGCCGAACGGGTCGTCAGACGCTGGACATCAACCTATACCAATGCGCGCCTGGAAGGCTTGAACAGTCTCTTTCAGGCAGCCAGAGCCAGGGCACGCGGATACCGGAACAACGAGACCTTCATCGCGATGATCTACATGATCGCCAGCCCGGCGGGTTCCATCCTCAAATCCACTTGAAATGACGAAGAGCCCTAAAAATCTACGCGAAAGGAACCGCTTTCGAGTCCGGAGTGTATGACCTCCGAACTCTTGAAGTGCTGGTTAGCGGTTATAGGTCCGTCCTGGATCGGCTGGTTGCTGTGCAACTTGGTCATCGCCAGCTACCTGATAAGACCAAGCGCCAGCTTAATTACGATGTAAAAATCCAAGAAGGCTCGATCGAACTATTGATCGATTTCGTCATGGATCATCCGGAAACGTTATCCATTCTTGCCACAGATGGCGGCCACCATTTATCTGCAGTACTCACAAAGCTATACGGTGATGCGATCAAGCTCAGAGAAGTGGCATCCAACTTCATTGAGAAAGGTCTCACGTTCAACATCAAAATCACCAACAGTTTCAACTTCGGCAGCAACAACACCAACATTGCAGTTGAAGGCAGTGAAATTGTGATCCCCGATCCAAAGATCCTATTTGCTGCTCAAGCCACTAAATACCCCACAGATAAGCTGCTGGGAAAAATTGATGGCGAATCCGTGGAGAAAATCGATCTTTGTTCTGAAGATGAAACCTTCACGTTGGATGCATCGAAGCGAAAAATAATCGGTAAAGATAAGCAAGTGCTTCCCGCAAGCCTAAAAATTGTAGGCCGGTTAGATATGGTCGCTTTCTCCTCTCACAGGGGAGTGATTGTTTCCGATAATGAACGCTTTCCGGTCACTTGGGATGAGAAAATCCGCACAAAGATGCAGAAAATTGCTGATGTCGAGGGCGTCTTATTCACGGTTAATCCGGTCATCGATAACAGCCGCCTTAACGATGATGCTATTGGGTTTCACGTGCTGAATTGTGAACAACATCAAGGCAGCATGGAGCTATGAAGGCGTGCGCTAACAAGTACATCATGTCGCCCTTCGGGCTGGGACGTCTGGCTTCGCCAGCCGCCCCATATGTCGGGCGTTATGCGTCTTAAGGCAACACGATGTCGAGAGAGCAACTAGAAGAAAATCAGATATGGGTATACGCCGTTGCCTTGGCTATCGGGGCGGGGCTTGGGTTGTGGCGCCCTTCCTTTGGCGCGAGTCTGGAATTTCTGATCTCTCCAGTGATTGCGATTTTGCTTTACGGAGTGTTTACCCAGATTCCTTTTCTTCAACTGCGCGAAGCGTTCGCGAACCGGCGGTTTACTGCCGCACTGCTCACGGTCAATTTTGTTGTTGTTCCCGTTTTGGTTTGGTTGTTGTCGCGCTTTCTGCCTGACCACCCGCCGCTGCTACTCGGCGTTTATCTTGTTCTGCTCACCCCATGCATTGACTACGTTATTGTTTTTACTCATCTTGGTCGTGGAAACGCGCAGCTGGTTCTTGCCTCTACGCCTTTGCTGTTGCTAGCTCAAATGCTTCTTTTGCCCGTCTATCTGTGGCTGTTCATGGGGGAGCAAGCCGCACAGGTTATGAGTGCGGGGCCATTTCTGGAGGCTTTTCTTGTGCTCATTGTTTTGCCACTGGGTCTTGCGTTGGCAACCGAATTTTGGGCTAAGCGTCACCGCAGCGGTGGGGTTTTTCTTAAAGCCACAGCATGGCTCCCGGTTCCGCTCATGGCGATTATTCTGCTTCTTGTCGTTGCATCGCAAATCGGCAGAATCGAAGAACACCTCACGCTGGTGGCTCTAGCGGTGCCGGTTTATGTTGCCTTCATGGTCATCATGCCTTTCCTCGCCCGCCTGACGGCGTGTGCGTTTCGCTTAGACACGCAGGCGGGAAGAGCGCTGATCTTCAGCGCGGGGACGCGCAATTCGTTGGTGGTGCTTCCTCTTGCTCTGGCTTTGCCGGACACTTGGATTCTGGCGTCTGCCGTCATTGTGACCCAAACGTTGGTGGAGCTGGTCGGCGAGTTGATTTACATACGTCTGGTGCCTTCGGTCATTTTTCGGGAGGTAAGGCGCTGCGGCGCTGCTTTGGCAGATCGCTGAGCAACGCATAATCGGGTAACCGGGGGTCTCTAGGGAACCTCGAATAATTCGGTTTTCAGCAGCCGATTCTGGCTTTTCTCCGAAAAGTCTATTTTTGCGTCAAATTGCGCCTATTCCACACCGGTAATTGATCATTTTTTGACCAATTCTCACAGTCCAGACAAACCCATCCCCCGGCATCATGCTGCCGCCTCTTCCAGATAGCTCCAGCGCTTCATGTTGTACGCCATATTGATCAGGCCGAGCTTCAGTCTGGCTCTGGCATGACCGATAGTGCGCACAAAATCACCCGCCATCTGTTTATGCGAGGCAAACACATGCTCAACACGAACCCGTACGCTGTAAGCGCCCTCAAATCGACGTCTATTTTCCCGCGCACGCATGACGAACACTGCCTCCTGTCACCCACGTCAGGAGAGCAACATGAGCGACCAGGCAACTGCCGATAACCGCACCCAGTACTGGACAGCACAGATCGATGCCTGGCAGGCATCGGGTCAAAGCCAGCGGGCCTTCTGCAAGGCCAATGATCTGATCTATCCGCGCTTCGGCTATTGGCTACGCAAGTTCCGTCGCCAGGGAATGGTGGCCGCAGCACCGCGTCGGGCAGGCGGTTTCGTACCGGTCGTGGCCTCCTCGACGGGTAGCGGCCTGACCGTACACCTACCCAATGGGATCGAACTGCGCGGCGTGACCGAACAGAATCTGTCCGTGGTAGAGCAACTGCTGGCACGTCTGTGATGAACCGTTATCTCCGACCAGCGCCATCGATGCCGCGGATCTACCTGTACCGGGATCCCGTGGATTTTCGCAAAAGCTACCGTGGCCTTGCCGCGATCGTGGAACAGGAACTCGGCCACAATCCGTTTGACGGCGGCCTGTATGCCTTCACCAATCGGCGCCGCGACAAGATCAAGCTGCTGATGTGGGAGGACAACGGCTTCGTGCTGTACTACAAGGCATTGGCCGAGGAGAAGTTCCGCTGGCCGCGCCTGGAAGATGAGGTGATGACCTTGAGCGGTGAACAGATCAACTGGTTGCTCGACGGCTATGACATCAGCCTGATGAGGGGGCACAAAAAGCTGTATTACGAGGCCACATTTTGAGCCGAAAAAGAGGTGCTTTGTGATAAAATTCCATGCATGCCGGAAGCACAAAAAAACCAAGAAAAACAACCTGCTTCAGCGACCTTTACAGTACCTGAACTGATCGATCTTCTGGCGCAGAAAGACCAGGTTATCGCCGATCGAGATGAGGTCATCGCCGACAACCAGCGTCGCCTCAAAGCACAAGACCAATCACTCAAAGCGAAAGACAAGCTCCTCAAACTGCTGGAAGAGCAACTGCGCCTGGCCAGGCAGAAGCGCTTTGGCGCGAACAGCGAGAAGCTGCCATTCCAGGGCGATTTCTTTGACGAGGCCGAGTTGGAACAGGCGCTCAGCGATGTCGAACAACAGCTGGCCGAGGTCGGTGAGCCGCCCCGCAACAAACCCAAGCGCAAAAAGCGCGAAGGCTTCTCCGACAAGCTGCCGCGCGTGCGTGTCGATATCGCCCTGAGTGACGAAGAGAAAGCCGGCGCCAGCCGTACCTTCTTCACCAAGGTCAAGGAAGAACTGGATATCGTCCCGGCCAAGGCCCAGGTGATCGAATACTGGCAAGAGAAGGCCGTGTTCGAGGACGCGCACGGTGAGCAACGGATCCAGGCCGCCGCCCGAGCGCCTCACCCGCTGGGTAAGTGCATCGCGAGTGTGCAACTGCTGGCCTATATCCTGGTGGCCAAGTACGCCGATGGCCTGCCGCTGTACCGGCTGGAAAAGATCCTGGCCCGATACGGTGGCCACATCAGCCGAACGGCGATGGCCAACTGGATCATCCGCCTGTACGACGTGTTCAAACCGCTGATCAACCTGTTACAGGAACATCAGCGATCGGGTGATTACCTGCAAGCCGACGAGACCCGTATTCAGGTACTCAAGGAAGACGGCAAAGTCGCCACATCGGACAAATGGATGTGGTTGATCCGGGGCGGGCCGTCGGACCAACCAGTGGTGCTGTTCCACTACGACGCCTCGCGCAGCGAGGAGGTGCCGTCACGCCTGCTCGATGGCTTCGAGGGTGTCCTGCAGGCCGACGGCTATGCCGGGTACAACAAGGTGTGCCGGGACAACCCGATCACCCGTATCGGCTGTTGGGATCATGCCCGGCGCAAGTTCGTCGAGGCGAGCAAGGCGGCGCCGAAGAAGAAAAAGGGCCAGCCGGTCAGCAAGGCCGATGTCGCGATCAGCAAGATCCGCAAGCTCTACGCGATCGAAAATCGGATCAAGGACCTGAAGCCGGAACACAAAACCGCGCAGCGACAAACACTCGCAAAGCCGGTACTCGCTGACCTGAAAGACTGGCTGCAGACGAACGCCACTCGGGTGCCGAAGGATAGTCTCACCTCCAAGGCCATCCAGTACACCCTGAACCAGTGGGATCTGCTGGTCGGTTACTGTGACGATGGCCGGTTGCACATCAGCAACGCGCTGGCGGAGAACGCCATCCGCCCGTTCGCGGTCGGCCGGCGCAATTGGTTGTTCGCCGACACCTCGCGCGGTGCGAAAGCCAGTGCCACGGTCTACAGCCTGATCGAAACCGCGAAGGCCAACGGCCTGGAGCCCTACGACTATCTGCGGCATGTGCTGACGCACATCGCGGCGGCCGATAGCGTCGAGAGGATTGAAGCGCTGCTACCGTGGAATGCCCGCTTGGCCGACAGCGGGGACAAATCTGACTACATGTCAGGAACCGGATGATTTGCGTGGGAAAGGCATAAGCCGTAGCTTTGTATCCGACAGGGAATGTTGAACACCGACCGACAAGGAAAGGTCATCCGGTAGGAATTCCCGTAAAGCCCCATGTACAAGGATGCGCATGGGGCTTTGTCACATCAGGCCTGCATGCAAGAAGGCCGATTCTTTGGCGCTTACCGTACGCTTGAGCGTTTCTTATTGGCGCGCTGTTGAGCTTCCGAGAGCGGTTTTCCGGCCTGGCCTTTGGTGTGAATGTGGCTGCGGTAGCCTTCTTCCTCCAACCAGGCCTCGGTACTTCGCGAACGATAGGCCGAGTCCGCCCATACCGCCCTGGAGGTGTTCTCCTCATCAATCAGGCAATCAAACACCTGGCTGTCATGCACCTCGGCCGAGGTCACTTCAAAATGCCGGATCAATTTGTGTTGGTTGTCGATGCTGATGTGGTTTTTGTAGCCGTAGTGATTTTCGCCGTTCTTCTGCGTCCACCGCGCCTCAACATCCTTCTGCCGCAGCTTGGCCGGATTCTCTTTCCAATCTTCCGGCGTCTCGCCTTGTTTGATCTTGGCGTTCTCTTCCCGGCTGTTGCGCTGGCGGGGGGCGGCTATCAGGCTGGCATCGACGATTTGGCCCTTGCGTGATTGGTAGCCGGCCGCCCAAATCTGGCCATCGAGTTCGGCAAACAACTCATCGATCAGGTCGGCTTCCTTGAGGGCCTCCCGGAACAACCAGATCGTCTTGGCATCGGGCACCTTGCCTTCGGGCGTCAAGCCGAGAAAGCGGCAGAACGAGTAACGGTCTCGGATTTGGTATTCCGTTTGATCGTCACCCAGACCGTAGAAACTTTGCAGAAAAAGGATTTTGAACATCAGCACGATGTCGTAAGGTTTGCGGCCTGCCGCGCTCTTGCGTTCTTTTTCGCGGATGCGATCCAGTAAGGGGCGGAAACCTCCCCAATCGACCAGCTCGGAGAGCTTCGGCAGGGGATCACCGAGTTGTTCCAGCTGTTGGTGGCGACTTTCGAGGTCGAAAAATCCGGGTTGCATCTATTTTCCTACGCTGACCAGATCGATGAGGCATCATGGTGAATTGAGGGTATTTTTAGAAGCCCCCTCTAACCCCCAGTCCCCACACCACCCGGCATGGGGGTTCGCACCGGGCGGTTCGTCAGGCATAGTGAAACTTGATCCACTGTTCCCTTACCGAGACGAGCCCCTGTGTTGCCAGCCACTTGTTGGTCATTCCCGATTGCGTGGCCAGTGTTCGAGCCAGGCGATAGGGGCCTTTCGAGCTTAATCCAAGATGCACAGCTGTGAACGTCCTGGTGCCCAGCCGAATGAGATTGCGGATACGGGTACGCGGCTTGCGCCACTGTTTCAAGTAGCACATGCGAATGCGTCGGCGTATCCATTCATCCAGGCCAGGTAAAGGCCGGTAGTATTCCGAAAGACCACAGTAGTTAATCCACCCTTGGATATAGAGCCGCATTTCACGGAACCGGCGCTGCATCGAGATCCCCCAAGAGCGCTTCGTCAGGCGACGTATGCGGTGCTTGAAGTCCTGCAGTGCTTGGCCGGACCAGCGAATCTGACTTACATCCCATAAGTTCACGCCCATGCTGGGCGTATACAAGGCAGATCCAGCCGATGGCCCAAAGGCGCGCGCGGCTGATTTGCGGCGTTATGTTTACAAAGACGCCCTTGACAGGCGTACGGTATAGCGTACGCTTAAGCCAAAGGAGGGCGTGAAATGACCATTCTCAATGCCACAGAGGCGCGATCAAAGCTTTACAGCCTAATTGATGAGGCCGCGGAGTCTCACCAACCTATTGTAATTAAGGGTAAAAGAGGAAATGCCGTTCTTGTTTCGGAAGAAGACTGGAATGCGATATCCGAAACGGTGAACCTGCTGTCGATCCCCGGAATGCGCGAATCGATCCAAGAGGGAATGAAAACTCCTCCTTCCGAGTGCGCCGAGGATCTTGATTGGTGAAATGGAAGCTGGTCTATACGAAGCAAGCTCAGAAAGATGCTAAGAAGCTAGCCGCATCGGGTCTCAAAGAAAAAGCGCGAGCCCTGCTAGAGGTGCTCGAAGCAAACCCGTACCAGAATCCCCCTCCTTACGAAAAACTCGTCGGCGATCTTGCGGGCGCATATTCGAGGCGTATCAATATCCAACGCCGAGTCGTCTATCAGGTTCTGGAGAACGAACGCATCGTCAAAGTCCTACGATTGTGGACGCACTACGAATAGGAAAACATAACAAATTTGTCAACTCGCTCGCTGGGACGCGCAGCAAGGGTAATCCCCCCGAAAAGTAGCGGTCCCTAGAAGTGGAATTTTCTCGTTATGTGTTCAGGCTCTTCGCTATTTCGAGTGGAATTCACCCTGAAACCCATGCCAGTGTATCCGGGAATTTGAGTGCGAGGAACCGGGATGGACAGCAAAGAGATTCTGCTACTGGGCTTGGGCATACAGGCGCCCTGGCAGTTGGTTGATCAGCGGCTCGAAACGGACAAGAATCCGCATGAGCTGCATCTTGAAGTGAAGGCGGAACGAGGCTCGAAGTACGCGTGCCCTGAATGTGGCAAGGCCTGCGCCGCCCATGATTTCCAGGAGAAGACGTGGCGTCATCTGAACTTCTTCCAGCACCATTGCTATGTGCATGCCTCGGTGCCTCGCGTGAAGTGCCCGGAGCATGGCGTGAAGTTGGTGGAAGTCCCTTGGGCGCGCAAGGGCAGCGCGTTCACGCTGCTGTTCGAGCAGGCCGCAATGACGCTGGTGCGTGAGATGCCGGTCAATGCTGCAGCCCGGATCATCCAGATCACGGACACTCGCCTGTGGCGGATTGTGCAGCACTATGT
>JAPTHR010000002.1 GCA_029228645.1 Gammaproteobacteria bacterium Milos-ODIII6
CCATACAGCCAGATACGGACCTGAGACTCCGGAATCAGCACCGGCGCAGTCGCAGGCAGACGCCGTTCCCGAGATCCAGTTCGATATCCCAGCCAGATTCCGTTGGCCGATCCAGGGTGCCCAGATCAACCCAGGGCTCGGATGGCGCCGTTTCCTCGGACGCGAGTCGCCGTTTCCAATTCTGAAAACTGGCTACGCTCAACTCGTTGGCCGCACAAAATGCAGCCTGGGTCATCTGGCTCGACGCCTGCGGCTCAAGCAATTGCTGCCATTCCTCGCGGCTACGACGCTTGCGCCGGGTAATCGTCTCGTTCATCGTCTCTCGCTCCGGGTGGTTGAACACGGAACGCAAGGTACGGGCAGCTCAGGCTGGGCGGAAGAACGGTGCGGTTTGACCGGTTACTGCGCAGGAATGGCTGCCCCCCTTTCAAGCAGGGGCAACAACGCCATGAGCCCGCACAGCCGCGCCCGAAGAGAGCCCCACAAACGGGCCAATACTGCGTTACAGTCCTCGCAAAGCGCCTGCCATTCCCTTCGGACTGCGCCTTGTCTTGGCCCGTTTGTGGGGCTCTGAAATGCAACGAACTTCTGACTCACCACACTAGCTATTTGTGCATATTTTCGAGCGACAGTATTTTGGGTATGCCACTATGAAAACCATTACAAGCAAACTCGCTAGTTTTATTAACAGAGCTCTTCGAAAATCTGGATTTCAGATTGTTCGAAGCCCAACAATCGATAGACTGACCTTAAGAGAGCGACAGTATGTCGAGCTCGCACAGCAAGTTGAGGCCGCCATTCAGAACAGTAACTCGACAAGTTTAGCACTGGATTCTCGCGTATCAGACCTCGAACATCGTTTAAGCGAAAGCACAATCGAGAACTTAATACGCTATGCCATGAAATCACATTGGCGCGCAATAGATTTGGTCGAACAACTTTCGGGAAAGGACAAGCCAGAGACTTGCCCACTCTGCGGCCACAATGGAAACAAGGTCCCATTTAAGGAGATCACTAGCAACTGTCGTTTCATGGGAGGGCGCCTATTGAGACACATTTGCCCAAATTGCGACGTAATATTTGGGCCTCAAAAAATGCTCGCCTTAGACGAAGAGATGCTGAATTTAGAATACAAAAACCTTTATAGAATTTATTCCGAGGGAGACTCCACTGAGTCCACGATTAAAACCTTTCATCTACTTCAGCCCCGAAGAAATGGGGTGTATCTCGATTTCGGTTGTGGGGGTGAGTGGTCGGAAGCCATAAGTCGACTTCGACAGGACGGCTGGAACATCTATGGTTTTGAGCCTAGCGCCAGTCATTCCTCGGAATTCGTTTTCTCTTCGTGGGAAGAAATAGAACACAAGCAATTCGACGGAATTTTTTCTCATAACCTGCTTGAGCACCTATTTGACCCGGTAGCCATCACCCGGAAACTAAGTCATCTGCTGGGTCCAGATGGAAGAATCGTTCACGCCACGCCGTGCTTTGAATATAAATATGACTATAGCCATTTTCACGTATATTTCTTTACTGGCAGGTCCCCAGACATCTTGGCTCAGCTTGCCGGGATGAAAATTGAAAATTGGGTGCGTGAAGGAGATTATGTCGCTTGTATCCTAAAATCTGATATTGAAGCATCAAATCATTAAGAGCGCCCCCCTTCTTTCAGCACATAATTTCAGAGTTATTTATTATCGACGCAACGATTTGAACCAAACAGCATAAGGCTGCGCGAGCCACCATTTCAAGGGCACCCTACCATAGTGGTTGCGAACAACGTCTATTGCCTCCTGGTAATGCTGTTTACGCTGGGTATTCGTTTTCGTCCCAGCATGAATTCGATTGACCGCGACGTACTCGTCAATGAATCGCATAGGCCCAGATGATTTGAATAACCGCCACCATAAATCGTAATCCATCGCCATATGCAGTTCGTTGTTTAATCCCCCGACCGCATTCCAAGCTTCTCGGCGAACTAGCGTGCCAGGCTGAGAGACGATGCAGCGCAAAGCCAGTCTTCGTTCATTGAATGCCTCAACCCAAACCGGATAGCGCTTGCCGGTGTCTTGCACAAAGTTCCAGCAACGGCCGTAAACGGCGGGTGTTTCTGGATGGCTCTCCAACTCGTGTACTAGCTTCGTCAATCCACCGTCCAAAAACCAATCGTCGCTGTTTAACCAGCACACATAAGGAGCGAGACCTTTGGAAATCCCTTCATTGATAGCAGAAGCCTGTCCGGCGTCGGGAAAACTTCGAAAGCCCGCGATGCGATCTTTCCAGCCACGTATTACATCTAATGAATTGTCAGTCGAACCACCATCCATTACATATACTTCGACTGGCAAATCTTGTGCAAAGATCGAAGTTAATGCATCATTCAGAAAAACACCCTGATTATATGATGGCACCGCAATAGTTACGAGCGGGGTCATCGTCATTAATGAGCCAGCGCTCCATTAACATAATTTTTATAGGCCAGCTGTATACCTTCTCTTAGGCCGGTGTTTGCTTTCCAGCCCAACGCGTGAAGCCTTGAAACGTCAAGCAGCTTTTGTGGGGTGCCATCGGGCTTCGACGCATCGAACTCGATCCTCCCGTCAAAAGCGACCACATTTTTTATAATATTTGCCAATTCCAGGATTGAAACATCCACACCGACCCCAATGTTGATCACCGGTGGCAAAAAAGTACCGTCGGCCGCTTCGTCACTACCCTTTAAATTATCCAGGTCTGACTCTGACAAGTTCATAAGAAAAATACAGGCTTCGGCCATGTCGTCACTGTATAAAAACTCTCGACGAGGCTTACCAGTTCCCCACACAACGACTGAATCTACATTATTTTTTTTAGCCTCGTGAAACTTACGAATCAGCGCAGGAATAACATGTGATTTCTCCAAATCATAGTTGTCTCCCGGACCGAACAAATTTGTTGGCATGGCCGCGAGGAAGCGAGTCCCATATTGACGATTGTAACTCCAACACATTTCTATCCCTGCAATCTTTGCCAATGCATACGGCCTGTTGGTAGCTTCCAATGGCCCCGTAAGCAGATATTCTTCTTTCATTGGCTGAGGTGACAACTTCGGATATATGCAAGACGACCCAAGAAAGAGCAATCGCTCCACCCCATACTTCCAGGCCGCATGAATAACATTGACTTCTATTGCGATATTATCGCGAATAAATTCCGCCGGGTAGCTATTATTAGCCAGAATACCTCCGACCTTTGCCGCCGCCAAAAAGACAATTTGAGGTTGCTCTCGTGCAAAAAATGCATCAACAGCCGCCTGATCGGTCAAGTCAATCTCGGCATGCGTTTTCATGATCAAATTGCGGTAACCCATGGCCTCCAATCTGCGTACGAGAGCAGAACCGACGAGCCCCGTATGACCAGCAACGTAAATTTTTTTGTTTAGCATCGAGTTACTCGTGGTAATCCATTACTTTATAGCCGTGCTTGGTTGCCAATTGATCACGCTCAGCTGCTCTTAGGTCCTCTCGGGCCATTTCCGCCACCAATTCCTCGAACGATGTACGAGGCACCCACCCCAGCACATCCCGAGCTTTCGAGGCATCGCCCAAAAGCGTTTCGACCTCGGTCGGCCTGAAATAACGCGGGTCAACCTTGACAATGCAACGGCCACTGTCGTCATAGCCCGCTTCTTCGGAACCTTGTCCCTCCCATCGAATCGCCAGACCGATCTCCTTAGCCGCAGCGTTTACAAAATCCCGCACCGAATACTGAACCCCTGTCGCTATGACAAAATCTTCAGGTTTATCCTGCTGAAGCATCAGCCACTGCATCTCCACATAATCTTTTGCATGCCCCCAATCACGCTTCGCATTCAAATTACCGAGATAAAGGCAGTGTTGAAGACCCAATTTTATCCTCGCGAGGGCCCTGGTGATCTTGCGGGTTACAAAAGTCTCTCCACGGACAGGGCTCTCATGGTTAAACAATATCCCATTACAGGCATAGATCCCGTAGGCTTCTCGATAATTGACAGTTATCCAGTAGGCATAAAGCTTGGCTACCGCGTATGGGCTTCGTGGATAAAACGGTGTGGTTTCTCTCTGAGGAACTTCCTGGACCAACCCAAAGAGTTCTGATGTGCTCGCCTGGTAGTAGCGAGTCTTTTTCTCTAGACCTAACATGCGAATGGCTTCAAGAATACGAAGAGCTCCAAGCGCATCCGAATTCGCCGTGTATTCTGGCTCCTCGAACGAAACAGCAACATGGCTTTGAGCAGCAAGATTATATATTTCATCAGGCTGCACCTCCTGGATAATTCGTATAAGACTCGAACTATCCGTCATATCTGCGTGGTGAAGATAAAATGGCAAGCCAGTTTCATGACGATCATGATACAAATGATCGATACGATCTGTATTGAAAAGCGACGTGCGACGCTTGATTCCATGAACCTCGTATTTCTTATCTAGCAAAAACTCAGCAAGATAAGCTCCATCTTGACCAGTCACACCGGTAATCAAAGCACGCTTTATCATTTATCCAATTCCATTAACATTTGTAATACGAGACTTCAGGGGACTTCTAAATACTCTGGGCATTTCAGATTGAGATGCCAAATGCTCCAGATCGAGGCGCGAACCGCACGTAACGTCAGGCCACGAGGCACATCGCGCTTGCGCGAGAGAAGGCACCCGGGGTGTTGCGAATATTCGGAACGAAAAGCTGGCGCATTTGGCGCTCGAGCTCTTAGCAAACGAGTGTTTAGAAGTTCCCTTAAAACATTTAAATAACTCTATTATGCAGAACACCCTAAGCATTCTCAGTACTAACCACAATGCGTTCAACTATTCACAGTTAACTGCTCTGAGGTACTGTATTTCTTGAATTGGAAATATAATTTTAAACAGCTTAGCTCACAGATAACCGCCTAACTCACCAAGTCAGCTTTTCCAGTAGCGGAAAAGCTCCCGCAGGTAGGCATACACCGAGAATAAAGACGTACTTCGCAATCTGATCTTGGTCAGCTGACTGAAGCGAAGCGGTTGATGCAGATACTCGTCGCGACCGGCCGGCAAAGGCACTTTTCTCCCCTTTGGAAAGAACCGAGCACGCAATATATCCCGTGCAACCTTAAACCGCTTCCACTCCAAAGAATAATCATGGGTGCTATGACCACCTAAAGCAAAGCGACACACCACCAGGGGAAGATGCTTCATCGCGAATGAATTTTGTACGAAAGCACAGCAGTTAAGGTAATACTCTCCGTTTGCGCGGGAATCGTCACAGATAAAACTGCATTTTTCAAATATTTTACGCCTATAAAAAGTAGTTTGATGATGCACGCATTCGTTAAAAAACAAGCGACGATTATTAAAATAGGAAAAGTCCAGCGCCTGTCCATCACAAAATGCAGGATGATTTTGGTTTTTGGCTCCACCCCGATCAATCGGAAGCAGGTTACCAAACACAGCATCAGCACCGGTCAAGTTAAAATATTCAACCACCTTCTCCAATACTTCGGAGTTATCAAACTGGTCGCCCGCATTTAGAAAATAAACCGCATCCCCAGTTGCTAACTTCGCACCCTTTTGCATTGCATAATATATTCCATCATCAGGTTCGCTGAATATTTTTGCAGACGGAAATCGCTGAACGATTTTCAAGGTATCGTCTGTTGACCCACCGTCGACAACCAAGTGCTCCACCGCACAAAAGCTCTGATCACGGACACTTTGCATGCTTATTTCTATCGCGTCTGCCGCATTCAGACAGACCGTAACCACTGACACAGACCGCACCTGATCGCTTTTCATATTGATATTCGAAGAGCCGCACTAATTATTGTCAGCGCGTGGCGCGTCATTTACTAACAATGCAGACCTGTTGGCAATAAAGTACCTGCATCGTAAAAACTGAGACATCCTGGAATAAAAGATCGGTGGATATCTATCGACGGAGACCAAGCTTCAACTAATCGTATATCTGCGGCAAATCCCCAACTTGGACCGTTTCTCCGGTCTGGACATCAATCACCGGCTTATGTGCTATCAGGCGGGCGGCATCGGTAACGTCAAGAAAAGCTAGGCCACCTTGTGCGGTGCGCGCCTCTCTGAACATTGGACGGACCCAAGCGCGTGCAGCGGGAACAATTGTTCCTTCAACCAACGCATCTTTTCGCACAAAGAATGCATTATTTCCCCCACGGCTCGCTCCTACCAAGGTATAGCCTTTTCGTTCACCCAAGACCCGCAACGCTTCGAGAGAAGCACCGAAGTAAACCCAGCTAGGATCTTTAACGGTTCGGTCGAATGCGGGGTCGTAGGGTACCGTGACTGCCGCATTTGAGCCAAATATGCCATTGTACTCAATCACGACTATCACCGGAGAAACCACAGTGATCGCTTCCCACAGCCACCAATCGACTCCATCGATATCTATCGAAAGCAATCCAATTTCTCCAGCGAATCCATGCGCCTGCAAAGTGTCGTTAATACTTTCCCGCTCGACAAAAGCGCAAAGAGCCGTTAAAGAATACTGCCAATAAATATCACTTGATTTAATCTTTTCGATGTCGGCTGAACGAGAGTCGATTATGAGTCCGGACCAATTATTATTTTGCAAAAGGAAACGTGTATTGGACTCTGTATAGTCACCAGTGCCGATCTCGATGAACACGTTCTTCTCTATTGGCAGCCGGGACACCAAGTACTGTATTAATCCATCTTCATCCCACTGAGATGAAACTTTATACCCGTGCGCGGCGAAAGAAGTGGCTTCGTTGTTAAGCTGAAGTAAGCGAGCAATATTCTGTTGCAATAGCTCAGTGTGTCGGAAACGTATTGAACGATCAGTCTCGCGATCAGATGCCGCCTCCTGGAATTGTTGGCCAATGCCCGCTTCTAATCTCTCAATTCTGGCCAAAAGCCTGTCGGACAAACTCGATATTTCCTGGTCCTGACGCTCCAACGCTGCTTTCCACTGTTCAGAATGAAACGAAAGCTTCTGCTCAAAGTTGGAATTCAGCGTGGCAAAGCGTTCGTCCATCGCATTAACGACCCGCATCGTAATTCCGTGCGCGAGACGATCGTACAACTTGAACGGGAACGAACGCTGAATCGCCCGTTTGGCACGGATGCGTCGCTGCAGCCTCTTGGCCGCCCGGTTTACCGGAATATCGGAGAACTCTGTGGCACTGCGCACGCGGATCTTACCCGGATCAGGACAATACAAGTTTCGTAAGGTTTCACGAGCCTTCACGTACTTGGCCCACTCCTTCTCGAAATTGCCTGTGCTGATTCCCCCAAGTGCAAAGCGCGATATGGCGCGAGGAATGTGCTTGATTTTGGCGTCATGCTCCAGCGCTGCTGAAAGGAGCAAATTGTATTCGCCATCCGCTATAGGGTCGGGGCAAAGAAAAGAGCATTTCTGCAATACCCATTGGCGATAGAATGTGGCCTGGTGGTGAATTGATTCGTCATACAACTGCCTTCGGTTAACCATATAGCCGAGGTCAAGGAGCTGACCCGCCTGGAAAGCCGAGTGATCATGACGATCTGTTGGTTTGAGATAGACTGGCATCAAGTTGCCGAAAACGATATCAGCGCGACTCTCATCAAAAAATCGGGCAACGTCCTCGCAGACTCTATCGTCGAAAAAGGTATCCCCGGCATTGAGAAAGATCACGATATCCCCAGTGGCTGCCTTTGCTCCCTTCTCCATTGCGGGATATACACCATCATCTTTTTCACTTACGAATTGAGCGATCGGATACTCGCTTATGATGGCTTGTGTTCCGTCCGTTGAAGCTCCGTCAATTATCACGTGTTCCACACAGGGAAAACTCTGACGACGCACCGACTCAATCGTGAGACGGATGTTATCCCGTGCGTTGAGGCACACGGTAACGACGGAGACACGGGTGACTTGCTTAGGCCCCATGAACAGCCTCCTCCCCGGAGAGCTCGCAGTCAATGGCTTCGAAAAGACGCTTAGACAGTGCCTCAGTCGCACGCTTCGATTGCTGATAGAGATCTTCAGAAGAAGGTCCCACGTAAGGCTCGTCTAAGAATTGCTGTATCTTTTCAACCAGATCACCTGCATCCCTGGTACGAAATAGCAACAATTTTTTTGTATCTATCGGCAGCTCGTGATTGATCGGGATATCTGAGACGATCGAGCGCACACCCAAACTCACTGCATCATAGACAGCACCGCCACCCGGACCGCCTTCGAATAGAGTCGGTTGTAGAACAGCCACCGCACTTTTGATTATCTCAAGCTGATCGTCCTTGGGAATGTAGCCCAGAAAGCGAATCATATCGCCGACACCAAGATCTTCCACCATTTGGTGCAGGCTATCTATATACCCCGGCTTGCGCGGCTCTTCCATCCTGCCGGTAAACACCATATTCACAGGGATACCCCGGTCTTTAGCAATCCGTGCGGCTTCGATAACTGTTTCCAAAGACTTGTGTATCCAGAATTGATTACAGATGGCGAAATAATGCTCTGGCAATTGATATTGCATCAACAGCTCTGGATGTGGCACAAGTTTGCTAAATTCGATAATTGGAGCAAACGGCAGATCAAAAACCTGGTCGAGCTTGGCACCGTAGAATTTCTGCATATCGGCTTTGGCAGCACGCGAATTTATAATCATTGGCTTACCACTACCCAACAAGCCAAGAATACGTTCGTCACGCACCCGCTGTGCTTCTTCATCGAAAAACTCTGGATAGTACTTCGGTTGGCAATCCGGCCAATAGGTAATGTAGGGAAGGGAAGTGGGAAGAACGTGAATCGACGGCATAAATATGTCGATTTGGTGCTCTGCCTGAACTCGCATAAGCGCCGCAGGGTCGATCTCACAGGTGACGAATTCCATACCTGGGCAAGCCTCTGCATAGAACGCATATTGCTCCGGCGTGTTGCGCATCAGGCGATCGGCTGCAGGAGCCAAGGTGCGAGCTCCAACTCGCAACAGGTTTTTCAGGAAGGGTATCTTCTTGAGTCTTTCCTTAAGCTCCGGCGGCGCAGAGTTCTCAATCCTCTCATTGGATCGTGGGCAAAGAAAAACCAGCTCGACATCCTGCTCAAGCGCCAACCCACGAATGATGTTCTTGAGAAAATCGTTCGCGCCGATATTGATCAGAAACTCCTGCGCCAACAATCCAATGCGCAACTTTCTCGTTCTTACTGAGCCCATCACAGGTTTCCGCGCTGGAGATTGTTGCTTTTAAAGTGCCCTCGCACTTCTGCGCAGATAGTCTCGACGTCATCTCTTGATAAGTCAGGATAACTCGGCAGGTTGATTCCACGAGAAGCAAGATTATCTGCCACAGGGTAAGAGCCACCCGCATCGACATACATCTCCATCTGGTGTATCGGATAGAACAGTGGGCGGGTCTCTATACCTGCATTTCGTAGTGTTTCGCGCAACGGGTCGCGCTCTATCGGATCATCGGTCAGAACCGAAACCATCCAGTAACTATGAAATGTACCCGGCTTTGTGCGATGAATTTGAATCGGCAACCCCTCCAGCGCCTCACCATACCAGCGTGCAATTTGTTGCTTCTTCTCTATTAGTGAATCTATCTCGGACATTTGCGCACAGCCGATCGCGGCGCAGATATTGGTCATGCGATAATTGAAGCCCACCAGATCGTGCCAATATTCTCGGCCGGCAGCCAAGCCTTGTCCTTTCAGACGGGCGACAGTATCCGCCAGTACGGGATCGTTCGTGACCACCATGCCACCCTCCCCTGTTGTGATGGTCTTGTTCCCGAAAAAACTGAAGGTAGAGACGTCGCCCCAAGTGCCTACCAATCTATTCCCAATCCGTGTACCGATAGCTTCCGCACAATCCTCGATTACCGCAAGATTGTGATCGCTCGCCAGCCTCGATACCGCTTCCATGTCGCAAGCATGACCGTACAAATGCACTGGCATTATCGCTTTGGTCCTGGGCGTAATTTTGCTTTCAGCCTGAGCCAAGTCCATTTGCCAGAAATCGGGTTCACTATCGACAAATACCGCTTTGGCACCGCAATATGTAATCGCATTGGCCGACGCAATATATGTCAATGTAGGAACAAGCACCTCGTCACCTTCTCCGATCCCAAGCGCTTCGAGAGCCACATGCAAAGCAGCGGTTCCATTTGTAACCGACAATGCCTGCTGTATGCCGAGCCATTCCGCGAAGCGGGTCTCGAACTCTCCGATATACTTGCCTTTGGATGAAATCCATGTCGATTCAATACAATCAACCACCAGGTCTTTTTCATGGCCCGTAAAATGCGGACGATAGACTGGGTAAATATAGGCCATGCAGCATTACCTTCGGTTAGTTAACCTTTTCAGGTGCCAGATTGAGAAGTCCAACCAACTGGCCAGCTTCTTCCGACACGAACACATATCCAAAGCGCTGGTAGAGACGAATCGCCGCATTATTCTGGGAGTACACTTTTAGGCGAACACGCTCGGCGCCTTCCCGCCGCGCCAGATCGTGCATTTCTTGCATCAATGGCACTGAGAGACCCTTGCCACGCATGCTTGGCAATAGGCATATTCCCAGAGACGGCACCTGCCAGCCATCGTCCCATCCACGCAACATGCCGTAGCCGACCAGACGCCCGCTTCGAAAAGCCCCCACGTAGATATCACGACCCGCCCACCTGGCTATCTTTCGAGCCTGAGCGTCATCCAAAGGGTGTGGATGGAATCCAGAGGAGGCGGGATCAGACGCAATCTTGGTAAAAAATACGGCGAGCGCCTTCTCATCATTTGGCACGAGGCGACGGATTGTGAGCGGGCTTTCCTGTCCGTTCATTGCAGCGCTTCAAGCTCCTTTCCCGAAACCCGCTCGTATTCGGCAAGCACCTCCTCAAGGGGGCCAAACTCACGAATTCGGCCCGATTCCAGCAACAGTCCTTTGTTGCAGAACTGGCGAAGAATACCGTTGTTGTGGGAGGCAAGAACCATGATGTCGGCACTGGAAACATAGTCGTTTATGCGTGCCTGCGCCTTGGCCGCAAAAGCCATATCCCCGGCACCAATCAATTCATCCATAACAAGGATTTCTGGACGAGTGGCGGTAGACGCCGCAAAACCCAATCGGACCAACATGCCAGTAGAGTAAGTGCGTATCGGCAGCGACAGGTATTCTCCCAACTCCGTGAAATCGCTGATCTCCGGAAGATTTTTTTTGGCTTCATCATAGGTCATACCAAGAAACACGCATCGCATAAGAATGTTTTCCTGGCCTGTCGCATCCAGGTCCATGCCCATGGTCACGTCCGTAAGTGATGACATTGTGCCTTCAATCACGACGCGCCCCTGGGGCGGCTCGAAAATTCCCGCCAGAACCTTGAGTAACGTCGTTTTGCCTGCCCCGTTGTGCCCTACAATCGCCAAGCGATCACCCGTACGAAGTGAAAGCGAGATGTCGTGTAAAGCCTCAACATCGATGCGGCCTTGATGATCGGTTACGCGACCCCCGACCTTGCTCAGCAAGGACTGCTTGATCGAACGCGCTTGGGCGTCATAGATCGGGTAAGACAGAGAGACGTTCTCGAGTTCAATGAGGGCCATTGGCGTCAGATGTAATAGGCGATCCGCGCACGAAATCTCGCGAAGAAAGGTATCGAAAACAGCAGGCCAACAATGGTGATCCCCAGCGCCACCCACCATTTCTGACCCTCCGGCGCATTGCCAAGTAGGGGCTCTCTCATCAGTTCAAGAAATACTGCAAACGGGTTCCAATCGATGAGTACATGATGGTCGGCTCCCAGCTGTGCACGGCCCCACATCACCGGTGATACAAAAAAGGCCACCTGGACTATAGAGCTAACAACGGGTGGCAAGTCGCGATAGCGGGCGCACAAAGTACCCAGCACCAAAGCGATAGAAAAGCCGTTAATCACAGCGAGCAGGAAGGCCGGAAGGAAAAGTAACGAAGCCCACGTCGGGGGAATTAGGAATATCAATAAAACGATGGGCACCAATACTAAATTATGCGCAAAAGTCAATGTAACCCGCGCTAACATACGGAATATATACATCGACTTGGGCAGAGAAGAACTACGCATGTAGTTCTCTGAATCGATGAAGACCGTGGCGCCATCGTTAATGAGCGATGCAATGAGGCCCCAAACGATAAAACTTACCGCCACCCAAGGCAAATACTCGCTCACAGCCACCTTGAAGATCGCGGAGTAGACAAGGGCCAACGCGCAAATGGTGACTGCCATCGAAATCGTCACCCAAAATTGGCCAAGTTTGGAACGGCGATAACGAGCACGCATGTCAAACATCGCCAGAACCGACCAGATTCGCCACTGCAGCGCACCTTGCCCAATATCGTTGATGGCGCGCTCTAGAACAGTTGGCTCGGGCGCAACATCAGATCCCGGTTCAGATACCGATGACACACCGGACTTCATAAGGCCACCGACAGCATAAATGCATTGTGTGTTCGATTCTCAGACAACCCATCAGGACGAAGTCCAATAAATATCAACATAATTAAAAATCAATCTCGGACGAATTTGGCATTTTTTGGGAGAAGCTCTTCATTTGGCAGCAGCAATTGCGGGAAACCTTTATCTACCCCACGAACTCCTGACCTATCACAGCAGTGAAGTCTTGACATCGCCTAAACCGTTTCCCCCTAGGGCGGACGTCCCTAATCCAGCGCGAACCCCTAAATATAAACACTCCACCGGCTAAAGTCGGGGGGTTTACGGACCCCCTAATTGTGACTCTAAAAGACCTGAGATGGCATATAAGGTTTTTAAATACCAATCATGTTTACTCAATTCCCGGAACCGATCAGTCTTGGCTTGCACACTGGGGGGGCGACTTCGTAGACTTCCCTGCCTCCATCCGGACGCACTAAACTCAATCGGCCACCAGTACAAAGCCCATTCAGCCGATAGGTCATGGGCGGTTCGACTTCCAGCACCCAGCCTTTGGGCAAATCGATTCCAGGCGCTTGGCCAGCCAAATGAATTTCCTGACCTTGCACATACGCCTCGTAGGGTAATGACGAAAGCGCCTCGAGGATCTGTTCACGTTCTCCGCGGAGACGGGTGCCCTCCACGACACGATCCAGTCGCGGTAGTGCTATTGAGGCGACCAGTCCAGCAATGAGGAGCACCACCAATATCTCGATCAGGGTCATGCCCGACACAGCCGGCGCAAAGGGTGTCCTGCTCACAAGCCGGTCCAAGTATCCAATTTAGAGCGGGAGGGGGTTTGGAAACGGGCACTTGGCCCCACCGGTGACGTCAATGCTATCCAGCGCTTATCGCGGGGGTAGATATCCGATATCGGCACCCACTCCATCACCGCCAGGTTCACCATCCGCTCCGTATGTATAGAGGGCAAACGGCATGCCGTCGGCGCCTGGCAAGCTGTATTTGTAGGCATTGCCCCAGGGGTCGAGAGGCACTTGCGGCTCGTCCAGATAGGGACCCTGCCAACGGTCCTTCAGGCCCGAACCGGACGGCGGTTTTATCAAGAGTTGCAGGCCCTCCTCTTCAGACGGGAAACGACCGAAGTCGAGCTGAAGAGTTTGCAGTGCCCCCTTCAGCATTTTCACCTGAACCTCGGCAGCCTTGACCTTGGATTTTTCCGCCTGCCCAAACAGGCGCGGTCCGACCAGCCCCGCAAGCAGCCCGATAATGACAAGCACTACCAACATTTCGATCAATGTGAATCCACGCGACGGCAGAAAGACGCGCCCGTTGAAAAGAGACATAGACTGGGTTGACCTCATCACAGAGCGATATCGCTAACACTGGTGATCGCCAGCATAATCGCCACCATAAGAACACCGATGGAAGCCCCGATAAACAGGATCGCCACCGGCTCGAGCAGTAGTAGAAAGCGCTTCATGCGCTGACGAGACTGGTCATTATATACCTTTGCCAAAGCCAACAACATAGACGCCAACGCGCTGGACTGCTCCCCCACGCGTAACAGGTTCGCCCCCATCGGGTCTATGAGCCCCTGCGCCTCGAGAGACTCAGTCAGACGCTCCCCACCCCGCACCTGCGCATGCACATTTTCGAGCTTCTTGCGCACGCTGCTCACACTCACAGCATCCAAGCTCAAAGACAAGGCCTGGGAGAGCGACACATGACTGGCGAGCAATGACCCCAGCGTCCGGGTCCAGCGAGCCATCTGTGTCTGGTGCATCCAGGCACCAAACAGTGGAGCACGCAACAGCCCGGCTTCCAGGAAGCGACGTCCAGACACCTGCTGCAGAAGGCCCCATATCAGCACCCCCATGACAGCTACCGCACCCAGGACCACCAGCCAATGGTCGTGCATATACAAGCCAAGACTCAAAACCACTCGCGAAAGCCAAGGGATGGCGTCACCCCCCTGTTCCAGCAGGCGGGAGAAGCGCGGCACAACAAGAGCAAAGATCAGCGCAACCGCGGCTACTCCGGTAATGACCAGGATCGCGGGATAGATGAGTGCATTGCGCAGTTCCTGTCGGTTGGCTTCCATGTAGGCCATTTGCTCCAGGGCCAGTCCCACCGCTTCGGCCAACTCTCCCCTGGACTCACCGGCCCGAATGATCTGCCGAATATCGGGGGGCAACTCCAGCCGAGACTTTTCCAGTGCCTGACTGAATGTGTCGCCGCGACGCAAACCATCGTACATTCGGGAGAAGACATCGCCCAGCGGGGTGTCTGCGTGGCCCTGGCGTAATGATTGCAGCGCCTCGGAAAGGGGCACCCCTGCCTGCAACAAAGTGGCGAGTTCCTGCAAAACCTGTTTGCGCATTCCCAGGGTCAAGCGACGATCGTTGCGCTCCTCCGCCAGCCCGACTCGTGCAGGCACGATCTCGACAGGCACGAGCCCCTGGTCCCGCAGGCGCCGAAAAGCCACTTGCTCACTGGGGGCCTCGACGCGCCCCCTGACCAAAGCACCCTGGGGGTTGGTGGCTTGATAGTCGAAAGAGGAAGCGTCAGTAAGGATAGAGGATTTTTGCTGCATAAAACCGGGAGGGGCAATCAGCCCTTTTCAGAGACAGACATCTCATGCCGGGCGTCCTCTTCAAGCTCCCCGGTCACACGAAACACCTCGTCCAGCGTCGTCTGTCCATTCCAGGCCTTGAGCAGGCCATCCTCACGCAGCTTGCGATAACCCGTGCCACCCAGCGTCTCCGCGTAGGCCGAAATCGAGGCCCGCTGGGCAATCAGGTGACTCATCCGCGGTGTGACAGAAACCCACTCGTAGATGCCAACGCGACCACTATAGCCGGTTCCAAGGCAGTGCTCGCACCCAACTCCACTGCGCATCTCTGGTTCCGGCCCCATCAAGTCCTCAAACCGTTGCCGCAGTTGACTGAATAGAGGCGCCATTGCGTCGGGCAGAGGGATCCTTTCGGCACAGTGTGGGCAGACTCGGCGAACCAGGCGTTGGGCCAATACCCCACGCAACGCAGAGGCCAACAGAAAAGGCTCTACACCCATGTCGATCATCCGATCGAAGGCGCTCAAGGCATCGTTGGTGTGCAGGGTCGAGAGAACCGCATGACCGGTTATCGAGGACTGTACCGCGATACGTGCCGTTTCGGCATCGCGCACCTCGCCGATCATGATGACATCCGGGTCCTGGCGGAGTATGGCACGCAGTGCACGGGCGAAATCGTAGCCGATGTCGGCGTGCGCCTGTACCTGTGTCACGCCGTCCACATGGTATTCCACAGGGTCTTCCACGGTGATGATCTTGCGTTCGCCATTATTGATCTCCCCCAATAGCGCATAGAGCGTGGTGCTCTTGCCCGAGCCGGTGGGGCCGGTAACCAGTATCAGCCCGTGCGGCTGACGGGCCACCGCGCTAAACTGGGCATACAGGTCTGGCGCCAGCCCCAGAAGATCCAGATTGAGCTTTGCATCCTCCTTGGGCAACAGGCGCATCACCAGCGACTCACCCTCCGCCCCGGGCAAGGTTGAAACACGCACGTCCACGCCCTTGCCAGCTGCGTGCAGCGACAGGCGGCCATCTTGCGGCAAGCGCCGCTCAGCGATATCGAGGTCGGCCATCAACTTGATGCGCGAAACCACCGCCTCCAGGCGGGCTCGCGGCGGGCGGAGTCGGTCCACCAGCACCCCATCGATACGATAGCGCACTCGCAGCACGTTGCGTTCCGGCTCCAGATGGATATCAGAGGCCCCGAGTTCCACGGCCTGGGTGAGGATATTGTTCACCAGCGCGACCACCGGCGCCTCCTCGGCCAATTCGCGCAGATGGGCGACATTGTCGGCGTCTGCCGCCTCACCCTGAACGTGCAGCAGTTCAAGCCAAGCCGTAACGGCCTCTGTGCCGATCAAGCGCCACTCCGGAACCACGCCCAGTTCCCGTTCCTGCAGAATCTCCATCAGCAGGGGGTCACGTGGGGAGCGACTGGCCAGGCAAAGGCAGCCTGTCTCATCCTGCCACGGCACCACACCGAGGTTCTCGAACCACACCGCCGGCATATCCAACGCATCCAGCGCCCGCGCCACCTCGTCCGCCATCGGCGGCGGCTCGTGTGGGCTATAGGCCACGTCCAGCTGAGCGGCCAGCACCGGCAACAGGACCTCCTCGGAACATATCCCGAGGCGCACCAGCACGGCCCCCAAGCGTCCACCATAATCGGCCTGGAAGCGCAACGCCCGGGTCAGGTCGTCATCGGACAACCGAGCGGCCTCCAGCAGCAGCTGGCCAAGCGGTTTGGCTTTTTCCATAGGGGGACTGGACCGGTAAAAGCTGCAATATATCAGACCCGCCTGATACTGTTGGTCTAACTCGAGGAGTGGCAGGGGTAGGCGGGTTCGATAGGCATAGGTAATGAGGTTGGTAAGTAAAACCCAAATAAAAACGGGCGCCCTAGGGCGCCCGTTTTTATCTTGGACCGAAAGGCCCAGCGACCTTATCTTTCCATGGTCATGTTGGTGAACCCACCATTCGGATCCGCCAGGAAGGACTGAATGTCGAGATCATCAGTCGGGCCGGAGATGCGAACCCAAGGACGATCCGTGGCAGTCAGCGATACACCGGCTGCAGCTTCAGCCGCACTCGGGCTGACCGTGAGGCCTTCATTGTTGCCGAGCCCAGTAGCGACAACACCCTTGCCGAGGCTGTTTCCGTTGGTGGAGTCAAAATACTCCACCGACACATCTGCAGTTACCGCGCCGTCGTTGTGGATACGGAAATACGTCTGGTAAGGCGCAGCAGCAGCAGGTACGTAGTTGATAAAGTCTTGAGAATCACCGTTCTTCAGCAGCGGGTAAAGATCGGTAGTATCCAGCGACTTGGCGGTATTGGTGCCATTGAGAAGCTTGCCCGAGGTAAGGGAAGGGGTCGTCTCAGGAATCTCGACGTCACCCGACACCATCAAACAAATGTAGTACGGGGTGCCACTAACTGGCGGACCACCAAACTTGATCGTTCCAGTCTTTGCATCGCTGGCATAGGTAGCAGTAGCGGTACCGACAGCAGTTGCACAATTATCCGTGAACAGCCCCAACATGGAATTCGTGCCATCCAGGTCCGAGGGGAAATCTGCAGCAACATCAAAGCTAAACTCTGTGACATCGCCCGCTAGAGTAAAGTCTGCAGCTGTGGCATTCAGCTGTGTTCCTCCGGCGTCTTCAAAGAAAACAGCGCCAAGGTTGACAGTATCGTCCCCAATACCAGTAAAGAATTCGAGGTTTTGCGCCACGTCGATCCGGTCGGTCTCGTTGTCATTGGTGGGAGCCGGGGTCGGATCCACGTCAGCATCACCGTCGTACGCGTTGGAGGGAACAACGCGGTACGTAATAGCGTCCGCCGCGTTGGCGAAAATGCCAGAGGCAGAATCAACCGTAGACGTCGGGAAGGCGAAATCACCGGAACCGGTGAATGGCCCGTTCTGGATTCCAAATTGCACGTTCACAGCACCACCTGCGGTCTTCAGAACGTCAGCGTCCGCAAGATTCAATGCAGCAGCAACGGAAGCAATGGTAATAACGTCGGCATTTGTAAGCGGATTAACCGCAGTAATCTCGACCGCCATGACCTTTTTACTGGTGCTGTAGGTCACTGAGTTGACAGTATAGTCGGTAGTCACAGTCTTACCTGCGATAGTAACGTCCGTCGTCGCAATAGCGCCGGTACCAAACTTCGCACCATTCTCAGGAGCCACGTAAAGGACAAACGTGGTACCCGCAGCAGCCAAAATACCCAACTGGTATGAAGTGGCAGGATTAGCAACGTCACCCAAACCTATCGTGGCCTGTTCAGTAGCGTAAGTGTTAAAAGTTGAGCTGGCGGTACCGGCATGCGCCTGTACTGCAATACCAGCAATACCAGCTGCCACTGCAACTGCAATCATCTTCTTTTGAAGTTTCATCCGTATAAGACTCCCTATACTAGTAAAGGAAAAAAAACTCGCATTTAACGATGTGTATACCCATCGCCCCCCCAATTACCGGGAGACAGCAATGCGATGAGGAAAATATTACCTACCCCCCATGGTGTCAAGCAATTTTGTGCTCAGTGGATCGATCTTTCTTCGCAAGGCGCTGGTAACTGCTTCCAGTTCCGACCGATCAGTAAGCGTATGAGCAGTAATCAGCACCAGCAGTTCGGTCTGGCTAACACTGTTAGCCCTATTGCGGAACGCGGCGCCAATGCCCGGCAGGTCCTTCAAAAGGGGGACTCCAGTCTCGTCTTGGTTGCGGCTATTCTCGCGCAAACCACCGAGCACGACCGTGGCGCCGTTAGGCGCTGTAAGTTGGGTGCTGATAGCGCGCTGCTTTATGGTTGGGCTGCTGGAAACGCCAGTAACCGTTGCAAAGGCACTGCTAATCTCCTGCTGAATGTCCAGATCCACTTGGCCAGCCCCGTGGATAACCGGGGTAACCTTGAGAATGATCCCGGTGGAACGGTACTCCACGGACTGCAATATGCTGTCGGAGCCGGTGGTCGCACTGGTTTGCTGGCTGGTAATCACCGGAACGTCATTACCCACGCTGATGGAGGCCTGCTTGCCACTGCGGGCAATGATGCGCGGTGTGGACAGAATACGGCCTCGTTTGTCCTCCGCCAGAAAATTGAGTAGAGCACGGGTGTCACCCGATTGCGTCAGCAGGGTGAATCGCAAGCCACTGCCCGCCAGCCCCAGCCCCGAAGTACCGCCTTGAAGCACGTAGTCGCCCAAACCCGCTTCGGCCAGAGCCCACTCGACGCCCAGACTCTCGCTGTTATCAAGGGTGAGTTCAGCGATAGTTACCTCTATCAACACCTGGCGGGCCGGCCGGTCCAGTTCAAGTAGCAGCCGACGTACCTCTTGGAACTCCCCCGCTTCCCCACGAAAGATCAAACTATTGGTGGTCGGATTGACGACCAGCCGATTGCCTGCGCCGCCGCCCTCGCCCCCAGCCCCCCCTCGAGGAAATAGCTCACGCAGGGTCTGCGCAAGCGACTGAGCATCGGTGTGCTCAACGTTGTAGGCGAACAAACCCTTCGCACCAGGACGCTGACCCGGCGTGTCCAGCTGGCGCACCCACTCTACCGCATGTTCCAGAAGCTTCAGGTCGGCGGCCAGAAGCACCAAGCTGTTCGTCTCGGGGATAGGGACCAAGGCAAGCGCACCGGGCGAACCTCGACCCAGCGCCACAGTATAGCCCTCAGCTTCCAGAATCTGCCGCAATTTTCTGGAGAGTGGATCGGCATCAACGAATACCAGCTCCACGCGGCGCCCGTGCTGCCCCCGAAGCAGGGGCTGGTCCAGCAGATGAATGGCATCGAGAACCATTTCTACATCCGGGCGCAGACCGAAAAGAACCAAGGCATTGTTGGCGATATCGTTCACGACCCGAACCCGACCCTGAAAAAAATCGTTGACCGTTCGCTCGATGATATCGCCGCTGCCGCTATGAAGCTCGACGTACTGAAATACCGGTCGCAGGTCTTCGGGCGTACCGGGCAAACTCTGGCCGCGCAGAAAGCGAGGTGTAAATTCATTGCGCCGGTTTTGAGGTAGAACCCTCAGAAGTTCACCATCCTGAACCAAGCTCAACCCGTAAGTCCGGAGGACAGCTTGCAGGCTGGCCAGTAGATTTTCCCGAGTCACAGCCTGGCTGCTACGCAAGGTCACCAATTCCTTGCGTTTGGCGACCGCCTCGGTCAGCTCAAAATTAAGCTCCAATAGATCACCAAGGACGTACTGGATGAAATCCGGCAGGGGCATCTGCTCAACACTCAGGGCCAAATCCCCCCCCTCCAGCTTGGCCTTTTCGACCGAACTCGCCGGTTTTTCCGGCGCCTTTGGCGCCCGATGAACTCGCGTATTCACCGCTTGCGCGCCGCCTAACGACACACTGGGCTGGCGCTCAGTGGGCTTGCCTTCCACCAGCGGTTCCGGCCATTGCAGGGGCGGGGTTGCGGCGCAGGCCGCAAGCAGGCTGATCAATGCAAGCGAGGCCAGGGCTTTGAGAAACGCGACTGCGGATCGCGGATTTTGATTTTCGATATTCATCCCTTGTCCTTCTCGCCAGCCTGAGCGCCCTTTTTTTCTGGCCTAGGGCGAGGATAGGAGAAAAGCTGCAACTGCTCTTTCTCCTCTCCCTCCAGCTGTATTTGAAACCCTTCGATAGCTACCAAGCGGCGTCCATCCGGGAGCCGATCTCCAATGGCATAACTGTGGACTGCCTGGCCGTACCGACCGATAAGCAAGACCCTACCCCCCTGCCGACTGAGCCCGATTATACTGAAGGCAGCATCGCCGCTTCGGTTAATGGCCACCTCGCCGCTGGGGTTGTCGGCGCCGGACTGCCATCCGAGCCGAGTCATCAGGCGCTTCGCCAGATCCCTTTGGGGCGGCAAGGGGGAAGCCGGCAACTGCCAATCCAACTGCACCAGGTCGCTTCGCCGCCCATCGGGCTCCGGCAGAGGCACATACCATAGGGCATATGCGACCAGGCCCAACAGGCAGAACAAGAGAACGCCGCGAGAGAGGATGGCCTTCATGACCCCCTCTCCGAAACCTTGAAATGGGCCAGCACCTCCACGGTCACCCAACTGTTGGGGCGCGGCCTAAATTCCAAGCTCTCGATGATGAAGGGCGGGTCTCTATTGATGAGCGCATCGGTGAAGGCCAGGAAACGATCCTGGGTGAAACGGAAATCCAGTCGTGTCTTCAGGACGCTGACTCCCGTTTCGTCAACCGGCAGCAGCGTTCCCACCCGGACTCGAACCTCCTGTTGCTGGAAACGCCGGGCCAATAGATTGACCGCATCCTGTACCTGCGCCTGCGCCAAGCCGACGGTGGGGGCCTTCCAGAGACGGGATTGCAGCTGCCCCAAACGGCTGTTCACCTCCACCAGCCGCTGCTTCCATTGATCTTCCTGCTGCACTTGTTGGAGTTTTTCCAAGGTGGCCAGCTGTTGCGCGTGTATGCCTCGTTCGGCCTCCGCGGCATCGCGCAACACCAGAACCAGGTAGAGAAGGAGAATCACCCCAATCGCGAGCATCGCGTGCCCCAGCCAGGGGTGTTCCTGCAGTTGCCTCAGCGCGGCTTTCATAGGCGCAAACCGATCTTGAGTTGCAGCTCATCCGCCTTGGCATCGCCCGCCTGTACGGTTGTTACGTAGTGCAGTTGCTGAATGCTATCGATAAGCTTCGCTGTGTTCAGCAAACGCTTGCCCGCGAAGTCCACAATCAGCGTGGAATCCAACTGCTTCCAGGACTTGATGTGAATTCCTTGCGGCAGAATACCGAGCAGGTCATCCATGATCTGAAGCGTATTGGGGCGCTGCAACAGTGCTTGAAGCTGCTCCAACTGGGCAAGGGCGTCGAGGGCCGCATTGCGTGTCTCCAATACGCCGCTCGCTGCTTCCCGGAGGATTTCCGCTCGCGCCTCGAGCAACTCGTTGGCCTGCCGGTACTTCAGATAGGCCACCCCATGCCATATCGCCAAAAGCAACAGCGCCGCGATGGCCGAATACCAGAGCACAGGCAATTTCCCGGCCAACCCGGAGAGCTCAAACTGCGCAACCCGGGCGTAAGGCTGATCAAGCCACTCGAGTTGCTGGGGCGAGGGAACATCGGTCTGTTGCGCCTCTGCTGCCACGCCAGCCTCGCGCTGGAACGCCAGCCACGTTTCGCGGTTTGGCTCTACCCGCCAGTATTGGCTGGCATGCAATTGCCCCTGCGCCCAGTATTGCCCCTCGTATCCGTGAAGGTGTTGCAGCAGCCTGATTCCTTCGTCCAAAGGTGGCTGCAACAAGGTTTGAGGCAGCGTTTGCACGCGTTTTTTTGGTGGACGCTGCGACGCAATCCGAGCCTCATCCCAAAACCAGACCTGAGCCAGATTGCCGCTCCAAACAACCTGGAAGCCTGTGTGCGAATAGGGGCTCAAGGCCTCCACCTGCAATTTCAACGCGCTCTTGCGCTGAGAGGCAGTTAGCCCTTCGGGCATCTGAATTCGAGTGAAGTGGACCATTTCTCTGGAGAGAACCCATTGCACTCGTGGCCAGCCCCATGCCAGACGCCGTACGCGCTCTCTGTCATGGAGAAAACGGGCGGGTCTGAATGGTCTGAGATTCAATGGCTTCCGACAGAGGAATTAGTGTCTGTTGCGGTTGATCAGGCCCACGTGTGGCATAGCGGATTCCCTCTAGTACCCAAGGCGCCTGGTCACCGAATGGCGTGAGGCGGATATTGTAGCTCCTCGGAGGCAATGCACAAGCACAGGACAATGTGAGCCGGTAGTTCCCGGAGGGGAAGGGGAAAATGAGGAATTGCATTTGCTCCGCATGCATCCCTGTCAATCGCCCCATGATGCCCTGGGTAAGCGGAGTGTCTTCACGGTATGCGATCAGACGGCGCGCAATGGCCTCGTCCACGAAAGGCATCGTCGCAAGAATCTCCCACGGCGCGGCGTTGGGATTGATGCCGGTCACTCGGGACACCGTAAACAGGTCCAGCGTTCGTGGATCCTGCCACAGCGGCGCCTGCGCAGCCCAGCCGAAAACCTGCTTGAGCTCGTGGACGCTGCGGATAGGACGATTGGCAGGTGGTGGCAATCCTGAAGCGCGGTAGTCGTCCGCCTCTGCGCCATTCAGTCGGCGGAGGTCATTTTCGTCGATGTAGTCCTCCAGACTGTCCAACAACACTGACTGCGCCTCGAGAGGGACGCCCTTCAGCGCCAGCAGGCGCCCGAGTCGAACACGGTCCACGAAACGCAGACTCAGGAGCCCCCCCTGATCCTGCAGACGCACGCGGATCGCGTTGTCGTCAAGATAGAGGCGTCCATCCAAACGAATCGCCTGTTTTGCGCTGGGCCCCAAGCCATATAGGCTCGGCCGCACTCGGGTCAGCCGGTAAAGCATGTCCTGAAGAGTATTGTGCATGGCTACCATGTGATCGCTTCTGCTCTGCGACAACGCAGCAAGAGACCGTGCTTTCTCCACCTTCGCGGCAAAAAAGCCTGCGGCCAAGAGCATGGCCGTGATGAAGACCAGTGTCGCAACCAGAACGAAACCCTGCTGAGGCGATCCCTTGAGGGACATTTACAAACCCCCAATGAATGGTGCCTCAAAAACTGGAACCTGCGGCTGAGAAGGCGAAGCGGCTAGCAGAACCCGCCCTTCGACTTCCATTACAACAACAGCAGGTAATTGGGGCAGCGACTCAAACTCCGGCGGCCAGCTCTCATAGGCTACGCCTCGGTTGTCGAAATAGGCGAAAGCCACATCATTTGGCCATTTGAGAACGAGTTGATCTTTGTAGAAAAGGCGAGACTCCCCACCCTGTTTTTCCAATACCCAGCGTATTTCAACAGGGGCGCCTTGTTCCGCATCCAGGCCCAGAAGGCTCCACCCGACCAACTCGCGTCCACTGCCCTTAAAACGCATCTCGCCATTGGGTTTATCCGTTATCAGCCCCCGAATACTCTGCCGCCACCAGTTGGCACGCATGTCCTCAATAGCCTGATCGCCGAGCAGGTCATCGTAGCGTGACTGGATACCCCACAAGAAAGACATGCCCTGTATGAGCAGGGTAGCCATCACGGAGGAGAGCACCAGAACAACCAAAACCTCAACAAGGGTGAAGCCCTTAACGTGTCGAGGAATAGACGTCGCTTTCTTGCTTTCTGGATCGCCCGAAAACGGATGCTGGCCCATCAGAACGGAAGACCTTTTTCACGGACCTGTTTGTACCCCACCTGGTGGAAGTCCAATTCAAACCAGGGCCTACGATCTTCCGTAAGCACATCGACGTGCACATCAAAAAGCCCGACCTTGTACAAACCCACTCCTTGCATTCCAGCAATGCCATCTTGCATGGATTTCAGCGGTTTACTCTCCCAGCGAATAAAATAACCGACAAATTCGCGTTCACCAACAGGCTGCTCTACGGGATTCAAGTTTTCCAGAAAGGCTAGCGTATTCTGCGCTGCGAGTGCTCTTTCGTTGACCGACTGGACGCGGCCAACAGCGATAAGGTTGCTGTTTATCCAGCTGTAAACCAAAGCTCCGATGGTACTGATTAGCACCAAAGAGACTATCGCTTCAAGCAAGGTAAAACCTTGTTGGTTCGCGAGGTTGCTAGGCACAGTGAGCCTCTCTCTTAGCGAGCACGAGTCGAAGCGGAATGGACAGCTGAGCTATGTAGAGCGACGCCGTGGATGAATGCCTGGAAAGCCACCACTGATCGCGCTCCCTGGAAGAGAGGCAAAATCCCAAGCCAAATCGTTCAACACGCATAATTGAAAAGACGATATATAAATCCTAGGAGCCTGTTAACACTATTTGAGGCAGTGTTGCCGGCGGCCATTTTTTCGCAGATCAAGGTGCCCTGAGCGCGATGTAGCCAGCTACTTGAGCGAGGGGAAACGCTGAGCAGCGGAAAAATGGCCCCGGCCCTTTGGGTTGCGCCCCCTATAACCCGGAAGGACTTCGTCGAAAACATCGTGCAGATTCATGCCGAGATTGGCTTGTTAGGTCCTATTGGCTTAACGGAACTTCGCCCACACTGTGGACAGTCTCCCTCTCTGCAATGAGGCTGACTAGTACCGCAACAAGAAAAAGCACCAACAACGGTGCCCACCAGGTCTTAAAGATCAGCGGTTGCGAGTTCAAGGGAAACGTTATCGCCAGCAAGCCAATTGCGTAGGGCCTAGCCACAAGGCGTGCACCACGGTCCGACTTTCTATACCAAACCACAAGCACCACAATCGCCAATAATAAACCAGCGAGACCAATCATTCCCGCCTCCGCAATTACAGACACATACAACTGATGGACATTTTGAGGGCCTGCCCACCCCTCTGATTCAAAGGGGTCGCCTTCTCGCGTGCTGTAATTGCCGTAGGCAGTTCTGAACGCATCCCCCCCCACACCAACCAACGGCCGGTCTTTGACCATATGCCAGGCTGTTTCCCAAAGGTACAGCCGCGCGCTGAGAAGATTGTCGACTTGTTCAAAAGATAAGCTCTCTAAACGAGTTTGCTCGAATTTGGCCTTTGCCAAGGGTGACAAAGCGACCCCCGCTGTTAGCGAGAGGACCAAACCAACAACAACCAACCATTTGTGTTGGAGCTTTACGTAAAGCACCGTGAAAACGGCGACGATTGACCAGGCCAGCAGCGCAGACCGCACACCGGAGGCAAGGATCACGACGCCAGCCGCAGCCAATGCGAGCATGGCGAGATACGGACGCCCCGGGATCAGCGCCCAGATCAGAACCGGCAACCCCAGCGTGAGGGACCAGGGGAGATAGAGGCGATTCCCGTAGAAACCGACCACCCGGGCTGCCTCGCCCTCCCCGGCCTGCGGAACCCCGAGCAGATCGAACCCCAGTAGCAGCTGAACCAGGCCATCCACGATCCAGAGCGCCACGGTCGCTGCCAAACCGGTTCTCAGTAGCCTGAGCGCACCGGGTTGCCTCAAAACCTCGATCAGCACCGAACCGACAACCCACATCAGAAAGATCAAGCCAAGACGGCCAACGGTATGCTCGGTCGAGTAAGACGTCGGCAATGACAACAGATTGGGGATCGCGAGACAGGCAATGATGAACAGCCAGCGCCGCTGGGTCTGGTCAGCTGCCAGCGTTTTCCAGGCGGTCGCCCAGAAATACAGCCCGAGCAGGAAGAGGATTGCGGAGGGCGCACGCGCGCCACCGCTGAATGGGTGCCAAAAATAGAGCATGATTGCCGCAAACAGGCCAAGGCCGTGACGCCAGTCCGGCAACTCCAGTTGTTTTAGCTGGTGGGTCAATCGCATCTGAACGAAACGCCTCATTTCAGCCGCCTATGCGGTCGAGCAACTACAGGTCCGGCGCCCCGCTGGGTCCGACCTTCAGCACACCGATACCGAAGCCGCATTGATTGCGGTCGTGCACAAACTCTTCCGTTTCCGCGATCGGGGTGAGGCGCTTCCAAAGATGATATACCTGGTTCGTCGTGAGCGGTTGGTTCTCCAGGATGTCATGAAAGCCAATGATCCCGCCCGGACGCACGAATTCCTTGTAGTCTATGTAATCCTGGGTAACGCCCTGCTCCGTGTGATCGCCATCGATGAACAAGAAGTCGACCTGATTGCCCTTCAGTGCCTCGCTCACCCTCTCTTTGAACTCCGGCGAATGGGAATTGCCACTCAATAAAGTCACCTGGCAGTCGGATCCCGGCGGAGGCAACTGCTCATACAGAGGAGCCTGATGCCTCATGTCCCGAAGGTCGCAGGTAACCACCTGTTTTTTTGCCAGATGGGACCAGATCAGCAGGGTTCCGGCACTGGCAGTACCGATCTCGAGAATTATCTCTGGATCTTTGGATGCCACGAGCTCGGCGAGGGCGGTAATCTCCGAGGGTATCTGCAGGGTCTTTACACGCATGTACCCGCCACCACCGAAATTCATTGCCCAATCGACAACCTCGGGCAGTGACCTTGATTCTCGGTGATACTCGGCGAGTCGCCTGAAGGAATAACGCCTGTTAATCGGCAACCGAATTGCGCGGCCTACTGACTGGAAAAAGCTCTTCATGACGTCTGGATACCAGGGATTAAAGAAAAATACGTTCCTACTTGCGAGCGGCTGGAGGCAAAATCGCGCCAAGCTTAAACCAGAAGCGGATCCAAAGCCCCATATGAGTGTCTTCGAGCCCCCGCAAAGGCCTTATCCCGAATATGCGGCGGGCAATAGGCCAAGGATCATCGCCTGTAGCTGATCTGCAATGTGCCGCTTGGAAAACCACTGATTCTGGGTACTCGCGGAATATCGCTCCATCTCTCTCAGAAGTGGTGAATTTGCAGACAGGCGTGACACGGTTTCTGCCAGTGCCTTGGGGTTCCCGGCAGGTACCCATGCAATCCCTGTTCTGGAACCGCTCATCAGCTCCGCCGGATACACCGAAGATGCCCGCGTCACTATCGGCTTCGCGCAAGCGAGGCCTTGATAAACCTTGTTCGGAATCACCCTTGCTGCCTTCGGCGTATCCCCAAAAATGCCCAGCACAATGTGCGCCTGACAAATTCGGGCAGGCAACGCCTCGTAAGGCAACCACTCTTCGAAACTGACATTCGGTAAGCTACCGGCCAAATGCTCACAGCGGGCCCTCAGCGGACCATCCCCGAGTAGCACCCACCTGATGTTGTTCCCCTTGCATAATTCTGCAGCCTGCACGATGACCTCTGGCCCCTGCAGTGGGATGAAGCTACCGTAAAACAAGACCTCGATCGGAGTTTGCAGCTTCATTTCCGGGCAGGGCCTGAACAGATCTTCTTCCGCACCCACCATCAGCACCGCTATCTTCTCACGCGGAACGCCAAGGACGTCCGAGAAATAATCGGCATGCATCTCGGTGTCCGCCACCACCAGGTCCGCCCGGGCCAAAAGTTTTCTTTCCCAGCTCAGTAGCCTGTGTGCTGCACGGCTACCGACTTTGACTTTGCGACGTTCATCCACCTTTTTGTCATAAGCGGATATCAAAGGGTCGAATACGAGAGGCACCCCTTGGCGTTTTGCCCAGCCAGCAGCTGCGGCCACATCCCTGTGGCGAAAGCAGGGTACCCACACCAGGTCCGGCTGGGGGATCTGTCGCAACCTTGCCTGCAGCCCGCCTAACCAGGAGGCCGTGGGTTGGAAATCCTGCACCTTCCACCCCATCTCTCTGAGCAGCTGCCGCAGAATGCGATTACGGGAGTAGTCGGGATCAAAGCGCCCCCACCAGAGCATGGTGCGCCCTTCAGTCATCCTTTCGCTTCAGACGGGCAAGTTCGCGCGTCTTGGCCAGGCGGATGAATCGCTGAAATGCATACATGTGGCTGATGACAATCCCATCCACCCCGTTGACGAACTCACGCCGCAGAATATACGACTTGAAAAAAGCGAACAGCGGTACCACAAGCAGACTCAGTGCCGATGGATTACGGCCACGACCAACCAGATCCTCTGCGCGAGCAAGTGACACCTCGTTGGCCTTTTCAACGTGGTGCGTGAGCGACCGGAACGACCGATGGATCAACATACCCTCCAACCTGCCCTTGGCGCCACTGTGCACAATGACGCTGTCATGTACGGGTTTGTTGCTGAAGCCGGCATGTTCTCGATGGTATAGACGGACCGGGTGATGGAATGCGGTCCAGGGATGGCCCTTTTGCTGAAAGGGATAGAGGGGCAACACCGGTACGGTATATGCCTGCTTGTCGGGCTCACCCGCCGCGAAGAGCCTTTGTATTTCAGTCGCAAGCTCTTGCGACACCTCCTCGTCCGCATCGATATTGAGCAGCCAGTGGTTTCGACATAGACCTTCTCCAAAAACCTTCTGCGGTCCATAGCCCTCCCATGGATTGAAAACGACTCGCGCACCCAGCTGCTCGCTCAAAGCAACCGTGTCGTCTTCGCTGCCACTATCGATGACGATCACCTCATCGACCCACCGAACTACGCTCGAAATGGCTGCAGCGATGCGATCCGCCTCGTTCTTGGCAATGATGAATACTGAGATCGGCAAAGGGCTCATGCCGGCCGCCTGCCATAGTAGCTGTCTGCACCTATGCGTCCGAAGCTGCTGTAGTCCAGTTGCTGCATATATTCGTCGACCTTCTGCCTGGTTTCCTCAGTTGTCTCTATCTGAAGCCAGACACGGTTTGCAGAAAGAAATTGCCGCATGCCGGTCAGTACTTCGAGCTCAGCGGCCTCGACATCAATCTTCACAAGCACCGCTTCGTCCCTGATATCAAAAAGCGTGTCCAGCGCGCGCACCTGAACCTCCACACGCGCCCCGTAGGCGCTTCTTTCACGAGCGACAGCCTCAGGGTTGATGGTCGAAACTCCCGTAGAGTTACTGTCTACAAAGAGCTCAGCGCGCGCAGCGTTCTCACCGAGGGCAAACGCATGCACGGAGACTTTTGCATCGAGGCCATTGAGATACAGGTTTGCCGCCAACTGATTCACATTGCGTGGCAGCGGTTCGAAGGCATCGATGGCCTCGATGGAAGGGCAATCCGACAACAGCACACTATATAGACCGAAATTGGCACCGATATCGAGAAAGCGAGTTATTCGATGTTGCTCGACAAGCTGGCGACATTTCTCGATCTGCGCAACTTCATACGGCTTGCGAATGATCAGTTGCTGGTCGACCCAGTTCCGATTATCCAGCAGCCAGCGACGCTCCAAGCGAGCGTATACCGTATAGCGCGGCAGCAACCGGTAGATACGCTTCAACAGGCTCCAATGTAGCTTTCGCAAATCTTGTCTCGCTCTGCTCTTCGTAGGGGGGCGCTGTGCTACGAACCGTTGCCGGGTCCAATCGAAAGACCTGCCCCAATCCGCTTCGCAGAAACCCCTCAGGGTAAGACCACGTTCCAATCGACCATCTTGCCCTGTTGATTGAACTCCATCCGCATGTAACCGCTGGTACCCGCGATATCCTTCCCGTTGGTGTAGTACACACCCTCTTCGGCGTTGGGATCGAGCACGTCATACCCGAGCAATCCGGCGATATAACGCCCCATCTCGTAGTGGGTTGGATACGGCAGCCTGCGCGCCCGATCGACCATCTCCGGATCCCCGTTGATCGCATACAGGATAAACGGCACCTTCGCGGTTATGGGGTCGAGCATGGAATGGCCCCAGCGCGCCTGCTCGCCAAGCGAGGAGGCCTTCATGAACGCCGCCGCCGTCGCGAATGAACTCTTCCAGGGCTTTTGCGGCCCCAACAGTTCGCCGTGATCGGCGGTAAAGACCAGGTAGGTGGGCAGCTCGCTGCGCTCGCGCAGCAGCTTGATGATCTCGTTGTGTACATGATCCGAAAACAATACCGAATTATCGTAGCTGTTGATCCGGAAGGCCGCGGTATCACTCACGTCTTCCGGAAAGACCCGGAACTCGTCGGTGTGGTATTTCTCGTATGGGGAATGTGAGCCCCGCTCGTGCAGGACGACAAAATTCGGCTTGCTGAAATCCACCTTCTGGAGCAGGTCCAGGAGTACCAGGTCCTTGCGTTCCTCGATCGCTTCGAGGTTGTCTTCCCTCGATTCGAAGTGATCCACAGCGCCCCCATCCGCATAGGTGGCCAGGTTGGCGCTTTGCGTGGAAAGGAACCAGGTGTGCATGCCGCGCGACTTTGCCAGCATGAACAGGTTCGCTTCGCGCTGGTACATCACCTGGACGTTGTCCGGTTGCCGCTTGAGGTTGAAGAAACTCGGCACGGCGACCTTGGTGGAAACGCCGCCCGCGTAAATCTCACTGAAAACCAGCCCCGGATCGCCTTTCAAGGCACTGAAGTATGGCGTGGTGTCGCGCTCGTAGCCGAACAGTCCCATGTGGCTCGGGGTGAGACTCTCTCCCATGACGACGACAATGTTCGCCGGGAGCGCAGACGCGATTTCTTTCAGTTGATAAGGTTGGAAAGAGCGTACCTGGTGAGTCCCCGCAAACCGTTGCGGCAGTTCCTTGCCCAGGTACCAGGACACCGCGTACAGGGTATTCTTTATCGAGTAGTGCTGCGGATTCGGAAAAAAGGCCTGTGAGCCGGTGCTGTTGTAGGCCTTCACCGGCAGCACCACACCCAGCAGCAATACCAGCAGGGCCGGCCCCAGCGGAACCCGTACCCGGTAGTCCCCCGCCTTGCCAACCAGCCACCACAGCAAGGCATATGTCGCTACGACCAAAAGCGTCGGCGCCACCAATGCAGGCCAGACGCCGGCAAGCGAGACCAGAATTTCATCCATCTCGCTGCCAAGCAGGCCAACCTCCTGTGGCGAGATGAGGGTGCCGAAGTAGACGAAATGCAGCAGTTGCGTGAGTTGCAGCACGGCAAAGACGATCAGCAGGATGCGCATCGCCAGCAGCCCACGCGCGGAGAGCGCGAGTAGACAGGCCAGCAACATCCCGGCCGCCGTCTTGGGCGCGAAGCCCACCTGGTAATTCGGATGCATCCAGGCAAACAGATGATCGGGCGCCAGGGCAATAGCCGTACAAATGGCCGCCAAAAAGAGATGCGAAATTAAACGAACCGGCCAGGCCGGCCCACTAGCAGCAAAGATCATTACTCATCCAGGCCGGCCTGGCTGGCCGGCAATGGTCAGACAGGACTCCTTCAATCGCAGACCAAGGAACTCGGGAAAGTCGCAGGACCCACACCAGGAATCCCGTTGAACGGGTAGGTCATTGTAACACCGCTGTTTACACCCACCGGTTCCCCGCCTCGGCGACCGGAACAGACGGATCAGGGCCGGCACGGCCCCTGAAAGCCGGATGAACTGCCGGCGCAGGCAACCCTGTAGACTGCTCGGCCACGTTCGGCCGAGAACCACCGCACGGGGCCGGTGAACTCTCCGGGCGATTCGCTGAGCGCACCAGGCTGTTCCCGGGCAGCGCTCGCCCAAAGCCAGATCCCTGACAGCCCGGAGTCCTGAGGCAGCTGTGCGACCCTCACCCGCGCATCGGTCAGCAGCCGCACGTGCCCGCCGAGAAACGCGTCGCCCACGTGCAGCTCGGAGGCATCCAGCGCCTCGCGCGGCACCTGCTCCAGTGCCTCGATCACCGGCCAGGTCACGCGCGAGGGTTTTTTGCCGATATGGGGGGTGGCGAGCAATTGCCACAGGCGTGCCGCCAGTACCAGCACGACGAGCGCGATCGTGACCCACTTGAGCACCTCCCAGGCCCGCCTGCGGGGTGCCGCCACGGCCGCATGCAGCAGCCACCAGAAGGGAACCAGCGCTAGGAAGGGATGCAGCCAGCGGACCTTGAAATCCTCGATACCGGCAAACAGCGCCACGAGCATCAGTATGCCGAGACCGGCAAGGTGGAAGCGATTCAGCAGGGAACGTACCGCAGTCCCGTCGGTCTGGAGCACCCCTTCGCGCGTCGTTTGCGGCGTGGCGTCGGATGAGAAGTCTGCTTCGCGATTGTTCGAGTCCGTATTGCCGCTTGGGAAACCGAACCGCCCCCGTCGAAACGACACCCGGAAAACCGCCAGGTAGATCAAAAACATCGGGGCCAGAAAATTCAACGCGCCCCCGGCGAACGCAAGCAACAGGCTGGGGTCTCCCTGGAGCAGGCCTCCCGCCCTGTGTCGGGTTTCCGCCTGCAGCTGATCGCCGACCGGCACATCGGGGCCCAGCAGCGTCCACAGGACCGGCGACATCATCAGCAGGGCGATGCCCAGGGTGGACAGAATCGGCCAGCGCAGCAGCCGATCGCGCGTATCCGGCGCCGCAAGACCGGCGATCAGCATCGGAACCAGGAAGCCCGCGTAACTGTACTTGGCCATCATGCCCAACCCGACCGCGAATCCCAGGTACAGGTAATAGCGCTTTTCCGGAGAACGCAGGAGCAGCACGACCGCATGCAGGCTCATGATCAGCGCCAGGGTAAGCAGCGTAGTATGGGTAGACCCCTGGTGCAGCTTCCAGGCGAACTCACCGAGCAGGAGCCAGCTGCTGGCGGATACGACGATCCAGCGCGGATCTTTGAACAACAGGCAGCTGACCCGATACCACAACCAGAAGGCGAGCCCGATGATCAGGTAGCGCAGGAGGTACAAGGCCCACATCGAAGGATCAACGATGTGCCACAGAGCCCAAAGCAGCCAGGTATAGAAAGGCGGTTGGAAATTACCGTAATCGAGGCGCCATGCCTGGGAATGGATCAGCTGCTCGGCATCGTCCAGCTGCAGCGTGTCGCTGAGCAGCAGGCGCATGCCCATGTGGAGCAGCAGGTAAGCGGCAAGAAAAAACAGCCAGTTGCGTGGCCGGGAAAGCCGCAGCCACCAGTCATCAGTGCGCATGGCGGCCTGCAGAGACGCCGGATACTGCTGCGGCAGTGAAGCGGATCGCTTCGCTAGCCTGCCCTGCGCGCGTAGTCAGGACCTCAGTCCGCGAGGCGGTAATGGGCGCCGCAGTACGGGCAGACGGCCTCGCCGGTCTTCTCGATCGGGAGGTAGACCCGCGGATGCATGTTCCAGACCTCGTCGCCCGGTCGGGGACAACTCAGGGGCAGTTCATTGCGCCGCACCTGGATGATCTTTTGCTCGGAATTCTTCACGGCTGCACTCATCTCTGTTGTTTCCCTCAGACCACCGACAACCAGTGCATATGCTCGGGGCTGCGCCCATGCACGACGTCGAAATACTTGCTCTGCAGCTGTTCGGTGATCGGGCCACGCCTACCCGCACCGATGGCACGTCCATCGACCTCGCGGATCGGGGTCACCTCGGCCGCGGTACCGGTGAAGAAGGCCTCGTCCGCGATATAGACCTCGTCACGGGTGATACGCTTTTCCACCACCTCGTAGCCCGCCTCGTTGGCGAGTTGTATGACCGTCTTGCGCGTGATGCCGTCCAGGGCCGAGGTCAGATCGGGGGTGTAGATCACACCGTCACGGACGATGAACACGTTTTCACCGGAACCTTCCATGACGAAGCCATTGGCATCCAGGAGGAGCGCCTCGTCATAACCGGTGGCCAGGGCCTCCTGCAGCGCCATCATCGAGTTCATGTAGTTGCCGTTCGCCTTGGCCCGGCACATGGTCACGTTCACGTGGTGCCGGGTGAAGGACGACACCCGGATACGGATGCCATTCTTCATGTTGTCCTCACCCAGGTACGCGCCCCACTCCCAGGCTGCCACCATGGCGTGAACCTTGAGGTTATCGGCACGCAGCCCCATGCCCTCGGAGCCGTAAAAACACATCGGGCGGAAGTAAGCGGAATCGAGCTTGTTCTCGCGCACCACCCGCTTGTGCGCCTCGTTGATCACATCGGCGTCGTAAGGCATCGGCATGCCGAGTATGCGTGCCGAGTCGAACAGCCGACGGGTATGCTCCTGGAGCCGGAAGATTGCCGGTCCCTGGTCCGTATGGTAGGCGCGCACACCCTCGAACACCCCCATGCCGTAGTGCAGCGTGTGTGTCAGGACGTGCGTCTTGGCCTCGCGCCATTCGACCAGCTCGCCATCCAGCCAGATGACGCCATCGCGATCCGCCATGGTTTGCATTTAGGACTCCAGGAAGACTACTGAAAACGCGGGCAGTCCAGCGGACAACCCATCGAGAAAGGCAGTAATTGAATCATATAAATGGGGTTTCAGCTAGCAAGCAAAGCCGCCATCCGATCGTCCTGGAGTAGCTCCGGGAAAGGCCTTCCCCGCAGGACTGATTCGCGGCCAAGGCGGCTTCTGCGAGGCTCCGTTCAGAATCGCCATCCTGCTGTGGAGCGAGCTTGCTCGCGAAGAGCCTCCTACGAGGCTCCGGCCAGAATCGCCATCCTGCTGTAGGCGCGAGCTTGCTCGCGAAGAGCCTACCGCCCTGCGTTGATGCCGAGCACCTGATGCCAGATATCCCGAACCATGGCCCGCTCTTCCTGCATCTCGTCCTGAGGCACAAACGGCTTCTCCTCCTGCAGCGACTTGCGGTGGGCGATAGCGCGGTACACCCGGTAGGCGCTGAAGAGCTGTTCTGCCAGCGTCGGATCGAGCAGGCCGTACTCTCCGAGTCGTTCCAGCAGGCGGGCGTTATCCGTCCACTCGGTCAGCCCGGGGTGGTCATGTGCCCAACGCAGAACCCCAAACTGCACCAGGAATTCGATATCCACGAGTCCACCGGGCCCGTGCTTGATGTCAAATACTGACGCATCGCTGCGATCCAGACTCCCGGCCATCTTGGCTCGCATCTCGATCACCTCGCTGCGCAGCCTGTCGGGATCACGCGGCATGCAAAGCACCTCGTGGCGGATGGCGTTGAACGCCCGAATCACCTCGGGGTCGCCGGAAATCGCTCGCGCCCTCACCAGAGCCTGGTGCTCCCAGGTCCAGGCGTCTTCGCGCTCATATCTTTCGAAGGCCTGCAGCGAGCTCACGAGGAGACCGGCCTTACCGTTGGGCCGGAGGCGCATATCCACTTCGTACAGGATCCCCGATGGGGTCCGTGTGGTGAGCATATGGATTATCCGTTGTCCCAGGCGCGCATAAAAAACGTCGTTGGCGGCCTCGCGAGGACCGTCTGTGGTGGCGTTCGGGTCGCTGCTGCCGTGCAGGAAAACCACATCCAGATCAGAGCCATAGCCCAGTTCGATGCCGCCCAGCTTGCCAAACCCGATAACCGCGAATCCCTCCTCCAGGGCCTCCGGCAAACGTGGCCGACCGTGTCGTGCAACGAGGTCGCGCCAGGCACTGTGGTAGACCTGCTGAAGTGTCACTTCGGCGATGTCGGTCAGGCGATCACTCACAACCATCAACTGGATCGCCCCGACGATGTCGGCTGCCGCCACGCGCAGGCGATTACCCAGGGCAAACTGGCGCAGACGTTCCATCTCCTGCTCCTGGTCGCCAGGCTCGACGGAACGCAGGAGTACCGCCAATTCCTCGGCGAGTTCATCGTACCTTGCAGGCGCATACAGCCGCCTTGGATCGAGTAATTCGTCCAGCAACAGGGGCATGCGCGCCAATTGCGAGCCAATCCAAACGCTCTCGCCAAGCAGACGCACCAACTGGGACAATGCCAGCGGATTTTCAATCAACAAATCCAGATAGGCGGTCCGCTTCACGATCGCTTCGAGCAGTGTCAGCACCCGCAGCATGGCATCACTGGGGTGGGTATTCGACGCCGCCGCCTCCAGGGCCATCGGCATCAGTTGATCGAGCTTGGCGCGCGCCGACGCCGACAGGGTGCGCAAGATGACGCTGTGCCTGAAGGCATCCAGCCGGTCCACCAGTGTTTCCGCAGTCTGGAATCCGCTCGACTCCATCAACGCAACACGAGCCTCGCGGTTCCGGGTATCCGACCAGACCGGCAGTAGCGGCGAGGGCTCCTCCTCCTGAACGGCCTGCGGCGATTCGAATACCTGCTCGAATTGCGAATGGACGCTTTGGCGATGCTCTTCCAGCACCTCCTCGTATTCCGTCCAGGAGCGAAAACCCATGCCAAGCGCAAGGCGTCCACGCCCTTCCTCATCATCTGGCAGAAGATGAGTTTGCTGATCGCGCCAGGCCTGAATGTGGTTTTCCGAACGCCGAAGAAATGCATACGCGGCAAGCAACTCTCGAACCGCGTACTTCGGCATCAGGCCCTTGTCACCGAGGAGTTCCAGCACCTTCTGGATGGGCCGAATCCGCAGCTCGCGATCACGCCCCCCTCGCACGAGCTGAAAAGCCTGGCCGATGAACTCGACCTCCCGAATCCCCCCCATGCCGAGTTTTACGCTGGCCGCCTTGCCCTTGCGGTTGATGTCCTCCTCGATCATCTTTTTCATGCGCCGAATCGATTCGATAACACCAAAATCGATGTAGCGGCGGTACACAAACGCGTGGATCAACTGCATCAGCGATTTACGGTCGCCGCCCGCCCCGGTAATCGGCCGGGCCTTGACCATTGCGTATCGCTCCCAATCGCGCGCCTGGCTGAGAAGATACTGCTCCATGGCGTCGAAACTGACCACCAGTGGACCGGAATCGCCAAACGGCCGGAGCCGCATGTCCACGCGGAAGACAAAACCATCCACGGTCTGAGCACTGAGGAGATTTATCAGCCGCCGTCCGAGGCGCGCAAAGAACGTTTCGCTATCGACCTGGCGCCTTCCATCCGTGCGGCCACGCTCGGGGAAGCAGAAAATCAGATCGACATCGGAGGAGAGATTCAGCTCGCGCGCACCCAGCTTCCCCATTGCCAACACGACCAGTTGCTGCGCCTCCCCGTCCGGGGCGCGGGGAATTCCGTCTTTCTCGGTGGCCCACTCATACAGGCGCGCCAACCCCAGCCGAATGCAGCAATCCGCGAGTTCGGAGAGTTCCGCTAGCGTCTCATTGAGCGGCGCGAGATCCGCAAGATCGCGCCAGATGATGCGAACCATCTCGCGGTTGCGGAAACGCCGCAGCTGCGAGGCCAGTTGATCTTCGTCCTCGCAAACCGATAGGTACCCGGAGAGTTCGCTCTCAATTTCTTCCAGATCGCGAGGGCGAAGCAGTGTGCCCTGCTCCACCAGCTCCATGAAGGCGCCCGGGTCACGCAACATCTGCTTGGCCACGAAGTCGCTGCCGGCCCAGACAACATGACGCTGCCTTTCGATATCAGCGCCGAGTGAAATATCAGAGCCCAAACGTTGCCAATCCAGTTCCAGTTGTTCGAGCCTCTCCGTTATGACCTGCATATGACATCTCGCACTTGGCCACCGATAGCTAAGCCAAGCATGAAAGCGTCAAACGGCGCGTTTTGCAAGAGCAGAAAACAGCCAATGGCACCAAAGAAAAACCCTGACCGCAAAAAGCGATCAGGGTTTTGTAATAAAAGCCTGGCGGTGACCTACTCTCACATGGGAACTCCCACACTACCATCGGCGATGTACTGTTTCACTTCTGAGTTCGGGATGGGATCAGGTGGTTCCAATACTCTATTGCTGCCAGGCAAACTGTTCGGAACAACGTCATGCGACGGTGCTCCCTGTTTGGTTTGATTGATCAGGCGCGGGACATGTTAGCTCACGACCATATCCAAAATTCTTGGGTGTTATATGGTCAAGCCTCACGGGCAATTAGTACTGGTTAGCTTCACACGTTGCCGTGCTTCCACACCCAGCCTATCAACCTCGTAGTCTTCGAGGGCCCTACAGGAGTTTACACTCAGTGAGAACTTATCTTGGGAGGGGCTTCCCGCTTAGATGCTTTCAGCGGTTATCCTGTCCGATCGTAGCTACCCGGCAATACCACTGGCGTGATAACCGGAACACCAGAGGATCGTCCACTCCGGTCCTCTCGTACTAGGAGCAGCTTCCCTCAATTCTCAAACGCCCACGGCAGATAGGGACCGAACTGTCTCACGACGTTCTAAACCCAGCTCGCGTACCACTTTAAATGGCGAACAGCCATACCCTTGGGACCGACTTCAGCCCCAGGATGTGATGAGCCGACATCGAGGTGCCAAACACCGCCGTCGATATGAACTCTTGGGCGGTATCAGCCTGTTATCCCCGGAGTACCTTTTATCCGTTGAGCGATGGCCCTTCCACACAGAACCACCGGATCACTAAGACCTACTTTCGTACCTGCTCGACATGTCTGTCTCGCAGTCAAGCACCCTTATGCCTTTGCACTAACCGTACGATGTCCGACCGTACTTAGGGTACCTTCGTGCTCCTCCGTTACACTTTGGGAGGAGACCGCCCCAGTCAAACTACCCACCATACACTGTCCCCGACACTCTAATGCCTGGGTTAGAACTTCAAACATACCAGGGTGGTATTTCAAGGTTGGCTCCACCACATCTGGCGACATGGTTTCAAAGCCTCCCACCTATCCTACACAAGTAGGTTCAAAGTCCAGTGTAAAGCTGTAGTAAAGGTTCACGGGGTCTTTCCGTCTAGCCGCGGGTAAACAGCATCTTAACTGCTATTTCAATTTCACTGAGTCTCGGGTGGAGACAGTGTGGCCATCATTACGCCATTCGTGCAGGTCGGAACTTACCCGACAAGGAATTTCGCTACCTTAGGACCGTTATAGTTACGGCCGCCGTTTACCGGGGCTTCGATCAAGAGCTTCGCTTACGCTAACCCCATCAATTAACCTTCCGGCACCGGGCAGGCGTCACACCCTATACGTCCACTTTCGTGTTTGCAGAGTGCTATGTTTTTAGTAAACAGTTGCAGCCACCAGGTCACTGCGACCCCCCAAAGCTTGCACTAAGGAGGGCGTACCTTCTCCCGAAGTTACGGTACCATTTTGCCTAGTTCCTTCACCCGAGTTCTCTCAAGCGCCTTGGGATACTCACCCTGTCCACCTGTGTCGGTTTGGGGTACGGTCTATATGCTGGGGCTATTTCCTGGAACTCCCAGGCCAGCCTTACAACCATCGCGTAAGACTAACTTTCGGAATCCGTCACTCACCAGCAGGTTCAGGAATATTAACCTGATTCCCATCGACTACGCCTTTCGGCTTTGCCTTAGGGGCCGACTAACCCTGCGCCGATTAACGTTGCGCAGGAACCCTTGGACTTTCGGCGAGGGGGCCTTTCACCCCCTTTATCGTTACTCATGTCAGCATTCGCACTTCTGATACCTCCAGCATGCCTTACAGCACACCTTCAACGGCTTACAGAACGCTCCTCTACCATGCCTTGCGGCATCCGCAGCTTCGGTACACAACTTAAGCCCCGTTAAATCTTCCGCGCAGGCCGACTCGACCAGTGAGCTATTACGCTTTCTTTAAAGGATGGCTGCTTCTAAGCCAACCTCCTGGCTGTCTGTGCCTTCCCACATCGTTTCCCACTGAGTTGTGATTTAGGGACCTTAGCTGGCGGTCTGGGTTGTTTCCCTTTCCACGACGGACGTTAGCACCCGCCGTGTGTCTCCCATGATTACACTCCCGGGTATTCGGAGTTTGCATCGGTTTGGTAAGTCGGGATGACCCCCTAGCCGAAACAGTGCTCTACCCCCCGGGGTGAGACATGAGGCGCTACCTAAATAGCTTTCGAGGAGAACCAGCTATCTCCGGGTTTGATTAGCCTTTCACCCCTAACCACAAGTCATCCCCGCATTTTTCAACATACGTGGGTTCGGTCCTCCAGTGCGTGTTACCACACCTTCAACCTGCTCATGGCTAGATCACCCGGTTTCGGGTCTACTCCCAGCGACTGTCGCCCTATTAAGACTCGGTTTCCCTACGCCTCCCCTAAACGGTTAAGCTTGCCACTGAGAAGTAAGTCGCTGACCCATTATACAAAAGGTACGCCGTCACCCTTACGGGCTCCGACTGCTTGTACGCATACGGTTTCAGGTTCTATTTCACTCCCCTCTACGGGGTTCTTTTCGCCTTTCCCTCACGGTACTTGTTCACTATCGGTCGGTAGAGAGTATTTAGCCTTAGAGGGTGGTCCCCCCATCTTCAGACAGAGTTTCACGTGCTCCGCCCTACTTGATATCTCATGCAGATCTTTTCGTGTACGGGGCTATCACCCTGTATCGCCGGACTTTCCAGACCGTTCCACTAATCACTGCTAGATAGGCTATTCCCCGTTCGCTCGCCGCTACTGAGGGAATCTCGGTTGATTTCTTTTCCTCCAGGTACTTAGATGTTTCAGTTCCCTGGGTTTGCTCCACAAAAGTGGTACCCCGAAGGGTGGGTTTCCCCATTCGGAAATCCTCGGATCAAAGTTAGTTTGCAAACTCCCCGAGGCTTATCGCATGCTACAACGTCCTTCATCGCCTTCTACCGCCTAGGCATCCACCGTATGCGCTTATTCACTTGACCATATAACCCCAAAAACTCTGGAATTACATGAACGTGATTGCTGACATATCCCATTCAAGTTGAACTCAAACTTGAATTGGCGCCTTCTCAATCAAACCAAATTGTTAAAGAACAGACTCTGTGAGCAAGCACAAAGTACGTAGCACTATGAATGAATAGTGCTACCTACTTGGCACTGGTAGTTGGTGGAGCCAGGGAGGATCGAACTCCCGACCTCCTGCGTGCAAGGCAGGCGCTCTCCCAGCTGAGCTATGGCCCCTGAAACATTTACCAAACTTCTGGTAACGCAATTGGTGGGTCTGGGAGGATTTGAACCTCCGACCTCACCCTTATCAGGGGTGCGCTCTAACCAACTGAGCTACAGACCCAATGTCTGTATGAATCAAGTAACTTGTGTGGATGCTCCGCCGAAGGCTTCGACGGCAATCGTAAAGGAGGTGATCCAGCCGCAGGTTCCCCTACGGCTACCTTGTTACGACTTCACCCCAGTCATGAATCACAAAGTGGTGAGCGCTCTCCCGAAGGTTAAGCTACCCACTTCTTTTGCAACCCACTCCCATGGTGTGACGGGCGGTGTGTACAAGGCCCGGGAACGTATTCACCGCGACATTCTGATTCGCGATTACTAGCGATTCCGACTTCATGCAGTCGAGTTGCAGACTGCAATCCGGACTACGAGCAGTTTTGTGAGATTGGCTCCCCCTCGCGGGTTCGCAGCCCTCTGTACTGCCCATTGTAGCACGTGTGTAGCCCAGCTCATAAGGGCCATGATGACTTGACGTCATCCCCACCTTCCTCCGGTTTGTCACCGGCAGTCTCCTTAGAGTTCCCACCATTATGTGCTGGCAACTAAGGACAAGGGTTGCGCTCGTTACGGGACTTAACCCAACATCTCACGACACGAGCTGACGACAGCCATGCAGCACCTGTCACAGCGTTCCCGAAGGCACCAATCCATCTCTGGAAAGTTCGCTGGATGTCAAGAGCTGGTAAGGTTCTTCGCGTTGCATCGAATTAAACCACATGCTCCACCGCTTGTGCGGGCCCCCGTCAATTCCTTTGAGTTTTAACCTTGCGGCCGTACTCCCCAGGCGGTCAACTTATCGCGTTAGCTTCGCCACTAAGCCTGTAAATAGACCCAACGGCTAGTTGACATAGTTTACGGCGTGGACTACCAGGGTATCTAATCCTGTTTGCTCCCCACGCTTTCGCACCTCAGCGTCAGTATTGGTCCAGGTAGCCGCCTTCGCCACTGATGTTCCTCCAGATATCTACGCATTTCACCGCTACACCTGGAATTCCACTACCCTCTACCATACTCTAGCTTGGCAGTATCAAATGCAATTCCCAGGTTAAGCCCGGGGCTTTCACATCTGACTGACCAAGCCGCCTACGCGCGCTTTACGCCCAGTAATTCCGATTAACGCTCGCACCCTCCGTATTACCGCGGCTGCTGGCACGGAGTTAGCCGGTGCTTCTTCTGTTGGTAACGTCATCATCTTCCCAACTGAAAGTGCTTTACAACCCGCAGGCCTTCTTCACACACGCGGCATTGCTGGATCAGGCTTTCGCCCATTGTCCAATATTCCCCACTGCTGCCTCCCGTAGGAGTCTGGGCCGTGTCTCAGTCCCAGTGTGGCTGTTCGTCCTCTCAGACCAGCTACAGATCGTTGCCTTGGTAGGCTTTTACCCCACCAACTAGCTAATCTGACGCGGGCTCATCCAATAGCGGCCGAAGCCTTTCCCCCATAGGGCGTATGCGGTATTAGCTCGAGTTTCCTCGAGTTGTCCCCCACTACTGGGTAGATTCCCACGCGTTACTCACCCGTCCGCCACTCTACTCGCACCCGAAGGTACTTTCGCGTTCGACTTGCATGTGTTAGGCATGCCGCCAGCGTTCAATCTGAGCCAGGATCAAACTCTTCAGTTCAATCAATTTAGTTGCTTTAGGCAACAAATCTTGGCTCAACTCAGAATCTTCGTAGTTGAAGATGCTTCGTTGATATTTATGGCCATCTAGGCCCATCAACGGAGCACCCACACAAATTACTTGATCATCTTGTTAAAGAGCAGTGCGTCTTTTGGTGACGCCGAGACAGTCAATTTTGACTGGCTCGTACCCGGATGTCAACCATTTTATTGGCTTCTGTCCCCTCGCTGCGGGGTTGACCCTGTAGCAAGGCGGCGAATTATACGGGAGCTTTTCGCTCCGTCAAGGCCTTTCCGGAAGAATTTTTCCGCTTTGGCCCGATTCGCCTGGAAGGCGCCGAATTATAGGCCACCTTCCGTGCTCGTCAAGGGCTGTTTTCAGCGGCGAAACCCGCCTGGAAAACCCACCCTCAATGTCGAGGAGCGGCGCATTATAGAGAGCATTTCGCGTGCGTCAACGATCTTTTTCAAAATCTTGTCACACGACCTTGATACGGGCGAATTTTCGCTTCCCTACCTGGCACACGACATCAGCCCCAGGCGGCAGACTGATATCCCGGTCAGCCACCTTTTCGCCATCCAGGCGCACCGCGCCCTGCTTGATCATCCGGAAAGCCTCACCCGTCCCGGAGACCAGCCCGGCATCCCTGAGGGCATAGCCGATCGGCACCCCTTCAGCCGCTCCCTGCAACTCGAATTCGGGCATGTCATCCGGCATCGCCCCTTTTTGAAAACGCGCAATAAAGGCTTCCCGAGCATGTTCCGCTGCCGCCCGGTCATGAAAACGCTCGACAAGTTCCTCTCCCAGCTGGAACTTGATATCGCGAGGATTGGCCCCGGCCGCGATCTTTTCCCGATAGCCTTCGATCTCGCTCATCGGCCTGAAACTCAACAGTTCGAAGTAGCGCCACATCAGATCATCCGAGATCGACATGATCTTCCCGAACATCTCTTCCGGCGGATCATTGACCCCGATATAGTTGCCGAGCGACTTCGACATCTTCTGCACCCCGTCGAGTCCCTCCAGGATCGGCATGGTGAGCACCACCTGGGGCTCCATACCCTCCTGCTCCTGCAGATGCCGACCCATCAGGAGATTGAACTTCTGATCCGTTCCGCCAAGCTCGACGTCCGCACGCAAGGCAACCGAGTCCCACCCCTGGATCAGCGGATAAAGGAACTCGTGGATGGCTATCGCCTGCCCGCCTTTGTAACGCTTGTCGAAATCATCCCGTTCCAGCATTCGGGCCACCGTGTGCCGTGAAGCCAGCTGAATCATCCCCGCTGAGCCCAATTCGCTCATCCAGTCCGAATTGAACACCACTTCGGTTCTGGCCGGGTCGAGGATCTTGAAAACCTGCTCCTTATAGGTCTCTGCATTGAGCCGGACGTCTTCGGGCGTGAGCGTGGGCCGGGTCTGGCTCTTGCCCGTGGGATCGCCGATCATCCCGGTGAAATCGCCGATCAGAAACAGGATTTCATGCCCCAGTTCCTGAAACTGTCTCAGCTTGTTGATCAGTACAGTGTGGCCGAGGTGCAGATCAGGGGCGGTGGGATCGAACCCGGCCTTGACTCTCAATGGCCTTCCGAGCGCGAGCTTTTTTCGCAATGCCTCCTCCAACAGAATTTCGTCGCTCCCACGACGAATCAGCTCGAGTGACTTTTCCAGCGAACCCATGCTCTACTCCGGGACAACAGTGCAAAGTACGAAAAGTTAACAGATTTCGACCGCTTTGAGGCGGGCTTGGCAAAACACCAATCGATCACTTACAACCTCAGCAATTTCTGCCATAATCGCAAAAATTATAGAGGGTTAGGCTGTTTTCATGATTCATGACTATAAGTTTGACGGCAGGTTGAATGACTCCCCCCGGAAGTCCCGCAGTCGCACCGGCATCTACCTTTCCGGCCTGGTACTCCTCGGTACCCTGGCAGCCCTTGGCCTGCATGACACCGAGGCGAACCTCCCGCCACACGCTGAAGCCCAAAAGCCTCTCCCCCTGACAGCCTCAGCGAACCACGAAACCGAATCCCAAGTGATCCAGGCACCGCTGTCGATTCCGGGTCAAACCCTGTCCCACCCCATTGCCAGTCCGGTTCCACCGACAGAAGCCACTCCGGGTGAGTCGGAAGGTGACGCGCCGTCCCTGTTGGCCAGCGCCGTCCCTGTCGCCCCGGTTCTGGCAGGCGCTGAGACAGACGTGCACTCTGAACCGGAAGAGCTGCAGGCATCCCGGCCTGAGACCCATTCGACGGGAACAGCGCCCGAAGCTACTCAGCCCTTGGCGGGTCCAGCTGTTGAACCGCCGGCGGCAGGTTTGCCCGCCGAGACGAGCGACGAACAAACTGAATTCCGGCTCAAGCGTCACACCATTGTCGCCGGGGACACGCTCGCCGGGATCTTTGCCGATAACGGTCTCTCCCCATCCACTCTCCACCGGCTTCTTCAAGCCGGCAGCGAGGCCAAGAGCCTGTCCCGAATCCGTCCCGGACAGGAACTCGCTATGCGGATCAGCGCCGAGGGGCAACTGGATCAACTCGTGCTCGTCCGCAACCGGATCGAAAGCCTGCGCTTTGACCGCAAAGACGAAGGTTTCTCCGTGCATGTCGACAACCGCACCGTGGAACGCAAAACAGCCAGCGTTGCCGGGACCATTCAATCCTCGCTTTTCGTTGATGGCCTGGAGTCAGGTCTCAGCGACGGCCAGATCATGGAACTGGCAGAAGTATTCGGCTGGGACATCGACTTCGCCCTGGAAATCCGCGCTGGCGACCATTTCCGGGTTGTTTTCGAAGAGCAGTATGTGGATGGCGAGAAACACCGCAACGGCCCGATTCTCGCCGCTGAATTCGTAAACCGTGGACGCGTCTACCAGGCGTTCCGATACGAGAATGGCGACCGGACCGGCTATTACGACGCCGATGGCCGCAGCAAGCGCAGGGCCTTTATCCGTACCCCGATCAAGTTCGCGCGTATCAGTTCCCGTTTCCAGCCCAAGCGGTGGCACCCGGTGCTGAAAAAATGGAAGGCCCACAAGGGTGTCGACTATGCCGCGCCAACCGGCACCGCGATCAAGGCAACCGGAGACGGCAAAGTGGTCTTCCGTGGCTGGCAGAAGGGCTACGGTCGGGTCGTGATCGTGCAGCACAGCAACCAGTACAAAACGGTCTACGCCCACATGTCCAACTTCCGATCCAAGGTGAAGAAAGGCTCACGGGTCAAACAGGGACAGGTAATCGGCTACGTGGGCAGTAGTGGCTGGGCGACCGGTCCGCACTTGCATTACGAGTTCCGCGTCAACAACGTAAAACGCAACCCACTGACGGTGGACCTGCCCAAGTCGCTGCCTCTGCCCCGTAACCAGTTGGCCAAGTTCAAGCAGGAGATCGCTCCCTTGACCCAACAACTGGCCAGCATAAGGCCTGCGACCATGGTGGCGCGCGCAGACAACTGATCCATGCCGTCTCCGGCGGCCTTCGTCGGCCTGATGTCGGGAACCAGCATGGACGGAATCGATGCCGTCCTTGCGACTCTCGACCCGACTCCCAGCATCATTCGTGCCGGGCAGTACACTTGGCCGCATGCCACCCTCGAGCGTCTGCGGGCGGCCGCGTCAGGCGCCTCATTGACCGCTTCCCAGCTGGCGCACCTCAATAGCGCCGCGGGTGAGGCCTTCGCCAGCGCCGCCCTGGAGGTGATTGGCGACTATCCGGGCGAAATCCTCGCCATCGGCAGTCACGGACAGACCCTGGCGCACGGTCCCGACGCTGCCCCACCCTTTACCCTGCAGATCGGGAACGCGGCGATCATCGCCGAACGCACCGGCATCACCACCGTGACCGATTTTCGGGCACGCGATATCGCCGCCGGCGGACAGGGAGCGCCCCTGGTGCCCGCCTTCCACGCGGCCTGCTTGCGCGATGCGCGCGAGAGCAGAGTCATATTGAATATCGGTGGTATCGCGAACATCACGGGGCTGCCTGCGGGAGCCAAGGCCCACATCTCGGGCTTCGATACCGGTCCCGGCAATTGCCTGCTGGATGCCTGGTTTCGCAAGCACAGGAAGGGCCTGTTCGACAGGAATGGCGAGTTCGCGGGGAGGGGTCATAGCCGGGAGGATCTGCTGCGATTGTTCCTCGAGGATCCCTATTTTCATCGCCCGGCACCCAAAAGCACCGGAACCGATTATTTCTCGCTGGAATGGCTCGAGCAGAAGGCCACGCTCACCGATTACAGCCCGGAGGACGTGCAGGCCACCCTTCTCGACTTGACCGGCCACAGCATCGCGGATGCCATCGAAGAGGCGTCACCGCGCTGCGAGAGGGTCCTGGTGTGCGGCGGCGGGGTTCACAACCCCGCCCTCATGCAGAGCCTGCGGGAGCGGCTCGCCGCTCCGGTCGAGAGCACCGCTGCCGTCGGTCTGGATCCGGACTGGATAGAGGCGTTGGCTTTTGCCTGGCTGGCTCAGCGGACGCTACAGCACTTGCCGGGCAACCTCCCGGAGGTGACCGGCGCCTTGGGGCCAAGGATCCTCGGCGCTGTTTACCCGGCGTGAGCCGCAGCTTGCGTATTTCGGCTGCTTAGACCGAGAAAGAGGACCCGCAGCCGCAAGTCGTGCTGGCATTGGGGTTGCGAATGACGAACTGGGCGCCCTGCAGGCCTTCGGTGTAGTCCACCTCGGCACCCATGAGGTATTGCAGGCTCATCGGATCGATCAGCAGTTTCACACCGTCGGTCTCGATGACCTCATCGCCGTCGTTGACGTTCTCATCGAAATTGAACCCGTACTGGAATCCGGAGCAGCCACCGCCCTGGATGTAGATTCTCAGCATCAGCTCGGGATTACCCTCCTCCGCGATGAGATCGGAAACCTTCTTCGCGGCCGCCGAGGTAAATACCAGAGGAGCTTCAGTCTGTTGCGCAGCTTCAGTCATTTTCACCCAACCTTTTCAGACATTACCGGAACATCCGGTCACACGTAATAGATGAGTATCTTTTAGCCAAGTAAATTGGTCAAGTATTACCCCTTTCACCCCGCGGATTGGGCCGGTTCCACGGCATTGCCCTCCGCATCGGGCTGGCGCCGGTCCTGATGATCTTCTGTATGCACCAGCTGACCGTTCACCTCAGCACCCATCGCCATTTCGAGAAGACGATAATAGACAGTTCCGGTGACACGCGCCTGGGGCGCCAGCTCCACGCGTTCGTTCGCGAATACATCGCCCAGGACGGTGCCATTCAGGACCAGCACGTCGACACGCACATCGCCTTTGATCTGCCCTTGCTCGCTGATGGTGATCGAGGAGGCTCCCCCGGCTACGCCGCTGACATTCCCCTCGATCCGGCCATCCAGGTGCAAACCTCCCTGGAACTCCAGATCACCGATGAGCCGCGTGTCCTTCCCGATTACTGTGGACACCTTGGGCGCCTTGAAACGTCTTTTTCCCATTCCTCATTACCCCTTTGCTTAGCTGGAGCCCCACTGCGCCCGATGCTCGAATGATTTGAAGTTCTTGTTTGCCGGTTCTCCCAACACCACCAGCTCGCTTGGGACAAATCCCTCGGGGAGCTCCAGACTACCCTCGAACTTCTGGAAATGCCGAAAACCCATTTTCATCCCCTCGGGTATCCCGAGCTTTTTGGAGCTCAGCGTGGATTGCTCGCCCTTGAGCTCTCCGGAAACCGCGAGTCGGACCTTGCCTCGGACTTTTTCGTCGCCCTTTGCACGCTTGGAAACCAGGAAACTGAAGCGATAGCGACTGCCCTCGCCCTCCCGGGTCAATTCGATCTGAGACACCTGCAGCGCCGTCATCTCCCCTGAAACGAGGCTGTCCAGCAGCGCCACCTTTTTGAGCAGATCCGCTCTTTCCTTCTGCAGCATCATCAATTCTTCACGCACCTGTTCCGCCGCAAGGCGATCGATCTGGCTGGCGCGCTCGAATCGGGCCGCCAGTTCCCTCTGCCTGTCGACCTCGGCCTGCAGCTCCTGGACGCGTTGAACGATACCGCCCTCACCGATTTCGACATAGCCAGGAAGGTAACCCGACCGCTGCAGTCCGTATTGATACGCGAACCAGGCCGGCGTGGCCACCAGCGCAAGCGGCAGCAACCAGAAGAGCCGCGAGCGCCCTTCGCCGGGATGTACGATTTTAGGTGTCTGAAAATGCTTATGTGACATGTTGCCTGACCTGCAATCCGGATTCCCTGTTCATGGTGACAGCGCAACCTGGCGCAGCCCGAGCGACTCCTCCAGGCCGAACATCAGGTTCATGTTCTGCACGGCTTGACCCGCCGCACCCTTGGTCAGGTTGTCGATAACCGAGAGCACGACAACGGTATCCGCGTCCTGCGGCCGGTGCACCGCGATACGGCACTGGTTGACCCCGCGGACGCTGCGCGTCTCCGGGTGAGAGCCAGGCGGCATCACATCGACGAAAGGTTCATCCGCGTAGCGTTGCTCGAACAGCGCCTGCAGATCGCCAGCGCCGTCGCGCAGGCGCGCATACAGGGTGGCATGGATCCCGCGCACCATGGGCAGGAGATGGGGCACGAAAGTCAGCTCGACCGGTCCACTGCTGACCCAGGAAAGGGTCTGCCGGATTTCCGGAAGGTGACGGTGCCCGGATACCGAGTAGGCCTTGAAGCTCTCGCCCACTTCACCCATCAGCATGGCCGCATTCGCGCCCCGTCCAGCGCCGCTCACGCCCGACTTGCAGTCGGCGACCAGGCTGGAGGCATCCACCAGACCCGCCTCGACCAGGGGCAACATGCCGAGAGCCGCGGCCGTCGGATAACACCCCGGATTGGCGACCAGTCGCGCACTCCCGATCTGGTCCCGATTGAGTTCCGGAAGACCATAGACGGCCTCCGCAAGTACGTCGGTGCACGCGTGCGGCATTCCGTACCATTTCTCCCACAGCGCCGGATCCTGAAGACGAAAATCGGCGGCCAGGTCGATCACCCTGACACCGGCATTCAGCAACTCGGGGGCCATCTTCATGGCAGTCCCGTTGGGTGTGGCGAAGAAAACCAGGTCGCAGCTCGCGAGCAGCGCCGGATCCGGCTCGCTGAAGCTGATATCCAGGTGGCCGCGCAGACTCTCGTAGATCGAGCTGACCGGCCGACCGGCTTCCGAGCGCGAAGTGATCGCCTTGAGCGCCACCTCCGGGTGATTGACGAGCAAGCGCAACAACTCCACCCCGGTATACCCGGTTCCCCCGACGATGCCCACCTTGATCATGTTTCTTCCAACGTGCATTAAAAGTTCGTTATTTTAACGGATGATGGATTTCCAGGTGCACTCCACGTTGCAGTTAGCGTGCGAACCCGTTGATCCGCTCCGAACCCGGTGACGATGGCTATCGTCGTCTGAGGCGCCACCGCCTTGCTGCTTACCGCTACCCTTCGCCCGAGCACGGCGCTGGCGTTTGACGCCTGGATTGCTGACAATCGGGCTTCTGACGGCCACTTGGGGCCGTGAAGACAGCCAAACGCAACCGCCAGGAGACCAGATGGAAGCCGTTCATGCGATATCACTGATGCTCGGCGTCGCGTGGGCGTCAGGCATCAACCTCTATGCGGCGATACTGGTGCTCGGCTGGATGGGGAGCACCGGCCAGGTCGATCTGCCGCCCGCCCTGGAGGTCCTGACGGACCCGTCGGTCATGCTCGCCGCGGGCCTGATGTACTTCATTGAGTTCTTCGCCGACAAGACGCCCGGAGTGGATACCGGCTGGGACGCCATTCACACGTTTATCCGGATACCCGCGGGCGCGATCATGGCAGCGGGCGCTGCCCAGGGTCTGGATATCGGCCCCGCAGCCGAACTGGTAGCCGGCCTGCTCGGGGGCGCCCTTTCGGCAACCAGCCACCTTACCAAGGCCGGCACCCGGGTGCTGATCAATACCTCTCCGGAGCCGGTGACAAACTGGACCGCTTCGATCACCGAGGATATCGTTGTGGTTGGCGGCCTGTGGGCCTCTTTGAACCACCCCTGGTGGTTTCTCGCGGCGCTGGCGCTGTTCCTGCTGCTGGTTGCCTGGCTCCTGCCGAAAATCTGGCGCGCCATCAAGCGACTGGTCTCAGCGGTGAAGGGCTGGTTCCGGCGGGAAGCGGAGCCGACGACGCCCCACTCGACCGCGCAAGAATTCCAACAGCGTCGCAGGAACGTACTCAAAGCGCTCTATCACGACGCCAACAAGCCCTGATCGGGCGCCATCTCAGGGGTAAACGGAAATGTGGCTGAAAGCCTGGCATATCATCGGCATGGTGACCTGGTTTGCGGGTCTTTTTTACCTCCCCCGCCTGTTCGTGTATCACGCGATGAGCGAGGACGAGGTTTCGCATGAGCGCTTCCTGATCATGGAGCGCAAGCTTTACTACGGAATCACCACCCCGGGCGGGATTTTCACCCTGGTGTTCGGCTTTTGGATGCTGCACGACTATGCGTGGGCGGCTTGGGGCGGGCAACTGTGGCTGACCGTGAAATTGGTACTGATCGGCCTGCTGGTGGCGTATCACCTGTACTGCGGGAAACTGTTCGCTGACTTCAAGCACGGACGCAACCGGCGCTCGCACGTCTGGTACCGCTGGTTCAATGAAGTGCCTGTGCTGGTGCTTATTGGCGTGGTCCTGCTGGCGACCCTGAAACCCGTTTAAGCTGCTGGCACGGCGGTACTGGAGGCACAAAAAAACCGCCTGGGAGGCGGTTTTTTTGTGCCTTGCGCAAGCGTCTCAGGAACAGCCGCCCTGCGAACCGCAGGTTCCACAACCGCCACCACCGGCGGGTTGCAGGTTATTGAACACGAAACGGGCGTCTGCGCCGTCTCCGACGAAGTCGATCTCGACGCCGCGAATGTGTTCCAGCGTGGCGGGGTCCACGATCACTTTGACGCTTTCGTAATCCCGCACATGATCCTCGTCATTGAGCTGGTCGGTGAAGGTCATGCCGAAGCTCACCCCACTGCAACCACCCGGGGTCGCAAACACGCGGATACCCTCGATCTTGTCTTCCACCTGGCCCATCAGTTCGGCCATCTTGCCCTGAGCCGGCGTGGTCAGGGTCAGTTCAGTCTCGTTCAATGCGCTACTCATCTCGCTGTTACCTCAATCTCTCTCTTTCACCAGACCCCAGATTGTAGCATCAAGAAGAAATTACAAGAGGCGACGCGCCCGCAGACCATAGAGATGCCGCTCTGCGTCCACCAGGTGTTGCCCCCAGTGCAGGCGGTAGCCAGCGCCCCAGCAGCGGAGCGTGGGCAGCGGAGTCTGGTCGGTCGCCAGACGCTCGAGCCCTGCCTTGAGTTCCCAGTAGATGTCCGCCAGGTCATCCGCGAGACTGCCGCTTTGCTCCTGCCAGTCGCGGGCGACATCGAATTCAAGCCAATAGGCGTCCAGGTCCCCAAAGGCCCGATGGAGACGGCTGTACAGGGAAAATCGGTGCTCCGGGTCTATTTCAGCGACCAGATCCTCGGCGGCAACGGCATCCGCAAGCACCTCCACGGCGAGATGGAGACGGGGCAGGAGTCCGCTCAAGCGTTTGATCACGATGAACACATCCGTTTCCGCGCCTGAATCGAAGGACTCGATGATCGCGCAATACTCGTGCGCCACCCGGCTCATGTCGGCAATCGATGCATCTTCTGGCATGGACTCCTCCCTCCTCACCCAACCCACATTGCGGCTGGGTTTTTGATCCAGTGTAGACAAGATTTTGTGCGCGCAACGGAACCGAACGGGATCTTTTCATGCACCGCGTGTAGTAGCATTTCCTTATGTCCTCTCCCACCATCCTCTTCATCGGCGGGCACGATCCCTCGGGCGGCGCCGGCCTGCAGGCCGATATAGAGACCGCCTGCGCGCACAATTGCCGGGCCGTCTCACTGCTTACCTGCCTTACCACCCAGGACAGCCGGGACATACAGCACATATACCCGCAGGATTCCGCGGTTTTCGAGGCCCAATTGCGGCTACTTCTGCAGGATATCCAGCCCGACTGGGTCAAAATCGGACTCATCGGGGACCTCGGTCTCGCGCAGGTACTGCTTCGACACCTCGGCGTACTGCCCCTGGTCATCGACCCCGTCCTGGCCTCCGGTGGTGGCACGACCGTCGCAGAAAACAACCTGGTTGCATTTATCCGCGACCACCTGCTGCCGGCCACCGCGCTGTCGACCCCGAACCGCTTCGAGGCGCGTCGCCTGACCGATTGCGCGGACACCGAAGCCGCGGTCGAACGCCTGCTCGTGAGCGGCGGCCAACGGGTGCTGCTCACCGGTGCTGACGAAGCGACCTCGGACAGCGTCCGCAATCGCCTGCTATGGAAAGACGGCAGCCGCGAATTCCGACACCCCTTGCTGCCGCATCGCTATCACGGCTCGGGTTGCACCCTGGCAAGCGCCTGTACCTGCAACCTGGCTCTCGGGCTGGACTTCGAAAAGGCTGTCCGGAAAGCCCTCGACTGGACCTGGCAGACATTGCGGCACGCAGAGCACCCGGGTCGCGGCCAGCACCTGCCGAATCGGCGCATTCCGGTCGAATGAGCCAATTCATCGGACCGTTCCGCTTCTCCGGCCTGTACGCGATCACCGATGCGGAGCTGCGCGCGGATGGCATCGCAACACAGGTGGAGCGCGCCATCACGGGCGGCGCCCGGGTCGTGCAGTACCGCGACAAGGGCCACGACCGGGTCCGCCGGCTGCGCGAGGCCGGCGAGATCCTCACGATCTGCCGCCGGCATGCCATCCCCCTGCTGATCAACGACGATGTCGATCTCGCGCTGGCGGTGCAGGCGGACGGTGTCCACATTGGCCGCGACGACACCGACCTGGCACGCACCCGTGCGGCGCTCGGTGGGGACGCGATCGTCGGGGTCTCCTGCTACAACCGCCTCGAACTGGCCATCGAGGCGCGTGAGGCGGGTGCGGACTACGTCGCGTTCGGCCGCTTTTTCAGCTCGCAGAGCAAACCGGCGGCGGTCCAGGCGCACCCCGAACTGTTGCGCGAGGCACGCGCCGTCCTGGACTGCCCGCTGGTTGCGATTGGCGGTATTACTGAGCAGAATGGCCGCCCGTTGATTGAGGCAGGTGCGGATATGCTGGCGGTCATACGCGGCGTCTTCGGCGCCGCCAACGTGACCGCTGCGGCGCGCTCGATCAGCAGGCTTTTCATCGATCCGGAGACAAACGCATGAGCGACGCCAGCCAACGTTTCAGACATGCCCAGGAACACATTCCCGGTGGAGTGAACTCCCCGGTGCGTGCCTTCAAAGGCGTTGGCGGCGAACCCGTTTTCGTCGATCACGCCCAGGGCGCCTACTTTTTCGACCCGGACGGCAAACGCTACATCGACTACGTGGGCTCCTGGGGTCCCATGATCCTCGGCCACGCCCATCCCGAGGTGATCGACGCGGTGCGCGCCGTTATCGGCAAGGGACTGTCCTTCGGCGCCCCGACCGAGATCGAGAGCCTGATGGCGGACAAGGTGTGCGAGCTGGTGCCCTCCATCGAGCTGGTGCGCATGGTCTCCTCCGGCACCGAGGCGACCATGTCGGCCATTCGCCTGGCACGCGGCTTCACCGGGCGCGACAAGATCGTGAAGTTCGAGGGCTGTTACCACGGCCATTCCGACTCGCTGCTGGTCAAGGCAGGCTCTGGCGCGCTCACGCTGGGAGAACCCTCCTCCCCGGGAGTGCCCGCCTCGCTGGCCGAACACACCCTGACCCTGCAATACAACGACAGCGCCCAGGTGCGCGAGACTTTCGAACAACTGGGTGACCAGATCGCCTGCATCATCGTCGAGCCGGTGGCAGGCAATATGAACTGCATACCGCCCCGCGAGGGTTTCCTGGAAACCCTGCGCGAGGTCTGCGACAGACACGCCAGCGTGCTCATCTTCGACGAGGTCATGACCGGCTTCCGCGTGGCGCTTGGCGGGGTTCAGGGCTTGTACGGGGTCACGCCGGACCTGACCACGCTGGGCAAGGTGATTGGCGGCGGCATGCCGGTAGGCGCCTTTGGCGGCAGACGCGAGATCATGGAGTACATCGCACCTCTCGGCCCGGTCTACCAGGCCGGAACGCTCTCGGGCAACCCGGTGGCGATGGCTGCCGGCCTCAAGACCCTGGAACTGCTCAGCCGCCCGGGTTTCCACGAGGAACTCGGCGGAAAAACCGAAACCCTGGTCCGAGGCGTCGTGGAGGCGGCCCGCGCAGCCGGTGTGCCGATGACCGAAAATCACGTCGGCGGCATGTTCGGCCTGTTTTTCACCGAGGCGCCCGCCGTGAGCGACTTCGCCGGCACCACCGCCTGCGACCAGGACTACTTCAAACGCTTCTTCCACGGCATGCTGGATGAAGGCGTCTACCTGGCCCCCTCTGCGTTTGAGGCGGGTTTTGTCTCCTCGGCGCACAGCGAGGCAGACCTGGCCGAGACCATCGAGGCCGCCAGCCGCGTGTTCGCCCGGCTGTCTTGATCGAGACACTGCAATCCCTGGTCGAGTGGATCGGCCAGCATCCTGAACATGCGGGCTGGGTGATTTTCCTGGTCTCGCTGGCCGAATCCCTGGCCATTGTCGGCATGCTGGTACCCGGGGTGATCATTCTGCTCGGCGCCGGATCGCTTATCGGGGCCGGCGTCCTGGATTTCTGGAGCAGCTGCGCCTGGGCGGTCGCGGGCGCCATCATCGGTGACGGCCTCAGCTACGCATTGGGGCGTCACTTCGATTACCTCGCGGAACGCTGGCGCTGGTTCCGGGTGCACCCGGACTATCTCGAGAAGGGCCACGAATTTTTTCAGAAGTGGGGTGACCTGAGCGTCATGCTGGGACGGTTTTTCGGCCCTATCCGGGCGGTCGTCCCGCTGGTCGCCGGACTGATGGACATGCCGGTGAAACGTTTTTATCTGGCCAATGTCCTGTCGGCCCTGGTGTGGGCGCCCGCCTATCTCGCACCCGGCATGCTGGTGGGACAGGCGGTGGAGGACGGCGACTGGACACGCGTGCTGCTCCTGGGTGGCGCCCTGGCGCTCGGCCTGCTGCTGCTGTTTGTCCTGCGCAAGAGGTTTTGAACAGATGCCCATGACCCTGATCGACTACCTGCGTCACGGCCTGCCGGAGGGCGGCAGCCGCTACCGTGGACATCGTGTGGACGACCCTCTGAGTGAAAAGGGCTGGCAGCAGATGCGCCAGAGTGTCGCCGGCCTCGGTGGCTGGGACCGGATCGTCACGTCGCCGTTGCAGCGCTGCCTCGCTTTCGCCCACTTCCTGGGTGAGGAACGCGCCCTGCCTGTGGCGATCGAGCCCGACCTGCGCGAAGTCGGGTTCGGTGACTGGGAGGGCCGGACCCGCCAGGAACTGCTCGCGGAGCGCCCCGAGGAATACCACGATTTCTACCGTGACCCGGTGCACAACCGCCCGGCAAATGCAGAACCCCTCGAGGATTTCGGTGCGCGCGTGGCCCGGGTATTCGATCGCCTCGCCACCACGCACGCCGGACAACACCTGCTGGTGATCGCACACGCCGGCGTCATCCGCGCCACCCTGGGGCATGTGATGCAGGCGCCAGCCGCCAACTGGTATCGCGCCGCGGTCGACAACGCCGCCTTGACACGCTTCGGCCACGACGGCGGGAGCGCCCGCCTGATTGGCCACAACTGGACCCCCAGGGGAGACCGCTAATGGCCTTTGCACGCCTGTTCATCAAGATTCTCTCGGTACTGCTGGCGGTCTTCCTTGTGGTCGGCCTGCTGCTGCCCAGCTCGGCGACGGTGGAACGCGCGCGGACCATCGCGGCCCCTCCGGAATCGGTGTTTCCCCACCTCAACGACCTGCAGGCTTTCCGCACATGGTCTCCCTGGAGCGACATCGACCCGCAAACCCAATGGACCTTCAACGGTCCGCGCCAGGGCGTCGGCGCCGAAATGAACTGGCGCAGCAATCATCCGGAAGTCGGCAATGGCGGTATGCGCATCCTGCGCAGCGAGCCGCCACAACGGGTCGAGATGCAACTCAGCTTTGATGGCCAGGGGGGCGGATCGGCCCGTTTCCATCTCGAACCCGACGCGGACGGCACACGGGTGCGCTGGCAATTCCACAGCGAGTTCGGCTGGAACCTGCCCGGTCGCTACTTCGGCCTGATGCTGGATACCGTGCTCGGGCCCTTCTTCGAAAAGGGCCTGGACTCACTCGCGCAGCAGGTCGAAAACCGGAGTAAGCAAGGCCGATGAGTGCTCCAAGCCACGAATCCATCGGCGGCGGCACGCTGTTGATCGACACAGGCCTGTACCGCCCCCAGATGGCCGCCTGCTACCTCATCCAAGACAGGGGTGAGTTGGCCGTGATCGATTGCGGTACCCGTCACAGCGTGGCGCGCATTCTGGAGGCGATCCGGTCTGTGAAGGCCACTCCCGGCGATGTTCGCTGGATCATCCCGACGCATGTCCACCTCGACCATGCGGGCGGCGCCGGGCTGCTCGCGCGCTACTGCCAGAATGCGAGCGTAGCGCTGCACCCAAGGGGCTTGCCGCACATGGTGGACCCTTCCAGGCTGCAGGCGGGCGCTACCGCGGTGTATGGCGAGCAGGCCTTCGAGCGGGATTTCGGGACGCTCGACCCGATCCCGGAAGCGCGTTGCATCGCGGCGTCGGACGGCCAGGAGTTCGAACTCGGGGAACGCCGGCTGCAGTTCATTCACACCCCCGGGCATGCCAATCATCACGGCTGCATTCTTGATCTCAGCAGCGCCTATCTGTTCACAGGCGACACCTTCGGGCTGGCCTATCGCGAGCTGGCCGACCCGACTCCCTATCTGGTGGCCACCACCACACCGGTGGCCTTCGACCCGGATGCCTGGCTGGCCAGCCTTGACCGCCTGCTGGACCTGAACCCCTCCGCGGTTTGCCTGACCCACTTCGGCAAGTACCCGGAACCCGCTGGACTGGCGCCGCAGCTGCGTGCCAGCATCCAGGCGCATGTGGAAATCGCGCTGCGGGAGGAAGCCAATCCGGCAGCGGGACGTGAGCAACGCCTGCAGCAGGCACTGACCGATCTGTTCATCGATGGCGCAGTCGCACACGGCAACTGCAGTTCTTGCCGCGCGATGCAGGTGCTCGCGGCGGATATCCAGCTCAACGCGCAGGGGCTCGCCGTTTGGCTGGCGCGCCGGGCACGAAGACGCCAGGCTTGAGAGCCTTTCTCAATCGACGCGATTGAAAACCCCGAATGCCTCTGGGCAATGGCATCGCTATAATGCCTTCCCCGAGGAAAATGACGATGCACCAGACAGACGATCTCAGAATCAAACACATCACCGAGGTGGAGCCCCCCTCCTCTGTGCATGCGCTGTACCCGATCACCGAACAGGCGGCGCGCACCGTGGCCGGCTCACGCGAAGCGATCCACCGCATCCTGCACGGTGACGACGACCGTCTGCTGGTGGTGATCGGCCCCTGCTCGGTGCACGATCCGGACTCCGCGATCGAGTACTCCAAGCGCCTCCTGCAAGCGCGGGAGCGTCACGGCAAGGAGCTCGAGATCGTGATGCGCGTGTATTTCGAAAAGCCGCGCACGACCGTGGGCTGGAAGGGTCTGATCAATGACCCTCACCTCAATGAGACCTTCGACATCAACGAGGGACTCAAGCGCGGACGCAAGCTGCTGCTCGACATCAATGACCTGGGGCTGCCGGCGGGGACCGAGTTCCTCGATCTGATCAGTCCGCAGTACATCGCCGACCTGATCGCCTGGGGCGCAATCGGAGCGCGCACCACCGAGAGCCAGGGCCACCGCGAACTCGCCTCCGGGCTGTCCTGCCCGGTTGGGTTCAAGAACGGCACCGATGGCACCATCGGGATTGCGATCGACGCGATCCGGGCGGCGGAACGTCCGCATGTGTTCATGTCGCTGACCAAGGCCGGACATTCCGCGATCTTCAGCACCAGCGGCAACCACGACACCCACATCATTCTGCGTGGCGGCAAGCGTCCCAACTACGACCAGGAGTCGGTCGCGGACGCGACAGAAAAAATGCGCCGGGCGGGACTGCGACCCAACCTGATGATTGACTTCAGCCACGCGAACAGCCGCAAGCAGCACGATAAGCAGATCGATGTGGCGCGCGATGTGGCCGGCCAGATCCGGCGTGGCAACCGGCACATCATCGGCGCCATGGTCGAGAGCCATCTGGTACCCGGGCGCCAGGACCTGGTCCCCGGACAGGAACTCCTGTATGGCCAGAGCATCACGGATGCCTGCATCAGCTGGGAGGACAGTGTGCCGGTACTGGAAGAGTTGGCCGAGGCCGTGCGCGAACGGCGCAAGGCCCCGGCTGACGATTAACCCGAACATTTCACCAGTATTCGGAGAGCCTGCGCGTTTCGCATATGCTCAGGGGTCGGAGTCGGCAATCGACTCCAACCCCTTTGTTTTGGATGCAGGCTAACCAATCAGCCGCGATACCCGGAGCACTTGCTGTATCCCACGAATACGCCGGAAGATGGCGGCGAGATGCTTGCGATTGCGCACCATGATGGTGAAGCGCAGGCTGGTACTCAGACCGTCCCGTTCTTCACTGCGAACATCCTCGATATTGGATCCTTCCTCCGCGATCGCGGTAGCGACCGTGGCCAACAACCCGCGCTTGTTGCCAGCATCCACGCGGATCGCGGTGGAGAACTCCCCCTCGACGTCGTCCGCCCACTGCACATCGATCCAGCTCTGGCCCTGACGTCGGAAGTCGCCGAGGTTGGGACAGGACTGATGGTGCACCACCATGCCCCGGCCCGGGCTGAAAATGGCCACCACCGGGTCTTCGGGAATCGGCCCACAACACTTGGCGAAATGCACCACCAGGCCCTCGCTGCCCCGGATGGTGAGCGACCCACTCGCCTCCCCGTCCGCCGTCTCGACATGGTCATGCAGGACCAGCAGGCGGGCAACCAGGCGGGCCATGCGATTACCCAGACCGATCTGCTGCAAGAGCTCATCGAAGTTCTGGTGGCCCAGTTCGCGGACCGCCTCCTCCAGCTCCTCACCACCGATATCGTCGAGGCTGCACCCCAGGCTGTCCAGCTCCCTCTCCAGCAGCCGCCTGCCAAGCTCCCCCGCCTCGCGCCTTTCCAGGCGCTTCAGGAAGGAGCGAATCGTGGCGCGCGCCTTGCCGGTGACCACGAAGTTCAGCCAGGCGGGATTCGGGCGGGCATCCGGCTTGGTGATGATCTCGACGGTCTGACCACTGTGCAGACGAGTACGCAACGGCGCGAGACGGCGGTCGACACGCGCCGCGACGCAGCCGTTGCCGACATCGGAATGCACTGCATAGGCGAAGTCCACCACGGTCGCGCCCTTCGGCAGGACGATGATCCTGCCACGCGGCGTGAACACGTACACCTCGTCCGGGAACAGGTCGACTTTGACGTGCTCCAGGAACTCAATGGAATCCCCGGAGCTCTTCTGCACCTCGAGCAGGTTGCGCAGCCATTCGCCGGCCACATCCGAACTGAGACTGCCGCCGGTGCTGCCCTTGTAGTGCCAATGTGCCGCGATACCCTCTTCCGCGACCACATGCATCTCGCGGGTCCTGATCTGGATCTCGATCGGCACGCCCTGGGGACCGAACAGGACCGTGTGCAGGGACTGGTAACCATTGGCCTTGGGGATCGCAATGTAGTCCTTGAAACGACCCGGCATGGGTCGGTACAGGTTGTGCATCGCGCCCAGCACCCGGTAACAGGTGTCCACCGAATCCACCACGATACGGAAGGCGAACACGTCCGCTAGTTCCGACAGGGAAAGGTGCTTTTCGCGCATCTTCTTGTAGATGCTGTAGACACGCTTCTGGCGTCCCTTCACCTCGGCCTGGAAGCCCTCCTGCTCGAGCCGGTTGGAGATCACCCGTTCGGTGTCCTCGACCATTTCGCGGCGATTGCCGCACAGGCGCTTCAGGGCGAAGCGCAACACCCGGTCACGACAGGGCCAATACGCCGCCATCCCAAGGTCTTCGAGATCGTGGCGGATGCTGTTGATCCCAAGCCGATTCGCGATCGGGGCATAGATCTCGAGCGTTTCACGCGCTATCCGGCGTGCCTTGCCCGGCTTCATCACCCCGAGGGTGCGCATGTTGTGCAGCCGATCGGCAAGCTTGATCAGGATCACCCGGATGTCGCGGGTCATCGCGAGCAACATCTTGCGGAAGTTCTCCGCCTGGGCCTCGGCGCGTGAGCGGAAATTCAAGTGGGTGAGCTTGCTGACCCCATCCACCAGTTCGGCGATCTCCTCGTCGAAAACCTCGGCCAGCCTGTCCTTGCTGATCCCGGTGTCCTCGATGACGTCATGCAGGATGGCGGCCATCAGGCATTTGTGGTCCATGTGCAGGTGCGACAGGATGCGAGCAACCGACACGGGGTGATAAATGTAGGGTTCGCCGGAGAGGCGCCGCTGACCTTCATGCGCCTCGGCGCTGAAGAGATAGGCGCGATAGACCTCGCTGACCTGGTCAGAGCTCAGATAGTGCTCGAGCTCATGGCACAGGTCGCTGATCAGAAAACGTTGTTCGGCATCGTCCGCCCCCGGGGTCCCGGGTTCGGCCTGAAGGTAAGGGAAATCAGCCGCGTCGCGCGACACCTTGGCAACTCACTAATCGTCCTGCGGCTCCTCGACCATGTTGAGCTGCCCGGCGAGTGCGGCCGCCAGCTCATCATCGATCGACTCTTCGCTTTCTTCCGGTTCCGCCAGGATGTCAGTGGTGATCAGACCTTCCGCGATCTCGCGCAGGGCCATCACTGTGGGCTTGTCATTTTCCCAGGGAAGCAGCGGGTCGACACCATTGGCCAGCTGACGGGCGCGTTTGGCCGCCATCAGCACGAGATCAAAGCGGTTGTCGAGGTTGTCGAGGCAGTCTTCGACGGTAATTCGGGCCATTACGGGGGATCTCCGGTTCGTCGGGCCGTGCCGGGGCAACGCCCGGGAAAGGCTGCCGACACGACCTGCAATTTCAAAAGTTTGTGCTCAATGGTACCCGATTTGCTGGCGGTGTGACCAGGAAACGGGTCCGTAACCCGGCCCTTCAGGCACTCAGCATGGCCTCGAGAGCCGCCTGGTTCGCCTGCGCCTGGCGCGGGGTGCGCAAGCGCTCTGCACGCATGATGCTCTGCAGCTCCTGCAGCGCCTGCTCGAACTGGTCATTGACCACCAGATAATCGTACTCGGGGTAGTGCGACAGCTCGGTGCGCGCATCGCGCATGCGGCGCTGGATGATCTCCTCGCTGTCCTGGCCGCGCCCGCAAAGTCGCTCCCGCAGCGCCCCGATCGAGGGTGCCGTGATGAAGATCGAGACCGCCTCCGGGAAACGCGCGCGCACCTGGCGGGCGCCCTGCCAATCGATTTCGACCACGATATCCTGGCCCGAGGCGAGCTGCTCGCGCACGGCCGCTTCCGAGGTCCCGTAGTAATTGTCGAACACGCGAGCATGTTCGATGAATGCACCCTGCTGAACCAGTTTCTCGAACGACGGGACGTCCAGGAAATGATAGTGGACACCGTCCTGCTCGCCGGGGCGCATCGCCCGCGTGGTATGCGAGACCGACAGCGCGAGCTGCTCGTCACGCTGCAACAGATCGCGCAACAGGCTGGTCTTGCCGGCGCCCGAGGGGGCAGAGACGATGAAGAGAATGCTGCTCGATGGCATGCGCCTGTCTCCCTGGTTCATTCGATATTCTGAATTTGCTCGCGCATCTGCTCGATCAGGACCTTCATCTCGACCGAAACACGCGTCACCTCGCTGTTGTTGGACTTGGAGCCGAGCGTGTTGGCCTCGCGATTGAGTTCCTGCATCAGGAAATCCAGGCGCCGGCCCACCGCCTCGCGGGAGCCCTCGCTTCGGACGACGCGTTCGACCTCGTCCAGATGGGTGCTGAGACGATCCATTTCCTCATCCACATCGAGGCGTTGCGCCAGCAGCGCCATCTCCTGCTCGAGGCGCTCCTGATCGAGATTTTCGCTGACCTCCGCGAGCCGCGCCACGAGACGCTCCCGCACTCCCTGGATGACCTCCGGCATGAGCCCACGCGCGCGCTCCACCTGCTCGCGCAACAGCACCACCCGCTGCAGGATCAGTTCCGCCAGTCGCGCACCCTCACGCTCCCGTGTCTGCAACAGGTCGTCAAGCACCCCGTCGAAGGCGGCCACCGCGGCATGCTGCACCGGCGTGAAGTCCTGCTCGGCGGTCTCCAGCACGCCCGGCCAGCGCATGATGTCCATGATGTTCGGCAGAGGGGAGCTGTGCAGATGCTTCATCATCGCCGCTGCCGCTTCCAGCAACTGCTTCACCAGGACCTCGTTGATGCGAATGGCGCCGGCGGCGCTGCGGTCCGGCTGAAAACGCAGGCCGCACTCGACCTTGCCGCGACCGAGTCGCTCCCTGACTCGATCACGCACCGCCTGCTCGATAGCACGCAGTTCTTCCGGCAGGCGGACGTTCGACTCCAGGAAGCGATGATTGACGCTGCGCACCTCCCAGGTCAGTTCACCGAAGTCTTCTTTTGTCTGGCGCCGCGCGAAGGCGGTCATGCTGCGTATCATTAGGAATCTTGCATCTCTGTTATGGATAAAGTGTGTATGATAAATCCCGCGTACCCAAGCCGCACCCGTCGAACCAATCCCCAGCCACTCGATGCCCAACGACCCGCGTGAAGCCCTGCCGGCCGGCAGCGTCCTGGACTGCTTCCGGATCCTGAAACTGATCGGACGCGGCGGATTCAGTCTCATTTACCTGGCCGAAGACGAGGAAACCCACGCACAGGTCGCCATCAAGGAATACTTCCCCAAGGCCTTCGGGGAACGGGGCGAGCATGGCGAAGTATGCGTCAACGACCCGCAAAAGCGAGCCAGTTTCGAGCGCGGCCGCGGGCTGTTCTACCGCGAAGCGCTGATCCTGGCGCAGCTGCATCACCCCAATATCGTGCGGGTGCGCAATTGTTTTCACGCCAATGACACCGCCTACCTGGCGATGGACCACGAACCGGGCAAGAACCTGGGCGGCTACCTGCGCAAGCGCAAGGGAAAGCTGAGCACCCGCTTCCTTATGGCGGTCTTCCCGCCACTCCTGGAGGCCATCGAGGCACTGCATGCGACCGGCAACCTGCACCTCGACATCAAGCCATCCAACGTGCACCTCCGTCCGGGTGGAAACCCCCTGCTGCTCGATTTCGGGGCCGCCTACCATCTCGACAACGTCGGCCTCAAAAAGGCCCAGGTGGTCACACCGGGATTCTCCCCGCCGGAGCAGTATACGCTCTCATCCAAGGTAGGCCCGTGTTCCGATGTCTACGCCACCGGCGCCAGTATGCGCGCCTGCATCGAGGGCAAGGCGCCGCCGTCGGCGGTCGATCGCAAGGCCGGAAAATTGCTCCAGCCTGCCGCCGAGGTGTTCGCTCAGCGTTATCCGCGCAAACTCCTGGAGGCAATCGACTGGGCCATGCAACTCGAGCCAGCCGACCGACCCCAGACCGCCGCGGCCCTGCGCCAGGCGCTGCTCGAGGCCATACCCCAGGGCGACTGAACGCGGCGCAGAAGATGCCCTGACTTTGCGCCCTTTTCACACCGTGATCCCAGAGGTAGGGTGCGAACCCAGCCTTGCCGAACCCGAACCGGAGGAACCCTTATGAGACCCAGTGGCCGCAACCCGGATGAGATGCGCCCGGTCGCCTTTCTGCGCGACTACACCAAACACGCGGAAGGCTCGGTTCTGGTCAGCTTCGGAGACACCCGCGTGATCTGCACCGCCAGCGTGGACGACAAGTTGCCCCGCTGGATGCGCAATGAGAACCGCGGCTGGATCACCGCCGAGTACGGCATGCTGCCGCGCTCCACCCATGACCGCATGGGCCGGGAGGCGGCCCGTGGCAAGCAGGGTGGTCGCACCATGGAAATCCAGCGCCTGATAGGCCGGGCCCTGCGCGCTGCCGTCGACCTCGAAGTACTCGGGGCCCGCACTATCACGCTGGACTGCGACGTCATCCAGGCGGATGGCGGCACCCGCACCGCCTCGATTTCCGGAGCCTTCGTGGCGCTGCGGGATGCAATCGACCGGCTGATGGCCGACGGTCGTCTCGAGCACGATCCCATTCAACAGAATGTGGCCTCGGTCTCGGTCGGCATCTATCAGGGTGTCCCGGTGCTGGATCTCGACTACGCGGAGGATTCGACCGCCGAAACCGACATGAACATCGTGATGAATGCGCACGGACATTTCATAGAAATCCAGGGAACCGCCGAAGGCAGCCCGTTCAGCGACGACGAGATGCGCGCCATGCTGAACCTCGCGCACAAGGGCATCCGTGAGATCATCGCCGAACAGAACGCCGCGACCGGCAGGAGTTGAAGCGCATGAAAGTCGTCCTCGCGAGTAACAACAAGGGCAAGCTACGCGAACTCGGAGAACTGCTCGCCGAGGACGACATCCAGGTGGTGCCGCAGCGTGAGTTCGACATTCCGGATGCGGTCGAGGACGGACTGAGTTTCGTGGAAAACGCAATCATCAAGGCGCGGCATGCAAGCGCTTTGAGCGGGCTGCCCGCGATCGCGGACGATTCCGGGCTGGAAGTGGACGCGCTCAAGGGGGAGCCGGGCATTTATTCGGCTCGCTATGCCGGCGAGGATGCGCAGGATGCAGACAACAACCGCAAGCTGCTTGCCGCACTGGGCGACCTCCCCGAGGCGGAGCGCAGCGCGCGCTTCCAATGCGTCATGGTTTACATGCGCCACGCCAAGGACCCGACCCCCCTGGTCTGCCAGGGAACCTGGGAGGGTTCCATACTGGACACGCCGCATGGTGACAACGGCTTCGGCTACGATCCCCTCTTTTGGATCCCGGAAGCGCAGGCAAGCGCCGCCGAGCTCCCGGCCGAAATCAAGAATGCACAGAGTCACCGCGGCCAGGCACTGCGCTGCCTGTTGCAGAAGCTCGCCACGAGCAACAGCTGAGAAAATGATTCGGCCCGGCGTAGCCGCACAGCTTGCAGAAAATGCCAGCGCCGGGAGCCGGCTGCAATGACAGAGGAATCGAACAGGATGTCCAACCCCAGGCTGGAGCAGATCCATATCGATGTCGTGCGCAATGCGACCGACGACTTCAATCCCTTTCACGACCCCAACCGCTGGCAGAACATCCGTGACAACCCCTTCGGCGGCCCGATCGCGCTCGGCTTCCAACTTGCAGGCCTCGCACTCGATCGCATATCCCAATACCGGGCCGCCGCGTCGGAGCGGCACCTGCCGGAAGAGAACGGCCTGCACTACAGCAACTACCAGTTCTCTTTTGCCGGCGCGGTGACCGCCGGAAGCGAACTGCAGGTCCAGGTGCGTCCCACGCGCCAGCGGGTCGACTCCGACGGCGAACTGTCCAACCGGGTTCTGCTCAAGGAAGGCGGCAGGCTGGTCCTGATGGGCAGCCGCAAGGACAGCCGCGCACCAGTGATCGACCTGCAGTCGCCCGCCCTGCTGCCATCCAGGCCCAATCCGTACCGGATCGCAGCCTGCTACAGGGCGGCGCCTACTTTCTCAAACGAAAATACCTGATGACCAGCAACGGCAAGAACTTCTGCGCCGGCTGCTTCATCCCCCAGCACCACTATTTCGATGAACTCGCCGAGCGGGTCTTCTTCCCTCCCGCCTTCATCCTTTCACTGGTTTCCTGCGCCCTGCTGGAGAGAGCGTGGCACGAGGGCCACGATTTCGAGGCGCGACCCTACATCTACACCTCGCACAGCTTTTCCTTCGACAAGCGACTGCAGCGGGAACTGCGAAGCAACGATGCCGTCTACCTGCTGGTCAGCCGTCCGCAGCAGCGATGCGGAAAAGGCGGCTTGAGTGGCTCCGCCATTCCGCAGATCCAGCACGACTGCATCGGCATGCTCGATGATCAACGGGTGCTCTTCCGGGGAGAAGTTGGGCTCGCAGAATTGCAGGACGTCCTCAAGCCAGGCTGATCAGTCGGCCAGGTGCTTTTCGATACCGTGCGCCTTCAGCCCCCAGGCCATCAGTTGCTCGACCCGCTGATCAGCCTTGCGCAGGCGGTCATCCAGGACCAGGAAGAAATGCCGCATCAGGTGGTAACCCAGGTCGGGATGCTCATCCAGAAAAGTCACCAGCCGGGCCGCGTCGATTCGCAACAGACAGCAGTCCTCCAGCGCCACCACCGAGGCGCTGCGGGTGCCGGCCTCGAACAGATTGAGTTCGCCGAATACCGCACCGGTGCCGAGATCCACGAGTCCCGGCTGGATATGCCGCTCGCCTTCGATTCCGACCCTGGCACTGACCCGGACCCTGCCCGACTCGACCACGTACAGGTAGCGATCGCTGTCCCCCTGGGTGATGATCCGCTCGTTGGGCGCACAGCACACGCGCTCGACGATGCCGCTTCCAGAGAAGCGCTCCGCAGTGAAGAACTTGAGCAGATCTAGATCCACGAGGGCCTGACTCGCAAACTTGTTTCGGGATTCCGGTTTTCCAGGGACAAGGACACAGCCTGTCGGGCAATGCTCAGTTCCAGCGGAATATCACCCAGCGGTTGACGTTGCGCCCCTCGGTCGGATCATCGGTGGTGTATTCCAGTTCACCGTCACCGTCATCGTCCACGAAATAGTAGGGGGGGCCGATGCGGGGCTCCACCCGCACCATGACCAGTTGGCCATTGATGCGGTATTCGTAGACTTTCTTGGTACCGGAGTCGCGGATCGTCACCTCGGGTTCGAGCGTCTCTCCCGACCGCAGGGCCTCCGGCGGAGGCGGCGCCTCGACCGGGATTGTTTCGGCGGCCAGCACGTGCGTGCTGCCCAGCAGCGCCAAGGCCAGCATCCATCCCTTGTTCAGTTGCTTCTGCATTTCCTGCTCCAATTGCACCCCGTGAGTATAGGTGAGTTTGATCCCCGCAGGCACCGGCGCGGGCTAGGGAGCCTCTGAGAAAGTCTGGGCCGAAAAGATTGACGATCAGAATTCGGCAGTTCGAGGCGCAAATCGCACGTAATAGCGAGCTATTGCGAAGATTTGCAACGAAGAAATGACGGATTCTGGCGTCACAGATTGAGGCTCATGACTTTTTCAGAGGCTCCCTCAGAGTTCCAGCATGATCTCCTGCTCTGCCTCGGACGGTTCCAGGCTGCGGGATTCGTAGTGCGTGAAGATCGCCTCGACTATCCCTTCCGGCTCGTCCATCACCTGGATCAGGTCGAGGTCTTCCGGGCTGATGGTGCCCGCCGTCACCAGGGACTCGCGAAACCAGTCGAGCAGTCCGCCCCAAAAGGCCGAACCCGCCAGAATGATCGGAATCGAACGGCTCTTGCCGGTCTGCACCAGGGTGAGTATCTCGGCCAGTTCGTCCAGGGTCCCGAAACCGCCAGGGAAGACCACGTAGGCGGAGGAATACTTCACGAACATCACCTTGCGCGCAAAGAAGTGCCTGAAGTTCAGGCTGATGTCCTGGTAGTCGTTCGGCTTCTGCTCGTGCGGCAGCTGGATGTTGACGCCCACGCTGGGCGACTTGCCCGGCTGCGCCCCCTTGTTTGCCGCCTCCATGATGCCAGGGCCCCCTCCACTGATCACCGAAAAACCGGCATCCGAAAGCAGGCGCGCGGTTTTTTCGGTCATCTGGTACCAGGGATCATCCGTTGCGGTGCGTGCGGAGCCAAAGATGCTGACCGCCGGCGCGACATGACACAAGCGCTCGAAACCCTCCACGAACTCCGCCATGATCTGGAATATGCGCCAGCTCTCGCGTGAGAGCTGCGCCTCGGCAGCGCTCTTGGCGAAGCGTTTGCTTATCGTAGCGTTCATGTCGGACTCCGAAGGCATGCGTTCCGCGCTATGATAGCAATGCGCCTGCCATGCGCGCACATCCCGCTGGACTTGCCACCTGTCTGACCCAATGATCAACACCACCGTCATCGGCCTCGGCGCCATGGGTGCTGGCATCGCTGCCAACCTGCATCGCTCGGGCCAGCTCGCCGCAGCCTGGAACCGAACGCAGGCGCGCGCCGAACGCGCGGCCGGGCACCACGGCTTCCGGGTCACTCCCCACCTCGAGGCGGCGATGCAGGACGCCGAACTGGTGATCACCTCCGTCTCGGCGGACGAGGACCTGCTCGAGATGACCCACCGGATCGCGCCATTGCTGCAGCCCGGCAAGGTGGTCGTCGATACCTCCACGGTCAGCATCGAGACAGCCAGGGAAGCGCATCGCATATATGCCGCCGCTGGCGTCGAATTCCTGGATGGACCGGTCTCTGGTGGCAAGGAAGGCGCCGAGCAAGGCACCCTGGTCATGATGGTCGGGGGCGAAGCCAGCGTGCTGCAGCGGGTCATGCCCGCGCTCGAGGCGATCAGCCGCAAAGTCATTCACATGGGTCCGATCGGAAGCGGCCAGGCAAGCAAGGCCGTCAACCAGATCATGGCCGCAGGAATCAACCAGGCGGTCACGGAGGCACTGGCCTTCGGCCTGCACCAGAGCCTGGATATGCAGCGGGTGATCGAGGTCACCTCCAGCGGCGCGGCCGGCAACTGGTTCCTCGATCATCGCGGGCGGAGCATGTGCGAAGAGCGCTTCGACCCCGGTTTCCGGCTCAGCCTGCACCACAAGGATCTCAGGATCTGCCAACAGGTACTGGCGAAAGAGGGCCTGCAACTGCCCATGCTGGAGTTGACCCTTGCCGACTACGACCGCCTGATCGAGGCCGGTTACGGCGACGAGGACATCTCGACCCTGATGCGTCTCAAAAAGGCCCTCCTCGGCGGCGACTGACGACTGCATGCAGGGCCTCAATCCCAAGCAACGCGAGGCAGTCCGCTACCTCGATGGCCCCAGCCTGGTGCTGGCCGGGGCGGGCTCCGGCAAGACCCGGGTGATCACCGCCAAAATCGCTCACCTGCTGCAGAATACCGGCATATCGGCACGCCATATCTACGCCGTGACGTTCACCAACAAGGCGGCACGCGAAATGAAGGCGCGCGTCTCGAAGCTGCTGGCCGATACCGACACCACCGGCCTGAACATCTCCACCTTTCACACCTTCGGCCTGAACCTGCTGCGACAGGAACACGCTGCAGCCGGACTGCGCGCCGGATTCAGCATCTTCGACGAGCAGGATGTGGAGCAGCTGCTCAAAGAGCTGTCCAAGAAGAACGAGCCCGATCGCCACACCCTGCGGCAGGCGCGCAGCCGGATCTCCGCCTGGAAGAACCAGCTGGTCGAACCCGCGGCGGCGCTCGCGCAAGCGCAGGACGACTACGAGGCCTTCTACGCCGCCCTCTACCGCGCCTATTCGGATGCCTTGCAGGCATACAACGCACTCGACTTCGACGACCTGATCCTGCGCCCGGTGCAGTTGCTGCGGGAGGACAGCGCACTGCGTGACCGCTGGCAGAACCGGGTGCGGCATTTGCTGGTGGACGAATACCAGGACACCAACAGCGCCCAGTACGAGCTGGTCCGGCTGCTGGTCGGGGTGCAGGCGCGCTTCACCGTGGTCGGGGACGACGACCAGTCCATCTATGCCTGGCGGGGCGCGCGCCCGGAGAACCTGGCCCGCCTGCAGCAGGATTTCCCACAGCTCAGGGTGATCAAGCTGGAACAGAATTACCGCTCCACCGGACGCATCCTGGGCGCCGCCAACACGCTCATTGCCAACAACCCGCACATTTTCGAGAAGCGCCTGTGGAGCGAACTGGGGCCGGGCGACCCGATCCGGGTCATCCAGTGCCGCGACGAGGAGGCGGAGGCCGACCGGGTGGCCGCTGAGATCCTGCGCCAGCGCTTCGACCATGGCGCCGCGTACGCCGACTTCGCCATCCTGTATCGTGGAAACCACCAGGCGCGTCCGTTCGAGAAGGCCCTGCGCACGCACAATATTCCCTACCAGGTGAGCGGCGGGACCGCCTTCTTCTCACGCGCCGAGGTCAAGGATTTGATGGCCTACCTTCGCCTGCTCAGCAACAGCGACGATGACGCTGCCTTGCTGCGCATCATCAACTCCCCGCGGCGCGAAATCGGACACGGGACCATCGCCAAACTCGCGGCCTGGGCCGGCCAGCGCCACGGTTCGCTGTTCGATGCCATTGCCAGCCTCGGCCTCGAGGAACAGCTCGCCACGCGCCCTCTCAACCGCCTGCGCGAGTTTCGCGAATGGATCCTTACACTGCAGCGCGAGGGAGAGCACCGCCCCCCCAGCGAGGTGCTGGAGCAACTGCTGAGCGACATCGATTACCGTGACTGGCTGCTGCAGACCAGCGCCAGCGACAAGAGCGGCGAGAGGCGTTGGGAAAACGTGCGCGACCTGGTGGATTGGCTGACGCGCCTGGAGCAGGATGAACACAAGGGCGAAACCCTGGGGGAGCTGGTCGCCCACCTCTCGCTGATGGATATCCTGGAACGCCAGGAAGAGGATGCCGGCGGCGACCGGGTCGCGCTCATGACCCTGCACGCCGCCAAGGGGCTCGAATTCCCGGTCGTTTTCCTGGTCGGGATCGAGGAAGGGCTGCTGCCACATCAGACCAGCATCGAAGAGGACGCCCTCGAGGAAGAGAGACGCCTCGCCTACGTCGGGATCACGCGCGCTCAGCGCAGGCTGTTGATCACGGCAGCAGAGAAACGGCGCCGCGGCGGTGAACTGATGCGCTGCGAGCCGAGCCGCTTCCTCCAGGAACTGCCGGCAGACGACCTGAAATGGGAGGGCAAGGGGGTCGCGTTGAGCCCCGAGGAAAAACAGGAGCGCGGCCGGTCCAGTATCGCCAGCCTGCGCGCCCTGCTGGATGAGGATGCGGGCTGAACCCGGCCTTACTGATCAGGCGTGCCAGCGTCGGACAAGATCTCTGCAGATACCACCCGCAAACGAAAACACCCTGAACCGCCGACGGGATTCAGGGTGTCCTGACTGCCCAAGAGCCGGACCGGAGCGGTGACGCCCGGCCGCAGATCCTGGCTTGCCGGGCCAACCGCCTCAGCGCGCCCTGCTGACCATGTACGCGACCGAGTGGCGGATGTCGTCATCCGACAGGTCCATCCTGCCACCGCGCGGCGGCATGCCGCCTTTGCCGTTGAGGGCGTGGTAAACCAAAGTGTCCATACCCTGACCGATGCGCGGTCTCCAGGCGGCATTGTCACCAAGCAGCGGAGCACCGGCCGCCCCCGTGGCATGGCAGGCGAAACAGGCGCTGTCGTAAACCGCCTTGCCCCTCTCGAGGTCGGCGGAGGGAGCCGCCTCGGGCGCCATCACCTGGCTGACCTGGGCAGTTGCCTGCTGCATGCTGTCGCGGGCCGCACCCACTGCAGAGGCCATCATGCCCCCCACCGCCGCCATCGGGCTGGCTTGTGCGGCTGGAGCGGGTGCCGCTTGGGCGGTCGGCGCAGCTGCCGCGGCATCGGCGGACAGACCGGACTCGGCCAGCATGAATTCAATGGCGCCGCGCAATTCCTCGTCGCTGGTGTTACCACCACCACGGGCGGGCATCCCGCCCTTGCCTTTGATTGCGCTGGTCAGCAGGCCATCGAGCCCGCCCTGCGCCGTGAGACGCGCCGACCAGTTGGCGCTGTCGCCGTTCTTGGGCGCGCCCAGGGCCCCGGTGCCGTGACAGGCGGCACACACCGTGTCGTAGACTTCCTTGCCGCCGCGCGGGGCAGCGGGCGCGGCATCGGCACGCGCCACGTTCACCTGGCCCACCGGCTTGATACGCTCGAGCACGATGGCCGCCTGGCGACCGAGGTCGTCTTCGGCCGCCACGGCGATCTCCGTGGCGAACACGGCAGATGCGGCCAGGCCGGCAATCAGAGACCGGGAAACAGAACTGGCGGAAAGGAACCGGGAAACTTTCTGAATCGGCACGATGACACTCTCCGAATCGGGGAAATCCAAAAACAGGGCCGGATTATAGCGGCAAAGGGTAAAGCCGCCTACTCGACGTCCCGGCGTCGCAATTCCCCGATGGCAACCAGTTTCTCCAGGTCGAGAATATCCAGGCGCTGGCGATGGTGCTCGAGCACCCCTTCCTCCCTCAGCTTGCGCATCACGCGATTGGTGTGCACCGAGGTGAGCCCGGTCATGTCTCCGAGCAGCTCCTGGGTGAGCGGAAAAGGCATCGAAACCGCCCCTTCCTCCAGGAGGTGTCGATTCAGCAGGCGAAAATAGAGCTCGGCGATCAGATGGGCAATACGCTGTTCGGCGGTCTTGCGCCCCAGCCCGAGCATGGCCTCCTGGCAACTGGCCATGTAGCGCGACTGAATCCGGTTTAAATGGACCGACAACTGCGCGTGGCGGTCGATCATCTCATGCAGATCGCTTTGCTTGAATCCGCACAACACCACATTGCTCACCGCCAATGCGGAGTGGTGGTATTCCAGATCCTCCTGCGGCATGAAACCGATAAAGTCGCCGGGGAGTGCGATACGCAAGCCCTGCCGCCCGCCACTGGAGATCGCACGGTAGAGCAGCATCCAACCTTCATGGAGCGTGTAGGCCATGCCGGCCTGCTGGCCCTCCTCGTACAGATGCCTGCGCGCCGGCAAGGCGTACTGCCCGGTCCGCCTCGTCTGGGCGTCGTTGATGTATTCCGAGGGGACCACCTGAAAGAGGGCGCGCCGCCGGATCTCGCAGCTGGCGCACTGCGTCGGCGACTGGCGGGGTTGAAGGAACTTCGAAAGAGCCAAAGATGCAAACCTCGCAACAACGTGGTGTGTGCGGATAATGCCTGAAGACGCCCGCCTGGCTAACCGGGATATCACCAAGGTTTATCCGCATGCAATTCAGGGTTTATCCCATCTCCGAACCCCTGCGACTTGCAGGGCGACCGGATTGAGCGCGGACCAGCTCGAACGAATGCCGATGCGACAGGCAGCACCCAAGCCGGACTCGCCGGGCTCGCATCGCGCAGGGTATGCTTGCCGACCTCTCCTTCCGCTTGGTCGCAGACCTGGGACGACGCCCTGGCATGACGCCCCCAAACACGACACCCAGCACCCCGCCGACGGGGACAAACCTTCTCAAGGTCAGCGAGCTGTGCTGCATGCGCGGCGACCGGCGCCTGATCGAACACCTCCATTTCGAACTGCGCAGCGGCCAGTTGATGTACCTGCGTGGCCACAACGGAAGCGGCAAGACGACCTTGATGCGCACCCTCGCGGGCCTGCTGCTGCCGGAGGCCGGCGAGATCCTGTGGAACGATGAGCCCATTCGCCGCATCCGCGAGGATTATCATGCCGAGTTGCTCTACCTCGGCCATCTCAATGCGCTCAAGGATGACCTCAACGCGATCGAGAACCTGCGCTTCGACAGCGCCATTCGCGGCCAGGCGCTGCGCGACGAGGAGGCCTGGCAACTGCTCACCGACATCGGCCTGCGCGGACACGAGGATCTGGCGGTGAAATACCTGTCGCAAGGCCAGAAACGGCGCGTGGCGCTGGCGCGCCTGTGGGTCAACCGGGCCGCGTTGTGGATTCTGGACGAACCTTTCAGCGCCCTGGATCGGGACTCGGTCGAGGTGCTCCAGGAAGTCATCCGCCAACACCTGGGTCGCGGCGGCATGGCCATCGTGACCACCCACCAGGAAGTCGACCTGCTTACCGAAGAGGTCCTGACCCTGACCCTTGGAAAGGACAATGTTTGAGACCCTGGTATCGGTCATTCGCCGGGATGTGACCGTCGCACTCAGACGGCGCACCGACATTTTCATCACCCTGGTTTTCTTCGTCATCGTGGTCAGCCTGTTCCCGCTCGGGATCGGCCCGGAGCTCGAGACCCTGCGCCTGATCGCACCCGGCGTGGTCTGGGTGGGGGCCTTGCTCGCCTCGATGCTGGCCCTGGAACAGCTTTTCCTGGCCGACCACCGGGACGGCTCGCTCGAGCAGATGCTGCTCGCACCCCAACCGCTCTCACTGCTGGTGATCGGCAAGGTCATTGCGCACTGGCTGATCACCGGACTCCCACTGGTGGTGATCGCGCCCCTGTTGGGACTGCAGTACGCGCTCTCCGGAGAGGCCCTCGCAGTGATGATCTGGTCACTCCTGCTCGGCACCCCGACCCTGAGCCTGCTGGGTGCGATTGCCGCAGCGCTCACACTCGGCCTGCGCTCCGGCGGCGTCCTGGTGGCGCTGCTGGTGTTGCCGCTGTACATCCCGGTACTGATATTCGGTGCCGGCGCGGTCGAGGCGACCACTTCGGGGCTCGGGGGAGATGCGCACCTTTACATGCTGGGAGCCATCCTGCTGCTCTCGATTCTGGCGACACCGCTGGCCACTGCGGCCGCACTGCGCGTTTCTACCGAGTAGCGTGATACCGCACAGATTGTGTGGAACCGGACCCTTTTGCGCGGGTCTAGACGATGCGTTAACCTTCGTCGTCTTTCAACTGCCGCCGAGAGCAGGACAAGCTTCCCACGATGCAGCATCGTCTTCTTAACTGGTTCCGCTACTCCTCGCCCGCGACCTTCTATCCGCTCGCCGGCCGGATCGCGCAGGTTTCCTGGTTAGTCGCGATCGTCCTCATCGGCGTCGGCCTCTATATGAGCTTTTTCGTCGCACCCACCGATTACAAACAGGGCGACGGTTACCGCATCATTTTCGTACACGTGCCGGCCTCCTGGATGTCGATGTTTCTCTACCTGGTGATGGCCGGCTGGAGCGCGATCGGGCTGGTCTTCAATACCCGTCTGTCGCACATGATGTCCCAGGCGCTCGCGCCCACCGGCGCCATGTTCGCCTTCGTCTCCCTCTGGACCGGCGCCTTCTGGGGCAAGCCCATGTGGGGCACCTGGTGGGTCTGGGATGCCCGCATCACCTCGGAGCTCATCCTGCTGTTCCTGTACCTCGGTTACATGGCGCTCCTGGGAGCGATAGACGATCGCAGGCGCGCAGACCGCGCAGGGGCGATCCTGCTGCTGGTGGGCGTGATCAACATCCCGATCATTTATTTCTCGGTGAAATGGTGGAACACCCTGCATCAGGGCGCGACGGTCAAGATGAGCGGCGAAACGAGCATGGACGAAACCATGCTCTGGACCATGCTGATCATGAGCGTCGGCTTCTGGGCCTACAGCATCGCGACCGCCATGATGCGGGTGCGCAGCATCATGCTGGAGCGCGAGCACGACACCCAGTGGGTACGCAACCTGATTGGAGCCAAGGCATGAGCCTTCTCGAAAAACTCGACATGGGCAAATACGCCCTCTACGTCTGGGGCTCGTTCGGCATGACCGCCGCCTGCATGATTCTCGAGCCCCTGCTGCTACGCGCCCGCGCCCGCCGGGTGCGCGCACGCATCGCCCGTCTGAACCGCCTGGAGCAACAGCCATGAAAGCACGGCATAAACGATTCGGCTTCATTGTCCTCGGCTTGGCCATTCTCGCTGTGGCCGCGACCCTGGTGCTGAAAGCACTGGAAGGAAACCTGTCCTACTTCTTCTCTCCGACGGAGGTCACCGAGGGCAAGGCGCCGGCGGATCACGTCTTCCGCCTTGGCGGCATGGTCGAGGAGGGCAGCGTGCAGCGCGCCAGGGGCGACCTCACGGTCAACTTCGTCGTGACCGATCACCACAAGACCATCAAGGTCGCCTACAGCGGCATTCTCCCCGACCTGTTCGAGGAGGGTCAGGGTGTCATCGCCCAGGGCCGTCTCGGACCCGACGGGACATTCGTTGCCGAGGAGGTCCTGGCCAAGCACGACGAGAACTACATGCCGCCGGAGGTCGCCCACGCGATGAAGGCCGGTGAGCAGGCCCGCATGCAGGGCACGCTTGCGGAGCAGAAGCTATGATCCCGGAACTCGGACAGATCACCCTGGCGCTGGCTTTGGCGCTGGCCCTGGTGCAGGGCATCCTGCCGCTGTGGGGCGCGCAACGCGGCGTCTCCAGCTGGATAGCACTCGCCCGCCCGCTGGCGAGGCTGCAGACCGTCGCGCTGGCGCTTGCCTTTGCGCTGCTGACCTACAGCTTCCTGATACACGACTTCTCGGTCGCCTACGTGGCGCACAATTCCAACACCCGGCTGCCGACACAATATCTGGTGTCGGCCGTGTGGGGCGCGCACGAGGGGTCGCTGCTGTTGTGGGCCCTCATCCTGAGCGCCTGGGGTTCGGCGGTGGCGTATTTCAGCCGCAGCGTGCCGGACGTGGTGGTGGCGCGTGTCCTCGGCGTGCTCGGACTGGTCGGCGTCGGTTTCCTGCTGTTCATGATCCTGACCTCCAACCCATTCGACCGCCTGGTCCCTTCCCCCATGGAGGGACGCGACCTCAATCCACTGCTGCAGGATCCGGGATTGGTGATCCATCCGCCGATGCTCTACATGGGTTACGTCGGTTTCGCCATTCCGTTCGCCTTCGCCGTGGCCGCCATGATCGGCGGACAACTGGATGCCGCGTGGGCCCGCTGGTCGCGCCCGTGGACCCATGCTGCCTGGATATTCCTCACCCTCGGCATCGCGCTTGGCTCCTGGTGGGCCTACTACGAACTCGGCTGGGGCGGCTGGTGGTTCTGGGACCCGGTCGAGAACGCCTCCTTCCTCCCCTGGCTGGTCGGCACCGCCCTGATGCACTCGCTGGCGGTCACCGAGAAGCGCGGCGCCTTCAAGGCCTGGACGGTGTTGCTCGCGATCTTCGCCTTCTCACTCAGCCTGCTGGGTACCTTCCTGGTGCGCTCCGGGGTGCTGACCTCGGTGCACGCGTTCGCCTCCGACCCGGGGCGCGGCGTGTTCATCCTGATGTTCCTGTTCGCGGTTGTCGGCTCCTCGCTGCTGCTGTACGCCATCCGGGCCAACGAGATAAAGAGCTCGGTCCGCTTCGAAATGCTCTCGCGAGAGACCTTCCTGCTGCTCAACAACGCGATCTTGCTGGTGGCCACCGTGGCGGTGCTGCTTGGCACCCTGTACCCGTTGATTGCGGACGCCCTGCAGTTGGGCAAGATCTCGGTCGGGCGGCCCTATTTCGACACCGTGTTCATGATCCTGACCCTGCCGCTGGTGGCACTTGTCGGGATCGGCTCGATCTCCCGCTGGAAACGTGACAGCGGCGAGCGCCTGTGGAAGCGCTTGCGACTGCCTGCGCTCGTGGCGCTTGTTTTGGCGACTGCGCACAGCCTGCTGCTGGTGCCTTTCTTCAATCCCCTGACCCTGCTCGGCATGGCCTTGGGGCTGTGGGTGGTGGCGTCGACCCTGACCGCCTTGCGCGACCGCATGCGGCCGCACAACAACCTGCGCCACATCCCGCGTGGCTTCTGGGGCATGGCCCTCGGGCACCTCGGGCTCGCGGTGTTCGTGATCGGGGTCACCATGGTGGAGACCTACTCGGTCGAGAAGGACATCCGACTCGCCCCGGGTGAGACCTACGCCATGGGCGAGTACAGCTTCGAGTTCAAGGGCGTGGACACAGTAACCGGGCCGAACTACACCGCCTTCGAGGGCGCCGTCGTTGCACGCCACGGCGAGCGGGAAATCGCTCAGCTCACCCCCCAGAAGCGGACCTACCTGGTACAGAAGATGCCCATGACCGAGGCCGCGATCGACGCCGGCCTGTTCCGGGACCTGTATGTCGCGCTGGGCGAAGATCTCGGCGACGGCGCCTGGAGCCTGCGTGTCTATCACAAGCCCTTCATTCGCTGGATCTGGCTGGGAACCCTGATCATGGCCCTCGGCGGGCTGATTGCGGCCACCGATCGCCGTTACCGTGCCCTGGCACGGCGGGCCGCCCCCACAGCGGGCGCGACGGGTACCGCCCGGGGCTGAGCAATGAGCAAGAAGGCGATCATCCCGCTGCTGCTGTTCGTGGCGCTGTCCGGCCTGTTCCTGTATGTGTTGGTGCAGATGAACAAGGGCGAGTACAACCCGCGCGATATCCCGACCGAGTTCATTGGACGCGCCGCGCCGGAATTCACCCTGCCCTCGCTGTTCGATCCGAACCAGCAGGTCAGCTCCAGCGCCTTCGAGGGAAACCCGTGGCTGTTGAATGTCTGGGGCACCTGGTGCCCGGAATGCTGGCGCGAACACGAGTACCTGCTCACGCTGCGCCAGCGCGGCATACCCATCGTCGGCATCGACTGGCGGGACGACCGCGAGGAGGCCAAGGCCATGCTGGCGCGCCTCGGCAATCCCTTCGTCGCAGTCGGTTTCGACCCCGACAGCGAACTGGCGATCGACTACGGCGTATACGGCGCGCCCGAGACGTTCCTGATCGACGCCGATGGCATCATCCGCGCCAAGCATGCGGGCGCCATGAATGAAACCGTCTGGCGCGAGAAATTCGCCAGCCACTTCGACAAAGGTTGAGCATGAGACACGGGATACTGATCGCCGCCCTGCTGCTGTCGCTGTCTGCCGGGGCATCCAAAATCGAGGTCTACGAGTTCGAGAGCGCCGAGCAGGAGCGCGCCTACAAGGCCCTGACCACCGAGCTGCGCTGCCTGGTGTGCCAGAACCAGGACATCGCCGATTCCAATGCCGAACTCGCTCAGGACATGCGCCGCAAGGTGCACAGCATGCTGCGGGAGGGCAAGGACAAAAAGGAAATCGCGGATTTCATGGTGCAGCGCTACGGGGATTTCGTGTTGTACAAGCCCCCCTTCGACGCGCGCACCGCGGTTCTCTGGATTGGCCCCTTCGTGTTCTTCATTCTCGCCGTCTGGCTGATGCTGCGCTCGATCCGCAAGGCCGGTGAACGCGACCGCAACGTCCGCATCGACAGTGAGCAAGTGCAACAGGCCCATCACCTGCTCGACGACAAGCCCGACAACGGAAACAAGCGATGACCCCCAGCTTCCTCTACCTCAGCGCCGCCATCGTGCTGCTGGCGATCGGCCTGCTCGCCCCGACCCTGCTGCGCCGTCAGCGCGTGGGTGCGGAGGACCGGCGCCAATACAACGTCCAGGTCGCGCGCGATCGCCTCAAGGAACTGCAGGCGGAACACGATCGCGGGGAGCTGTCGGACGAGGAGTTCGAACAGGCGCGTCAGGATCTGGACATTGCCCTCGCCCAGGATCTGGAAGTCCCGAGCCAGGACCGGACGACCGAAGACAGCGGTCGCACCGGATCGATCACCCTGGCCGGCCTGTTGCTGCTGATACCCCTGATCGTGGCCGCGACCTACCTCGAGGTCGGCACCCCGGACGCCCTCGGTGTCAGCGGTCGCGCGGTGGCCCAGGCGCAACAGGCGATCAACGGTGGCGAGGGCATGCCCCCGCTGAGCGAACTGGTCAAGAGGCTGGAGCAGCAGCTGGAGGAAAACCCGGACAACGCCGACGGCTGGTTCCTGCTGGGTCGCACCTACATGAACCTGTCGCAGTACGCGGACGCCGTGCGTGCCTACCGCCGCCTGGATGAACTCCAGCCGGACAACAGCTCGGTCCAGATCGCCCTTGCGGACGCCCTCTCCATGCAGAACGGTGGCCAGATACCGCAGCAGGCGGTGCAACTGCTCGGCACGGTCTACCAGCGCGAGCCGGAAAACGTCATCGCCCTGTGGCTGCTCGGCAGGGCCTCGCTGCAGCAGGACGCACCGGGGCTGGCGCTCGAATTCTGGTCCAAGGCCTATCCGCTGCTGGACGAAGAGCCGGACATGCAGGCCGAACTGGGCAGCGCCATTCGTGAGCTCGAATCCGAGACCGGCCTGAGCGCGAACATCCCTCGGGCGGAACCCGCCCTGCCTGACATCATGGCCCCCGAGCCGATGCCCGCAGAACGCGATACGCAAATCCCGGCCGGCCCGGGTGTCACCGTCGAGGTCGCGCTCGACCCGGAGCTGATGGACAGCACCTCGCTCAACGATACGGTTTTCGTCTACGCCAAGGCCAGCGCCGGCCCTCCGATGCCGCTGGCAGTGGCGCGCAAGCGGGTATCCGACCTGCCGCTGCGGGTCACCCTGAGCGACGAGATGGCCATGATGCCGCAGATGAAGCTCTCGGGCTTCCCGCGGGTCAAGGTAGGCGCCCGGATATCCCGGACCGGCCAGGCCATCGCGCAATCGGGCGACCTGCAGAGCATCGAAGTCGAAACCGCCAGCGACGGCGGCGATACCATCCAGCTGGTGATCGACAGCCGTCGACCCTGAGGTCCCGCCTGCACAGCGGGGCGACTTCTCCGACAAGCCGCGCACGCCGCCCGATTCCGGGCGGCGACTTGATACAGGTTGGGAAAACCCGGTTCCAAATTCCCCCATTCGCGTTATGCTTGATTGGCCCGGCAGCCTGATATCCGCTCGTTCAGCCCAGGCTGACCAAATAATGAAATAGAACATTCTGGTTCGGGGCATCAGCTTGCCGGGGCATAAGAACGAAAAGCGACACCACCTTGGGGGAGGGCCGTGTCTTGGAAGCGGAACTGAAGAGCCTGTTGGCTGTTGAGGAAGAGGCCGAGCGCCTGGTCACCGAAGCCGAAGAGGCACATCGTGACCTGATTGCCGCCGCGCAGGAGGAGGCCAACCTGCTGGAACAGCAGTTTGCCGAGGATTCGCGGGACATTCTCCTGCAACACATGGAAAAGGCGGAGACCCGCGCCAAACAGACAATCGCGGAACTGCAACGCCACCACGAGGAACAGGACGCAAAGCTGCGCGCCGAGGCCAAAAGCCGGCACGACAAGGCGCTGGCGGAAGCGTTGCAGATTTTCCAGTCCCGTTCGGAGCCCTGAGCATGGGTGCGGCCATGCGCCATGCCTACCTGGATGCCCGGGTTTCCCTGATGGCGGCACGCCTGCTGAGCGAGGCAGACATCGAGCGCCTCATCGATGCCCCGGCGCAGGGCGAGGAAGGCACCGAATGGCTGGGCGAGGCGATCGGGCTGGACGAAGAGGGCATCGCGGGTATCGACCGCGGCCTCATGCCCCGCCTGCTGTGCGAACTGTCCATCCTGTTGCGCGGCCTGTACCGCCAGGAGCGTGAAATGGTGCGCTTCTGGGCACGGCGCTTCGAGCTGGCCAATATCAAAACCCTGTTGCGCGGCAAGATGAGCGGCCACAACGACGAGTCGCTGCGGGATCAGCTGGTCGACCTGGGCCAGTTCAGCCAGGTGAGCACGGACAAGCTGCTGTTGAGCAGCGATACCGCGGAACTGCTGCGCCAGCTCGAGAAAGGTGTGTATGCGGACTTCGCGCGCGAGATGCGCCTTGGCCTCAGCAAACAGCAGGAACTCTTCACCATCGATGCGAGCATCGATCGCCACTACTTCGGCGGCCTGGCGACGCGCGCGCGCAGCGTCGGCAGCAGCGCCCGTCTCCTGGTGGGCAGCATGGTCGACCGGGTCAACCTCGTTTGGCTGCTGCGCTACCGCTTCGCCTACGAACTCCCACCGGCGCAGACCTACTACCAGCTGATCCCCGCGGGTCACCTGCTGACGCGCGAGACCCTGCTGGAACTGACCCGCCTGGATAGCCTGCCCCAGGTGCTCGAGGCGCTGCCCGAGCCGTTCTCCGGGATGCTCTCGGACGCGGCCTCGACCTCGGAGGTGACCCGCCGCCTGGAAAACAACAACTGGGAAACGGCGCGCCGCATTCTGATCGGGCAGCGCTTCAATCCCACGCGTGCGCTGGCCTACCTGATCCTGCGCGAACGCGACCTGCGCCGGATTCGCGCCATCGTGCGCGGCCGGCGCCTGCAGATGGACCCCAGAATGGTGCGTATGGCGACAGGCCTGGTCAACGTCGACACGGCCCTCGGCAACCCGGGGGAAGCGGCCTGATGTTTTTCCCCCTGCCGATGTCGCATGTCAGCCTGCTGGTAATCCGCGAACAGGCCTCGCGTGCGGCCCTGCTCATGGCGCGCCTGGGGGTATTCGAGCCGCGCACCGAGGAGGAGGATGAAGAGGCCTTGCCGGAGGTGCCGGCCCAGCCCTGCCGGGATCGTATCAACCGCGCCCTGGCGCGTCAGGAGAAGATCCTGGAGCATTTCGGCCTGGAGTGGAACACGCACACCAGCGACGCGATACCCGCCGAGGCCAAGGAGGTCGAGGCTATCGACAAAGAGCTGTCGGCTATCTGGGCGGGCTGTTCGGAACGGGACGAACGCCTCCACCGCAACCGCGAACAGACCCGCCACCTGGAGCATCTCTCGGCCAGCCTGGACACCTTTTCCTCGCTGGACATGGATCTGGGCCTGCTGCATCGCACCCATCGTTTTCTCGATCTCCGGGTCGGGACCCTGCCGCCGCAGAACGTCAAGCGCCTGAGCGATGCCGTCAGCCTGGCGGGTTATCAGCTGAGTGTTTTCCAACATTCCGAGAATTACCTCAATGTGCTCCTGGCGGGCCCATTGGAGCAGGCGCAACAGATCCGGCCGGCGCTGGACTCTTCCGGCTGGCAGGTGCTGCCGGTGCCGGAGGAGTTGCGCGGCCACCCCGAGCAGATCCGGCACGAGATCGAGCAGCGCCTGCAGGCACTGGCGAGCGAGCGCGATGAGATCGAGCGCGAGCGACTGCAGGAGCGTGAACGGCTGGAATCCCGCCTCGACCGCATCTCGCAGAGCCTCAACGAGGCACGCCCCTTCGCCCAACTGGCCGATACGCTGCGCGGCCGCGGCGCTCTGGTACGGGTCACCGGCTGGGTGCCGCGCCGCGACGTCGAGCGCCTGCAGCAGGGCGTCAACGCCGATCTCGGGGACAAGGCGCTGCTGCGCGCCCGCCCTCCCCGTCCCGAGGAGCGATCGCAGGTACCCAGCAGTTTCGATCACCCACGCTGGGCCAGACCCTTCCTCGCGCTGGTGCAGAACTACGGGGTGCCGCGCTACGGTGAATTCGACCCGACCCTGCTGTTTGCCCTCACCTACGTGGCCATGTTCGGGATGATGTTCGGCGACATCGGCCACGGACTGTGCATCATGCTGGCCGCTCCGCTGCTGCGCCGGCGCGCCCCGGTGGCCGTGCCCTTCATGCTCCTGTGCGGGCTGAGCGCGACCCTGTTCGGCTGGGCCTACGGCAGCATCTTCGGCTTCGAGCACCTGATCACTCCGCTGTGGATCTCGCCCTTGTCCGACCCCAGCTACATGCTCGAGGTCGCGCTGTACGTCGGGATCGCATTCATCCTGCTCGCGACCCTGCTCTCGATCCGCAACCACCTGTCCTCGGGCGACCGTCACGAAGCGCTGTACACCGGCGGCGGGCTGGCCGGCCTGGTGCTGTACCTTTCGCTCATCTGGCTGGCGGTGCAACTGGCGCGCGGCGAACCGGCGTGGCCGCCTGCCCTGCCGCTGCTGGCCAGCCTGGCCGTGATCATGGGCTTCAGCGCCTGGGAGAACCGCGAGGCGGCCATCGGGGAACGGATTCTGATCGTGATCATCGAGGCCTTCGAGAGCGTCATGAAGTTCGTCTCGGGCACGCTTTCCTATCTCCGTATCGCCGCTTTCAGCCTCAATCACGTGGCCCTGGCGATCGCGGTGTTCACCCTCGCCGCGATGCTCGACACCACCGGCTACTGGGTGACCGTGGTGCTAGGCAACATTTTCATCCTGGTACTCGAGGGCGCGATCGTCATGATCCAGGCGCTGAGACTCGAGTACTACGAGGGCTTCTCCCGCTTTTTCTACGGCGACGGACGCGAATTCCGCCCCCTGCGACTGCGCGGGGACAACCCCTGAAAACCTGGACATGACGATTCGGTACGGCAAGCTCACGCACAAGAGGACAAACGCATGAACGGCTTCATCTACCTACTGGCGCTCAGCATTCTGGGACTGATCCTGATCGGCGGCTATTTCCACTTCCGCCCGATTCGTGACCCGGCCAAGGCGCAGCGCTGGTGGCGCAACAGCATCGGCGCCAACGTCGCTCTCGGCGCAATCGGTCTGCTGGGGTTCGCCTTCAGCACCTCGCAGGAGGCCCTCGCGGCGAGCGAAGCGGTCACCGCCGGCGGCGACATCAGCGTCGGCCTGGGGCTCGCACTGCTGGGCATCGGTCTGCCGACCGGGCTGGCGACCATCGGCGCCGGTATCGCCGTCGGAACGGTTGGCGCCGCGGCGCTCGCACTGCTGGGCGAGAAGCCCGAGATGTTCGGACGGACCCTGATCTTCGTTGGTCTGGCCGAGGGTATCGCCATTTATGGCCTGGTGGTGACCATCCTGCTGCTGGGCAGGATCTGAGCATGGCGGAGAACGTCACTCCGCCGCGCATGCTGGCGTTCGGCAACGCGCCCCTGGTGGAGGGCTTTGCGCTGATCGGATTCGAGGCCTACCCGGACGCGACGCCCGATCTGCTCGATCAGACGCTGGCACAACTGCACCGCAGCAACGCCACCGCCCTGGTACTGGTGGAACACAAGCTGGCCAGGGAGGGCGGTGAATGGTTCCGGCGCCTGCGCAACGAGGGGGGCCGCATCGTCATCACCGAGGTGCCACCGCTGCACGCGCCCGCGGATTACCACCCGGCCGTCGAGGACCTGGTGACCGAGGTACTCGGCGCCCAGGCATTGGAGCCACGCTCATGAGCAAAGAGAAAGACACCCAGGCGCTCGCCAACGCCCTCCTGCAGCGCGCCAAGCGCCTCGCCGACGAGGAAAAAAAGCTGGCCGAGCACGAGCGCGAGCGCATCCTGCGGGCAGCGCGCGAACGCCTGGCGCAGCGGCGCGAGCGGGCGGAAAAAGAGGCCTCGCAGGCCGCCGAGCAACATTACCGGCGCCTCGTTCAGCGCGCCGAGCAGGACATCCGCAGCAAGCTGGAGAAACTGCGCTGGACCCTCATAGAGGCGGTCCTGATCGATCTGCGCAACCATCTCCACAAGCTGCACAAAGAGCCGGATCGCTACCGCGAATTGTTGCAGGGACTGCTGGCCGAGGCCTGCGTGACGCTGCGCCGGGACGATCTCGTGGCGCAACTGAACAATCGCGACCATGCCGCCTTCAGAGAAGGCTGGCAACAGCTGCTGGAGGCGGCCGGTTGCCATGCCGGCATCGAACTGAGCGAGCGTCGCTGCGATTGCGTCGGTGGCGTGCGGCTGGAGAACCGCGACGCAGACCTGCGCCTCGACAACACCTTCGAGGCGCGTCTCGAGCGGCTGGGGCCGGTGCTCGCGCGCGACATCGATGCGGCGCTCTTCGGCAGCGCCGAAACCAGTGGAGAGAAAGTCCATGCAGGGTAGGATCACCGAGTTGAACGGACCCATCGTCACGGCCGAACTGCCCGGCATAGCGACCGGGGAGCAGGTCCACCTCGGCGCCCTGGGGATAGTCGGCGAGGTGATTGCGCGCGAGCGCGACGAGGCGATTATCCAGGCCTATGAGTCGACCGAATCGCTTTGCCCGGGAGACACCGTCGAGGCGCTTGGCCATCCACTCTCGGTGGAACTCGGCCCCGGTCTGCTGGGACAGATCTTCGATGGCATCCAGCGGCCACTGGAAAAGCTTTTCAGCCGCCACGGGGACAAGCTGCCGCGCGGTGACAACGAGCCGGGCCTGGCGCGCGAGCGCGGCTGGGCCTTCGAACCGAACCCGGCGTTGAAGGAGGGCCAGCACGTCGCGGGCGGCGCCCAGCTCGGCACGGTGCCGGAGACCGAGACCATCGAGCACCGTATTCTGGTACCACCCGGGATCGAGGGCGAACTCCTGGAAATTGCCCCCGCCGGCAGCTACAACATCGAAAACGTGATCGCCCACGTGCGGGATACACACGGCGACATCCACGAGCTGCAACTTTTTCATCGCTGGCCGGTGCGCCATGCACGCCCTTACAAGCAGCGCGATAACGCGGTCGCACCGCTGCTCACCGGGCAACGCATCCTGGATACCTTCTTTCCCCTGCTCAAGGGTGGCAAGGGCGCCGTACCCGGCCCCTTCGGCGCCGGCAAGACCATGGTGCAGCAACAGATCGCGCGCTGGGCGGACGCCGACATCGTGATTTACGTCGGCTGCGGCGAGCGTGGCAACGAGCTGGTCGACATCCTGGAGACTTTTCCCAACCTGACCGACCCGCATACCGGGCGCTCGCTGATGGAGCGCACCCTGCTGATCGCGAATACCTCCAACATGCCGGTGGTGGCGCGTGAGGCCTCGATCTACGTCGGCGTCACCCTGGCGGAGTACTATCGCGACCAGGGCTACGACGTGGTCATGGTGGCGGACTCGACCAGCCGCTGGGCCGAAGCCCTGCGCGAGGTCGGCGGGCGCCTCGGCGAGATGCCGGTGGAAGAAGGCTACCCCGCTTACCTCGCCTCACGCCTGGCCGCTTTCTACGAACGCGCCGGGCGGGTCGAGACGCTCGGCGACCGGCGCGGCTCGGTCACCCTGATCGGCGCGGTCTCGCCGCCCGGGGGCGACTTCTCGGAACCGGTCACCGCGCATACCAAAGATATCGTGGAGACCTTCTGGGCCTTGTCCAAGCCGCTCGCGGATGCCCGCCACTACCCCGCGGTAGACTGGACCGACAGCTTCTCGGGCTATGCCGCGGTCGCCGCGCGCTGGTGGAAGGAGGAGATCTCTCCCGATTGGGAATCGACACGCGCCGAGGCGCTGGCCCTGCTCTCGCAGGCGGACGAACTGACCCGGATCGTCAACCTGGTGGGCCCGGAGGCCCTCTCGCCCGCACAGCGTTGGGCGCTGGAGGGCGCCAGCCTGGTCAAGCAGGGGGTGTTGCAGCAAAGCGCGCTGGATCCGGTCGACAGCTACTGCGATCCGCACAAACAGGTAGCCCTGTTGCAGGCCGTATTGAAACTTTACGACACCGGGCGCGAGCTGTTATCGCACGGTATCCCGGTGCAGGAGCTGCTGCGCCAGCCGCTGCTGGCGGAGGCCCGCCGCCTGAAGGGTCTCGAGAGCAAGGACGACGCCGATCCAATCGCGGACTTCGACAGCCGCGCGGAAAACAGCCTGGCCGAACTGCGTGGCCAATACCTGCGCCAGCAGGAGGGGAGTGCATGAAGGACATCGAATACCGTTGTGTCGATGCCGCCCGCGGCGGCCTGATGTTTCTGCGCGCGGTGCCGGGCGTGGGACTGGGAGAACGCGTACGTGTGGTCGACAGCCACGGCCAGGAACGCACCGGGCAGGTGATCCGCGCCACCGAGGAACTGCTCCTGGTGCAGGTGTTCGAGGGCACCGACCACCTCAATCCCGAAGAGACCTGGGTCCGCTTCCTGGGAGAGCCGTTCCATATCACGCTCGCCCCGGGGATACTCGGACGGGTGTTCAACGGCATCGGGCAACCCCGCGACCAGCGCCCCGAACTGCTGTCCAACCTGCGGCGCAACGTCAACGGCTCGCCGGTCAACCCGGCGGCGCGCGCCTACCCGCGCGAGTTCATCGAAACCGGGGTCTCCGCGATCGATGGGCTCAACTCCCTGGTACGCGGGCAGAAGCTGCCGATCTTCAGCGGCTCCGGCCTGCCGCACAACGAACTCGCGGCACAGATCGTTCGCCAGGCACGCCTGCCGGGCGAGGAATCGGATTTCGCAATCGTGTTCGCCGCCATGGGCATGTCGCACAACGAGGCGCGCTTCTTCGAGGAGAATTTCGAAGCCAGCGGCGTGCTGGGCAAGGTCGCGATGTTCATCAACCTCGCCGACGATCCGGTGATCGAACGCCTGATCCTGCCGCGCACCGCGCTGACGGCCGCCGAGTACCTCGCCTTCGACCGCGACATGCACGTCCTGGTAGTGATCACCGACATGACCCAGTACGCCTCGGCGCTGCGCGAGGTGGCGACTGCCAAGGGCGACGTGCCCTCGCGCAAGGGTTACCCCGGTTATCTCTATTCCGACCTGGCCGAGATCTACGAACGCGCGGGCCGGATCAAGGCGCGGCATGGCTCGATCACCATGGTGCCGGTGGTGAGCATGCCGAGCGACGACATCACCCACCCCATCCCGGACCTGACCGGCTACATCACCGAAGGCCAGATCGTGCTCAGCCGGGAACTGCACAACCAGGGCGTCTATCCGCCGATCAACATTCCGCCGTCCCTGTCGCGCCTGATGAAGGATGGCATCGGCAAGGACCACACCCGCGAGGACCACCCCCGGGTCGCCAGCCAGATCTACGCCTCTTACGCACGCGCCCTGGAGGTCAGAAACCTGGCCTCCATCATCGGTGCGGAAGAACTCTCCAGCAGCGACCAGCAGTACCTGGATTTCGGCAGTTCCTTCGAAGCCCGCTTCGTCGGCCAGGGCGCCGAAGAGGGGCGCAGCATCGGCCAGACCCTGGACCTGTGCTGGGAACTGCTGTCGCAGCTGCCGCGCCAGGAACTCACCCGTGTCAGCGAGGCCGACCTGGCACGCTACTACGTCAGCGAGCGCGAAGAGGCGCCTGCCGCGTGAGCCAGCGCCTCAAAGTCCCACCGACCAAGAGCGCCCTGTTGGGCCTCAAGCGCCAGGTCGACTTCCTGCAGCAGGGTCACGACATGCTCGAGCGCAAGCGCGACCTGCTGACCCGGCTGGTGTACGAACGCCTGCACCAGTACCGCGAGATGCGCCGCGAGACCCGCGAAACGCTCGACCGGGCCTACCGCTGGCTCGGCATCGCCCATCTGCGCATGGGTCAGACCCTGCTGCGCCAGGCCGGCATGGCGCTCGAACCGGGTCTCGACCTGAGTATCCTGCCGCGCAGCCATATCGGGGTCGAATATCCCTCGGTCAAGGCGAGCACCCGTCCACTGCAGCCGGTGGGCCTGATGTGGACCGACCCGAGCTTCGACGAGGCGCGCCGCCAGCTGCTCGATCTCGCCTCCCTGCTGGCCCGCCAGGGCGAGGCAGAGACTGCCCTGTGGCGCCTGCTGGCGGAACAGCGCAAGACCCAGAAGCGGGTCAATGCACTCAAGTACAACGTCATCCCGCGCTATCGCGAGACCATCCGTTTCATCCAGGGCGCGCTCGAGGAAGAGGAGCGCAATGGGCTGTTCCAGGTGAAGCTGTTGCGCGCGCAGCAGGAAAAGTCCCGCCGCAAGGGATGATCCCCGTCCTGCTTTTTGACCTCAGTCAAAAAGAAGCCACTCCCAGACCCCGTTTCAGCGCCCAAAGAAAAAACATGACCTTTATCAAAGTTATGTCATTTCCTGCCCAGCCGGGCTCAGTAGTCGAACATCTCCTGGAAGTCCTCGTAGGGATGACGCTCGGTTTGTACCGCCGCAGAAGCGGCCTGAGCCGGCGATGCCTGCCCGCTCGCACTTGCGGCCGCGGTCGACCCCGTGGCCTTTCTGTCGAACAGTCGACGTATCTCGGTATTGGCTTTCTGCTCGGCGGCATTGAGCTCGGTTTCGATACGCTCGGTGGCGCGAACCGGGTCCGTGTTCCAGTTGTTGTCCCGGAAATCAACCAGCTTCGGGGTGATCAGCACCACGATCTCCCTGGCCGTGGTCTGGCTCGAGCGGTTGGAAAACAGGCCGCCGACCCCCGGCAGATCACCCAGCAACGGCACCCCTGTGCGGCTCTCATCCAGGTTGCGACTGATCAGTCCACCAAGAAAGACCGTCTGTCCATCCGGCACCAGCATGCGGGTCTCCAGCTGGGTGGTGCTCTTGCTCGGAATACCGTCAGGGGACACCGTCGCGGTGCTCACCTCCGGCTCGATATCGAGCAGGATCTGACCGTTGCGGTCGACCGACGGCGTCACCTTGAGGATGATGCCGCTCTCGAGAAACTCGATGCTCTCGGAGGTCACCTGGTTGATCGTGGTCGTCACCCGGTAGCCGGTTCGCGAGCCGACCACGGTCTGGGCCTGGCGATCCTCCATGGCCAGCAGTCGCGGCGTGGAGAGTGTGCGTAGACGACCCCGGTCGCGCAAGGCATCCAGGGCCAGTTCCAGGTTCGGGCCCGCGAACTCCAGGAACAGTCCAGAACCGCCGGAACTGAGCGCCCGGGTGCCGAAGCTGCCCGAACCGCCACCGGAACTGAATATCTTGCGCCAGTCCAGACCGAACGATTCGTCGTCGGTCAGGGTGACCTCCATGATCCTGGCCTGGATGAGTACCTGGCGGGGCTCGCGGTCGATGGTTTCGAGGATGGACTCGACCTTCTCGAGGAATACCGGCTGGTCCTTCACCACCAGCATCCTGCGATCCTGGAGCACGGTGATGTTACCGAAACTGGATATGTGCTCCTTCAGTATGCCTTCGACATCACTGGGCTCGCTGTACTGCACCTTGTACGCGCGCGTCTCGGTGACGCCGGATTCCGCATGCTTGCCGACCTCGTCACGCTCGACGACGAAAAAATTGCCGTTGCGCTCCTCCACCGCCAGGCCGGCCGCCTGGGTGATCGCATACAGGGCATCGCGCACCCGCATGTCGTACATGTTGATCGAGACATCCGCCTCGACCCCATCGGCGACAAAGATATTCAGGCGCTGCTGCAGAGACAGCATTCTCATCACGTCGTGAATCGATGTGTTCTGCAGGGATATGGATACCCTGTCTGACAGCGATCCCGCTTGCGCCTGCAGGCCCGGCAACGCCAGGACGAGAAACAAAAGAGTTCTGAGAACGGTGAGCAAGCCTTATATCCCCCGGGCTACTGGCCAGTCACCAAGCCATCGACCTCGATTTCCACCAACTCCCCCCTGTACCGGAAAACCGCCGCATGCTCGCGCACCGTCTCCAGTACGTAGCCCGCATGCGACTCCCCCGGCCTAAGCAGCTCCCCGCCAAGGATAACCATAGGGGCCCCAGCGGAAACCAGGGTCGCGGTCAGACGAGGCGGCGGCTCTTCAACGACTGGCGGCTCCTGCGCGGCAGCCTCTTCAGGGGCTGGTTCCGCCAGAGCCGATCTCTCGAAGGGATCGAATTGCAGGGGCTGCGCGACCTCTTCGGCATAGGCATCAAACCACAGCAGGAGCGCGAGTGAAAGCAGGAATGGCCGAAAGGCCGTCATTCCTTGACGAGATGGTAGGACGCGATGGTGAGGCGTATATCCAGCTCGGTGGGAGTGGCCTCCCGCCTCAGCGGACTGATGTGGTAATTCTTCACCACGACGAATCCCAGGTCTGTGCCTATGCTGTTCAGCCAACGATAGAATCCCGAATATCCCGCGTGCAGGCGGATGTCGAACACCCGCTCCTGAAAATTCTGGATCCTTTCGCCAACACCGGGTCTGACACTGACCAGGCGAACCTCGTTGTCCCAGGAGATCTTCTGCAGGCGGCCAATGATGAAGGATTCCATCTGCTTGCCCGGCAGCCCTGCCATGTCGCCATGCAGCCTGCGCGAGAGCCCGGCGACCTCATCACGTGCCTGCTCCAACTGCATTGCCAAGCCGCTGTTGCCCGGCGCGGCCTGGACGAGGATCTCCTGCGAGCGCGTGTATTCCTGATACTTCTGAAACTGCGGCCACAGAAAGTACACCACCAGAATTGCAGCCGATAATACTACGATGCTTCCCAGGCCGAACAGCAGAGTTTTCGGTTCGGTTTTTTCCAGCAGCTCATCCATCAGGCATCGGCCTCCCGCTGTGGCCAGGCAACCACCACGTCCAGACTGAACCGGATCAGCTCCCGCTGTTGCTGCTGGAAGGTCTCGGTGCGGATCACCCGCACCGTCTGGATTTCGGGCTGATCGACCAGGCGCGAGACGAATCCCGAGAGGGCCGCATGATCCATGGCCTCGCCATCGATCTTCATCTGCGTTTCGATCACCCAGGCCTCGGACCCGGCAGGCGCCTGTGTGCGAGGCACCAGGATGAGGTATTTACCGGGCAGCTGCGGCTGAGCCTCGGATACTCTCGCCTTTGAACCGGCCCGGCGGAACGACCAGTCGGTGAACCACACCTTGGCGTCGGCCATGGCGCGATCGACCGTGAGCAGCATGCCAACCGCGGCAATCCCACTGCGCAGACCACTGAGCAGCTCGTATTGCTGGGTGATCTCCAGCTTGCGCTGGTTGATGTCGAGCAGATTGGCACGCTGCTGACTGCTGATCGCCTTGGCATGCTGCAGTCTTTCCAGCCCGTCCTCGAGAATCCCGTTTTCGTGCTGCAGGAACAGGGCCGCCCCCAGGATCAGGGCGAGCGCCGCTGTCGAGGAATAGGCAATGCTGCGCAAGCGCCGCAGCAACTGTTGTTTCTGCCGATAGGCGCCGGGGACCAGATCGATTTCAGACATCCTCGACCATCCCTCTCAAGGCCAGACCGACCGCGACCGCCATCTCCGGAAACAAGGGCTGCTCGTCCTCATCCGTATCCGCACGACGCCCGAAGCAGGCCTCCAGGTCGTCGTATTCGCCGCACCCGGAAACGCCGACGAGCTTGCACAGGACCTCCCTGAAACCGTCCCAGCGGGCAAGACTGCCCAGCAGCAGGATCCGGTCCATCGGCCGGCCACGGGTTTCGGAAGCGGTGTAGATCAGGACCCGGTTGATTTCCTCGATCAGTCCGAGAATGCTCGGCTTGAGAACCTCGAGCAGGGTTTCGGAGACATCCATACCGAGGCCGCCAGCCATATCCGGCGAGGCGCCCCCCCGCTTGCTCAGTCCATGCTGGTCGATCAGCTTCCTGATCGCTTCCTGCGACAGCTCGAGACTGTCCTCGAGCTTGCTCAGGAGCTGGACCTCTCCAAAGGAAACATGCTGGTCCAGCAGCAGGCGTCGTCCGGCAATGACGCTCAGGTAGGTGTCTGTGGCGCCGGTATTCACGACCAGAATGACGTCACCCTCACCCTCTCCGGCATACAGCGACGACAGGGTCCTGCGGATCGCCGCCGGGCCGATATCGAGCGCGTCGACGACAAAACCCGCATGACTGAGCGCATCCAGGTAGGTCATGACATGATCGCGCTGGGCGACCGCTGCCAGCGCCAGGCGCTCCTGGGCGCCGGTGGCCGTGCGCACCGGCAGGTAGTCCACCACGTAGTCAGCGATGCTGCCCGTGACCCGCTCACTCACCATCTTGAGTACCGCAGCCGCCACTTCCCGCTCCTCGGCCTGCAGCATCAGGGGCATAAAACGCACCCGGTCGGGAGGGAGCGCGGTGACGATATGATTTCCGCGGAAGCCCTTGCCCCGCATGGCCTGGCGCAGGTAGCGCTTGAGCAGTTCTGGCGAACCCAGGAGTTCCTCGCGGCTTTCCCGGAAAGGTATGACAGAACGCGCCAGGACCCGATGGCTCCCCTGCTCAACCGCGGCCAGCTGACACAGGTGGAGATTGCCATTGCCTATCTCCAGCCCGATCGGACCGGGGCGCTGCAGGAGCCGCGAGGCGACCTGCGGCAGCGCCGGGAGGGTACTGTTAAGCCACGCTCGCACTCGGGCCTTCCTCCAGGCGGTCGACCTTGATGCGATCGCGGTCCGGCGCATGCTTGTCCGCCTTGGATCTGTACAGGACCTGATCTGCCGCGCGATACAGGGCGTCCAGCGAGTCAGCCGGCCCGCAGTCCATCACCAGCCCAACGCTGACATCGATCCGGGCGGTGGCGTTTGCCTCGCAACCCGTGATTTCCGGATCCCGTTCGAGTGCTTCGAGCGCCGTTGTGATTTTTTCACTGGCGTCCGCTTGAGACATCAGCAGGAGAAACTCGTCCCCACCGACGCGAACCATGTGATCCCCGCTGCGCATGACCTCGCGGAAATTGGCCACCAGGCGCCGTAGCACGGTGTCCCCATAGTCGTGCCCACAGGAATCGTTGATCTGTTTGAAGTCGTCTATGTCAATCAGCGCGAACTGGAAGCCACTGCCGGACTGGATCGCCTGATCGCGAATCCGTTCGTAACGTTGATCCAGATAGCGACGATTCCATGCGCCGGTGAGCGGGTCGACGAGGGACAGCAATTCCATGCGGTCATGCGCCTGTTCCAGCTCATAACGGGCGCGGATGTCATTGCGTCTTATCAGTGCATTGCGCGCTATGACAATCAGGGTGGTGATGCTCCCGGCGAACATCATCAACTGCAGCATCCACAGCGTATCGGTCTCGAAGCGATCTTCGACGCTGAGCGTGGACAGCGTGAACATGCCGTATACCAGCACGACGATCAGGATCGCCTCGCGCAGACCCCAGGGCACCAGTGGCATCAGCAGGAAGAGCAGCATCACACCGGCAAACAGCGCCGCATTCAGGCTCTTCGAGTAGTGGGCGAGTAGAACGAATGCCACACCGCTGACCAGCACCAGGGTGGTGCCGAGCAGATACAGCGCCTTGGTTTCACGCGCGGCACGCGCCGATATCGCGACATGCAGGGACAGCACCGCGAGGACCACGCTGGAGTGCACATAGATATCGTCGTAGCCGAGAATCGAGTAAGCCAGCGCGGAAATCGACAACAGCGCCGTGCTCACCAGACCCAGGGCGCGCAGCCCCCGACTGGCATCCACGAACATCATCGACTCCGCATAAAGGCTCATTTCGCGACCCTCGAAACGGGTCAATGTCCAGAGTTCACGCAATGTATCCAAGGGTTTCACAGCCACGTCTCAGCCCCATTAACAGGTGTGGATTCGATTTTATGAACGGGTGGGAGACACCACCCGGCCTGGTTCTTGTTCACCGGGTTCTCCGGGATGCACGCGTCCGGAGGAGCACCATTTTTTCGTCCTGGCATGACTCGCCTGCAAATACCACTCAAGCCGCCGTCCTCAGGAGCCCCATTACCTTGTCCAGCTCCTCTTCGACCCGTTCCGGCAGGGAGAGCAGGTTCTCCTCCAACAAACCGGTGGTTCGGAGTGCGAACTCACTGACCCGGCGGAGAGATTCCTCGCCGGGCGATTCCGCATCGAATGAGTCCGCCACCACGGCGGCGATGTGCACCAGGGAAGCCACGTATTCCTCGTCTCCCGCCCTGGATGGCTCGACATGCTGTGCAGTGGGACCCCAGATCGCCTCAGGCAGGCCCCAGATACGCATGGCCTCCGCCCCGACGTGGGCGAAGTCGATCCCGATCAGCGAGCGCTCGGCCTGGTGGAGCGGAATACCCCGCTGGAGATGCAACTGCTGCGCCTGCAGCGACAGGCGCGGGGCTTTCTGGTAGAGGAAGAGATGACCGATATCGCGCAGCAGACCGGCAACGAACAGGCGGTCACTGTCGAGCACGTTGCACGACACGGCCAACTCCTTGGCGGCGATGGCGCACACCACGCTCTTGCGCCAGAAGGTATGCATGTCCATCACATCGTTGTGCATGCCCTCGAAGGACTGCAGCACGGATGTCGCCAGAACCAGGTCATGCACCTCCTGGGCACCCAGGAGGCTGACTGCCCTGGCAACGCTGTCTATCTGGGTCGCCAGACCGAAGTAGCCGCTGTTCGCCACCCGCAACAGCCTGGCGGTTATTCCCGGGTCGTTGGATACGACCTCCACGATATCCGCCATGCAGTATTCCGGATCCTCCAGGACCGCCTTGAGGCGCGCATACACCTCCGGCAGCGTCACCAGACTGGCTTCCGCGAGTATCTCATCGGCCCGACTGACAGCTTGTTGCATGCTTTTCCCCTTTTTGGCGTTAGCGGCTTCGGGTCCGAAATCTTGATGCGGGCGACAGACTGAAAATCGCCTGATGTCCGATAGCGGGTCTAGTGGGCTGCTTGGTAAGTTCGGTTACTCTCAGAGCCCCGCTACTTGGTCAAGACAAGGCGCACTTCGCAGGGAATGGCAGGCCCTTTTCAAGAAGTGCAACGCTGTATTGGCCAAGTAGCGGGGCTCCCTTCGGGCCGGTCCACAAGCGCCATCGCCTGTGTTTCGCTCGCTTGAATTAGCAACGGCTAGTCCTGTGCTCGCGAGCCTTGCCGATGACGCTTGTGGATCGGCTGAGTGTTACCGAACTTACCAAGCAGCCCACTAGGCAAAAAAATCGGGAGACACCCCTTGGAGTGGCTCCCGACTGTTCAATCAGACCGTTCCGTTCACCCCGGCGGATCATCCCGCCTCGGTCACCAAGCAACAGCCGACCGGCCTGGCCGCTACCCGGGGGTCACCCCGGCTAGCGGCCCGTTGTATCAGCGGCCGTCTTCGGCGGTGATGTTGACGATGAACTTGCCGGTCTTGGAGTCGTACTTGTAACCGCCCGGGTCCGTGCCGGTCGCAGCCATGTTGAGGTCGCCCGCCGCTACCACTTCCATAACACTGGCGTTCTTGAAGGGCTCCGGCTCCAGCTGAGGCTTTTTGATGTAAGGACCGTACTTGTGATTGGCATCCGCGACAGAGCAGGCGCCGCCGTCCTTGTCGGTGTACAGGCTCAGCTGCTCCAGGAAAGCCGTCTCGGCAGTTGCGCCTGCCCCACCGGTCGCCACGCCCGTGCCAGCTGATCCACCACAGGCCTGGGTCGGCACCGCGGTCTTGGAACCGGGATATTCACCGTGCTGCTGGTAGTACAGGTCGAGCGCTGCTCGCACGTTGGACAGCGAGGTGTCTACCGCGGCAGAGGCTGCATCATCGGTGGATGCGGCGAACTGCGGGATCACGATCGCCGATAGCAGGGCGAGGATGATCACCACGATCAGGAGTTCAACGAGTGAGAAACCGCGCTGTAGATTCTTCCGAACGGTCATTGAAGGAGGCCTCTTGATATTTAAACAGATTGAATTCATTGGACTTGGTAGCTGTGGGAATCGGCTGCCGATCACAGTTCTTTAGTCCGTCGTGCAAAAAATCCTGGAAAATCCGGCCGGGAGAAGCCGCTTTGTCTGATGTGCCCGGACACCCGGTGCGCCCTTTCCAGTTGCGAGGGAGTAAGACGGGAATGGGGGCTCCATCAACAAGGTTCCTTCCCCACCCCGGCCCGTCCAATCGCAAACGGTTGCTTAAGCGCAACCCTTCCCCACGAGTGGGGAGGGGGATCGATATCCGACCCCTGTGAGAGTGCTACCCGACGGCACGCGAGAGCTTGAATATCGGCAGGATCAGGGAACTGACGATCACGCCCACCAGCACCCCCATGATCAGCAACAGGACCGGCTCGGCGAGCCGTGACAGGGTTGCCAGTCGATTGGTGACCTCGCGCTCGTAATGATCCGCGACCCGCCCCATCACCCGTGCCAGGTTGCCGGTCTCTTCCCCGGTTCTGATCATCTGGTACACGATCGGGGGAATGAACCGGCTGTCCGCGAATCCCGCGGCCATGCCCTCGCCATTGTTGATGCGGTTCTCCACATCGCTGAAGAGACGCCGGAAGATCCGGTTCTGGACCACATCGCGGCCGGCGTGCAATGCATCGATGACGGGGACGCCATTGCTCAGCGAAAGCCCGAGAACGCGCAGCGATTGGGTGAGATAGAGCCGCATGAAGACACTGCTCAATGGCGGCGCATGCAGCTTCAGCCAGTCGATTTTTACCCGGCCATCGGCACTGCGCGCCCAGTAGCGGATACCCAGCATCAGGACCGCCAAGCCCAGCAGAAGCAGTGGCCACTGCAGGCGGAACAGGTCGCTCAGGCCCATCAGGAAAACCGTGGTCGCCGGCAGTTCGTCCTGGATACCCTCGAAAAGGTCGGAGAACTTGGGAAAGACGAACACCAGCACGAAGATCACCACACCCAGTGCGAACACCAACAGAAAGGCCGGATAGGAAAGCGCGGATACCAGGGTGTCATGCAGCTTTTCGCGCTTCTCCTCCATCTCCAGGATCTGATCGAGCACTTCCGCCATGAAGCCCCCCTCTTCACTCGCGGCGATCAGATTGACATAGGTCGGCGAGAAGACCTGCGGGTGACTGGCGAGCGCGGCCGAGAACTGACGCCCCTCGGACACGTCGCGCGCAAGCGTCTCCAGCAGCCGGCGCAGCGCGGGCTTGCTGGCCTGCTGCTGGATCGCCAGCAGCGAGGCGTGCAGATTGGTCCCGGTCGAGAGCATCAGGGCCAGCTGTTCGGTGAAGAAGTTGCGATCCTTGTCGCTCACCCGCCCCGCGCGAAGCGACGCGCCCAGGCGGATACCGTCCGAACCCTTTGCGGCACGCTTCTCCAGATTGACGTTGTATTCGATGGCCATGGTTTACTCAGCTGTTGAGCACGCGCGAAATCTCTTCGATCGTGGTCTGCCCCTGGAGCACCCGTTGCATGCCGTCGTCGAACAGGTTGTCGATGCCCTTGCCGCGCAGGAACTCGTCCAGGGCGTCGCGGGAAGGATTGCTGATGATCAGCTTCTGCAGATCCTCGTCGGTCTCCACGATCTCGTGCACCCCCATGCGCCCCTTGTATCCCGAGTCGTAGCATTCCGGACATCCCCGACCGCGAGCCAGGCGCACGTTGCCCTTCGCCTGCCAGGCATAACGCTCCACCAGTTCGGTCGGCGCGAGGTACTCGGTCCTGCAACTCGGGCAGATGCCGCGCACCAGTCGCTGCGCGACCACGCCGATCAGGGCGGAGGACAACAGGTAGGGCTCAACCCCCATATCCAGCATCCGGGTGACCGCACCCACGCTGTCGTTGGTATGCAGGGTGGAAAGCACCAAATGCCCGGTCAGAGCCGCCTGGACTGCGATCTCCGCGGTTTCCTTCTCCCGGATCTCGCCCACCATCACCACGTCCGGGTCCTGACGCAGCACGTGTTTGAGGACCTTGGCGAAGGTCAGCCCGATCTGCTCCTTGACCGGGTTCTGGTTGACGATATCAAGTTGATACTCGACCGGGTCCTCGATCGTGACGATGTTCTTTTCGATACTGTTGAGATAATTCAGCGCGGCATACAGCGTCGTTGTCTTGCCGCTACCGGTCGGACCCGTCACCAGCACCAGGCCGTAACTTCTGTCCAGCAGACCACGGTAGCGTTCCAGGTTGTCCGGCAACATGCCGATCCGGTTGATGTCGAGGATCGCCTGGTTCTTGTCGAGTACCCGCAGGACCACCTTCTCGCCATACATGCCCGGCAGGGAGCTGAAACGCAGGTCCACGGGGCGCCCCTGGGTATGCACCTGGATGCGGCCGTCCTGCGGCAGGCGCCGCTCCGCGATATCCATGTTCGCCATCACCTTGAGGCGCGACACGATCGCCGGATGCAGGCTCATACGCGGCGTCATGACCTCGTAGAGCAGTCCGTCGATACGCAGACGCACGCGCGCATGCGTCTTGCCGGGCTCGATGTGGATATCACTCGCCTTGTCGGTCACCGCGCGCTGAATAATCGAGTTGACCATGTTGATGACCGGGCTGTCGCCGGCCATCTCGTCGATTTTTTCATAGTCCGAGGGCTGGTGGCTGTCGACCACCTCGAAGTCGTCGGCCACCTCTTCCAGCAGCATGGTGCCGTACTGGCTGCCCGAATGCGCCTCGGAGAGGGTCTTGAGTATCTGCTCCTTGCGCGCCAGCACCGGGCGCACGCGCAGACCGGTGCGCTCCTCGACTTCGCCAAAGCTCGGCGCCGCCTGCGGATCGGCGGTAGCGACGTAGAGATACTCCCGCACCCGGAACAGCGGCAGCATGGCCAACCGCTTGCAAACCTCCGGATCGAGCAGACCGATAATGTCCGGGTCGTACAGGCCCGCTTTCAGATCGGCATAGGGAATCCCGAGTTGCTCCCCGAGGGCGCTCAGCAGAACCTTTTCGGTGATCCAGCCCTTGTCGATGACGATCTGCCCGAGCCGCCTGCCGCTGGTCTTCTGCAGCAGAATCGCCTCCTGCACCTTGTCCGGCGGAAGCAGGCCCTTCTCCACCAGGAGATCGCCCAGCCGGATGTTGCGCACCTCGCGGAAGTCCGTGGTGGCATTCTCCGGCCGGTCACCGTCGACCGCCACCGCGATGACCCGCTCCAGTCCGGTAATGCGGAAGATTTCCCGGTTGAGCGCATTCACGTTGGCCACTTTGAGCCAGCCGCCCGCCTTGGCCAGGCGTTCCTGGGCGCTCACCAGCGCTTCCAGGCCGATGCTCTGCACCAGTGGCACACCGGACATATCCACCACCACGCGCGTATCCCACTGCTGCAACGACCGCTCGACCGCCTGCAGCAGGGGCGCCAGCTCCTCCTCCGTGGAAAGCACCCCACGCGGCGCCAGGTAGGTCATCACCCCCATGCGGGTGCATTGCACCTCGTTGCCCGCATCGAGCCCGGCCCCGGTGACCGCCATGTCCGGCTTTTCGGCGTGCTCAGGCATTGATCACCGTCTCCAACTCATTCGTTCCCGCGAGCACCTCGCCCAGAGGTATGGGGCGGCCAAAGTGGTAGCCCTGCGCATAGTCGACCCCGATCTCGTTGAGCCTGGCCACAATTTCCGCATTCTCGACGTACTCCGCGATGGTCCGCAGCCCCATCACCTGACCCACCCGGTTGATCGCTGCAACCATCGTCGCGGCAACCTTGTCCTCGTGGATCCGGCGCACAAAGGAACCATCGATCTTGAGATAGTCGAGCTCCATTTCCTGCAGGTAAGCAAACGAACTCAGGCCGCTGCCAAAGTCATCCAGGGAGAATCTGCAGCCGAAGTCGCGTACCCGCCGCATGAACAGGCGCGCCTCGTCCATGCTCTCGATCGCGGCCGACTCGGTGACCTCGAATACCAGCTGACCCAAAAGATCACCCGCCTGCTGCAATGCCCGGAATATCTTCTGCTGCAGTGCGGGATCGTTCAGTGTCTGTCCGGACAGGTTGATGGAAAAACTCCCTTCCAGCCCGCCCGGCGAGTGTTGCTGAGCCGATAATTCCCTGATCGACTGTTGTACCACCCACCAGTCCAGTTCCGGCATCAGGAAAAAATGCTCTGCCGGTGGAATGAATGTGGCGGGCGACAGGATCTGGCCATCCTCGGCCTGCAGACGCACCAGGATCTCGTGGTGGCTTCCCTGGATGTCCTCTTTCAAGCTCCGGATCGGCTGTGCATACAGGCGGAAGTGATCATCGCGGATCGCCCGCTGGATGCGCCCCATCCATTCGGCCTCGCCGCGCCTGAGCGTGAGCACACTGTTCGATTCCCGGTACACCTCGGTGCGGTTGACACCCTTGGTCTTGGCTGCACGCAGGGCCGTCTCCGCCATCGAGAGCACCTCCGAGACATCCCGGATTCCCGGATTGAGTTCTACGCCCCCGATACACGCGCTCAGCGCGCACGCCTCCCCCTGCCACTGGTAGTCCAGTTTGGTAATCAGTTGCCGCAGCGTATTGCCGAGCACCTCGGCCCTTTGCCCGGCCCCATTCTCCAACAGCAGGCCAAATCGGCCGCCGCCCAGGCGTGCGGCGCTGCCCTCCGGGCCAGCCAGATCCGAGAGCAGGCGGCCGGCCTTGACCAGCACCTCGTCTCCCACCTCGCGCCCGCTCATGTCGTTGATCACATTGAAGCGATCGATGTCGACCAGCAGCAGGACCGGTGCGGGCTCCACCTGCCTCGCGTTATCGAGCGCTTGCCGGATCGCCCACTCCAGGCTCTGCGCATTCTCCATCCCGGTCAGGGGATCGAAGTTGACCTGCAGCGCCTTGTCGATACGGCCTGCCATCACCTCGAGCATATTGCGGTCGCTGTTCTCGAAATCCCCACCGTCCCTTTTGTTCAGCACCAGCAAAACGCCGATGATGCGCGCGCCACCGGCTAGCAGTGGAGCGATCATCAGCTTGTTGTCCGGCGACGGCGGGAGTGACCAGGCCAGCTGTTCCGCATCGCTGTTGACCACCACAGCGGTATCGGGATCCTTTTGCAGTGCCGCATGCAGCCGCAGGTGATCCAGCAGCCCCGGCCAGATGCGTTCGACTTCCTCCTCGGCCGGGTCAAAGCACTGGATGCGTTTTCTCAGGACCAACAGGCCGCAGGCGGCAACATCCAGCGCATTGCCGGTGTGTCGCACCAATTGCGCCAGGGACTCGTATCCAAAACTGACCGACGCGCGTGCCATCTCCGCCGCGAACATCATGTTGAGTTCGTCATACCGCGCAGCGAGATCGTCGGCCATGCTGTCCAATTCCGCATTCAGCAGAAAATCACGCCGCAATCCCTCGCAGACCAGATGGCAGAGTCGAATATGATCGGCCTTGCTATTCCCGAGGGTCAGCAGCGCAATGAAGACCAGATCATCCTGTTCATCGCGAATCCGGCAGCATAGCGCGGTACCCTTGTTCGGCAGGCATTCCTCCAGCACCTCGGAAGAACCCTCCGCCCCTGCCTGGTCGCGCGCGCGAAACCTCCGGATCGTTTCCGGCGAGAGCTCGTTGTCCTCGGGCGCATCGGCCCACACGGGGCGCCAGCGATCATCGAGCAAGCGGAAGTCAATCAGGTCGACCCCGGCCGCCCGCAGGAGGGCGACGCTGTTTTCGACTTCCAGCTGATCGATCACCCAGTTTGCCATTGCGTCAGCAGGCTTTGCGCTCGTTCAGTTCAAAATAACTGTCCAGCTCGGCGATCACCCGGCGCATGCTGACCGGCTTCTCCAGAAACACGAGCTTATCGATGCCACGCGACCATTCCCGATGCTCGAGCTCCGTGCGTGAGGTCACGACAAAGATCAGAAATTGGCGCGCCGGCAGCGTCTCCTGGATTTTTCGGCAGAGTTCCTCGCCGGTCATGCGCGGCATCTCGATATCGGTAATCAGCACATCCGGCGGATCCTCGAGGATGCGCTCGAGCGCGACCGCGCCGTTCGGAACGCCCTCCACCCGGTAACCCTGGCGTTCCAGCGCCTGCGCCATCACGCGAATGACATGCCGCTGATCATCGGCAATCAGGATTCTCTTCATGCGTTCGCCACCTGCAGCAGGTTTGCCGTATCTTTGGGAATTCGAATGCGGAAAGTCGTGCCCTTGTCCGGGATGCTGTCCACTTCAAGGCTGCCGTGATGCAGCCGAATAATCTGCTGCGCCAGCGGAAGACCCAGGCCATGGCCCTGCTGCGCCCGCACCCTGTCGTCGTCGGAGCGGTAGAACTTGTCGAAGATGCGGGCCTGCTCATCGGGGCGGATGCCAAGCCCGGTGTCGGTGACGCGCACCTCGACCCATTCCGCCGTCTCTGCGGCCTGCAGCACGACTTTGCCACCGGGCCGGTTGTATTTGATCGCGTTGGTCAACAGGTTGTTGAGCGCGATGCGCAACATCTCCTTGTCCACGTTCACCGCGCCAATCTCACGCGGCAGATCGAGTTCGAACCCGATATCGCGTCCACGCCCGCTCTGGGAAACGTTGTCGAAGGCGTCCTGCAGCAGTTCCACCAACCGCACCCGACCGCGATCGAGTGTGCCTCCACCCAATTCCAGGCGGTTCAGCGCCAGCATGCCGTTGATCAGTTCGGCCAGGCGCTCGACCTCGTCGTGGATGACATTGACCGCTTCGATGCGATAGGCCTTGTCTTCTCCGTCCTCACCGAGCAGCGATTCGCTGTACATCGACAGCACGTTCAGCGGGGTTTTCAGCTCGTGCGCCAGCTGGGTCACGAACTCGATCTGGCCGCGCTTGGCGGCCTGCTCCTCGGCGATATCCCGAAACACCACCAGGGTGCCGAGCAACTCGTTTTCCCGCTTCGGCGAGAACAGGGGATAGGCGCGAACCTCGAACAGGTGTTCATTGTCTCCGGAAGGGGAGTACTGCATCGAATCGGTGACGATGCCCATGTGGCGCGCATTACGCAGTGGCGACAGGTAACGCAGGAGCTCCTGGCTTTTGCAGAAATCCGAGGGCGGATGGCCGACCAGCTCCCCTTCCGGCACGTTCAGAATGCCGGGCACCCGTGCGTTGGCATAGCTGATCACTCCCGTCTCATCCAGGACCATGACGGCATCCGGCAGGGTGCCCAGGATGGACTCGATCTTGCCCTGGCGATACATCAGCAGCTTGCTGGAGGTTTCCATGTGTTCGTGCTCGTCCTCCAGCACCTTGACGCGCTCGGTCGCCATATCCACGAACTGGTTGAACCGTGAGATGAAATCGCTCATCTCCTCGTTCGGGGCGACTTCCGTCTTCTGCAGGACGCCCTGCTCCATCACCCGGTCGATGCGCTCGCTGACCGAGCGCAGGGATGCCGTCTCGCGACGGAGCAGGAAATAGAAAATCGGCACCAGCAGGAACACCACCAGTCCCAGTTGCGCGGCATAGGACAGGGTGTTCAGGTCGACATCCAGGGTGGGTTTGAGGTAGCCCAGCCGGACATAACCTTCAAGGTTGCCGTCCGAGATCACCGGCGCGTGGAATTCGATCAGCGGATCGCCGCCGCTGGCAGCGGGAAACTCCCGCTCGCCCAGCCAGGCGGAAGGATCGGCCGGAGGATTCGCATTCGGCACGATCACGCCGGGCGCCGCCTCCAATGCCACGGGCTTGCCGTCCGGGCTCACCACGGCCACGTAGGCGAAGTCGTCGCGGCTGTGGGAGTGACGCAGGGCCCGAAGCACGCCACCGGTGGCACTGCTGGGCACCAGTTCCTGCCAGGACATGCCCCCGAGAACCCGCGCCAGTGCCACGCCCTGCCCGCGGACCTGTTCCATGCGCGCCTGGGTGTGTTCGAACAGGAACATGTACGCGACAACCGCCATCACACCCAGGGATGCGACCACTATTCCAAGCCCTGTTCGTTCGCTTCTCTGCACCGAGTCCTCCAGGCTGACGCACGGCGATCGGGTTTCCGACCGGATAGGCGCGTTCTGACAGTTCTGGGTATCGTTCGATGGCGGGATTTCTTTAATTCACACGGGGCTGGAAGCGCGATCCTGGAGCGTCTCGGGGACGCGGGCGGTTCAGCCGGTGATGTATACCAAACCGACCGATTGCGGACAGGCACACTGCAGCCGCAGCCGGAGCGATGGCTTCAGCCCCAGGCTCCCCTGGCAGGCGTTCAGGGCGTGCACTGGACCTGAATGTTGTCGAAAAACACGAAGTCCCTGCCCCCGTTGTCGGGAGAGCTGCGCAGGCGGATGGCGGTATTCGCCGAGATGAACGCGCTGATATCCCGGGAATAGGGCTGATAACTGCCGTCCGTGCCGCCACCCTCGATGCGGGGGGCCGGCAGTTCAGTCCAGGGCCCCGCCGTGCCGTTGGAGGAGGCATACACAGCGACATAGTCACCACTGTTGTCGAGATCCTTGCGCCGATAGTCGAAGCTCAGGATGGCAGTGCCCGCGCCCGTCAGATCGGCCACACGCTCCACCCCTTCGCCGCCATTGTCGTTATCCGCAATCTGCAGCTGGTAATCGCTGAGATCGTTTTTGACCCGCACGTCCCCCTTGCTAACACCATCACTTTCCCCTAATTCCACCCAGGGGTTTGCGCTCCAATCCAAAGTCCCGTCCGTGCCATCCCAGGACACGGCATTGAACTCGTCGCGGTAGGTGCCATCGCAACTCCCGCCCGGCTCCGGCCCGCTACCGCCGCCACCGCCCGCCGCGATTGCCGCGATCTCGCTCTCATCGAGCATATGACCATAAATGCGCGCATCGTCGATGACCCCGTCGAAGGTATTGGTGACGCCGCCGGCGAAATTGCCCAATGTCAGCTTGAGGTCCGCATCGGAACGCAGATCGCCCGAGGGGGTGTCCACCTCGGTCACCGCCAGCGGCACCCCGTTGAGATAGATCAGCGGGTCATTGCCCACCGAGCCCGCATAGTAGACGACCGCGATGTGCTGCCAGGTGTTCAGTGTGATTTCACCGACGGCTGCCTGCCACCAACCCCGGCCACCGGTAAAGCCCTGCCCGAAGTTGAGTCCGTCATTGTCCGTATTAAGACGGATTGCCCAGCCATCGCCGGTCGAAGAGGCCGAGCTGGATTTGTCGAAGATGCGCCCGTAACCGTTACCACCCCAGCCGGCCGGGTTGATCCATGCCATGACCGTGGCGCCACCGACAAAGACGTCGTCCAGTTCCGCATCCGATGTCAGATTGACGTAGTCATCCAGACCATCGAAAGACAAGGCACCATTATCCTGACCGGTGGTCCAAACCGGCCCATTACCCAGCTCGCCGTCATGCCCCCCTTCCGAGTCCACCGCGATGACACCGGTTGTCTCATCGAGCTTCCAGTGCGCAACCGGGCCGAGTTCGATATTGGCCCCACCGGCCCACTCCAGCGAACGGCGCAGAATCGTCAGGCCATCGTTGCTGAGGGTTGCGACATCCAGGCTGTCCCAGGGCATTTGCGCGCGACGGCCCGCCGTCTCCTCCGCCATCGAGTTCATGGCACCGGCATCCAGCGTCACCAGGCCGCCCAAGGGCGACAGCGCGCCACCGCTCCAGGTGCCGGGCTGCTCGAGGCCCGCTGCCAGGGTCCCGACCGCGCCGCCCGACGGTTGATCCGCGGTGTACAGGGTAAGCGGGGCCCCACCGAACGGCTGGGTGATGTAATGACTGGCCACCGTGTTGAGCGGCGCATTGGTCGAGGACACGTAGCGCGCCGTAGAGAAGCCGAAATCATCGTGCAGGCCGGTGTTGCCGTTGACCACGCCGATGGCGACCTTGTACAGCTTGGCGCCGACGCTCTCGGGCACCGCGGTCGCGGAGACATACACGACCTCGTTTGCGAGCGACGCGGCATCGAAATCCGCCACGGGTGCATCGTCATCGATCAGGTTGACCCTGTAACCCCACGACTGGAAAACGCTTTTCTTGGCCTGGTCAGAGCTGTCGAGGGCACTTGGGTCGGCCACCACGAACAACAGTTCCTGCGCCGCGCCCTGGGTTTGCGCGCCCCACTCGATCGCCCGCCGCATGAGGGTGCGCCCATCGTCGCTCAATAGGTCGATGTCGAAGGTGCCTCCGCCCCAGGGTAGCTGCACGCGCCGCCCCGCGGCCGTGCCCCCACCGGACAGTTGATCCCCGGGTTCCAGCACTGCCAACGACGGCTCCCAGAGAGAGCCCGTGTTAAGGCTCTGCCCCAGTGTCTGCAACGCCGGTGCCACCTGGCCCGACAGCATGTGGACCGATTGATCGACCTGGGAAAACGCCAGCAGCCCGAGCGCGAACGGCTGGGTGATGTAGTGGCTGTTGTCGACAATGTCGATCTCGCGCAGGGTCTTGAAAATCTTGTCTCCGCTGAACCCGAGCTCGTCGACCTGTTCGCCCTCTTCATTGACCACGCCGATCGGTGCATTGACCAACTTGGTTCCCAGGTTGGACGAGGTGATGTCCTGCGGAATGTAGGCCACGTCGTTGCCCGCAACCGCTGTATCGAAATTTTCCTGGCTGTCGGCATCGCTGATCAGGTTGACCGTAAAGCCCCAGGATTCCATCAGGTCGATACGCAGTTGCTCCTGGGCTGTGGGAATGATCGTGGTTGCGCCGGTTCCGACTTCGACAACGACATATCCCGCCGAAACGAGCAGGATATTTCCCGCACTGGTGTCGTCCGCACCCATGGACCAAGCAAGCGCCCGCTGCACCAGCAGGCGACCGTTGGCATTCAGATAATCCCAGTTGAACCGGTAACGGGTGCCGAGCGGCAGGATCACGCGCCGTCCCGCCGCCGTTCCGCCTCCCTGCATCGCAGCGCCGGCATCGAGCACAACAAGTGAACCCTCAGCGCCGATTTCGGCGAGCGTCTGCTGGCCTGCGGTCAGGATGCCGCTGACAATGGCCTGCTCCATGTCGGCGCTATAGATCGGGAGGGTGCCAGCGGCAAACGGCCGGGTGATGAAGTGATCGGTGCTGACGATATCGATTTTACCGCCGACCTTGAGCGCCGCGCCCGTCGCCAGGCCGAGGTCCGGATTGTAGTCGCCAGCCTGGCTGACCACGCCGATCGGGGCACCCGCCAGCTTGGGACCCAGCAGGTGCGAACTGACGGTCTCCGAGATGAACACCACGTCGTTGTTCGCAACTCCGGCGTCATAGGTCGCCTGGTTGGCGCTCCCGCTGATGACATTTACCGTGTAGCCCCAGGACTCGAACAAGTCCCTGGCCTTCTGGTCCGCCTCTACCAGGTTGGTCGGGTCGACCACAGCCATCAGGATGTTGCCGTAGCCCTGCGGTGCCAGGCAGGCCTGATCGCAGCCACAGGTATAGCTCACCTCGAGGACGGGGCGTTGCTCGGGAACCGTGTAATCACTGCTGCGAAAATAGACCTCGGTGGCCGGGGCGGCCGGCACCAGTGCCAAACCCTGGTTATCGAACTGCCCGGAGGCCCAGCCCTGCACGAGCGCGGAAATATCCCATTCGTAGTAACCCACACTACCCGTCGGGACCGTCTGGGTGGCGACGGACGCTGTGTCAAAGTCGCCGCCCGGATCGGTCCAGTTTGCTGCACTGTTCGCGACGATCCAGGTCGCTCCCGCGCCGGCCCCGCCGCTCTTTTCGCCTTCGTCCCAGGCGCGCTTGATCCGATGCACCCCGACCTCGCCACCGTTGACCGAGGGCGAGTGCTGATAAAGGCGCAGCGTCGCTTGTTGTACCCGGGCGCCGCGCGGCAGCCTGCCGAGGTTGAATTTGAGCAGGCTGATGGCCTCCGAATCGGTGAAGTAATTGGAAACCCAAATCTCATCACTTGCCCCGTAGTTCCAGGTCGATTTCCATTCATAGACATAGGTATCCAGCCCCTCTGTCGCGTCCGGGCGCAGGCTCAGATAACCGGGGGGAGTCTGATACAGCGTCACATCTCGCCGCTGGACAGTGACGCCCCCACCGCCCGCTGTTTTTCCGATCGATTTCAATTGTGCCGGATTTGCCGGTGGGGTCCCGACGACGATCTCGAGATAAGGCGCAAACGAGGATTCACGACTGTTGATCTTGGCCGAGATATTGACTGACGACGGCTTGAACATGACACCGTAGTTGGACTGCCCGTTGACCCAGGCCTGAACCAGGCCGGTCAGGTTGGACGCAACCCAGACACCGGAGGACGGCGGCGGCGGGATGCTCGCAAGCACCTGGCTATCGAATTGGTCGCTCATACTGTTCCAGGTGGCGTCTGATTCGAGCCAGTCGCCGCTTACCCGGTGAACGTCGAGCGTACCGGTCGTATGAGCCGTTTGGATATACGCATGCATCGTAGCCGCCAGGATGCTGGCATCGGGCGGCAGGGACGACAGATCAAAGCGAATCAGGCTGCGTTCCTCGTCCACACCATCGAAGCTGACATTCAGTTTGACGCTGCCGCCATTATTGGCATCCGGTTCCGCCGAAACGATACCGTCGTCCTGGTCCGCCGGTAACGTGTAAGCGGTTGTGGCACCGAGGTCCGTGGTGAGGCTGGTGCTGTACGTTTCGCTCCCAATGGGTACGTTGAGCAAGTCAGTGTAGGGGCCGCAGCCCTGCTGCGCGGTATGCCTCAGAGCGTGTTGCAGCCCGGCCTGGGCGACATAGTTCGCTTTGGTGCTCTCGAGCTCGCTCACGGACATGTTGATGCCCATGCCGCTTTCACGGCTGCTCATGAAGGCGATGGTCGCGATCAGGGCGATCGCGATCGCAACCGGCAGCAAAATGTAACCGCGGGCGCGAGAAACTGTTGGTAAGCCGTTTACGGTCACAAGGCGCCACCCAGCCTGACCGTGGTGTTCAGACTGACGGATTCGCCATTCGCCGGGTCGGTCAGCTCCAGGGTCAGATCAACCCGATCGAACGGTCCCGGAGTGGCGACCCGCTCGACCCGGAAACGGGTCACATTCTCGGCAATAGACGACTCAACGAAGTCCCGCCCGTCTATCCCGCCACTGGAATTTTCGTCCCAGGGAACCGGCAGACGTTCTATGAGTATGCCGGCGTCGAGAAAATAGACCAGTGGGTCGTACCAGTCCTCGTCGGCGGTACCATCCTCGTCATCATCATCGACACTGCCTTCATCGATATTTCCATCGCCGTCATCATCCACGCCGCAGATACCCGGACAACCATCCTCGTTCATGTTGGCCGACGGATCCTCGTCGATGTTATTGTCGCCGTCGTCGTCGATACCGTTGATCGGATCCTCGCCTTCCAGGTTCAGGCGCTCGTCGTCGTCGATATCGATACTGTTATCGGCGCCACCGTCACCATCGTCGTCGACGCCGTACACCCCTGAACCGAAATCATTATGGATATCTTCGGGAAGGTCCTCATCGATTTGCCCATCACCATCGTTGTCAGCATCCGGCACACCGTTGGCGTCGGTATCGAAATGGGCAGGCAGCGTGAAAGCGAGCACGGCCGTTGCGAGTGTGCTGTCGCCGATAGGGGGCGATGGCGGGACGGTCTGTTCGCGGATGTGTTCCGGATAGTTGGTGTAGGGATTGTCGTTGAATGGCAGTAAAAGTTGGCGGCTATGCGCGATATTTTGCGTCATTCTCTGCATGGCGAAGCGCGCCTGCTGCGACAGATCGTTGCGCTTACCGACCACCTCGCTGGTCTTGGTCGCGGTATTGACCACGCCCATCAGGCCGGCGATCAACAAAGCCGAAATGGTGATGGACACCAACAGCTCGACATAGGTGAATCCGCGAGCGATGCGGATACGGTGGCTGACTGAAGCGGATCGATGACGCATGGGTTTCTTCTAGCGTGCGAGCAGCGTCTGCAACGATTGACTGTCGTCGGCCAGTGCCACCCGGACCCACAGCAGATCGTCTTCGCCGCCGGTCATGACGTCTCCGTCGAGGTCGGCATCGTCCACGTCGTAGCGCCAGATATACACATTGCGCGTGATCTCCGGACTGAACACGTCGGAGTAGCTCGTGGGCGTGGTCCATGACCCGGCCGTTATGGCTGCAGCATCCAGGTTGTCAAAGGGCTCCGCCAACAGCATTTCCATCTTGCCGCTCAAGGCGTAATGGACCTCTGCATGCTGTCTGTGCAGGGCAGAACCCTGCATTCCCGGCGAAAGCGCATCCAGTGCGGGGACCAGGGTCAGGGCGATCAGTACCGTGGCGACCATCACCTCGATGTAAGTGACACCACGTTGATAGCGCAACGATGTCATTGCAGCGCCACCCGGCCGGTAAGAGGAGATATCCTGATGGTGCGGGTAGCGTTGCCGTAGCTGAGTTGCACACTGCCGTCGGTCAAACGGAAGATTTCGTCGGTGGAGCCGAAAAACCAGACCGGCGCGCCCGTCCGGTCGAATAACAGGCTCTTGCGACGATTGTTGTCGCTGAAGAGGAAGGCATCCTGGGTATTACTGATGGTCACTCCGGCGGTGAGTGGCTCCTCTTCCACATTGAATTCGTAGACCTGCTTCTCCAGAGGGTGGTACAGCTTGAACTCGGTAGTGATGGGGGATGTGGTCAGGTCATATTTTTTTACTTCCACCTTGTGGGTGTTCTGACTGATGGTCAGCCCGTGCATCTCGCCGGTGCGCAGGGATTCGCTGCGCGCCATGCGGATCGCCTGCATCACCTCGCTGGCGGCCAAGTCCAGCTTGGCCGGGTCGGTCGCGGAGAAGTTCGGCAGCACGACCGCAGCCAGGACGCCCAGGATGGCAATCACAAGGGTCAGTTCCAGCAGGCTCATGCCTGTCTGCGGTTTCATCAGCTTGAGGTCCTCACATGGCGCCCACGCCCTGTTCGATCCAGATCGCGGTGCGCGGATGGCTTTGCGGGGCTTTGCAGCGTTAACAGCGACAGGCTCCCGGCAATTTTCGGCTGAGAGCAATATCGGCAAGGACAAGAATTAATTTACCTGTTGGCTCCACCCGAGCCGCAAACCCAGCTGGCCGCGAACACGCCACCGGCTGAACGCCGGGTCGGTCGGCCATGCGGCCGACTATCCCCTCCCCGCTTGTGGGAAGCGGCCATTGTGGGCAATCCCAACAGCTTCTTCGTTTGTCCCCTCCCCACTTGTAGGGAGGGTTAGGGTGGGCAATCGCAACAGCTTCTTCGTTTGTCCCCTCCCCACTCGTGGGGAGGGTTAGGGTGGCGAGGAAACAGCCCAACCAACTGAACGCCACCCCCATCCCAACCTTCCCCCTCCAAGAGGGGGAAGGGGCGAAGTGGCCATACCAACCTTCCCCCTCCGAGAGGGGGAAGGGGCGAAGTGGCTATCCCCTCCCCACCCGTGGGGATTGTCAGGGTGGGCAATCGCAACAGCTACTTCGTTTATCCCCTCCCTACTTGTGGGGAGGGCTAGGGTGGGGAGAGGTGCCGCAGAATATCCGCCAATACCGCCTCCGTTTCCTGCAGCACCTGGTCGTTCCAGTAGCGCAATACCTGGAAACCCGCTTGACCGATGAAGCGGTCCCTGCTGCGATCATATGCGGCCCGTTCCGCATGTTGTCCGCCATCGAGTTCCACGACCAGCTGCTGCTGCAGGCAGACAAAATCTACGATGTAGACCCCGATGGGATATTGTCGGCGGAACCGGTGGCCATGCAATTGGCCTTTGCGCAGATACCGCCACAAAAGGCGTTCTGCATCGGTAGGGTTGTTGCGCAGCTTCCTGGCGCGTTGGGTGCGTGGGTGAGGCATATTGATCGTCCTTGATCGGTGCTGGTTGGTATTTTTCCCCCTCCCAGCCTCCCCCACAAGTGGGGGAGGAGAAGGACTTGCAGTCCCATCTCCACCTGTAGTGGGGTCAGCACCTGTAGTGGGGTCAGAGTGGGCAATCGCAACAGCTCCTTCGGTTGTCCCCTCCCCACTTGTGGGGAGGGTTAGGGTGGGGAGATGACTTTGCGGGTGCCTCGGCAGACCGATGCCTCTTACCGACCCCGGACCGGAGTGGTAACATTCACGCCCGAGCGCCCGTAGCTCAGCTGGGTGAGCCGCGGTCGCCAACGGCGAGCAAAAGCCATTTAACATGGCTTTTGCAGCGGCGAACGCCCGAACCGTTTCGGTTTGGGCCGGGGAAGCGGCGAAGCCGCGTGAGTACCGCCCGGTTGCCCGCAGGGCAACTCGAGTTCGCGTTGCCTCGATTATGACAACAAGTTTCTGCGCCCGTAGCTCAGCTGGATAGAGTACCGCCCTCCGAAGGCGGGGGTCACAGGTTCGAATCCTGTCGGGCGCGCCATACTCTGAACCCTCCCATCGCGGAGGGTTCTCTGCTTTCGGTGTACCGCTTTGCCCATCTGTGCAACCCGCTGGCGCGTTACATCCCTGTAGCCACCTTCCAGCTCGGCCATCCACGACCGAGCGTTCAGCCCTGTATTTGCCATGTTAGATGGCAAATCCCCGCCTCCGGCGACCGGGCTTCACCCTGTCGGGCGCGCCATATTCAAGGAACCCTCCCATCGCGGGGGGTTCTTTGCGTTTGGACCGAGCCCCCCCTTTGTAGCAGCGGCCTATTGTAGGAGCGGCCTTGGCCGCGAAGAATCTGCTTCGACAGGTTCCAATCGGCCTTCATTCGCGAGCAAGCGCGCTCCTACGGCATGGGGATGGTCCCAGGCGCATAACACGTAGGAACGACCTTGGCCGCAAAAGGCAAGGCTCACGCCCTAGCGATCATAAGGTTCGGCGCATTTTTGCCGTTAGCTTCCCAGGTTTTTGCCGTCAGGTGTTTCATCGGGGAGCGCGCTTGTTGCACAATCCCGTCAGGAAAGCCGTTCGCTGTAGGCGAGCCTGAATAACGACTCAAGCAAACAGGAGCAAGGCCGTGGGTTCAAATTCCCCCGATGACTTCACACCGGACGACGACACCCCGGTCATCCGCGCGCGCTGGGAAAAGGGATTCAGCAAGATCCTTACCCCCTTCGAACAGTTCGTCAAACAGACCACCGCCAGTGGCCTGATCCTGATGGCCACCGCATTGCTCGCGCTGGTCGTGGCCAACAGCGTGCTGGCGTCGCATTACGAACACCTGCTGCACGTCCCGATCGGTTTCTCGGTAGGCAGCTGGGGCCTGGAGAAGACACTCCACCACTGGATCAACGACGGCCTGATGACGCTGTTCTTCTTCGTGGTGGGGCTCGAACTCAAACGCGAGATCCTGGTCGGCGAATTGTCTGACGCCAAGGCCGCCGCCCTGCCGATCTTCGCCGCTATCGGCGGCATGGTGGTACCGGCATTGCTGTATGTCTGGATCAGCCCGGACGGCAACGCCCTGCGCGGTTGGGGCATTCCCATGGCAACCGATATCGCCTTCGCCCTGGGGGTCATCGCCATTCTGGCCAGCCGGGTACCCAAATCGCTGATCACCTTCCTGGTGGCGCTGGCGATCGTCGACGACCTCGGTGCGGTGGTAGTGATCGCCCTGTTCTACACCCAGCAACTGGTCTGGGAGTTCCTGTTCGCGGCAGCCGTGCTTACCATCCTGCTGGTGGTGATGAACCTGATCGGCCTGCGCAACCCCACCGGATACTTCCTGGTCGGCATTCTGCTCTGGCTGGCGCTGCTGCAGTCGGGCGTACACGCCACCCTGGCCGGCGTGATCACCGCCTTCACCATTCCCAGTCTGCCGCGCTTCGACCCGGAGACCTTCAGTCAACGCATGCGCCGGCTGTTGGACCGCTTCGACGACAGTCACAAACCCGGCGAGAGCATCCTGCAGAACCAGCAGCTGAGCGGCGTGGTGCAGACCCTGGAGAACGGCATCCACAGCGTCGAGACCCCACTGCAGCGCCTCGAGCACAACATGCATTTCCCGGTCGCCTTCCTGGTACTGCCGGTATTCGCACTGTTCAACGCCGGGGTGCACATCGACTTTGGCAACCTGGGCCAGGCATTGAGTCACCCGGTCACAGCCGGGGTCATCCTGGGCCTTGTGGTGGGCAAGTTCATCGGCATCGCCGGCACCAGCTGGCTGGTCACGCGCCTGGGCTGGGCGACCCTGCCGCGCAGCGTCAGCCTGAGCCACATCGGTGGTGCCGCGCTGCTCGGCGGCATCGGCTTCACCATGTCGATCTTCATCGCCGAGCTCGCCTTCGCCAACTACCCGGAACTGATCCTGCAATCCAAGCTCGGCATCCTGACCGCCTCGCTGATCGCCGGGGTGGCGGGTTCTGTGTGGCTCTACATGCTGGGTGAGAAGAAAGCGAGGGAGAGAAAGGCGGCGCGCGCAGCCTAAGTGGGGCTGTTGCGGGCCTGGCAGCTATATCTTTCCCAGGAAAACCGTGAGATCGCGCGAAGCCTTCTTGAAGGGTAGTTTCCAGGTTCCTCGGTTTTCCACCGAATAACCCGGATCCGTTGGGGCGATGCTGGCCGCACCTGCCACAAGAGGGCTTCAGACTGTGAATACGCCGGAGGTTTCGGGTTCCGGCTGAAAGCCGGTTCGGTCGGCCATGCGGCCGACTCCCCCCTCCCCACTACTTGTGGCGAGGGCTGGGGTGGGGATACAACTCGTTAATCATCCGAACGCCACCCCCTTCCCAACCTTCTCCCTCGGGAGGGGAGAAGAGGCAAAAAGACAATCCGGCCAACGCCAGGAGGTTTAAAGACCCCCTATCGGGGACGCTAAAACCGAACCAGGTGCTGTGGAACGCTGAAGGGCCCGCCTGGCGTGGTACGCGTGAGCGGCAGGATCAGGGGGTGATGGCGGAGGCCGCGCCCCAGCGGGACCAGTCGGATGACTGCATCCAGATAGCCGTCGGCATTCACATCCGCATAGTCGATCGCGACCATGCGAAAACCGTTGGCGTGACGGTCGAGCAGGCATTTCATGCCATCCGGCTGAAACGAAACCCAGCCGCGAAACACGCCGTTCTCGACCCGGCACTGCTCGGCAGAGGGTTTTACTCCTTCCTCGCTTTCCCGCGGACCGTGCGTCAGGACCTGCTTCAATTCCACGAAACCGGGCGGCAGCGACTCGCAACGATCTTTCGCATTGTCACAGCCGGCCGCCGCTGCAAGCTCGCGCAGGTCGGAGTTCCTGAAATCGAAATCGCTGACGAAGTCGTGCGCCACCTGGGTCCTGGCGCGCTGTAGGAAGGCGACGTAGTAGCAATCCTGCATCACCTTGTCCCATACGCGACGCTCGACCCGGGTGCCCCACTGGTCGGCGCCCAGCCGAACCGCATTTTGGGCCAGGTCGCAGTCGCGCGGGATGTGAAAGGTTTCCTTGTGCTGAGCACTGACCGGCAGGGTGATCTCGTATGTCTCGACCCGCTCGCCGCTGTAGGGCGCACGGAAATGCGGATCGGACCAGGCGTTCGATTGTACCAACACCAACAGCAGAGTGAGCGCGACGATCGGCAATCGACGGCTGAAAGGTCCTGGTTCGGGGCGGCTGGCTCGGGATCCTGTTTTGATCAGGTCTTGAATCATGGCTTGCGGACGCACTGGCTCGTTTCGGTGTGTTTCAGCCTCGCGTCCGGTTGCTCGGCACTCTTGTCGCCAGACTCGATCCGGCTGATGAAACGGATCCAGCGACAGCTCACGTCTATCGCCAGGTTGTAGAAAATACGGCTGCCGATAAAGGGGTGATGCTTTACCACATTGTAGAGACTCTCGCGGCTCAATTCCAAGAGCACGGAGGCCTCGGTCGCGACCGCGCGGGTCCGACGGAGTTCGCCCGCGAGCACCGCGACGTCGCCGAACAGGTCGCCCGCGCCGAATCGACCGACCACGACCGGTTCTCCAATCTCCGGCTTCGCTGGCAGCCGCACCTCGACCGCCCCCTCCATCACCAGGTACATCCGGGAACCCTCGTCGCCCGGCTCGAACACGATCTGTTCCCTGGCGTAATCGACCAGGTCGGAGGCGAGGATGAAACGACGGATCTGCCAGGGGCGCATCCCACGGAAAAGGGCGCTGTTCGGGATCAGTTCGCGCCGTAGCTGCGCCGAGAGCAGGTCCCAGAGGTTGACCAGGCGCAGCGAGGATATCGCCAGCGGGGTGATCACGAAGTCCGCCAACAGTGCGGTTGCGATCACCAGCGCGCTGAGCACACCGAACAGGAACACGGGCTGGAAGTCCGAGAGGGTGAACACCAGGAAACCGGCGATCAGCGCGACCGAGGTCGACAGCACCGGCAGGCTCTCGGCCGCCAGGGTGGCGTGAATTGCCGCGACCTGATGATGCGAGGATTTCAGTTCCTGGTTGTAGCGCAGCAAAAAGTGCAGGGTGTCGTCGACCGCGATCCCGATCGCGATCGCGGCCGCCATGGTGGTGCCGATATTGAGCGGGATGTCTGCAAAGCCCATCACGCCGAACAGCACCACGACCGGAAACGCGTTCGGCAGCGCCGCGAGCAAACCGACCCGGATGTCGGTGAACAGCACCGAGATGATCAGGATGAAGACCCCCAGCAGCAGCGCTATCGACTCCAGCTGTCCCCGTAGCATGGAATCGGTCGCGGACAGGGTCAGCACCGAGGAGCCGGTGATGCGCGCGCGCAGCCCCGGATCGAGATTGGCATCGATGAAGCCCTGGATATCATCCAGGAATACCTGCATCTCGCCGGTCGAATCGACCGCATGCCGCACCAGGATGCGGACCCGGCTGTAGTCGGGCGAGGCATAGGCCTGGACGTGCCGATAGTCGAGAAACACCATCAGTTCGTCGACCACGTCATCCGAAGCCGGCAGGCTTGCCTGGTTCAGCTCCTGAAAGGCCATGTTGAGCATTGCCAGGTAGTCGGTGAACGCGGTGGTGGATCGCGACAGGCCCTGCTGCTGGATGAAGTCCTGGATCGCCTCAACCTGCTCCAGGTAGCGGACCTTGAGGAAGGTATCCTGGATACCCGACTCCAGGATGATCGAAAAGCTGTCCAGCCCGGCCAGGTCGCGGTTGACCTGCTCGACCTGCTGGCGCACCTGCGAGTCCTTCGCCAGGCTCTCGATGGCGCTGTGATTCACCTCGATCCTGGGTATGCCCAGGAGCGCCACCAAGGTGGCGGCAAGCAGCGATCCCAGTATCCACCAGCGGTAACGATGCAGTTGTCGCCAGTAGGCGGCGACCAGGCGCCCACACCCCCGGATGAGGGGGCGGGTTGGCCGCTCCAGTCCCCAACGTCCCACCAGCGACAGCAGCGCGGGGATCAGGGATACGGTCACGAGAAAGTTGAACAACAGCCCGGTGGATGCGAGCACGCCGAACTGCCACAAGGCCTCGATCCCGCTGATCCCGACCGAGAAGAATCCGATGTAGGTGGTCACGAAGGTCAGCAGCACGATCCTGCCCATACGCTCGGCCATGACCTGCAGCGAAACGCGCGTGCCCTTTCGCTTCAACTGGGCACGACGGAACTCGGACAACAGATGGATGTCCTCGGTGGAACCCACGATGATCAGCAGCACCGGCACCATCGAGGTGACCACGTTGAGGGGGATGCCGGTCACGCCCATCAGCCCCAGGGTCCACAGGATGCTGATCGCGCCGGTCAGTACCGGGACCAGGATATCGACCACGTGGCGCAACAGCAGGAACAAGGCGATCAACAACGCCCCCAGGGCATAGGGCAGCAGGCGGGTCTGCTCCTCCTGGATCTGATGCGAGATGGCCGTGCGGACGTAGGGGTGGCCAATCGCGAAGGTTTCCTGGTAGACCCCCCTCAGGGGCTCGATGGCCTCGTCCACGGCGGTAGTGAGGGCCAGGTCATCGACCCCGGAGAGGTCCTCGCGCAGCACGATCGCGGCGCTCATCACCCCGCCATCCTCGGACAGCAGGGTGTACTTGACGAAGGGGTCGGCGAGCGCCTGCTGCAGGACCGCCGCACCCCCGGCCGCGTCATCCGGCAGCCGTTCGAGGTAGGGGTCCTTCTTCAGGTAACCGTCCACGCTGCGGACATGCGGCACCGAAAACAGGCTCTCGACCCGTTCGACGAAAGGCAGCTGCTCGATCCGCCGAACTGCATCCTGTAAGGCCACGAGCTTTGCCGGCGCCATCAGCACCGGATCCCGGATCAACAGCAGAACGACCTGCTCGTCGCCGAACTGTTGGCTGATCTCTTCGTAATAAGCCCGCTCCGGGTCGTCGATCAGGAGCAGTTCCTCGGTCGAGATCCTGACGTGGACGCGATCCAGCTGAGTGGCCGCGAGCAGCGAAAACGCCAGCAGCAGCGAGAGGACCCACCAGGGTCGGTCGGCGCAAAGCATCAGGAAGCGGCGCATGCATCCCTCCTGCTGGCGGGATATCGGGGATATCCTGCAGACACTACGGCGCGGCCGCCCCACATGCAAGAGACCGGCGTGTCCGCAACTGGCGACGCCGAACACAGCGCGAGCCCTGCACTGGCCTGGAAATCGCGCGCAACAGCCGGGTGACGAGCAGGTAGAATGACGTGGGTTTGATTGTTGAAAAAAGAATGACCTTGAAAACCGACCGAAGCTGCCAACACCGCCCCCGGCAACAGGCCTTCCGCCTGTCACCCCGGCCTGTTTCCACCCTGATCCCGGAGCAAGCGGCATGACCGGAAACACCGACTTCGCAAACCGCTTGGCGGGGAAGTTCGTCGGGATCCTGCGCTGGGAACAACTCGATGCCCTGTGGGACACGCTCAACGGCTCGGGCCAGGCATGGTTCCTTTATCAGGTCGGTTCGGAACTCCCCCAGCTACCGCTCAAGGGCGATGGCCTGAAGAACGCCCTGTCCAAGCTCGACCACCTGCTGCATCAGGAGCACGAACACGATTACTGCGGCATCGTGTATGCCGACAGCCCCGCGGAGCCGACCCTGGTCAAGGTCTACGACCCGAACCACCTCGGCTCATCCTGCGGCAGCAGCGGCATGACCATCCCGCCGCGCTGGATCATCAGCCTGGAGCGGCCCAGCGAGGTCAGCGACGAGGCTCCCACCCCCAAGAATCGCCAGCGCTGGTGGCAGAGACTGTTCCACGAGTAGGGTTTACGGCGTCGCCTGCAATAACAACCCTCTGTTTCTATTATATTTATTGCCTCCAAACCCGTTTCGACGGGGGTGACGCCTGTGCCCGACAGAAAATCGAATTGTTTTATTAGAACTTCGGAATATTATATTTGACTAAAGTATTAGGAGATTCTGCCGCAAGGGAGATTTGGAACCTCTTCTCAGATGGCTTTCAGGCGCAGTAACCAGGAGCGGATGATGAAATCGGGATTGAAAGGATTTGCAGTGATTCTGCTGCTTGTTTTTACAGGCGCCGCGAGCGCCGAAGAAGGCATGCTGCAGGACCCGGACGTGATCACCTACCAGATGGCGATCCAGGCCTTCGGAGTGAGCAAACAGGCCGCCTTCGCAGCGGCCCAGTTGGCCACCCAGGAAGCCGATCGCCACGACGGTAAAGAGGATCAGGACAAGCCGGCGAAGGAACAGCGCTTCGTGTTCTCCGGCAACCCCTACTTCATCGATTGAGCGTTGCAGCTCGCTCATGGCCCGTTTGCTGTGGCAGGCGTAGCGACAACAACAGTGCCAGCAGGATGAATCCGGCCGACCACCACAGGCATCCCACCAGGCCGTGTTCCTGGTAGGCCCAGCCGGATAGCACGGTCCCCGCGAGACGTCCCCCGGCATTCGCCATGTAGTAGAAACCCACGTTGAGCGAGACCTTGTCGAAATCCGAGTAGGCCAGGATCAGGTAGGAGTGGAGCGCCGAGTTGATCGCGAACACGACCCCGAAGGCGAACAGTCCGACGATCAGGACCAGGGCCGGGTCGAAGCCCCGGCCCAGGGCGAGCGCCATGAGAGCCGGGATCACCACCAGCACCAGCGCGGCCAGGCGCGCCGTGCCACCTCCCGGCCCCCGCCCGGAATGACTGCGGCGCAGCAGCCGGGGAGCCGCCGCCTGGACGAAGCCATAGCCGATCACCCAGGCTGCGAGGAAGGCGCCGACCTGCATGAAATCCCACTTGAGGACCTCGTACAGGAAGACCGGCAGACCCACCACGAACCAGACGTCACGCGAGCCGAACAGGAAGAAGCGCGCCGCCGAGAGCCAGTTGATCTCCGGCGTGTTGGAGAAGACCTGGGCGAACTTCGGTCGGGATTTCATCCGGCCCACGCCCGAGGGCAGCAGCACCAGGGTGAACAGCAGGATCGCCGCCAGCGACCCCGCCAGCACGTACAGCGCGCCCCGGAAGCCGAGCCATTCCAGCAGGACCGCGCCGACGAAGAAGCCGCCACCCTTGAGCGCGTTCTTGGAGCCGGTCAACACCGCCACCCAGCGGAACAGGCGCGACTCGCCGCCATCGCCGGCCAGGGTCTTGACACTCGCCTTGGCGGACATCTTGTTGAGGTCCTTGGCGATACCCGAGAGCGCCTGCGCGGCCATCACATAGGGCACCGACAGCCAGGCATCCGGGACGGTCAACATCAGCAGGGCAAAGACCTGCAGGGCCATGCCAATGTGCATGGTCAGATTGAGGCCGATACGCGCGCCCAGCCAACCACCCACCAGGTTGGTGACAATGCCGAAGAACTCGTAGAACAGGAACAGCATCGCCACCTCGAACGGCGAGTAGCCGAGCAGGTGGAAATAGAGCACCACCAGCATCCGGATGGCCCCGTCGGTGACGGTGAAACCCCAGTAACCGGCGGTCACCACGAGATAATTTTTCAATGACTGCTGCATGGACAACTTGTTAACAGGAATGCAGGTATAGATAGGTTTGCGGTTTGCAACATTGAACCAGCGAAAGACCGATTTCCTTCATGCACGCCCTCCGGCACGAGACGCCAGTCACTGCCTGGACTCTGACAATCTTTGCGACCTTGGCGCCCTTCGCGGTTAAGCTCCCGCTCACAGGGTTTCCGCCACCATCCCGACAATGTCCATCATCCGGTTCACGTAGCCCCATTCGTTGTCGTACCAGGCGTAGATCTTGACCTGGGTGCCATCGACCACCAGGGTGGAGAGGGCGTCCACCACCGACGAGCGCGGGTCATTCACATAGTCGACCGAGACCAGCGGTCGCTCCTCGTAACCCAGGATGCCGCGCAGTTCGCCTTCGGACGCCTCTTTGAACAGGGCATTGATCTCCTCCGCGCTGACCGGCCGGCCCGCCTCGAAGACGAAGTCGGTCAGCGAGGCATTCAGCAGGGGCACGCGCACCGCATGCCCATTCAACTTGCCCTCCAGTTCGGGAAAGATGCGCGTGATCGCGCGCGCCGAACCGGTGGTGGTCGGGATCAGCGACTGCCCGCAGGCGCGCGCCCGGCGCAGGTCCTTGTGACCGCGATCGACGATCGTCTGGGTGTTGGTGATATCGTGGATCGTGGTCATGCTGCCGTGCACGATACCGACCCGCTCGTGCATCACCTTGACCACCGGTGCGAGGCAGTTGGTGGTGCAGGATGCCGCGGTGACCCGGTGGTGCTTGGCCGGATCGTACAGGCCTTGGTTGATCCCGTAGACGATATTCAGGGCGCCATCGGTGGGTGCGGCCACCACGACCTTTTTCACGCCCTGCCTGAAATAGGCCTGCAGGTTCTCGGGCTGCTTGTGATGGCGGCCAGTGGCCTCGATCACGATATCGCAACCGGACCAGTCGACCGCATCGATGGTGGCCTCACTGGTATGCCGGATCGGCCGATCGGCGATGATCATCCGGCCCTCCCCGGCGCGGCAGTCGACATCCCAGGTGCCATGCACGGAGTCGAACTGACACAGGTGCGCCGAGCCGGCCGCATCGCAGGCGATTTCATTGACCCGGATCACCTCGAAGCCTTCCCGCTTCCACCCGGCGCGCAGACCGAGCCGCCCCATGCGGCCGAACCCATTGATACCCACCTTGATACTCATCATCGACTCCTTACGTGTTTCACTCGCAACCCTGCCGCCTGCCGTTTTTCTCCAGGCGTCGTACGTCACGGGCATATGGCTGGCGTTCGCGTGCCCCTCGCAGCAGCGCCTGTAACAGCTCCTGGACCCAGTCCGAGAGGTCCGGATCGATGCGGTAGTGCACCCATTGACCCGCGCGCCGGTCGACCACCAGGCCGGCCTCGCGCAATAGCGCAAGCTGGCGCGAAACCCGCGGCTGCACGAGTTGCAGCGTCGTGGCCAGGTCGCAGACGCATAACTCGCCCGCGACCGAGAGCAGCACCACGATGCGCAGCCGGGTGTCGTTGGACAGAGCGGAAACAAGTTGCAGGGGATCCGTCATCATACGGCGCAATATATCATTATCCATATATATCGAAAATGAAATTTTTATGACCGCGTATCGGCTATCTCCCGGCCCCGGAAACACCACGGCGATAGGCGACGATTCGAGGGGATGCGCGGCGCCAAGAACGCTTATGATCCCCGGTTCGGCGGCCCCACCGCGCCACTTGCAACCGCTATTCGCATGAGTGACATCACCGTCTGGATCATCGTGATCGCCTTCTACGCGCCGCTGCATTACCTGCTGCCGGTGCTGTTCCTGTTCATCACCGGGAAGGAGTCCGAGACGGTGCGCAAGCGCCTCATCCGCAGCGCGGTGATCGACGCCAGCCTTTCAATGGTAGCGGCCTTCGTGGTCGCCATCGTGCTGGTGCAGCTGGGCTGGATCGGCGCAGCGATGCTGGTCCTGCTGGCTTCGATGCTCTTGCCGTTCGCACGCATCCTGCGTCACCGCAAGGAGATCACCTCCGGCGCCTGAGGCGCTCGCCCATGCCGGCGGTCGTGCCTCACAGGTCGCGCGCAAGCTTCGACCAGGGGTTGTCCGGAACCGCCTTGAGGCGATTGCTGCCCGTGGCAGCATCGAAGACCAGCACACCATAGGATCCGTAATGCGGCAGCTTGCGCGCAAGCGCATCGATCAGCGCCGCGCTATCCGCTCCAATGAAGCCGGTGCTGATGCCGCGCGCATCGGTGCTCACCCGCACCACGGCATGCTCGTCCCTGGTCCAGTCCCGACCCTCTGCCGAGAGCGCCCCGGCCGCGAGCTGGAAGCCGCCGTCGCTCAGGCGCGTGGGGTCAAAATCGCGGTTGTCCCAACCCAGCAGGAGACGGTTGTCACGCGCGGGTATCGATGCCAGCTCGCTGTCGTCGATGATCTTCAGATTGGCGTAGCGTCGTTTCCAGGCCTCCGCGAGGCGCTTCCAAGCGCGCCGCTGCTCGTTCGGCGCCTCACTGGGGAGCACCAGCCAGGTCGCGCCACCGAACAACTGGCTCAGCACCGGCGGTTGTTCACTGGGATCGAGACGGCGCAGCACGTCGTAGTCGGGGTCGATGCGCAGGCGCTTCGGCTTGCCATCCAGGGAGAATCCGAAACGCCGTTCACTCCGGTCGAGCCGAAGCGTATGGCGTAGCGTCGTGCCGTCATCCAGCTCTACGACGAGGGGTACGTCGAGATCGAATGCCGGTACCGCATCCTGGCCGAGGGACAGTTCGAGGCGGTGGCCAGCATCCTGCGGGCGCGCGAGCACATCCTTCAGGATCAGGCCTGGCGCGCCCTCGCGCTGCAGCCAGGGAAGAAAGCGTTCCTCGAGATCCGGACGCTCGCCGATGATGGCCCGCAGCGCGTCGACAAAACCGATACGCTGGAAGCGATGCCGCTGCCAGAGCCTGCGCAACCCCGCATCGAAGGCCTCGTCTCCAAGCGCGCGTCGCAGCATGTGAAAAAACATCAGCGACTTGCTGTAACCGACCGATTGGGTGTCCTCGTTATGGCGGCTGACGAATGCCAACAGCGGCATATCCGCGCCCCGGGCCGCGTAGTTGCTGTAGCGCTGCAGCGCACGCAGCCGGTACTGGGCCCCACCGCCCTCGCGCTCCTTCATCCAGTGATCCGCGAGGTAGGCGGTCAAGCCCTCGCTCCAGTTGCCGGCGCGGTAATCGACCCAGATGCCGTTACCGAACCAGTTGTGCAGGATTTCGTGCGGCAAGGACGTGTAGGGAATGAACGGCAGGCGCAGCACCTGCGAACCGAGCAGGGTGAACGAGGGCATGCCCAGGCCGGTCGGCCAGCGATTCTCCACCACCGCAAACTTGGCGAAGGGATAGCGGCCAATCAGGTCGCTGTAGTGATCGATGTACTCTCCCAGCAGGGCGAGGTAACGCCCGGCCAGCGCCGGGTCGTCCTGCAACAGCCACACGGACAGGTCGATGTCGCCGTGCCGCCGCTGGTGCAGGGTGTAGGGTCCGCTGATCAGGTAGAGATCGTCGTGCGGCTTTTCGCTCTGCCAGGTCACCCCGCCGGGCTGCGCCTCGCGTCGCCCCGCGCTCAACAGCTTCCAGCCCTCGGGTTCGCTGGCGTGCATTCTGAACGAGGTGATCAGCTCGTCGTTCAACGGATACCACGCGGAGCTGCCATCCAGATAGACGCCCTGTGGCGACAGGTCACCCTGTGGCATGCCGCCGTGCCCGCGGGTACGCGCGAACAATGGAACCCCCTCGTAGCGCAAGGTAACCTGCCGCAGCGGCTGTGCGAAGGTCAGGCGATAGCGCGACTGCAGCGGTCCGGTTTCCACCTCGAAGGCCAGCGACCCCGACAGGTGGATGCGGAAGCCGGCGTTCAGGACGAAAGACAGGCTTTTGCGGGGTTCTTCGAAACCGATGCGGTCGGTTACGATCAGTTCGCCCGATTCCGGATGAAGCTCGACCTGCATGTCGTGCGCCAGACCGGCAGTCGCCGGTCCGACGGAAACCAATAGCAGGAAAGCAATGAAAGCCTTGACCCTTCGCATCGTACTGATCCTTTCTTCCGGCCTGTTGAGCAATGCCTGCGCCGTGACCACCGTCGAGCAGCCGGCACAGACGCACGGCGGCAATTCCCTGGTGCTGGCGACCGCCAGCAGTCCCAGCGTCGAGCAGGTCCTGCAATCGCTGAACGGCGAACGCCTGATCTACGTCGGCGAGACCCACACCCGCTACGCGGACCACATGCTACAGCTATCGGCGTTGCGCGCCCTCCCCGCTGACCAGGTCGCGCTCGGGGTCGAATGGTTCCAGGCACGCTTTCAGCCGGCGCTGGACGCCTACCTGGACGGCAGCATTGACGAAGCGGAGATGCTGCGTCGCACAGAGTACTTCGACCGCTGGGGCTTCGACTACCGCCTCTACCGGCCGATCATCCAGCATGCACGCGCGAACCGGATACGGATCATCGCCCTTAACGCCAGCCGCGAATTGGTCAACGCGATCCGCGAGTCCGGTTTCGAAGGGCTGAGCGAGGAGATGAAGGCGGAACTGCCGGACGGCTACGACTTTACCGACAAACGCTACGAGCAGCTCCTGCAGAAGGTCTTCGCGCAACACAACCGCGACAAACAGGGTTTCGAGCGCTTTCGCGACATCCAGCTGACCTGGGACGAGACCATGGCGCACAACATTGCGCGCTACCTGCAACAGCACCCCGACAAGCGCATGCTGGTGCTCGCGGGTCGTGGTCACATCGGCGGCCGGCACGGCATACCCCAGCGGGTGACCCGTCGCATTGGCGAGCGTGGCGTGATCCTGGCGAGTTATGCCCCCGGCCTCCCGCCGCGCGACCAGGCGGACTACCTGGTCCTGAACGAGGACGAGCCGCTGCCAGCAAAAGGCCTCATGGGGGCGCTCCTCGACATCGATGCCGACCGCATCCGGATCAAGGATTTCACGCCCGGCAGCGCGGCCGAAGCGGCCGGAGTGCGCAGCGACGACCGGATCGCCGCCGTGGACGGCGAGCCAACCACTGACCTGACCCGCTTCAAGCTGCAGATGATGGACAAGCGGCCGGGCGAACGCATTACCCTGGGAGTGATCCGCAAGGGCCTGTTCGGGCGCGAAAAGGAACTCTCTTTCGAATTCGAGCTGAAGGGCGATTCGCAACCGGGCATGCACCACCCGGGCCGCTGAATCAGACGCAGACGCGATCGCGTCCTGCTTCCTTGGCGCGGTACAACAACGCATCCGCCTCACGCACCAGCTGCGCGAGGGACTGCTGGGCGCTGTTCGAGGTGAACAGGCCCAGGCTCGTGGTCACGGCAACACCGCCGAGGGTGGTCGTATCCGGTTCGGTACTGGCGACCGCAACGCGGATCCGCTCCGCCAGGTGCAGCGCCTGTTCCTGATCCGTCTCCGGCAGGAGCAGGATGAATTCCTCCCCGCCCCAGCGCGCCAGCACATCCCCTTTGCGCACCGTGGCGCGCAGCGTATCCGACACCGCCCGCAGTACCGCGTCTCCCACGTGATGACCAAAGCGGTCATTGATCGATTTGAAACGGTCGAGATCCATCAGGATCAGCGAGACCGGTCGCCGGAAGCGTTCGGCGCGCGCCAGCAGCGGCACGACCACCTCTTCGAACGCGCGCCGGTTGTACAGACCGGTCAGGGGATCGAGCCGGGCGACCTGTTGAGCCACCACGAGGCGCCGCTCGGTATGCCGGAACTGCTGGGCCAGGCCGAAGCTCAACAGCACCGCATCGATGCTTATTCCCAGCTCGATGGCGCGGAACCCGATCGGGTCGAAGCTCAACCAGTTGATCACCGTGGCGGCGGTGATACCGGTCCCGATCGCGCTCGCGATGGAGGCCAGGATCAGGTAGACCGCCTCGCGCATGCCCGAACGCCAGGACATCGCGGCCACCGGCAGGATCAACAGCGTGACCAGCAGAGAGAACAGGATCGAGGTGATCACCGCCCAGGCCTGTTCGTTCAGCACCAGCAGCGCCAGCTGACAGAACCAGAACATGCCGATGAACCAGACCACTCCGCGGTAGAGCGCCGGCATGTAGCGACGCAGCTGCAGGAAGGTCGTGGCAAAGGCGGCCCAGGCGCTGGCGTACAGTCCGATCACCAGGGGATGGCCCCATTGCCACCAGGCGGCCTGCGAGGGCCAGAACCACCAGAAAAAATGCCCGGTATAGACCATGTTGAGGATCAGGAAGCTGGCCAGGAAGCCGACGTAGGCGAGATAACGCCGCAGGCGGATCTGGAAATACAGCACCAGGTTGTACAGCGCCAGGGCGAGCAGGAAACCGTACAGCAGCCCGTAGCTGTAGCTGTTGAGACGGTCGTACCGCTCAAACTGCTCCTGCGTGCCGAAGAACGCCGGTAGCAGCATCGGATCGGGTGTCTCCACCCGCACCAGGACCTCCGCGTCACCCGCAGGAATCATCAGGGGCAATACGAAGTGTCGGTGTGAAACCTCCCTCGCGGAAAATGCCAGACTGTCTCCGAGGCGCCAGTCACGCAGCACCTGGCCCGCGTGCACCAGGTAGGCATCCAGTTGATCGATCCAGGGGTTCTCGATCACGAGCAGGCGTTCGACCGGGGTCTGCGAAGGATTGTGCAGGGCGAACCGTATCCAGTGTGGTCCAACCCCCGTGCCGAAATGCAGCACCCCGGTATCCGCTGCCTGGCCCGGTGCGCGCTGGAAGGCAATTTGAGCCTGCCTCGGGGTCAGCCGCTCACCGTCCTCCGCCAGGGTATCGGCGTAGCGTCCCAGACCGTGCAGCGCCTGGTCCAGGGGCAGCGGCACGGAAGCTGCGGCCGGAGCCGCGCAGATGATCAGCAACAGGACCAGGAGCTGCCTTATCGCGCGCCGCACGACGGCTCTCGGATAGCATGTAAAGGCTGCCAGCCCCGTGTCTGATTTCAACCGCCGTCGAGCACCACTTCGGTGCGCACCTCTTCGCCGTCACGCCAGAGCTTGAGTGTAACCCGGTCACCGATGCGGTGATCCTCCAGCCGGGAAAGCAATTCCTTGACCGAGCTAACCGCCTGCTCCTCGATCGCGAGGAGGATATCCCCGGGAATGATCTCGCCCTGACTGCCCACCCGGGTGGCGCGCAGGCCGGCACGATCAGCCGCCGAGCCCGGCTGGACCCGCAACACCATCACCCCCTGCACCCCGAGCTGGGAGGTCACGTTGCGGTTGAGATCATCGTCGACCGTGATGCCAAGACTGGGGCGGATATAACGCCCTTGGGCAATCAGCTGCGGCACCACCCGGTTGACCGTGTCCACCGGCACGGAGAAGCCGATCCCGGCATAGGCGCCGGAGGGGCTGTAGATGGCGGTATTGATCCCGACCAGGCGCCCGGCGCTGTCCAGCAGGGGGCCGCCGGAATTGCCCGGATTGATCGCGGCATCGGTCTGAATGAGATGCTCGATGTCGACCCCGTTCTCACCCGCGAGGGTACGGTCCAGGGCCGACACCACGCCGGTGGTGAGGGTGTAATCCAGGCCAAAGGGATTGCCGATGGCCAGCACCTTCTGGCCCACCTGCAGATCGCCACTGGTGCCGATCGGCACCGGTGGCGGACGGTCGAAAGAGACATTGATGCGCAACACGGCGAGGTCATGCTCCGGGCTGGCGCCGACGCGCAGGGCCCGGTAGACGCGCCCGTCGTTGAGTCGCACGGTCGCCTGCGCGGAACCCTCGATGACGTGATTGTTGGTCACGATGTGACCGAGATCATCCCAGACGAAGCCTGAACCGGTGCCGCTCGGTACGCTCAGAACGTCCCGGGTCCAGACGTTCACGACCTGCTGACGGGTGCTGATGTAGACCACCGAGGGACTGGCCTGCTTGAACACCTCGATAGTGTTGCGCTCGTCGCCCCCGAGCTCGCCGCGCGCCGCGACCGTGCGCGACTCCGCGCTGATCCCGATCAGGTAGCGTTCCAGCATCGGCAGGAACTGCCACAGCACCACGAACAGCACGAAGGCCCAGGTCAGCCAGCGGATGCGCGCCAGGACCGGATCGGACTCTCGCGCCATCTCAGCGCCCCTCGGCCGGCTTCGGCCGGGTCTGAGCGCAGGCCCCGGCAATGCGCAGGATCTGCTCCGAATCCAGGGTCTCATGCTCCTCGAGCTCCGCGCTCAGGGCATCCAGGACCGCGCTGCAGCGGGTCAGTATGCCGCGCGCCCGTTCCCGGCCCTCCTCCACCAAGGCCTTCACCTCGGCATCGATGGCCTGCGCGGTCGCCTCGCTGAAGTTGCGCTCCTCGATGACCTGCGCGCTGCTGAGGTACTGCAGTTGCTGCTGCCGCCCCCACACCACCGGGCCGAGCGCCTCGCTCATGCCCAGACGCGAGACCATGTTGCGCGCAATGTCACTCGCCTTCTCGAGGTCGTTGGACGCACCCGAAGAGACGCTCCCCAGGACCAGCTGCTCGGCCATGCGCCCGCCCAGCAGGATCGCTATCTGGTCTTTCATCTCCTCGGTGGTGGAGAGCAGGTGCTCCTCGACCGGCAGCTGCAGGGTGAAGCCGAGCGCGCCAATCGCGCGCGGGATGATGGTCACGCGGTGCACTGGCTCCCCGGTGGGCACGGCCAGCGCCACCAGGGTATGCCCGGACTCGTGCACCGCGACCCGGTGTTTCTCCGCTGCACTGAGGGCGCGATGCTTGGCCTCGGGTCCGGCGACAACCCGGTCGATGGCGGCCTCGAAATCGTCCATGTTGATCTGCCCACGGTTCTCACGCAGCGCATGGATGGCGGCTTCGTTGCAGATGTTCTCGAGATCGGCGCCGACGAAGCCCGGGGTGCGCCGCGCGATCACATCCAGGTCGACCCCCGCGGTCAGCTTCATGCGCCCGGCATACAGGCGCAGGATGCCCTCGCGCGCGATCCGGTCCGGCTTGTCCACCAGGACGCGCCGGTCGAAGCGACCGGAGCGCAGCAGCGCCTGGTCCAGGATCTCCGGGCGGTTGGTCGCGGCCATCACCACCACGCCGGTAGAGGGATCGAAGCCGTCCATTTCCGAAAGCAACTGGTTGAGGGTCTGCTCGCGCTCGTCGTGCCCACCCATCGCCGGGCCGGCACTGCGGGTCCGCCCGATGGCGTCGATTTCGTCGATGAAGATGATGCACGGCGCCTTGCCGCGCGCCTCCTCGAACAGTTCGCGCACGCGCGCCGCCCCGACCCCGACGAACAGCTCGATGAACTCCGAACCACTGATGTTGAAGAAGGGCACCCTGGCCTCGCCCGCGACCGCGCGCGCGAACAGGGTCTTGCCGGTACCCGGCGGACCGACCAGCAGCACGCCCTTGGGCGCGCGCGCGCCGAGCTCGCGGATACGGCTGGGATCGCGCAGGAACTCGACCGTCTCGCGCAGTTCCTGTTTGACCTCCTCGTAACCGGCGACGTCGTCGAAGGTGACCTTGGGACCGGAGTCGGGGTGCACGTGGGCGTGCCCACCGATATTCAGAAAGCCCTTGTTCATCGGCCCCATCTTCCTCGCGATCCAGCCCCACACGAGGAACAGGATGCCGAACGGCAGGATCCAGCTGAAAAAGAAGTCGCGCAGCCAGTTGTCGTCGTAGCGGACGGTGTACTTCACCCCCTGCTCGGCGAGTTTGTCCGCCAGCTCTGGACTCCACAGCAGCGGCACGGTGATGAACTGGCGCGGCCGGCCGGTGCGCGGGTCGGAATCGGTCAGCTGGCCGGTGATGGCCCGGTCGGTGACCACGGCCTCCGCCACCTCGCGCTTCTCGAGGTGCTGCAGGAACTCGCTGTACGGGATCTCGATGCGCCGCGCCTCGCTGTACTGCCCCCAGAAATGAAAGGACAGCAGGACGAATAGCAGGTAGACGACCAGGTTGAATTGCGGCGACTGCCAGAACGGCGGTCGGCTGCTGCGGTTGATCTCGATACGCGGCTTGTCCGCGCCCGGTTGGTTTTCGCGCTTGGCCACTCGGCTGCTCCCAGGAGAAATCGGCCGAGGCTTATGGACCCCCTGCCAGGAATGCCGGCTAGGTTATCCCACGCGCGTGGGCATGACCATTTCAGGCCGGCAGCCAGAATCGCCTGGCGTAGTGGCGTGCCTCATCCTGCACCGGCAAGGACTGCAATCCGGCCCGTTCAAAGAACCCGACCGCATCCGCCTGAGCCTTTACCAGGACGCCGTCGAAGCCGCCGGCCCGTGCGGCCTCGCGCACCGCGCGCAACAGTTCACGCCCGATGCCCCGCTGCATGTGATCAGGATGCACGTACAGGCCGTGCAGCAGCAGCGCCGGCCCTTCACCCGGGCAGTCCTTGCGCTCGGCCGGCTCCCAGGCCGCCATCCCGACGACCTCGCCCGCGCTCCCGGCCAGCTTCATCTGCAGGTGACGCAGGTCCATGTCGTCGTAGCGGTAGCTGGGCAGGGACAGGCGTTTGACCCGCTCCGGCAGGTCCCAGGTCATGAAGGCGGCCTCGACCACGCGGTTGATGGCGGCGAGGTCGTCGCTCACTGCGTCCCTCAGAATCAGGTCATGCATACGCGAGTCCGGTTTGGTCACCTGCAGGCCGCGCGAGCCCTGCTCAGCCCGCGTCCTTCCATTCGATCCCGGCGTCCTGCAGATGTTCCCGATCGTGCTGCGGCTGCGGCCGCTTCAGGGTAACCAATTCCTCGGCACTGACCGGGTGGATCGGGATGGTATTGTCCAGGTCCGCCTTGGTGGCGCCCATCTTCAACGCCACCGCAAAGCCCTGCAGCATCTCGTCCACTCCGTCGCCGATCAGGTGGATACCGACCACCCGTTCCTCCTCGCCGCTGCAGACCAGCTTCATGGCGGTGGTCGAACCATGCCCAGCCAGGCTGTAGCGCATCGGCGTGAAGTCGGTCTGGTACACCGTGATGTTTTCGCCGGTCTCGCGCGCCTGCGGCTCCGTCTGGCCGACCACGCCCACCGGGGGGTGCGAGAACACCACGCTGGGGATATTGTCGTAGTCCACCCGCTGCTCCTTCTGCCCGAGGAACAGGCGTGCCGCCAGACGACGCCCAGCGGCGATCGCGACCGGGGTGAGCGCAGCGCGCCCGGTGATGTCGCCGATCGCATAGACGCCCGACACGTTGGTGTTCTGGTACTCGTCGGTCGCCACGATGCCGCCACGGTCCACGCGCACGCCGGCCGCGTCCAGGTTGAGATCGGCGGTGTTGGGCCGCCGCCCAACCGCCCAGATCACGCTATCGAAGCCATCCAGGCACGCCCCATCGACCTTCTCCAGCGCAACACCGGATTCGGTCCTGAGCAGGCCGCTGACCTGGTAGCGCATGTGCAGCACGATGCCCTGGCGGCGCATCTCGCCCATCAGGACCTCGCCGACCATCGGATCGAAGGTCTCCAGGACGCGCTCCTCGAGCGCCACCAGGGTGACCTCGGAGCCGAGCGCGCGCAGCACGCCCGCCAGCTCGACACCGATGTAGCCGCCACCGACGATGGCCACCTTGCGCGGTTGTTCGCGCAGGGCGAAGAAGCCATCCGAGGTGACCCCGAGATCCGCTCCCGGCACGGGCGGGACGATCGGCTGCCCACCCGTGGCGATCACGATGTGCTCGGCGCTGTAGCGGACGCCATCGACCTCCACGCTGTGCCTGTCGACGAAGCGCGCATGCCCGTTGATACGGGTGATGCCGCTGTCGGCAACGTAACCGTCCCAATAGCGGTTGATGTTGGCGATGTAGTCGTCCCGGCCGGCGACCAGTTTGCCCCAGTCGGTGGCGCCGCGCTGCGCAGGCACCCCGAAGCCGCTGGCGTCGTCCACCGCGTGGGCCAACTGGGCGGCATACCACATCACCTTCTTGGGCACGCAGCCGTTGTTGACGCAGGTGCCGCCGATCCGGCCGGATTCGATCACCGCCACCTTTTTACCGTACTCGGCCGCCTTTTCCGCCACCGCGAGCCCACCGCTGCCGGCGCCGATTGCGATCAGGTCGAAATGCTTGTTCATGCTGCTTTCCTTTCTCATGCCGTTGCCGGGCAGGGACAAAATCCGTACCCGCGGGTGAATTCGTTTTCCCGGATGCCCCCTCCCGTTCTGCAGGAGGGGGCGGGATATGATCAGGCGACGTCTTTCGCTTCGCCTGCGAGATAGGCCTTGAGGTCATCCGAGCCGCCGATGTAGTGGCCGCCGATGAACACCTGGGGCACCGTCTCCTTGCCGGTGATGGCGCGCACCGAGCGCAGCGTGGCGTCGTGCCCGAGCACGATCTCCTCGAACTCCATGCCGGCCTCGGAGAGCGCCTGCTTGGCCTTTGCGCAGAATGGGCAGCCAGGTTTGGTGATCAGGCTGATCGCCTCCGGCTTGCGCGCACTCGGGTTGACGTAGGCCAGCATGGTGTCGGCATCCGAGACCTCGAAGGGATCGCCCGGCACATCCGGCTCGATGAACATCCTGTCGACCACGCCGTCCTTGACCAGCATCGAGTAGCGCCAGCTGCGCTTGCCGAAGCCCAGCTCGGATTTGTCGACCAGCATGCCCATGCCCTCGGTGAAATCACCGTTGCCATCCGGAATCAGGGTGACATGCTCCGCCTCCTGGTCTTCCTTCCAGGCATCCATGACGAAGGCGTCGTTGACCGAAAGGCATACGATCTCGTCCACGCCATTTTCTGCGAACACCTTGGCCAACTCGTTGTAACGCGGCAGGTGGGTCGAGGAGCAGGTGGGGGTGAAGGCGCCCGGCAGGGAGAAGACCACCACGGTCCTGCCCTTGAAGATGTCGTCGCTGTTGAGGTCGACAAAGTCGCCGTTGGCGCGGGTCTTGAAAATGACGCTGGGTACTTTTTGTCCTTCGCGGTTCTGCATGTTGTTTCTCCTGTCGAAATAGCTTGGGTTGGAAGACAGGAGAATTATTAAAAATGGCTATCGATATGTATATTTTAAATTATCTAAACTATCGATAGTCTGCGCCTAATAGCGATCGAGGTTCGGATCGATCTGGCGCAGGCGCGCACGCAGCCGGTCCAACTCCTCCAGCAACTCGATGGCGAGTGCCGCGCCCGGCATGTTCACCTCCAGGTCCCGCTGCAGCCGCTGTGCGCAGCGCACCCGGCGCACGCTGATGTACGGGAAGCGCCACGCGCCGGGCTCACCGCCCACCGGCTCCACCAGGCCGAGCTCGACCAGTTCGATGACCACTTCGGCAGGGACCCGGCAGGCGCGGCACAACTGGGCCAGGGTCAGATCAGTCATGTCTTCCATCAGGTCCCCCTGCAACGGGTTCGTCTCTGTCTCAAGCATGCTCTCTCATCCCCCCAGTTGCGCGCGCGGATCGTAACTGCCGAAAGCCCTGCTGAATGCCTCATAGGCTTCGCGCGCACGCTCATCCCCGGCGGGCGGGGTGGCGATCGTCAGCACGACATACAGGTCCCCGGGGTCTTTCGCCGGGATACCCTTGCCCTTGAGGCGCAGCTTGCGTCCGCCGGAAGAATTCGGCGGCACCTTCAGATCGAGACTGCCGGCCGGCGTGTGGACCTTCACCGTGGCGCCGAGGGCGGCCTCCCATGGAGCCACCGGAAGGTCGAGCCAGACATCCTTACCCTCGACCCGGTAGAACGGGTGCTGACGAAACTCGATCTCGAGGTAGAGATCGCCCGCCTGGCCACGCCCCATACCCGGGCTGCCCTGTCCGGCGAGGCGAATGTGCTGGCCCTGGCGAACCCCGCGGGGGATACGCACCTTGAGGGTGCGCTCGCGCTGCCGGGGGCGGCCGTCCGAGCCGATCTCGCTGTGCTTGAGCGTCAGCGCGCGCGTGGCGCCGGAGTAGGCGTCTTCCAGGTCGATCACGACCCGCGCATGGCTGTCTTCGCCGTGCATGTCGAAACCGCCCGCGCCGGCCCCCGCGGCATGCGCGTAGCCGTGCGCGCCCCCTCGCCCGAACAGATTCTCGAAGAAGTCGCTGAAGTGCTGCGCATCCGCGCCGGTGAAACCACCACCGTGGAATTCGAAACCCTGATCCCAGTCGGGCGGCGGATCGAAGTCCTGGCCCGCCTTCCAGTTGGCGCCGAGCTGGTCATAGGCAGCCCTCTTCTCCGGGTCCTTGAGCACCTCGTAGGCCTCGCCGATCGACTTGAAGCGTTGTTCGGCATCCGGCTCCTTGCTCACATCGGGGTGGTACTTGCGCGCCTGCTTGCGATAGGCGCGCTTTATCTCGTCCTGGGTCGCGTTGCGCTCGACACCCATGACCTCGTAGTAGTCTTTGTATTGCATATGTCTCCCACCTGGAGAAGCGTTGTGGGTACTCTCATTGAAATCGGTGTTTACTGAAAATTTTCAAGGGGAGCGGTGCCTTATCCAGGATACTCGCACCGCTACCCGAATCGGGGCGCATGCGCTAATCTCCTAAAGCATGAGCGCTGACGCCCCCCCGCAGGACCCGAAATGCCCCGTCGGCGAGCAGAGTTGCGACTGGCTCGACGAACTGGTCAAGCTGCGCGGGCGCGTCGATCGTCTCGAGGAACTGGTCTCACACGACCCGCTCACCAACCTGTATAACGTGCGCCACTTCCAGGAGGCCCTGCCGGTGGTCATGGAACGCACCCGCCGCACGCACCGCCCGGCGTCGCTGATCATGGTCGATCTGGACCACTTCAAGCGCATCAATGACACCTGGGGGCACGAGGTGGGCAACGTCGCGCTCAAACAGACCGCCAGGATACTCTGCCACCAGGTGCGGATCGTCGATACCGTGTGCCGCTACGGTGGCGAGGAATTCATCATCGTCCTGCCCGACACCGGCCTGCGCCCGGCGATCCGGATCGCCGAGCGGATTCGCAACGAGATCGCGGAAAAACCGGTGCGGCACGACCGGGGCGAGTTCCACATGACCGCGAGCATGGGGGTGGAGGTGCACCTGCCGGATGACGAACGATCGGCGGAGGAACTGATCGAATCGGTCGACCGGCTGCTCTACCAGGCCAAGGAATCCGGGCGTAATCGCGTCTGCCACGCGGACATGCGGACCACGGAGAAGAAAAAGGGCATCACCGCCGACGAGCGCAAGGCGCTGCGCGGGCTGTTCGGGGAAGAAGACTGAGCTCAGCGCCGCGCCGCGGCCAGTGCCTCCGGCGTATTGAGATTCAGCAGGTGCTCACCCTCGGGCAGCGCCAGGGCGTTGTCCATCCAGGGCTCGATCCGTTGCATGACGCGCCGATGTCCCGCATCCAGGGCGGCGCTGACCTTCGGCAATAGCTCACACGACCAGAAACCCAACAGCGGCTGCAGGCGTTCGCCATCCAAGGTGCCCACCCAGGGACTGCCGGTCCGATCCGCGTGATCGATCAGACGTGTTGCCCAGTCCGCCGGGGCGCCGAGCACATCGCACGGGACCACCAGCAGGGCCTGCGCGCCAGTCTCGAGAAACGCGGTTTCGATCCCGCTGAGCGGACCGAGCGCGCCGGGGCGACGATCCGTGACGATGGGATGGCCGAAGCGCCGGTAGCGCCCGGGTTCGCGATTGGCGCTGATCACCACCGAGTCGAGTGGCGCGAGCAGCTCCAGTGCATATTCGACCAACGGACGCCCACGATAGACCTGCCAGGCCTTGTCCTCGCCACCGAAACGGCGGCTGAGGCCACCCGCAAGGACCAGGCCGATGACTTCCGGTGCCGACGGTTTACTCATCTAGACACTGACCTGCTCTCTCGCGGCCACGAAAAACGCCTCCCGGAGTGGGAGGCGCGGATAAATCATTCAGTCCACTGACGGCTGGACACGCACCCGTATCAGCCAACCCTGCGGCGCACCGCACCAATGCCAAGCATCCCCATGAGAAGCAGTAGGGCGGTCTGGGGTTCCGGTATGGCCGGGTTAGGCGGGTCGATGCGTTGCTCAAGGGCCTCCATAGTAAATCCGCCTTCGGAAGTGGCCCCAAGTAAAATCACGCTGATAACCTGGATCGAGGTGGGTTCGTTGAACCCGACCCAATCGTAGTCCTGGTCAAACGGCAGCGCCATTACGCCTGTGGAGGTTTGATAACCGCTCTCCAGAGTGTAATTCCAAGGCGCGTTTGCCAGATCAGTATTTCCCGGCAAGAGTACGAACTGCAAACTAAGCCCAGCGGCGACATCAGGAAAGCCAACGACATCCGGCCCAACCGCGTTGATCGTTGAAAATTGGGCAAGATCAGCACTTGTCAGAGGCTTGTTCCCGGAATTTGAAACCGTGTACGTGAAAGCCGACAACTGTGCGGAAGCTTTGTCAGGTACATTATCAGAGTAACCAGCATCCACATGCCACTCGTTGTTACCTTCTAAACGAAAACCAGGATCGAATCCGCCAGTGGCGAGATTATCTTCCAGAATCTCGACGGTGATATTTCCTGCTTCCGCCGCATTGGCGTTTACCCAACCCCGGGAGAACACGCCGCCTCCACTGAAATCGAAAAAAGGAATGTTCGCCACCATGGACGGGTTTTGCGTGGAGAGTATCGCTGCCAAACTCGCGGCATCCGGTAGTGAGGGGGACACAATCGGCGCAAAGTCAGAGAACGTTAGGTCACCCCGCGTAAATGCCCCATCACTGTCGCTATCTAAGCCGTCTGCATCATAAAAAAGGTCCTGCAGGGTCGTCGTGGCCCCGGCCGTCCCAACGCTCCCTACCGCCAGAACCAACAACGCTCCGGCCGTCCCAAGTGCCCGGATACCGGGTCCCAACCTAAGAATCACCTTCCCAAACATGCTCATCCCCTCCCCGAAAGATTTGCACCCGCGAATCCTTACTGTAGCAGAGGCAGCGTGACACCGTTATGGACACCCCTGCCCAGCCAGCGGAACTTTCGCAATTGCCGAACCTCTTTCCTTGTGCGGCCCAAAACCGGGTTCGCTGCCTTTACCCATTTAAGGAGTTCCTGATGCGCAATTTGCGAATGCTGAGTTTGGCCCTGGTCCTGGCCCTGCCCCCCTCTGCCGTCCTCGCCGAGGGGCACGAAACCGAAGAAGCGACAGCGACACCGACGCCGGCTGAGGCGATGCAGTCGACGGCCCCTGCTCAGACTTACCTGGGGGTTCGCCTGATGCGCGTGCCACCGCCGCTGGCCGCCCAGCTCCCCGACTCGATCGCGCGCGGCCAGGGCGTGGTGATCATGCGCATCCAGCCGGACTCGCCGGCAGCGCAGGCCGGTCTGCGGCGCTTCGACGTCCTGACCGCGTACGACGATCAGCGTTTGTTCACTCCCGGCCAGCTGTCGGCACTGGTGAAGTCCGACCAGGCCGGCCGCGAGGTGAAACTGCAGGTTGCGCGTGCCGGGCAACTGGTGGACATGCCGGTGACCCTGGGCGAGCGGGTGCCGATGCGCAAAAAGCATCACTGGGGCAAGTCCCACCCCCATCATCCCCACATGGGCAAACACCCCTCGATGCAGGAAATGAAGAAGGCCTGGGGCAGCCACTGCCATCAGCGCTGATCGGGCTCCCGGGCGGCGCTGCCAGGGCGGCAGCGACGCTCAGGTATCGCTCTTCAGCCAGCGCGCGGCGGCTTCACCGTCCGACTCACGCGCATCCACCCAGCGCTCCTCGCCGCTGCCGAGGCGCTCCTTCTTCCAGAAGGGCGCCTCGGTCTTGAGGATATCCATGATGTATTCGCAGGACTCGAAGGCCGCCCGGCGGTGCGCGCTGGCGGTCAGCACCAGCACGATCGGCTCGCCGGCCGACAGCGACCCGACCCGGTGGATCAGCGTGACCGCGCGCAGCGGCCAGCGCCCGGCCGCGGCTTCCACGATCCGCCCCAGGGCCTTCTCGGTCATGCCCGGGTAGTGCTCCAGGGTCATGGCGGCGACATCGGACTGCACGCTGCCCACCTGATTGACGTTGCGAACCAGGCCGATAAAGCTGGCCACGGCGCCGCAAGCGGTGTCCCCGGCGGTCAGCTGTGCGGTTTCGATCGCCAGGTCGAAGGGTTCCGCCTGGACGCGGATGACGCGCCTCATCCGCCCGTTACCGGAGGGAAGAAGCCAATTTCATCACCGTCGGCTATGCCGGCGCCGCGATCGACCATCTCCTGGTTGACCGCCACCAGCACTGTGCCGGAAAAAGCGGAGGCCCAGTCGTCACCGCGCGCGCTGAGCTGCTCGATCAGCCCGGCGATCGTCTCCGGCGGCTGCGCAATTTCCTCCGAAGCCACCCCCACCAGATCGCGTAAGCGCGCGAAGTACAGTACCCGGATCATGCCAGCAGGGTCTCGAACGGCCAGTAATTGAGCAGCGAGCCCGCAGGCAGGCTGACATCCTCGGGCAGCTCCAGCAGGCCTTCCGCCCAGACCGTGCTGGTGAGCACGTCCGAGCCTTGGCGCGGGAAGGCCTGTGCCACCGGGACACCATCCTCGCTGCCTCGCTCCAGCCGTACCCGCACGAACTCGCGCCGTTTGAGCGGGCGCTCCAGCGCCACCGGCCAGCGCGCCCGCAGGGCCGGCGGGAAGGGCTGGCGCTGGCCCTGCGCGACGCGGATGAACGGCATGCCGAACAGGCACAGGGTGACGAAGGCCGACACCGGGTTGCCCGGCAGACCGATGAAGGGGGTATCGCCGACCCGCCCGAAGGCCAGCGGCTTGCCGGGCTTCATGCGCACCCGCCACAGGTCCAGCTCGCCCTCCGCCTGCACCGCTGCCTTGATGTGGTCCTCCTCGCCGACCGAGACCCCGCCGCTGGTGACGATCAGGTCGGCCTGCTCGGCGGCTTGGATCATTGCGGTCCGGGTCGCCTCGAAGGTGTCCTCGACGCGGCCGAGATCGACCACCTCGCAGCCCACCCGCTCCAGGGTGGCGAGCAGGGTGTAGCGGTTGGAGTTGTAGATCTGGCCGGGCGCCAGCGGCTGGCCCGGCTCGACGATCTCGTCGCCGGTGTTGAGCAGCGCCACGCGCAGGCGCCGGAAGACGCGCACCCGGGGAATACCGAGCGAGGCCAGCAGCCCGACCATCTGGGGGCGGATACGGGTACCCGCCGGCAGCACCGTCGAGCCCGCCGCGATGTCATTGGCGCGCGGGCGCACGTTCTCGCCCGCCTTGACCTGGCGCGAGATGCGCGCGATGCCATCCTCGAGGGTGACCTCCTCCTGCATCACCACCGCATCCGCGCCCGCTGGCATCGGGGCGCCGGTGAAGATGCGCGCGCAGCTGCCGGCCTGCAGGGGATCCCCGGGGTGACCGGCGGCGATCCGCTGGCTGACCGGGAGCGCCGCCCCGTCCGCACCGAAGTCGGCGGCGCGTACGGCGTAGCCATCCATGGCGCTGTTGTCATGACCGGGGACGTCCAGCGGCGAGACCACGTCGGTCGCCAGGACCCGCCCCAGCAGCTCCGCGAGCACGACCTCTTCGGTCTCGCTCAGCGGGCGGGCGGCCTCGATGAGAGCCGCACGCGCCGCATCCGCGCTGAGCATGCCCCCACCGCTGAAGCAGGCATCGGTCGCACTCATGATTCGGTCAGTCGCGGCATCAGTTCGACCAGGTTGCAGGGGCGGTGGTTGATGTCCAGCTGGTCATGCAGCACGCCCTTCCAGGCATCCTTGCAGGCGCCGGTGGACCCCGGCAGACAGAAGACGAAGGTCCCATTGGCCACCCCGGCGAGCGCGCGCGAGGCGATCGTCGAGGTGCCCACGGTCTGATAGGAGACGTGCCGGAACAGCTCGCCGAAGCCGTCGATGGTTCGGTCCAGCAGGGGCGCGATCGCCTCCGGGGTGCCGTCGCGGCCGGTCAGCCCGGTGCCGCCGGTGGTGATCACCGCCTCGACGCTGGGGTCGATGATCCAGCGCGAGACCTCGAAGCGGATACGGTAGATGTCGTCCCTTACCAGGATGCGCTCGACCACTTCGTGGCCGTCCTCGGTTGCCAGCTTCAGCAGGGCGTCTCCGGAGGTGTCGTTCTCCAGGGTGCGGGTGTCCGACACGGTCATGATGGCGAGGCGCACCGGGCGCTGCACTGCTTGCTCTTTCAAAATCGACTCCTCTGCCGTTATCGCCCGCGGGATTTTGCGGTGTCGGGTACCGGATTATAGAGGCAAGGTCCACCGCACACACGCCAGCGTGGACCCTCAAACCGGACAGGCAGCCTTGCCGCAGGCACGGCGCGGCCATTAAGCTTCGCGCATGAACAGCAAGCCCCACCGCGACACCATCCTGGTCGAAGACGCCGAGATCCTGTCTCACGATGCCTTTGCCGGCGAGCAGTATGTGCTGCGCGTGCACGCCCCCGGTTGCGCCGCACGTGCCCTCCCCGGCCAGTTCGCCCACATCACGGTCCACCCGCAGCGGCCGATGCGGCGCCCGATCTCGATCATGCGGGTGTCGCCCAGCGAGGGCTGGGTGGACTTCCTTTACAAGGCGGTGGGCGAAGGAACCGAACTGCTGGCGCAGCGCCAGGTCGGTGAATCGCTCAACCTCATGGGACCGATCGGCCGACCCTTCGAGGTGAAGGAGAAGCGCCCGCTCCTGATTGGCGGCGGTGTCGGCATGCCACCGATGATCTGCATCGCCGAGGCCCTGCGCGGGAGTGAGCAACAGCCACTGGTGATCCTGGGTTCAGAGGTTCCGTTCCCGTTTGACGCCCGCCCCTCCCAGATCCTGGTTCCCGGCATGCCCGAAGGCGTGATCGGGGCGATGCCACTGCTGGAGGACTGGCATATCGCAAGCCGGCTGGCCAGCCTGCAGGGCTACCCCGGCTGCCACGAAGGCTACGTCACCGACCTGGCACGTTGCTGGCTGGATGCGCTCGATACGACGGCCCGTTCCGAGGTCGGGATCTATGCCTGCGGGCCGCACCCCATGCTGGAGGCCGTGGTCAACCTGGCGCGTGACTACGACCTGCCGGTGCAGGTGTCGCTGGAGGAGTTCATGGCCTGTGCGGTGGGCGGTTGCGCCGGCTGCGTGGTCGAGGTCAGCACCGACGCCGGACCCGCCATGCAGCGCGTGTGCGTGGATGGACCGGTATTCGACGGCTACCGGGTATTCTGACCCGAACCGCCTCTACTCCGGCAGCAGACTCATACCGTCGTCATCGGGTGACCCGCCGAGGCCACCCGCCCCGGGCGCAGCGCCGCCAGCACCCGGGCGCCGATCGCCGAGTTTCAGCATCAGGCGCACCTCGTTGGAGGAATCGGCGAACTGCATGGCGTCCTTCTCCGAGATCTCCCCCGCCACGCAGGCCTCGTACAGGGCTTGGTCGAAGGTAATCATCCCCTGCTCGCGCGAGCGCTTCATCAGGTCCTTGAGCTTGGACACCTCGGCCTTGGCAATCAGGTCCGAGGCCAGCGGGGTGTTGAGCAGGACCTCGAGTATCGCCTTGCGGCCCTCGCCGTCGATACGCGGCACCAGTTGCTGCGCCACGATACCGCGCAGGTTGAGCGAGAGGTCCATCAGCACCTGCTTGTGCTGCTCGTCGGGGAAGAAGTGAATGATCCGTTCCAGGGCCTGGTTGGCGTTGTTCGCGTGCAGGGTGGTGAGGACCAGGTGACCGGTTTCCGCGAAGGTGATGGCATGCTGCATGGTCTCGCGGGTGCGGACCTCGCCGATCAGGATGACATCCGGCGCCTGGCGCAGGGTGTTCTTCAGCGCCACCTCGTAGGACTCGGTATCCACGCCCACCTCGCGCTGGGTGATGATGCTGTTGCCGTGCTGATGCAGGAACTCGATCGGGTCCTCGATGGAGATGATGTGGCCGCTGGCATTGTGGTTGCGGTGCCCCACCATGGCGGCGAGCGAGGTCGACTTGCCGGTGCCGGTGGCGCCGACGAACACCACCAGGCCGCGCTTGGACATCGACAGGTCCGCCAGGACCGGTGGTAGCCGGAGATCCTCGAGCGTGGGGATGTTGGTCTCGATGCGTCGCAGCACCATCCCCGCATTGTCGCGCTGCACGAAGGCGCTCACCCGGAAACGCCCGATCCCCTTGGCATCGTGGGCGAAGTTGCACTCCTTGGTGTGTTGGAACTCATCCCGCTGTTCCGGCGTCATCAGCGAGTAGGTGAGTTCGCGCGCCTGCTGTTCGTTCAGCTTGGTCTTGGCGACCGGGACGATCCTGCCGTTCAGCTTCATGCACGGGGGCATGCCGGCGGTAATGAACAGGTCCGAACCCTTCTTCTCCACCATCAGGGCGAAGATGTCGTTGAAATCCATGGCCATAAGCTCTACCTCGTTCTCACCGAATTTACCGCGTCGACAGCGGAGCGGTCTCCGCCAACGGTCACAGAATAGGTTATTCGGGCACTTTGTTTAATTAAACAGGTCGCGGTTGACCGCACGCGCGAGGGCGTCCTGGCGCGAGATGAGACCCTTGCGCACCAGGTCCTGCATGTTCTGATCGAGCGTCTGCATGCCGGTCGACTGGCCGGTTTGGATGGCCGAATACATCTGCGCGACCTTATCCTCGCGGATCAGGTTGCGGATCGCCGGGGTGGCGATCATGATCTCGTGCGCCGCTACCCGCCCACCGCCGACTTTCTTCATCAGGGTCTGCGAGATAACCGCGCGCAGCGATTCCGACAACATGGAACGCACCATGGATTTCTCCCCCGCGGGAAAGACGTCGACGATACGGTCGATGGTCTTGGCCGCCGAGCTGGTGTGCAGGGTGCCGAACACCAGGTGACCGGTCTCGGCCGCCGTCAATGCCAGGCGGATGGTCTCGAGGTCACGCAGTTCGCCGACCAGTACGATGTCCGGGTCCTCACGCAGCGCGGAACGCAGCGCCTGGGCGAACCCCAGGGTGTCGCGATGCACCTCGCGCTGGTTGATCAGACACTTCTTGGACTGATGCACGAATTCGATCGGATCCTCGATGGTGAGGATGTGGCCGTACTCGGTGTCGTTCTTGTAGTCCATCATGCCCGCCAGCGTGGTCGACTTACCCGAGCCCGTGGGGCCTGTCACCAGTACCAGCCCGCGCGGGTTGTCGCAGATCTTCTTGAACACCTCGGGCGCATTCAGTTCCTCGAGGGACAGCACCTTGGAGGGGATGGTCCGGAACACCGCCGCTGCGCCACGGTCCTGGTTGAAGGCATTCACCCGGAAGCGCGCCAGACCGGGAATCTCGAACGAGAAGTCGACCTCGAAGAACTCCTCATAGTCCTTGCGCTGCTTGTCGTTCATGATGTCGTACACCAGCCCGTGCACGGTCTTGTGTTCCAGCGGCGGGACATTGATCCGGCGAATATCCCCGTCCACCCGGATCATGGGCGGCAGGCCGGAGGAAAGGTGCAGGTCCGAGGCGTTGTTCTTGACGCTGAAGGCGAGTAATTCCGCAATATCCATCTGGCTTGACTCTCAAATGCTGCTGATGTGATTCGGGTTGTTAACGGCGGCCATCCCTGATATCTAAGGCCGCTCTCGAGCCTACGATCAGAATTCCCATGCGCATTATTGCCGAAGCCCTGCAAAAGGTACACGAACGCATCCGGGCGGCCGCCATGGCGGCCGGACGGGCGCCCGAGGGCATCCACCTGCTGGCGGTCAGCAAGACCAAGCCGGCGGCCATGCTGCGCGCGGCGTATGCCGCCGGTCAACGCGCCTTTGGCGAGAATTATCTGCAGGATGCCCTGCCCAAGATGGATGCGCTCGCCGACCTGGATATCGAGTGGCACTATATTGGGCGCATCCAGAGCAACAAGACGCGCGACATCGCGACCCGTTTCAGCTGGGTGCACAGCCTCGACAACGCCAAGCATGCCCGCCGCCTCAGCGCGCAGCGACCTACCGGGCTGCCGCCCCTGAACTGTTGCATCCAGGTCAACCTCAGCGCGGAGGCGAGCAAGGGGGGGACAAGCCCGGACGACCTTTCCGCACTCGCGCACGAGGTCGCGCCGCTGCCGGGGCTCGCGTTGCGCGGCCTGATGACCATGCCCGACCCCGGCAGCAGCCGCGAGACGCAGCTCGCGGTTTTCCGACAGCTGGCCGACCTGCAGGCCGAACTGAATGCCGGCGGGCTCGCGCTCGACACCCTGTCCATGGGCATGAGCGGCGACCTCGAGCTGGCGATCGCAGCCGGCTCGAACATGGTCCGCGTCGGCACCGACATCTTCGGCGCCCGCGAGTAAGCGGATATAGTATTCCCACCCAACCTCAGGGATACCCAGTTTCAGATGAACAATCCGACCATTGCCTTTATCGGTGCCGGCAACATGGCGACTGCCCTCATCAGCGGCCTGATCGCCGACGGGACCAGGCCACAAACCCTCATCGCCACCGATCCGGACGGGGAGCGCCTGCAGGCGCTGGCCGAGCGGACAGGCATCCGAACCGAGCAGGACAATGCGGCGGCGGTCGCCCAGGCGGACGTGCTGGTCATGGCGGTCAAGCCGCAGGTGCTGGAGGCGGTAGCGCGCGATCTTGCCGAGGCGGTCCAGGCGCATCGGCCATTGGTGCTCTCCATTGCCGCCGGGGTGCAAAGCGACACGCTGGAGCGCTGGCTGGGCGGCCAGGTCGCGCTGGTGCGCAGCATGCCGAACACGCCCGCGATGCTCCAGGTTGGCGCCACCGGCCTGTATGCCACCGCGGACGTGAACGCGGAACAACGTGACCAGGCCGAGACGATCATGCGCGCGGTCGGCCTGACCATCTGGGTCGAGGACGAGGGCCTGATGGACGCCGTGACGGCGCTTTCGGGTAGTGGACCCGCTTATCTTTTCCTGGTGATCGAGGCGATGGAATCCGCGGCCATCGAACTCGGCCTGCCAGCTGACACGGCCCGCCTGCTCACCCTGCAGACCGCACTCGGCGCCGCCCGCATGGCGATGGAAAGCCACGAAGACCCGGCCACGCTCAGGCAGCGGGTCACCTCGCCCGGCGGCACGACCGAACAGGCCCTGGAGCAACTGGAGAAAGACGGCCTGCGTGACCTCTTCAGGCGTGCTCTGGCTGCCGCACGCGACCGCTCACGAGAGCTCTCCCGGCAACTCGACACCACACAGGACTGATCATGGACAGCAACTACCTCTCCGACCCCCTGGTTTTCCTGGTCCAGGTCATCTTCGGCCTGTACGCTCTGGTGGTGCTGCTGCGCTTTATGCTGCAGCTGGTGCGCGCGGACTTCTACAACCCGCTGTCGCAGTTCATCGTCAAGGCCACCACACCGGTGCTCAAGCCCTTGCGCCGCATCATCCCCGGCGTCGGCGGCAAGGACGTCGCCTCGCTGGTTCTGGCCTGGCTGGTGCTGGCGATCGAGATGCTGCTGGTGCTGCTGATCGGCGGACAGGGCTTCATGCCGATTGCCGCGTTGTTGCTCGCGATCCCGGAACTGCTCACCCTGAGCATCAACATCTTCCTGTACGGCATTCTGATCATGGTGATTCTCAGCTGGGTCAACCCGGCTGGCCACAACCCGGCAATGAGCATCCTGCACGCCCTGACCGAACCGCTGGTGCGCCCGGTGCGCCAGACGATCAAGCCGATCGGCGGCATCGATCTCTCCCCAATGGTGGTGATGATTGGCCTGGTGTTGCTCAAGATGCTCCTCGTCCCGCCGGTCAAGGGCCTGATACTGTCGCTGTTGTGAGCCGCTGGTTCCGCTGGGAAGACGACGACCTGCTGCTCTGGGTCAGGGTCAAACCCCGATCCACGCGGGATGCCTTCGATCAAATCGAAGCAGACAGCATCGCGCTGCGCATCACGGCCCCACCCGGGGACGGCAAGGCGAACCGGCACATCCTCGCGTGGCTGGCGCGCCAGTTCCGGGTGGCCAAATCCGCGGTCAGGATCGAGAACGGGGACAGGTCGAAAAGGAAACGCATTCGAATCAGCGGCCCCAGGCGTATCCCCGAAGCGCTGGAGAACCGGCTCGCGCGCCGTTGAAACCGCAGCAGCGCGACACCCAAAGTTCGAATATCCGGGCAATCCTGCGGTCTATACTGTTGCTGAACACGATTCAGTGATCCTATTCGGAGACAAACCATGCGCATACTCGTCACGCTGCTCGCCATTCTTTTCGCCGGACTCGTGCAGGCGGAAAACGCTACCCAGAGCGGCGCCTATACGATCCACCACAACGCCCTTACCAGCGACACCCTCTCGCCCCAGACCGCCCAGGCCTACGGCATCCAGCGCAGCACCAGCCGCGGCATGCTCAACATCTCGGTCATCAGGAACAAGGCGGGTACCAGCGGTGAGGCGGTGAGCGCCCAAATCGCGCTCCAGGCAAGCAACCTCATCGGCCAGAAACGCGCCGACATCCAACTGCGTGAGGTGCGTGAACAGAACGCCATCTACTACATCGCGGACTTCCCGGTGGCCCATCGCGAGCACCTGATTTTCAACCTGGAGGTGATTCCCGAGGGTGAAACAGCGGCCCTGCGGGCACGCTTCGAACAGGAGTTCTATACCCGCTGAGACCGCCGCTCAGTTCGTCCCGCCGACCCAGGCGGCACCGTTGCCACGCGGGTCGGATGCCGCCTGCACCTGCTTGCGAGCGCGGTCCCAATGCACGGCATGCATGTCGCCATAGCCCTGCTCGAGTTCATTGAGACTGTGCCCCAGGCCCTCGAGATAGCTGCGGGTATCGTCCGAGAGGCCACCCGGTTCGAACTGGATCTCGTCCGGCAGGTACTGGTGATGGAAACGCGCACGGCCGACCCAGCGTGAAACCGGCTGTCCCTCGCTGGCCTGCAACGCCCCGATCAACAGCATGCTGATGATGCGTGAACCACCGGGCGTCCCCAGTATGCCGACCATGCTGTCGCTCTCGATGAAGGTCGGGCTCATGCTGGAGAGCATGCGCTTGCCGGGCTCGATCGCATTGGCCTCGTTGCCGACCAATCCATACACGTTGGGCACACCCGGCTTGATCGAGAAATCGTCCATCTCGTCGTTGAGCAATACCCCGGTCCCGGGCACAACGAAGCCTGAGCCGAACGGGTAATTGATGCTGAGCGTGGCGGCGACGCGATTGCCCTCGCGATCGAGGATCGAGAAATGCGTGGTATCACGCCCTTCCGGCTCGACTGCACGGATCGGACCGCTGCTGCCTGCGCGCTCCGGATCAATGTCCTCGGCGCGCGCACGCGCGTACGCCGGACTGGTGAGCTTCTCCACCGGCACCTCGACGAAATCCGGGTCGCCGAGATGGCGCGCCCGGTCCTCGTAAGCGCGCCGCATCACCTCCGCGATCAGGTGCACCTGCCGCGCCGAGGGCTGCGCGTCGAGATCGAGTGTCTCGAGCATATTGAGCATCTCCAGCAGGACCACCCCACCGGAGGACGGAGGCGAGGCGCTGACCACGCGCAGGCCACGAAACTGCCCACTGAGCGGCTCACGCTCGACCACCCGGTAGTCCTGCAGATCCTGCAGCTGCCAAATGCCCTTGGCGGCACGCACGCCATCCACCAGGCGTTGCGCCAGGTCGCCCGCGTAGAAACCCTGCCTGCCCTGGCGTGCGATCCGCAACAGGGTATTGGCCAGCTCGGGCTGATGTATCAGGTGCCCCAGGGGTGGCACCTCGCCATTCAAAAGAAACTGTTGGCTGGCAGCCGGCGAGGCGCGCAACGCCTCGAGCCGGAAGCGCGCCATGCGCCGATAGTGGGCATCGACCGGGAAGCCCTCGCTCGCCAGGGCGATCGCGGGCGCCAGCACCAGCGACAGCGGCAGGCGGCCATAGCGCTCGGCGATGTGCACCAGGGCCGCCGGCTCTCCGGGGATGCCGGCCGCCAGGGGGCCGTCGATGCTGGCGCCGGGCACAGGCTCGCCATCACTGTCGAGGTACATGTCGCGGGTCGCCGCCAGGGGCGCGCGTTCGCGCCCGTCCACCATCACCTCGAAGCCATCGCTGGCGCGGTGCAGCAACCAGAAGCCTCCGCCGCCAATCCCGGAGCCATACGGCTCGACTACCGCCAGGACCGCACTGACCGCGACCGCCGCATCGAAGGCATTGCCCCCCAGCTCGAGCACCGCGATGCCGGCAGCGGTCGCCTGCGGGTGGGCGCTTGCCACCGCGTGCTGTGGGGGCGTTGCCGCCGCCACGCGATGAGCGAACAACAGGCACAACGCAACGAGGGCCCATGTGAGGACCCTCGGGGATTGGCGAACGCCAGCGAACATAACCGCCTCAGCTGGCTTCGGCGGTGATCTTTTCGTACTTCGCCTGGAGCTCTTCCTGCGTCTCGGTGTTTTCCGGGTCCACGATGATGCAGTCCACCGGGCAGACCTCGACACACTGGGATTCCTCGTAGTGACCGACGCATTCGGTGCACAGCTTGGGGTCGATCTCGTAGATCTCGTCTCCCTGGTAGATCGCTCCGTTGGGACATTCCGGTTCACACACATCGCAGTTGATGCACTCGTCAGTAATCATCAAGGCCATCGGACCACTCCTGAATAAGGGATTCACCTGTTTCGGCGGTGTAGGCGAACTGCTTCATCAGCACCGCTTGCCGTGCAGCACGCGCATCACCTCCGGATGGACGAATTCTGACACATCGCCCCCCAATGCGGCGATTTCCCGCACCAATGTCGATGATATGAAGGCGTACTGCTCGGAAGGGGTGAGGAAGATGGTCTCGACGTCCGGCGCCAAACGGCGGTTCATGCCGGCCAACTGGAATTCGTACTCGAAATCGGATACCGCGCGCAGACCACGGATGACCACGTTGGCGCCGATCGTGTGGCAGTAATTCATCAACAGGCCGCTGAAGGCCTCGACCCTGACGTTGCCAAGATCGGATAGCACCAGGCGGGCCAGCTCGACCCGCTGCGCCAGGTCGCACACGGTCGACTTGGCGGTGTCCCTGGCGACGGCCACGATGACTTCCTCGCACAGCCGGCTGGCGCGCGCGATCAGGTCGGAATGGCCATTCGTGATGGGATCAAACGTACCCGGGTAGACGGCAATATTCTGCAATTCGAAGGCACCCCAGGGAAAACGGGCATGTTAGCGGAAGGGCGCCCGCTCAACCACTGCGCCTCATCAGGCGAAATGCCGCCTGCCCGGCCTGCCCTTCGCGGTGCAGCTCCCAGTTCGGCGGCAGATCCGGCCAGGCCTGGCTGCTGTCCTGCTCGAGATAGATCCAGGCGGGGGCCGCCAGCTGGCCTTTCTCCTCGAGCTGGCGACAGATCGGACCCAACAGCCGATCGGCGAACGGCGGGTCGAGAAACACCAGATCGTAGCCACCGCCCGACTCGCGAGCGAGAACGCGTGCGGCATCGCCGGTCTCCACCCGGGCGCGGCCCTGCAAACCGAGCAGATCGATATTCTTCTGCAGCTGCAGCGCCACCGGGCGGGTGCGCTCCACGAAAGTGGCGGTTGCAGCGCCGCGCGAGAGGGCCTCGAGTCCGAGCGCGCCACTGCCGGCGAACAGGTCCAGCACGCGCCGCCCCCTGAGCTCGCCCTGCAGCCAGTTGAACAGGGTCTCGCGCACCCGGTCGGCGGTCGGTCGCAGGCCCTTCGCATCCGGAAAGTGCAGCCGCCTGCCGCCGTGTTCACCGCCCACGATGCGCAGCTGGTTGCGCGCCCGGGCTACGGGGTACCTCCCACGGTCACGACGATGCTTTTGGCCGGATCGACCCGGCGGCGGAAGGCGGACAGGACCTGCTCCAGATCGACCGCTGCAATCTTGTCGGTGAGGGTCTCCAGCCAGTCGAGCGGCAGGCCATAGAAACCGATCATGCTGATGTACTCGACGATGTCGCTGTTGCTCGCGATCTTGAGGGGGAACCCTCCGATCAGGTTCTTCTTGCCGGATTCGAGCATCAGCTCGCTCGGACCGACCTCGATGAAGCGCTCCAGGGTGTCGCGCATCACCCTGAGCGAATCGTCCGCCTTGTCGTTCTTGGTCTGCGCCACCATCACGAAGGGCCCGGGGGCGCGCATCGCGCTGAAATAGCTGTACACACTGTAGGAAAGACCGCGCTTGTTGCGCACCTCATCTCCGAGCAGCGAAACCAGCGAGCCGCCCCCGAGGGCGTGATTGCCGACGTACAGCGGGAAGTAATCGGGGTCACCGCGGGCCATCCCCAGCTGGCCGATCATGAGCGTGGTCTGGCTCGAGGGAAATGCCTCGCGCAACTCTCCGCCCTTGACCGCCGCTGGCTCGGGCAAGGACGGGGCATGCTGACCCTTTTTCAGGCCGGCGGTGAGGCGCTCGGCTATGGCTTCGGCCTCGGACCGGTCTATATCGCCGACCATGGCGATCACGGCGTTTGCGCCGACGTAGTAACTGTTGTGAAACCGGCGCAACTGGGCGGGACTGATTTGCGCCAGGGAGTCCTCGGTTCCACCGGGCGGATGCGCATAGGGATGCGCCCCGTAGAGCGCCTTGTAGAATCGCTCCGAGGCAACCGTTGCCGGCGATTGCAGCCCTTGGCGGCGCGCCACGATCATCTGCTGGCGCACCCGTTCGATCGCCGTGTCATCGAAGCGTGGCGACGCCAGCAGCGTGCCCAGGGTGTCCACCGCGACGTCGCGCGTCGGGATCTCGCTCAGGGTACGCACCGATAGCCAGGCCATGTCCCGCCGCGAACCGGAAGCAAGCACGATGCCGCGATCCTCCACCCGGCGGGCCAGGGCGTCCGCGTCCCATTCGCCCGCGCCCTCGGTGAGCATCCCATTGGTGAAAGCCGCCAGGCCCGCGTGCTCAGCGTCACGCGCGCTGCCGGCATCGAACACCACCCGGACATCCAGGATCGGCAGATCGGGCGCCGCCACGAACAGCACCTTGGCCCCCTTGGCGGTGGTCCAGGACTGGATCTCGGGGGTGCTGGCAAGCAGGCTGCCCGTGCAACAGGCGAAAACCAGCGCGAGCAGAGGGGCGATCAGCTTATTGCGCATACATCACCCCCGAGACCAAGCGCTCGTCTTCCGGGCCGGGCGTTGAATCCTCCGGCTTTTTCTCCTTAGGGACCAGCACCGCGACGTTGAGGTTGTCCTCGACCAGGTACTTGCGCGCCACCGCCTGTACCTGTTCCGGCGTGACCGCGCGCAGGCGCTCGATCTCCTCGTCAATCAGGCGCCAGTCCAGCCCGAGGGTGTCCAGCATCCCGATCTGCATCGCCTGGTAGAAGACGGAATCCAACTGATAAACCTTGGAAGCCACAGCCTGGGTGACGACGCGCTCGAGCTCCGTGGCGCTGACCGGCTCCTCCTGCAGACGACGGATCTGCTCGTGCAGGGCCTGCTCGATCTCCTCCGCGCTATGCCCGTCGGTCGGTGTGCCATCGAACAGAAACAGGTCGGGGAGACGGGAATAGGGATCGTATGAGGCGCCGGCCGATGCCGCGATCTTCTGCCCGCGCACCAGTTCGGTGGCGAGGCGCGCACTGGCGCCGCCATCCAGGATGGCGGAGGCGACGTACAGTGCATACGGCTCCCAGTCCTGGTCGGCGGTTCCAACGATGGGCGTCTTGAAGCCCATCAGAAGGTAAGGCTGCTTGGCCGGCACCTGGACCGTCACGCGCGTCGGACCATGCTGAACCGGCTCGACCGGTTGCCGTGGTGATGGCACCTCGCCAGCCGGAATGGTGCCGAAATGTTTGCGCGCCAGCGCCAGCACCTGTTGCGGTTCGACGTCGCCGACCACCACCAGGGTGGCATTGTTCGGCTGGTACCACATGTCATACCAACGCTGCAGTGCGTCCTTGCGCATGTTCTTCAGATCGTCCATCCAGCCGATGACCGGGTTCTGGTACGGCGATGCCCGCCAGGCCACCGACATCAGTTGCTCATAGGTCAGCCCGACCGGCTTGTCGTCGGTGCGCATGCGGCGCTCCTCCATGACCACGGCGCGTTCCTTGAGAAACTCCTTCTCGTCGAATACCACGTTGCGCATGCGGTCCGCCTCGAGCTCGAGGGCCCGGTCGAGGTGCTGTACCGAGACAGTGGCGTAGTAAGCGGTGTAGTCGCGCCCGGTGAAGGCATTTTCCTCGCCCCCGAGTTCGGAGACGATGCGCGAGTACTCGCCCGGCCCGACCTTCTCGGTGCCTTTGAACATCATGTGTTCGAGCAAATGCGACAGGCCGGTGCGACCGGCCTCTTCGTAACTGCTGCCGATGCGATACCACACCTGTGCGATCACGACGGGCGCGCGGTGGTCGGGCTTGACGATGACCTTCATGCCGTTGTCCAGGGCGAATTCCTGGGGGATCGTCTCGGTGGCGGGTACGGATGTGGCCGCGAGGGCCAGTGCAATCGCGCTAAAGATGCGGAAAATCATGCGGGTCTGTCACTCCGGAAAGGGTCGCAGGTGATAGGATATCGAACCAGTTTTGCAACTCCCGGCCATTCTTTCAGGCGCTCTGGGAGACTGCAACGTCAGACCCGCCCGCTCTCGCCGGGTTCCCGCTTTGGTAACCCTCGAATAAGTTTGACAGGCCCCAGATCATGTTCGGTTTTGGCAGGAAAAAGAAGGAAACCGCGGCAGAGTCCGCACAAGCACAGGGGGAAAACCCGGGCGGCCTGTTGCAGCGCCTCAAGCAGGGCCTGGCACGCACCCGGGCCAATCTCGGCGACGGCCTGGCAGACCTGCTGCTCGGCCGCAAGCAGATCGACGACGAACTGCTGGAGGAGCTCGAAACCCTGTTACTCACGGCCGACGTCGGGGTCGAGACCACCCGGCGCATCATCGACGACCTGACCGACCGGGTCAGGCGCAAGGAGCTGGCCGACCCGCAGAAGCTGCGCACGGTCCTGGAGGACATCCTGGCCGCCATGCTGGAGGGTATCGACCAGCCGGTGCGGGCCGCAGCCGAAGGCCGCCCGCAGGTGATTCTCATGGTCGGGATCAACGGTGCCGGCAAGACCACCACCATCGGCAAGCTGGCCAAGCGCCTGCAGGAGGAAGGCCAGAAGGTGATGCTGGCCGCCGGCGACACCTTCCGCGCTGCGGCCGTGGAACAGCTGCAGACCTGGGGCCAACGCAACGACATCCCGGTGATCTCGCAGTCGACCGGCTCGGACGCGGCCTCGGTGATCTTCGATGGCCTGCAGGCCGCTCAGGCGCGCGGCATCGACGTCCTGATCGCCGACACCGCGGGGCGCCTGCACACCAAGTCCAACCTGATGGACGAATTGAGCAAGATTGCACGGGTGATGAAGAAGCTCGACCCGGATGCACCCCACGAGGTGATGCTGGTGATCGACGCCGGCACCGGGCAGAACGCGCTCAACCAGGCGGTTCAGTTCCACCAGGCAATCGAGCTGACCGGCATCACCCTGACCAAGCTCGACGGCACCGCCAAAGGCGGCATCGTGTTCGCGATCGCCGACCGGCTCAAGGTGCCGATCCGCTTCATCGGCGTCGGAGAAGGCATCGACGACCTGCGCCACTTCGAGTCCCGGGAATTCGTGAAGGCGCTGTTCGAGCACTAGGGTCGAACCACTCATGATCCGATTCGACAGCGTCGCCAAACGCTACCCCACCGGCCGCGAAGGACTCGCGGGGGTCAGCTTCGAACTGGCGGCAGGCGAGTTGGCCTTCGTCACCGGGCACTCGGGTGCGGGCAAGAGCACCATGCTCAAGCTGATCGGTCTGCTGGAGCGCGCCACGCGTGGCCAGGTCTGGGTCAACGGGCGCAATCTGAACAAACTGAACGCGCGTGATGTGCCGTACCACAGGCGCGAAGTCGGCATGATCTTCCAGGATCACCGCCTGCTGCACGACCGGACCGTATTCGATAACGTCGCCCTGCCACTGGTGGTATCGGGCCTGGGGCACCAGGAGATCCAGCGGCGGGTGCGCGCTGCGCTGGACAAGGTCAGCCTGCTGGGCAAGGAGCGCAGTTTCCCGATCGGCCTCTCCGGGGGCGAACAGCAGCGCGTCGGCATCGCGCGCGCCCTGGTCAGCAAGCCGCCGGTGCTGTTGGCGGACGAACCCACCGGCAACCTCGACCCCGAGCTGTCGCGCGAGATCATGCAGCTCTTCCTGCAATTCAACCAGGTCGGGGTGACGGTGTTGATCGCGACCCACGACGTTGCCCTGATCGAGCGTTTCGGCAGGCGTACTATCCAGCTGCGCGACGGCAGGATCAGCCACGATACGGGCGCTCGGGCATGAAGCGCTCGAGGCAAAGAAACAGGGAGCATGCCTTCAGGCGTCATCTCAACCCGCTCAACTGGCTGCTGCGCCACGCCCAGATGTCGCTTTCCTCACTTGGGCGGCTGGCGCAGAACCCGCTCAGCACCGGCATGACCGCCGCGGTAATCGGAATTGCGATCGCCCTGCCGGCCGGCCTCTATCTGCTGGTCGACAACATGCGCACCCTGACCGGGAGCTGGGATGGCGGATCCAGCATCTCACTGTTTCTGCAGCAGTCCCTCAGCGACGCGCAGGCGGATCAGGTGCGCGATGTGATCGCGCTTCGGGACGACGTGGCCGAAGCGCGCCTGATATCACGCCAGGAGGCGCTCGCGGAGTTCCGTCTGCGCTCCGGTTTCGGCGAGGCCCTCGACCTGCTCGAGCACAACCCGCTGCCCGCGGTGATCCTGGTCAAGCCGGCCCGCGTGGCGAGCGCACCCGCGGCCACCGGACGGCTGGCGGATACCCTTGGACGCTACCGCGAGATCGACATGGTGCGGGTGGACCTGCAGTGGGTGCGGCGATTGGAGGCCATCAGCCGCACCCTGGAACGCGGCATCCTGGTCCTGGCCGGCATGCTCGCGGCGGCGGTGTTGCTCATCGTGGGCAACACGATCCGCCTGGAGATACAGCATCGACAGCCCGAGATCGAGGTGATCAAGCTGGTCGGCGGCACCGATGGCTTTATCCGCCGCCCCTTCCTGTACGAAGGGCTGTGGTACGGGCTGCTCGGGGGGCTGATCGCGTTGTTGCTGGTGATGCTCGGCCTGGCCCTGATGCAGGGCCCGGTGCAGCGCCTCGCCGGTTTGTACCAATCGGGATTCAGCCTGGAGATGTTCCGCTCCGGTGTCTTCACCGCCATCCTGCTCGGCAGCCCCCTGCTGGGCCTGGCCGGCGCCTGGCTGGCGGTCGGCCGCCACCTGGCACGGATACAGCCGGAATAACACCGCCGCGGAACTCCGCACAAGTCCGGGCGCAGAGCGGTCATGCGGCTCTCTTCGAGGAAGGCAGGAAACAGCATTGTGGACGCTGTTTTGTCATAGCACGCCGCGGCAGGACACGGGTTCCCAGTGTGTTTAAAATCAGCCTCTTACAGCGGGCCATTTCCGGTGGACCTGGCTTTTTAAAAGGTCCCTCCGCGATTTTCCCGAGGATCCAGTCCGGGGAACTTACCCGCCGTTTAGCACTCATAGTTTCGGAGTGCTAATATTCCGTCTCAGCCTGCCGACTAGGTGCTAGGGAGCCTCTGAGAAAGTCTGGGCCGAAAAGATTGACGATCAGAATTCGGCAGTTCGAGGCGCAAATCGCACGTAATAGCGAGCTATTGCGAAGATTTGCAACGAAGAAATGACGGATTCTGGCGTCACAGATTGAGGCTCATGACTTTTTCAGAGGTTCCCTAAATCAAAGGCGATTTCAAAGGAGTTCCCTACATGACGCACACTGCAGCGATTCCCTCTGTCCTGCCGACCGGAAGCATGGATTCCTATATCAGCGCCGCTTTCCAGCTGCCCATGCTGAGCGCGGAGCAGGAACACGAGCTGGCCGTGCGCTGGCACGAGCGCGAGGACCTGGAAGCCGCGCGCCAGCTGGTATTTGCCCATCTGCGCTTCGTGGTCCGGATCGCGCGCGGCTACAACGGCTACGGCCTGCCGCAGAACGACCTCATCCAGGAAGGGACCGTTGGTCTCATGAAGGCGGTGCGCCGTTTCGATCCCGGCATGGGGGTGCGCCTGGTCTCCTTCGCGGTGCACTGGATCAAGGCCGAGATGCACGAATACATCCTGCGCAACTGGCGCATCGTCAAGGTCGCCACCACCAAGGCGCAGCGCAAGCTTTTCTTCAACCTGCGCAGCTCGAAGAAGCGCCTTGGCTGGTTCACCCAGGAGGAGATCGAGGGCGTGGCCGAGGATCTCGGGGTAAAGCCGGAAACGGTCCTCGAGATGGAGGCCCGCATGAGCAACCACGACGTCGCCTTCGACCCGATCGAGGTCGACGAGGACGATGCCGTCAGCTTTGCGCCAGCGGCCTACCTGGCCGACCTGCGCGAGGAGCCTGCCACCCTGCTGGAGTCCGCGGACACCGCGCAACACCAGCATGAGCAGCTGACTTCGGCCCTGCAGAAGCTGGATGATCGCAGCCGCGACATCCTGCAACGGCGCTGGCTGACCGAACAGAAAGAGACCCTGCACGAGTTGGCCGACGAGTATGGCGTCTCTGCCGAGCGCATTCGCCAGATCGAGAAAGCGGCCATGAAGAAACTGCGCGGCGCGATCGCCGCTGCCTGATACGGCATCCGCCATGCGTCGAGAGTCCACCCTTAGCGGTGGGCTTTTTTATGCTACGCCCGGCATGGACGCGCACCATAAAAAAACCCCGCATCTCGCGATGCGGGGTTTTACCTTAAGTCAGACTAAGTCTGGCTTACTGGGCAGCAGGTGCAACCGGAGCCATCGGAGCCTGCGGCATGTAGCCGTAGCCGTAGGGCTGGTCGTAACCGTAGCCGTACCAGTTGCCGTCGGTGTCAGCAGTGCCTTTGAAGTCGCCGTCGGCCTTGCCGCGACCTTTGAAGTCCATGGAGAAGGTCGCTTCACCTTCGCCGGAACCGTTGCCCACGAAGTCACCGGTACCGTTGTAACGACCGTCGGTGCCACCGTTCGAGGAATCGAAGAAAGCGAAGGCAGAAGTGGAAGCCAGGACGGCAGCGATAGCAATGATCTTTTTCATGATGTTTTTCCCAAATCAGGTTGAAGAGTGTTCTTTATGTCGACCCAACATCTCGTCGATGGGGAAAAGTATATAAGTATTTCCTTAATTGTCAATATTCTTTTTAAAGAAATTTTCCAGTGACTTCGGGAGCAGCCCGGACCGTTCCGCAAGCGCTAAGGAAAGCACAAAAAAACCGGCCGCTCGGCCGGTTTTTCCGGGTATCGGCGAGACGGCTGTCAACCAGCGATGATCACCGACAGGAAACTCAGCCAGGACAACACGATCAGTGCAACCACGAGGGTCATGGGGAGGTTTTCAAAACTGAACATCTTACGTCTCCATCAATTTCGGATTTTCACCCAACCACATAAATGCGTAGCGAGCTTACTTGTCGGACGGCGCCTCGGGGCCGGTTGACCCGGCCTTATCCTTTTCCTTTCTCGCAGCCTCCCTGGCTGCATTCCCCGGAATTAGCGGGTCGTCTTCATCCATCAGGATGCGATATCCCTCGCCCTCCAGGTCGTCGTACTGGCCGGTCTTGACCGTCCAGAGGAAGAACGCCAAGGCAACCACCATGAGGACAATGGCCAGGGGAATCAGAAGGAACAGGATTTCCATCAGCGGCTCACATCCATCGCTTGTTGCTAATATACTTTATTTCGAATCCCGAGGAAAGCCAGCTATTTCAGCCGCAGTGCATTGATCACCACCACCAGCGAACTCAGCGACATGCCGATCGCAGCCATCCAGGGGGCCACCCATCCGGCCGCTGCCAGTGGCACGGCCACCAGATTATAGGTCGCCGCCCAGGCGAGGTTCTGCTGGATGATGCGGCGGGTCGCGCGCGCCTTGTGCACACCGTCCGCCAAAACCCCCAGGCGCTCGCTCAGCGCCACCATGTCCGCGCTGGCATGCGCCAGTTGCGCACCCTGGCCCATGGCCACCGAGACGTCGGCCCCTCCAAGGACCGGCGCGTCGTTGACCCCGTCTCCAATCATCGCCACCTTGTGGCCACGCTGCTGCAGCGCGCGCACCTGTTCCAGCTTCTCCGAGGGGCGCATGCCGCCGCGCCAGTCAGCGATGCCAAGCTCCCCAGCCACGGCGGCAACCGCCTGCGGCACGTCGCCACTGTAGATGTATGGTCGCAGGCCGGCCGCTTTGAGTTCCGCGATCGCCTGCGGGGCATCCGCACGTAGCCGATCGTGCAGCTCAAAACGCGCCAGCCACCCCGCCCGACTGCCCAGGTAGACCTGGGTGCCCTGTGCATCGGCCGGCGCGGACGGTGGCGCCTTGCCGGTCAGTTCCGCGACGAAGGCGGCATTGCCGAGGCGATAGCTGACCCCATCGATATCGCCCTGCATGCCCTGGCCCGGTCGCGAGCGCAGATCACTCACCACCCGACTGCCGCTGCCGTGCAACGCCAGTATGCGAGAGACCGGGTGTTCCGAGGATTTCGCCAGCGAGGCGGCCAGCTCCAGGACGGCATCGCGCCCCGTCTCCCCCAGCGGCTGCACGTCCGCCAGGCTGAGACTGCCGCGCGTCAGGGTGCCGGTCTTGTCGAACACCATGCTGTCCGCGCTGGCCAGGGTTTCGAGCACGTGTCCGCGCGTAACCAGCAACCCGAGCCGGGTCAGCGCGCCGGTGGCCGCGGTCACCGCCGTCGGGGTCGCGAGCGACAGCGCGCAGGGGCAGGTGACCACCAGCACCGCCAGGGTGATCTCGAATGCCCGATCCGGCGCGAGCAGCCACCACGCGCTCGCGACGCTGGCGGCGATCAGCAGCTGCGCCCCGACGAAATAGCCCGCGATGCGATCGGCGAGCTGCGCCAGGCGCGGTTTTTCCGCCTGCGCCCGGTCGAGCAGGCGCACGATCCCGGAGACCATGGTGTCCTCGCCGACGGACATTATCCGCATCTGCAGCGGGCTCTCCACGTTGAGGCTGCCGCCGACCAGGGCGTCGCCCGGGGCGCGATGACGCGGCAGGCTCTCGCCGGTCAGCAGCGATTCGTCCACCGAGCTCTCGCCCTCGGTGACCTCCCCGTCCGCCGGCACCGTCTCGCCGGGGCGCACCAGAACGATGTCTCCCGGGCGCAGCTGCGATACCGAGACCGCCTGGTGTTCACCGTCGGTGATTCGAACGGCGGTCGCCGGGAGCAGCTTGACCAGTTCCTCTGCCGCCTGTCCGGCCTTATGGCGCGCGCCCATCTCCAGGTAGCGGCTGGCGAGCAGAAAGAAACTGAACATGCACACCGAGTCGAAATAGATCTCGCCGCTGCCCTGCAGGGTGTGCCATACGCTGGCGCTGAAGGCCAGGCCGATCGCAAGCGATACCGGCACCTCCATGCTCAGCTGACGGCGGCGCAGATCGCGCCATGCGGTCACGAAGAACCCGGACGAGGAATACAACACCACCGGCAGGGTCAGCAGCAGGCTGACCCAGCGCATGAAGTGCTCGATATTGACCTCCATGCCCGAGTAATCGCCCGCATACATGGCGATCGCCAGCATCATGACCTGCATGGCGCCGAGGCCGGCCACGAACAGGCGCCTCAGTGCCTGGGATTTCTCTTTCTTCTGGACCGCCTGCTGACGACCCGGGTCGTAGGGATGCGCAACGTAGCCGATGCTGCTGATCGCCTTGAGGATATCGGAGAGATGGACCTGACTGTCGTCCCAGACCGCGTGCGCACGGTGGGTGGTGTAGTTGACCTGGAATTCGTGTACCCCCGGCAGGGCACGCACATGCCGCTCGTTCAGCCACACGCAGGCAGCGCAGGTGATGCCCTCGAGGATCAGCGAGGCATGCTTGAGGTTGCGTTCGTCCACCTGCACGAAACCGGCCTGCAGTTCCGGCTGGTCGTACAGGTCCATGCGCGCCAGCTCTTCCGGGATCAGTTCTTCCGGGCGTCCACTGGGTGTATCGCGATGCCTGTAGAAGGAGGTGAGCCCGCCATCCACGATCGCCTGCGCCACCGCCTGACAGCCCTGGCAGCACATGTTGTGGATCTCACCATCGATCTCGACCGGGTAATCCGCGTTGGACGGGACCGGAAGACCGCAGTGAAAACAGGCCTCCTCCTGTTTGGCGCTCGCCTGCTTCAAGGTCAGCCGCTGCCCGCCGGATCGACGAAGGTGTTGGCGCGGATTTCATGCAGATCCTCGCCACGGCGGATCTGCAGCACCAGGTTCCAGGCACCCTGCCGCGGCATGTCGATACGGGTGCGGTACTCGCCAGCGCCCACCTCGGTGAGGGTGAATGCGAAGTCGTCACGGCTGTCGGAGGTCCGCAGAAACTGACCGGCAATCTCGGCACCGGGGACCGGGCGACCCTCGCGATCGCGCACCTCGACGATGAAATCCTCCGGCTGACCGACGACCGGCCTGTGCCGCCAGCCCTTGCGCACCTGCCAACCGCGCGCGACCTGTGCCTCGACCTGGCGCAGATAGGCGTTGTACTGGCTTTCCTTTTCCTGGTAATCGTGTGACACCACGCCGGGGAATCGCGAGACCGCGACGCCGCTGTCCTTGGGTTTCGGCAGGAGCTCGGCAAAGATGCCGGTAATGCCGCGCTCGGCGACCGTCACGAACACGATGTTGATGGTGATCACGCCGACGAAAAAGGCCACGATCAGTGCCGGCGCCCAGTGCCAGCCCTTGCCGACGCGCGAGCCGATCATGCCGAGCGCATACGCCAGGGTGAGGAAGATCGCCAGCTGCATGGCGAATATATCGGCACCCGGCCACTGGATGATCGCCCACGGTACGTAGGCGAGCACGACCAGCATCGCGACCGCCATGGCGGCGGCCTTGCCGGTCAGCCCGAACAGGCGCGTCAGCACAAGGTACGCGACCAGTTCGGCGGCTACGCCCAGGCCGATGATTCCGAGTAATTCTCCTGCATGCATGGATCAACCCTTGGGAACGTAGAAGATCGTTTCGTGCGCCAATGGCGGCAGGCCGCTGTCCGTGTCCGGGGTGGCGATCAATCGCACCGGATGGGTATGGCCATCCCGCACCCGGGGCTCGGCCTTGATGTGCGCGTTCAGGCGCAGCCGCTGTTCCGGCCGCAGGGTCACTTGCGGGAACTCCATGGCCAGTTCCGCGTTCGGCAGGCCCTCGATGGAGAAGTTCAGCCGCAGTGAATGGCCGGTCTTGTTGTTGACCTTGATTTCGTAGCTGTTTTCGATGCGTCCGTCGGAGAGACGCACGAAGATCGGTTGGCGCACCTGACTGACGGACAGGTCGAACGGCGCCTGGTTGCCGATGCTCCACACCAGCAGCGAGACCGCGACCAGCAGGACCGCCAGGTAACCGATCACCTTGGGACGCAGCGTGTTCGCCTTTTCACCGCCCTCCTCGACCCGCTCGGAGGTATACCCCACCAGGCCCCGCTCCCAGCCGAGGGAATCCATGATGGTGTCGCAGGCATCGATACACAGGGCGCAGGAGATGCACTGGATCTGCAGGCCGTTACGGATATCGATCCCCGTGGGGCAGACCTGCACGCAGTAGCCGCAGTCGATGCAGTCCCCCACCCCGGCCTCAGCGCGGGCCTCGCGGGTCTTGAGATCACGTCCGAGACGGCTGCGTCCGTTTTCACCCTCGCCGCGTGCCTGGTCATACGAGACGATCAGGGTATCGCGGTCGAACATCACGCTCTGGAAGCGCGCATACGGACACATGTAGGTGCACACCTGCTCACGCGCGATCCCCGCCATCACGTAGGTGGTCGTGGTCAGGAACAGCGCGGTCGCGTAAGCGGCGAAGGGCGCCTGACCGGTGAAGAAATCGATCACCAGGCGCGGTGCGTCATCCCAGTACAGGACAAAGGTCAGGCCGGTGATAAAGGCGACCAGGAGCCACAGCAAGTGGGTCACGCCAATCCTGAGCACCTTTGCGGCATTCCAGGGCTGCTTGCTCAGGCGAATACGCGCCGGCCGCTCGCCCTGGACCAGGCGCTCGATCTGGATGAACACATCGGTCCACAGGGTCTGAAAACAGAAATAGCCGCAGAACACCCGGCCCCCAATACCGGTCACGAAGAACAGCAGATAGGCAAAGATCATCAGGATCCCGGCCAGCCAGAAGATATCCTGCGGGTAGACGACCAGGTCGAAGATGTAGAACTTGCGCCCTACCAGGTCGAACAGGACCGCCTGGCCGGGACCGCTCTCGCGCTCCCACCGCAGCCACGGCAACAGGAAGTAGACCCCGTAGGCCAGCGCGAGCACACCCCATTTGAGGTTGCGAAAACGTCCCTGCACCGATCGCGGAAAGATCGACTGGCGGGGGGCGTAGAGTTGGACTTCGCTGTCATCTGACATGGTGCTACTCGATGCATCCGGGCCGGGAGAGCGCGCCGGCGCCGCGGAACCGCCCCGGGGCGTCGACTACAGGCGGCGCAACAGCCGCAGAATTCGGACCGGGGAGAAAAGAAAAGGCCGCGAACGGCCTTTTCCTCTGCGTCCCGCGGCGGGATCTACTGACCGCCTCCGAGGCCGTGTACGTACACGGTCAGCAGCTTGATCTCGTCCTCGCTGAGGCGATCCGACCAGCCCGGCATGACGCGCTGAACGCCAGCGGTGATGATCTGCTCGACCCGCTTGAGTTTCTGCTCGTCAGTGGTGGCCCCGGGGACATCGGCGACGGTCCATATCTGGTCGGTCAGGTTGGCCGCGCCCTGGCTGTACAGCCCGGTCGCATCCTTCGTATGACAGTAATAGCAACCTGCGGTTTCGCTCTCGAACAGCGCCTTGCCGGCCTGTGCATCGGCCGCATCCACGCTGTTGCCCGACAGGCTCAGCACGTAGCTGGCAAGCTGGCGTGTCTGGGTCTCATCCAGGACCCCCTTGAAGGGCGGCATGTAGCCCAGGCGGCCATGCACGAGGGTCTCCTGGATGCGTTCGATCGAGCCACCCCAGAGCCAGTCATCGTCACGCAGGTTGGGGTAGTTGCCGATCAGTGCCGGCGCACCCCCGGTACCATGACAACCGGCGCAGTTGTCGGCGAACAACACCTTGGCCATGGACTGGGTGAACGCGGTCATATCGGGGTCAGCCGCGATTTCCTCGTAGGAGGCGGCGCTGACCTTCTCCAGGTAGGCCTTCTGCTTGAGCGCGCTGGCGCCGGATTGCATGTCGCGGATCAACTCGGCACGGGTGTTCCAGCCGGTGGTGACCTCGTTGCCGTCCTTGTCCTGGTAGGTGGTGGTCGCCAGACCCTTGGTGTAGCTGGTGCCCACGGGCCAGGCCGGGTACATGATCCAGTAGATGGCCGCGAAAACAATGGTCGCGTAAAAGGTCCACAACCACCAGGTGGGCAGCGGATTGTTGAATTCCTGCAGGTCTCCGTCCCATGCGTGGCCGGTGGTCTGTACGGCCTTGTCTTGCGTTTGATCAGCCATTGTCTTGATCCTTGTCTGCTACCTTTGGGTCCTGCTGCGATGCGGGTTTGTCATCGTCCAGAAACGGAATGTTCTTGTACGACTCCAGCCGCTTGGCGCGCTTCTTACCGCTGAAGACATAGATGACGATGCCCACGAAGGTGACGAAGAAAATCACCAGCGCCAGTGGCTTGGTGTTCTCCATCTGGGACAGCCATTCAAACATCGCGCGAGAACCTGCTCTTTTCTTAGGGTTGCCTACCGAACTCAACGGAATTCGGTGAAGTAACCCTCGTCATACTTGCTGAAGTCCACCATGGTGCCGAGCACCTGGAGGTAGGCCACCAGGGCATCCATCTCGGTCAGGCGGGAACGATCACCGTCGAAGTTGCCCTTCTCGGCCTGAGCGACCAGGTTCCGGTCGGCCTGGTGGATATCGAACTGGGCGGCCATCTCGGCGCCGAACTTCTCGACGTTCGCCTGGTACTCCTCGTCCGTATCGGAATACGGCACACCGACAATCCGGAGCGCACGCATGCGAGCGGCGATGTCGGAATAGTCGAGGTCGTTTTTCAGCAACCAGGGGTAGTTCGGCATGATCGATTCCGGCACCACGTCGCGCGGGCTGTTGAGGTGCTGCACATGCCAGGTGTTGGAGTACTTGCCGCCGACCCGCGCCAGGTCAGGGCCGGTGCGCTTGGAGCCCCACTGGAAGGGGTGGTCGTACTTCGATTCAGCCGCCAGCGAGTAGTGTCCGTAGCGCATATCCTCATCGCGGAAAGGTCGCACCATCTGCGAGTGACAGGTGTAGCAACCCTCGCGGATGTAGATATCCCGGCCGCGCTGCTCGAGCGGGGTGTAGGGACGAACGCCCTCCACCTTCTCCACGGTGTCATTGATGTAGTACAGCGGCACGATCTCCACCAAGCCACCGATGCTGATCGCCAGCAGGGTGAGGACGATCATCAGGCCGGCATTGATCTCGATACTTTCGTGAGTAAATTTCATCTCTTAACTACCTCTCAAGCCCCGGCCCGGGCCACCTTGGCGGCCATCGCGCCCTGCAGGGCGGCTTGCTCCTGCTTGGCGGCACGGATGGTCATCGCGACGTTGAAGCACATCACCAGGATGCCGCTGACGAAGAACATACCGCCGAGCATGCGGACCACGAGCGGCCAGTGCATGAACTGAACGGTCTCGATGAAGGTGTAGGCCAGGTTGCCGTAATCATCGAAGGCACGCAGCATCAGGCCCTGTCCGATACCGGATACCCACATCGCGGCGATGTAGAGCACGATGCCGATGGTCGCAAGCCAGAAGTGCACGTAGATCAGCGAGGTACTCCACATGCGCGTGTCCCACAGGCGCGGGATGAGGTGGTAGAAGGACCCGAAGGAAATCATCGCCACCCAGCCGAGGGCGCCGGAGTGCACGTGGCCAACGGTCCAGTCGGTGTAATGCGACAAGGCGTTGACGCTCTTGAGCGACATCATCGGCCCCTCGAAGGTCGACATGCCGTAGAACGACAGCGCGGTGATCAGGAACAGCATGATCGGGTCGGTCCGCAGCTTCTCCCACGCGCCGGATAGGGTCATGATGCCGTTGATCATGCCGCCCCAGGAAGGCATCAGCAGCATGATAGAGAATGCCGCCGCGAGTGAGGAGGTCCAGTCCGGCAACGCGGTCCAGTGCAGGTGGTGACCACCGACCCACATGTACATGAAGGACAGCGCCCAGAAATGGATGATCGACAGGCGATACGAGTAAATCGGGCGACCTGCCTGCTTGGGCACGAAGTAGTACATCATGCCGAGGAAGGCGGCGGTCAGGAAGAATCCGACCGCGTTGTGGCCGTACCACCACTGCACCATGGCGTCCTGAACACCGGCATACACGCTGTAGGACTCCGGATGGAACAGGCCCACCGGCACCGCCAGGTTGCGGAAGATGTGCAGGATGGCGGTCGCCAGGATGAACGCCAAATAGAACCAGTTGGCGACGTAGATGTGCGGCTGCGAGCGACGACGCAGGGTCTGCACGAAGACCAGGAAGTACGCGACCCACACGACGGCGATCAGGATGTCGACGTACCAGGGGAACTCGGCGTACTCCTTGCCGTCGGTAATACCGTTGAGGTAACCGATCACCCCGATGGCGAGGGCCGCCTGCCAGCCCCAGAAGGTGAAATTGGCCAGCCCCCCGTTCCACAGGCGCGCCTGGCTGGTGCGCTGCACCACATAATAAGACGTCGCAAACAGGGCGTTACCACCGAAGCCGAAGATGACCATGCTGGTGTGGCCCGGACGAAGACGCCCGAAGGAAATCTCCGCCATATCGAAATTGAGGAAAGGAAACGCCAGCTCGGCGGCGATGTAGGTGCCCGCGGTCATACCGAGCACACCCCAGAAAAGAGCCGCGATAGCAAATTTCTTGACGATGTCGTAGTCGTACTGCGTATCCACAGCTACTGCACCTTGTGCCATAGGACGAACCTCACCCGCTTGACTGAATTGAATCCCCACAGCCCGGACCACTACCGCAAACCGGGCCGCCGCAAGCGACCAAAACCGCCAGGTTCAGGTCGTTTGTATCTTCTCTGCGCCCCTTCTGGCGTCGGTTCTTGCAACCGAGTGACAGGCGCAAAGCGGACGAAGAGTAAAAAAACGGAGAGCATTAGTCAATTCTGAAATAGTTGCGGACCCGGCCCGAAAGTTCGGTCCCAGCCTGCAACCGCAACCCGCGGCCAAGGCCGCGACGGAAGCGGTGATCCGCTGGCGCGGGACCAGCGAAAGTGGAAAAATGTCCAGGTCATTGCCCGGCGCCCGTACACGTCGAAACCTTCGGAAATCTGTCCAGTGCCCTACCAGTTTGAACTGCCCATCCCAAAAGGCGGACAGCGCCGTTTGGTTGTCGCCTGGCTGAAGCTGGGCGTACTCGCCCTGCTTGCATCGGGAGCGTTTTCGATCCTGTTGGTCCTTTCACGCACCCCCTCGCTGTACGAATGGATTCCCTGGGTTGATTTCTTTCACACCGCGCTGGTCGTGCATGTCGACCTTTCCGTGGTTATCTGGTTTCTGGCCTTTGCGGGTGTCCTGTGGTCGGTCAACGGGCGCGCCGGCGACCTTCGCTGGGACTGGCTGGCCTGGTGGCTGGCGGCTCTCGGCACACTGGTCATCATCGTGGCGCCCTTTCTCGGTGCGGGCTCACCGCTGATGAACAATTACATCCCGGTCCTGCGCGACCCCTTGTTCTTCGCCGGAGGAGGCCTGTTCACCCTGGGCTTCCTGGTTCTCGCCCTGCGCAGCCTGGCCACCCGCATCCCCCTGGACCATGCCTGGAACGCCGCCGACGCGCTGCGCATCGGCCTGTTGTACAGCAAGATCAGTGCGCTGCTGGCGCTGGCCGCCTTCGGCGCCTCCTATGCGCTCACCCCCACAGACCTGCAAGGTGCCAGTTATTACGAGTTCCTGTTTTGGGGCGGCGGCCACATCCTGCAGTTCACCCATGGCCTGTTGCTGGTGGTCTCGTGGCTGTGGCTGGCACATGCCAGCGGCCATCGCGTGCCGATGCGCGGGCACGCCGGCGTCCTGTGGTTCAGCCTGGCCTTTTCACCGGTCCTGCTGGCACCCTTCATCTACTTGTTCAACGATGTGGTCAGCGCCGCCCACCGCGAGGGCTTCACCGAACTCATGCGGTACGGTGGGCTGACCCTGGTACCGTTCATTCTGATCGTCTTCGCAGCCGCCTTTCGAGGGGAAAAGCCTGACGCACAACAGAAGCCACTGCGCGCAGCCCTTCTGAGTTCGCTGCTGCTGTTCGTCGTGGGAGGCATCCTCGGCTTCATGATCCGGGGAGTGAACGTGGTGATACCGGCTCACTATCACGGCTCCATCGTTGGCGTGACGCTGGCCTTCATGGGCATGGCATACCTGCTGTTGCCGCGGCTCGGCTTCGCGGCCCCTGTGGGACGCATGGCAAACTGGCAACCCTGGGTCTACGGCACCGGCCAACTGATGCACATCACTGGCCTGGCGATTTCCGGCGGCTACGGCAATATCCAGCGCAAGACAGCCGGTAGCGCGCAGGGCCTGGAGAGTCTGCCGGAGATCGCGGGCATGGGCCTGATGGGTGGCGGCGGCCTGGTCGCGATCATCGGTGGCCTGATGTTCGTGCTGGTGATGCTGAAGTGCCTGTGGTTCAGCGGGCGAGGCGGAAACTGATGGCGCCGTCGCCTGACACCACTGCGGGCTTCGCACGGCCGCAAAAACCCGAACCTGGCCGGGATCCCGTTAATTAATCGACACTGAACTGATCGTATGTCACTGGTCATCCCCACACGTCTGCGAGAACGATTGCCCGAGGATTTCGCCTATCCTCTGTGGCCTTCCCGGATCACGGAACTGCTGAAAGAGACGCCGCAAGCCGAAGACGCCGAGTTGGTTTTCCGTTGGCGGGACGAGTTCTGGGAATCACATTGGCGGGCGCGGATTCTTCAGCACGGCACCGTCACGCTGCTGAGGGCCGATTACACAACTGACTGGTCACCCTACTTTCCGAAGTGGAAGATCAGCGTGTTCTCCATTCCGAAGGAGTACATCACCCCAGCCCAGGAGATCCTGTTCGGTGGCGGCATGCAGTCCTTGGCCGAGAAGCTGAAACAGCATGGCCTGACGCCTGACTACGCCGTGCGCGAGAAGATCCAGATGAATCTTGCCGAGTGGGACCATGATGAATCCCGCCTCACGCCACAACAACTCCTCACCTGACAGGCAACCGGCGGCGCCCTGGCCCCCGGTCACAACCAGCCCCAGGCAAGCACCAGCTGCAGGTAGTGATCTGCCAGCAACAGCAGGAACAACCCGCTGAGATAGAAAATCGAGTAGCCGAAGGTTTTCATGGCGTACTCATCGCCCGGGCTGCTGTACAGGCGCCACGCATGCCAGACAAACCCCAGCCCGAGCGTAACCGCGCCCACCAGGTACAGGGGTCCGCTCATGTGGTACAGGAATGGCAGCAAACTGACTGCCAGCAGCATCAGGGTGTAGAGCAGGATATGCAGCTTGGTGAACGCCACCCCGTGGGTGACCGGCAACATCGGCACGCCAGCCTTTGCATATTCCTCGCGGCGACGTATCGCCAGCGCCCAGAAATGCGGCGGGGTCCAGATGAAGATCACCAGGAACAACAGCAGCGCCTCGGTGTTCACCTCGCCGGTCACCGCGGCCCAGCCGAGCAGCGGCGGCGCGGCCCCCGCTGCGCCACCGAGGACGATGTTGTGCGGGGTGGATCGCTTGAGAAACATGGTGTAGATCACCGCGTAACCAACCAGCGAGAACAGGGTCAGTACCGCGGTCAGCATGTTCACGAACAGCCCGAGGAGCAGCATCGAGATCACGCCGATACCGATTGCGAAGGTCAGCGCCATCGCCGGGGTGAGTCGACCCTGTGGCAAGGGACGCCCCTGGGTGCGCTCCATGAGGGCATCGATACGCTGATCGACCCAATGATTGATCGCCGCCCCCGAAGCCGCCCCCAGGCCGATGCCCACGGTACCGAAGAACAGGATGTCCAAAGGCACCATGCCCGGGGATGCCAGCAACATGCCGACCACCGCAGTGAACACGATCAGGTACACGACCTTGGGCTTGCACAGCGCATAAAACTCGCGCCAGGGGACACGCGCACTCTTCTGCAGTATCAGTTCAGTCATTTCTCACTCCTTTGGTGAATTTGAGGCTCCACCAGCCTTTCAAATACCGCCCACGGTCTTGCGCCGCAGTGCGTGGTTCAAGGATACCAGGGTCAGCAGCAGCAATGCCGCTCCACCATTGTGTGCCACCGCCAGCCAAAGCGGCAGGCTCATTATCACGTTGCCGATGCCCAGGCCCAGCTGCACGGCCAGCATTGCAAGCATCAGCCAGGCGCCACGACGCAGTAAGGCGTCATCGGTACGCAGCACCGCAACCCCCAGCAACACCAGGTAAAGGGTGGTAAGCAGGGCTCCCACGCGGTGCATCAGGTGAATGGTCACGCGGGCATCATTGTCGAGCAATCCGCCCTCGTAGTTGACTCGCGGCTCGCCGATGATATCGAAGGCCTCGCTGAAATCGGTTGGCGGCAGCCACCGTCCCTGGCAGGTCGGGAAGTCAGGGCAATGCAAAGCCGCATAATTGGTACTGGTCCAGCCGCCGAGTGCGATTTGTCCAAACAGCACCAGCAGACCGAGCAGCGCCCAGACACGGATACCCCGTCCACGCCGACCGAACACCGGTGCGCCATTGCGCGGGCGCGCACTGAAGGCCAGCCAGGCCAGCAGGGCGAGTGTGAGCATGCCGGTGATCAGGTGCAGGGTGACAATCGCCGGGCGCAACAACAGGGTGACCGTCCACATGCCCAATGCGCCCTGGAAACTGACCAACAGCACCAGCAGGATCGGCAATAGAACCGGTTGCTCTTCATCGTGACGATTGCGCCAGGCCAGCACCGCCATGGCGATGATCAGGAGGCCGAGGGCGCTGGCAAGGTAACGATGGATCATTTCGTTCCAGGCCTTGTGCAGCTCGACCTTGGCATCCGGGAAATTCTGCTCGACCTGGGACAGTTCGTGCGCACTGTCCGGTGGTGTGATCTGGCCATAGCACCCTGGCCAGTCCGGACAACCCAAACCTGCATCCGTGAGACGCACGAAGGCCCCCAGCACGATCACGCAGAAGGCGAGAACCGTGGTCAGCCAGGACAGCCGGACAAACCAGGGACTGATCACAGTTGCACCACCCGGATCAGGTGCTGCAGGTCCTTGAGCACGTCTTTCCAGGGCGGGTTGGGAGAGTAGGAAAGGATCAGGCGGCCCTGCGGATCGATGGTATAGACACGACCCTCCGTCGCATCGCCATTTACCGCCAGCAAGCCAAGCATCTTTTCACGCACATCCTTGGGCCCGACCAGCACCTGTGTTCCCTCGAATGGTTCGAGCTGCTGCGCCAGGCCCGCGTTCTCACCCCCGTCGGTCAGCAGCATCAGGCGACGCACACGATAGCGATCCTCACCCATTGCCAAGCGGATCTGGCGCAGGTGGAAAAGATTCTGCATACAGCTGTCACCACAGCTGCTGCCTGCCAGCAGCAGCAGCGACCAGTTCCCCTGTGCCGATGCCAAGTCAAATGTGCGCCCGTCGAGCGTCTGCATTTTCAGAGCGGGCATATCCACGGTCGGCTGCACCAGCTGACCACGGTTTTTCGTACCAAAGCCATCCAGCACCTGCGGGTTGTAGAAAAGGTACAGCGCGAGCATGAAAGGCAGCCCGGTAACGATCAACAGCGCCCACATGGTGCGGCGCCCCTTCTTCAACTCTGTCCCCTGTAGATTCTCTGACATGGATACTGCGTCTTCCGTTGTGTTCAATTGAATCGTCCGCCTGTTTTTTCGGGATAGCAGCTATTCAGGCTCGCGGCGCTTGATCGACAGCCCCAGCCAGGTGGCAAAGGCGATCACCGCAAAGGCGGCCCACTGTATGGCGTACCCGATATGCATGCCGACCTTGGCATCGTAAGCTGTCGTAGCGTGCTTATACCCCCCCGGGCTGCCCGGTTCCAGGCGGATCACGAACCTGGGGACGGAAAGCCCGGTACGCTCGTTGTAGTACGCCGGATCAACGTACAGCCAGCGCATACTGCCTTCCGGGTCCGGTCTTTCCGCACCGACCACGGGGCGTGAGCGATGCCGATCGACCCGCCCGCTCAGCCTGAGCGGCTGCTGATCGACGCTGATGTCCGGCAGCTGATCGCGCCGCCTCGCGGCGACCACCCAACCCCTGTCCACCAGCACGTGACCGCCTTCGGAAAGACGGAAAGGTGTGATCACCTGGTAGCCGGGCTTACCTTCCATCACCACGTTATCGATCAATACCTGGCCGTCGTTTTCGAAACGGCCTTCGAAGCTCACCCGCCGGTACTGCATCGACTCGACATCCAGAGAACCGCCACGGTACTCGACAGCCGGCAGGTCCATCCGGGAATCGACCAGCGCCTGCAAATCGCGTTTCTGATCCGCACGCCCGAGTTGCCAGATCGCCAACACGAGGAAAATACCGGTTCCCAACAGGGCGACAACGGTACCGCCAATACCCGGTTGGAAACGGTACCTAGAACTTGCGAATAGCATGCGAGCATCCCGTATCGGCTCTCCAACGCAGCCAGCCCAGGCGCACCGAGCGCGGTTTGCTTGTTCCGAATAAGCGAGGTGCAAAAACGGATGGCCGTGTTGGAGAGCCAACCCGAAGGGACCAGGCCGGTTTTCCGTATGGCCGCGCTGCACCTTCACTCGTGTACCGCAAGTAAACCACGCCCGGCGCGCCCTGCCCTGCAACAAATTGGCCGTTGTCGATGATTACTCGCATGGTACTGGCAAGCCCTGGCGTACCCAAGGCGTTATACTCGGTCGATCAGCAATCCGACTCGGGAAATCGCCTGCCGCTACTGGGCCAGGTTCGAATACGACATGATAAAAACCCTCATCATCATCAACCTTGTCCTCATCCTCGCGAGCCTCGCCTCCGGCGTACTGTTCCTCGCCAAGGACGATGGCAAGACCCTGCGCGTGGTGCAGTCGCTGACCTTGCGTGTTGCCCTGTCCTTTACCCTGATCGGCCTCCTGCTGATCGGTTACTTCACCGGCGCCATCACGCCGCATCAGATTCAATAGCGCCTGGAACCCCGGGATAAACCCGAACCCTTCGGGCCAGCCTTTCATCAGAGGCTGGCTCCCCAGACAAAAAAACACGGAGCGCCGCAGCAGGCGGCGCCCCGCGTTGTCTTTCCCCTCAGAGCCAGTACACGAAGATGTACAGCGCAATCCAGACCACGTCGACGAAGTGCCAATACCAGGCGACCGCCTCGAAGGCGAAGTGGTTGTGTTCACTGAAATGGCGCTTCATCGCACGCGCCAGGATGACCATCAGCATGATGGTACCGACGGTAACGTGGAAGCCATGGAAGCCGGTCAACATATAGAAGGTTGAGCCGTAGATTCCCGAATTCAGGGTCAGGTCCATCTCGGCGTAGGCGTGACCATACTCGTATGCCTGCAGGATGAAGAACACCACACCCAGCGCGATAGTAGCGGCCAAGCCGAGTACCAACTGCCTGTTATTGTCCTTCTTCAGGCCCCAGTGCGCCCATGTCAGGGTACCGCCGGAGCTGAGCAGGATGATGGTATTCCACAGCGGGAGACCGGCTGGCCCCATCGCCTCTTTGGCCACTGTGTAGTTGCTCGCATCCGGCACCTGAAGCGGAGGCCAGGAGTAAGTGAAACCCTCCCAGAGAATGTTGGAGGTTCCCAGGTAACCCTCACCGCCAAGATACGGCAAGGTGATGTTGCGCAGGTAATACAGGCAACCGAAGAAGGTGATGAAAAAGAACACCTCCGAGGTGATGAACCAGAACATGCCCTGGCGGAACGACTGATCCACCTGGCCGTTGTAACTTCCGGAGAGGTTCTCGCTGATTACGTCGCCGAACCAACCCCTGAAAAGGTAGGCCAGCAAGCCCAAACCGACGAGCATGATCCACGGCCCGGCCCCCCAGGCATTCATCCACAGCACAGTGCCAAACAGAAACGTGAACACGCTGGCCGCACCGATCAGTGGCCAGCGACTTGGCTCAGGGACGTAATAGTGATCTGTCGAAGTTGTCATGTTTACTCCCAAAATCCACCTTTGTTGTTCTGGCTGATGCCGGTTCTAATCGTCCATTACAGGCCGGAAACAGCCTGTTTCAATTTTTCCCTGTTGGTATCCATGAAGGTGTACGACAGGGTGACTGTGTTGTACTTCTGTGGCAGACCCCGATCGAGAATGAAACGCAACTTCAGGTCCGCGCTCTCTCCGGGTGCCAGCGTCTGCTGCTCGAAACAGAAGCAGGCAATCTTGTTGAAATGCTCGGTGGCCTGCCAGGGGGTGACACCAGGGATTGCCTGGGCAATGACCTCACGATCGCTGTTATTGCGAACCGTGTAGACGATGTCGTAAGACTTGCCGGGATGCACATCCATGCTGCGGGTCTGCGGCTCGATGTCCCAATCCAGACCGGCATTCAGGGTGTAATCGAATTCCACCTGCACCTCGCGATCGTGGTCGACCCCCAGCTTTAGCAGCTCAGCTTCTGCAACCCGTCCACCCGTGCCACCGGCACTGTTGATACCGGTGATGTCACAGATCAGGCCATACAGCGGCACCATCGCGAAACCGAAGGCAAAGAAACCCAGCACCATGCCGGCAAGCCCGAGCCCGACGCGGCGATTGGCCTGTTGCGTTGAGGGCTGTTCGCTCAAGACCCGAGACCCTGCTTGAGGATATACAGCGGCCACAAGGACAGCAGCATCGCCACCAGGCCCAAGCCGATGGCCAGGCGGATATTCGACTTTTTCAGCGAGGTTTGCTGTTCACTCATTGCTTGTCTCCTATTACACCTCCCCGTCCAGGCAGGCGACCCCGGTCAGACCAGGTACATCACTTGACCAGGGGCGGGGTGCTGAAGCTATGGAATGGCGGCGGAGAGGGCAGGGTCCACTCGAGTCCCGGGGTGCCCACCTGAGCGCCATCCCACGGCTTGTCTGCCGCCTTGTCCCCCCCACGGATCGTCTTGATGATGATCCACAGGAACAGCAGGTGCGACAGGCCGAAGGCAAATGCGCCGATCGACGAGATCATGTTGAACTCGGCAAACACCGGGCTGTAGTCGATGATGCGTCTTGGCATCCCCGCCAGACCCGAGAAGTGCTGCACGAAGAAGGTCAAGTTGAACGAGATGGTGGTCCACCAGAAAAAGATCTTGCCCAGGCGTTCGTCGTACATGTGGCCGGTCCACTTCGGCAACCAGTAGAACACGCCTGCATACAGACCGAACAACGCGCCCGGGATCAGTGCGTAGTGGAAGTGCGCCACCACGAAGTAGGTATCGTGGTACTGCAGGTCGGCAGGCACCACTGCGAGCATGACCCCGGTCACACCGGCGAAGCTGAACATCAGGATGATCGCCACCGCGAACAGCATCGGCGTCTCGAAGGTCATGGCGCCGCGCCACATGGTGAAGATAAAGCTGAACAGCATGTAACCGACCGGTATCGAGATCAGGATGGTGCCGATCATGAAGTAGGTGGTCACCGCCTGGGACATGCCGACCGTGTACTGGTGGTGCGCCCACACGACCATACCCAGGGCGGTCAGCATCATCATCGAGTACACCAGGGGCTTGTAGGCGAACAGCGGCTTGCGCGAGAAGGTCGGCACCACCATGCCCAGCACGCCGATCGACGGCAGCAGCAGCACATATACCTCGGGATGACCGAAGAACCAGAACAGGTGCTGGAACAGTACCGGGTCGCCACCACCGGCCGCATCGAAGAACGCGGTCCCGAAGTGACGGTCGAACAGCAGCATGGTCACGCCACCGGCGAGTACCGGCATGATCATGATCAGCAGCAGGCCGGTCAGCATCCAGGCCCACACGAACAATGGCAGCTTGAACCAGGTCATACCCGGCGCGCGCATATTGACGATCGTGGTCACGATGTTGATTGCCGCAAGGATCGAAGAGATACCGAGGATGTGCAGGGTGAAGATCGCAAAGTCCATCCCCATGCCCACCTGTATCGACAAGGGCGGATACAGGGTCCAGCCGGTGTTGATCGGGGTGCCACCGCCCGGGAAGTACGGCGCGGCCATGGAGATCATCAGCATGATCGCGGCGAACGGCAGCAACCAGAAGCTGAGGTTGTTGAGCCGCGGCAATGCCATGTCCGGCGCGCCGATCATCAGCGGAATCATCCAGTTGGCCATGCCCGCCGCGGCCGGCATGACCACACCGAAGACCATCAGCAGCGCGTGATTGGTCAACAGGTTGTTGTAAGTATCCGGATCCAGCAGCTGCAGGCCGGGGGTGAACAACTCGGCACGCAGCAACATCGCCGAGGCGCCACCGAGGAACAGCATCGCCAGCGAGAAGATCAGGTACATGGTCCCGATGTCCTTGTGGTTGGTGCTGAACAGCCAGCGTCCGATGCCGGACGGCGCGTGGTCGTGATGATCGTCGTGTATGGCTTCAGTACTCATGACGCTTGCTCTCTCTTGTTTACGCTTACTTACGCGCCGCTTTGATATCAGCGGGCTGGACTACGTCACCGGTGTCGTTACCCCAGGCGTTGCGCTCGTAGGTAACCACTGCGGCAATCTCCAGGTCGTTCAACTGCGCCGCCCAGGCCGCCATCGCCGTGCCCGGCTTGCCGTTGAGCACGATATCTATATGCCCGGCGATTTCACCGGTGGTGATCAACCCCCCCTTGAGCGCCGGGAACACCGGCGGCACGCCCTGGCCTTCCGCCTGGTGACAGGCCAGACAGTTCCCGGCGTAAACCTCCTGGCCGCGGGCCATCAGGTCATCCTTGCTCCAGACCTTGTCGGCACTGGCCTCGACCAGCGCAGCTGCGGCAGCGAGTTTCTTATCCTGTACCCAGGCGGCGTACTTTTCCTTGGAGACCGCCTCGATCACGATCGGCATGAAGGCGTGGCCGGTGCCGCAGATCTCGGCACACTGGCCGCGATAGACGCCTTCCTTCTCGATGATCGACCAGGTTTCGTTGATGTAACCCGGAATCGAGTCTTTCTTGTAGGCCAGCGCCGGCACCCACCAGGCATGTAAAACGTCGGTAGCGGTATGCAGGAAGCGGATACGGGTATCGACCGGCAGGATCACGCGATGGTCTGTATCGCGCAGGTATAGGGGATCGGTCTCGGGAATGTCACGGTTGAGGTTGGCGACAAGCCTGATGTCGTCTTCCAGGTATTCGTAAGTCCATTTCCACTGCGAACCGATGACCTTGAGGGTCAGTTCCGGCTTGGTGGTGTCCTCCACCAGGTCGAACACCTTGGCGGCCTTGCCCGCGATACTCAGGTCGATACCGAGCACCACGACCGGCACGAAGACCCAGGCCCATTTGCCAAAACCGCTTTCGTGGAAATGCTGATCGGCCTCGAAGCCCGCCGATTTGCGGTGCTTCCACAGTGAATACATGATGACTGCGGTCACGATGATCATGATCACCAGCGCCACGCCGGCGGTCAGCATGTGGAGGTCGAAGATCTCGCGGGTAACCGGTGACACTGGTTCCGGGAGGTTGATCTCCCAATCCGCCATCACCCCGCCGGCAAATACCGACGTCACCAGGCCATTGAGCCAACCCAGGCCTCGCTTTGACATAAACTCCCCCTCGTTCCCGTATCGTTATTTTGCGATCAGCCGCCCCGCCCTTCTCCCAGACCCGAGCGATTGATCATGCGTCTAAGGTGTTGCGAAAGCTGCAAACGTTCGCTGTCGTTCAGACAGGCCCCGATTTCGAGCAGATCGCCATGGGAGCGGAGGTAGAGATGACTGGGGTACCAACTGGCTGAGTCCTGTCGAAAGACAACCTGGACCCAGTACTTCGGATAGCACCACTCCCTCTCCGACTTCCAATCCCTCTGAACCACCGACACCGACTCCTCGGTCAGCTCGATGGTTTCGCAGAATCTCGTCTTGCGCTCCACAACCAGGAACGCGACGCCCAGGAGCATCAACTCGAGGGCAAAAATAGGCAGCACTACCCAAGCGCCTAACAACCAGAAACGTACCGCGACGATGAGTGCGACCACACAGATGCCGCAAAAAACCAACGCCGTCCCTTTGGAGCCAAGAGAGCGGTTTGAACGAACCACGAAACTGCCCGCGGATTCAGAGATATCCCTCTGAGAAAACGGCAAGCCAGTCTCCTCTCACATACGTTCCGGTCCATCCGGCCGCCACCCCCAAGCAACAGGGAGCGGTCAGCGGGGCTCTTCGGCCCCGTTCGGGAGGTTTATGCCACAGTCATTGATCCGGCACAAGAAAAAACTGGGAAACACGCTTGACAAATAAAGAGATTTGTATATTCCAACATACTAATGATGGGTGGCCCGTCCTGCCGTTCAGCGCAGGATTGATTGCAGGCCCGCCGCATCCAGATTACCGGCACCGGTATCCATCGGATCCAAATGCGGCAGCACACCCAGACAGGGCACATCGATCAGTGCCTTCAGGCTGGTGACATTCTCTTCCAGCCGTTGCATGTCCGGATCCACGACGGAACCGATCCAGCCGGCCAGGGATGCACCCGAGGTCTGTATCCGGCTGGCGCTGAGACGCGCGTGGTTGAGACAGCCGAGACGCAGGCCGATCACCAGCACCACCGGCAGATCCAGCTCCAGCGCCAGATCCTCGATGCACCAATCCTCGCGCAAAGGCGCCATCCAGCCACCGGCACCCTCCGCGAGCACGATGTCGGCATTCGCCAAGAGTGCCTGAAAGGCATCCCGGATCGGCCCTGACTCGATGCTCACCCCCTCCTCGCGGGCCGCCAGGTGGGGAGAGACCGCCGCCTCCAGACAGTAGGGATTCACGTTTCGGTAGGGCCACCCCCCTCCCGCGGCAGCAATCAACTGCAGGGCATCCTCGTTGCAAAGACCCTGATCACCCCGCGTGGCACCGGCGGCGACCGGCTTGAACGGCGCCACCCGCAAACCGCTGTCGCGCAGCGCGTGCAGCAGGGCGACAGCCACCCGGGTCTTGCCGCAGTCGGTGTCGGTACCGGTGACAAACAATCCCCTCACGAGCGTCTCAGACTGTCCGGCGAGATCAGCACCTCGTTGCCCTGACGACGCTGTTCCGCCGCCCAGGCATGCCCGTACACGACCTCGTAAGTCGCGGGCAGGCGCCCGTCGCGATCGCGAAACCGCTCGTACGCCTGTGCCAGCGCCAACAGACGCTCACGCCCGGTCAGGGTGCGGGCACGCGCAAGCGTCGCATTGGCGGCGCCGATCGCCTTGAGGTCACGCATCAGGGATCGGGTATCGCCGTAGGTCAGGACAATCCGCTCGGCGTCCATGACCGGGTCGGCCATGCCGGCCGCGAGCAGCATGTCGCCGTAATCGTGCATGTCGACGAAGGCATGCACATGGGTATGCCCGTCCACCTCGGCCCAGGCGCTGCGCAGTTCCCGCAAGGTATCCGGACCGAAGCTGGAGAACATAAGCAGCCCGCCGGGGCGCAGTACCCGATGCATTTCGGCGATCGCGGCGGGCGGGTCGACGCTCCACTGGATAGCGGCATTGGAAAACACCAGGTCGACGCTCTGCGATGCCAGTGGCAAGTGATCGAGGTCGGCACACAGGCAACGGGGACGCCGCAACCAGCGCCCGCGCCGACGCGCATGCGCCAGCATGGGAAGCGCGAAATCGAGCGCCACGACCTCCGCCTTGGGATAGCGCGCCAACAATTTCGCGGTTACGAGACCGGTCCCACAGCCGATGTCGAGGATGCGGCGTGGCTGCAGTTTGACGTAGTCGAGACGCTCCAGCATGCGCTGCCCGATCTCGTGCTGCAGCACCGCCGCCTCGTCATAGCCGTCCGCCGCCCGGCTGAACGTCCGGCGCGCCTTGAGCTTGTCGATCGGGAAGGGTTTGTCGTCGGATTCACTCACCGCTTGTCCCCAGCCACGCCAGGCACTCTTCCGGGTGCGAAAGAAAGGGCGCGTGCCCCGCCCCGCTGAGCAAGGACACCCGCGCCGCGGGCAACAAGCTCGGCAGAACCGATGCGACCTCGGCCGGCACCAGGGTGTCCCGGCTGCCAAACAGCCAATGTGAGGCGACCTGCAGATCGCCCAGGCGGGAACGCAGGTCTTGGTCGAGCAGGATCTTGAGCCCCGCCTCGAGCCCTGCGAGCTGCGCTGCGGGCCGCTCCTCCAGGGCCGCACTCAAGCGGCGCAGCAAGCCGCGTGCATCCTCGCCGCCCTTGACCTGCAGGCCGAGGAAGCGTCGCAGGGTGGCCGCGGGATCGGAACCCAAGGCGGCCGCGAACTGCCCGAATACCGCGGCCGGCATCGCCGACGGCCAGTCGTCCCGCTGCACGAAGCTCGGGGTGGCCGTCACCAGGGCCAGCTGCGAGATGCGTTGCGGCTGGAGCAATGCCGCCTGCAGGGCGACCTGCCCACCCAGGGACCACCCCAGCCAGACGGCCTGCGCCGGCGCGATCGCCAGGCAGGCCTCCGCCCAGTCGGGCAAGCCGCCCGACACCAGCGGGCTCGCGCCATGCCCGGGCAGCTCCACCCGGGTGACCCGGAAATCCTGCTGCAGTCGGGGCAACAGCGGCTCCCACACGGCCGCATTCATGCCCCAGCCATGCAGCAGCACCAGGTCGGGGCCCGAGCCCTGTGCGTCATGCCACAGCATCATATGGCGCTCACATGCAATGCCTGCAGCGCCTCCAGCAGCCGATCGACGTCTGCCGCCTCGTGCCCGGCCGAGAGGGTGATGCGCAGCCGGGCACCGCCGCGCGGCACCGTCGGCGGGCGGATGGCGGTCACCAGGATGTCGCGTTGCAACAGCGCCTCGCTCCATCGCAAGGCACGCGCCGGGTCTTCCAGCAGCAGCGGCTGGATCGGTGTACTCGAGGGCATGAGCGGCAGCCCGATGGCGGCCATGCCCGCGCGCAAACGCGTGATCAACTGGGTCAGACGGTCGCGCCGCCATTGCTCCTCCGCCACCAGGCGCAGGCTGGCGCGGCTGGCCTCCGCGAGCGCCGCCGGCATGGCGGTGGTGTAGACATAGCTGCGCGCACGCTGGATGAGCGATTCGATCAAGGCCTGTGAACCGGCCACGAAGGCACCGGCGGTGCCGAGCGCCTTGCCCAAAGTGGCCATGTAGACCGGCGCCGCGTTCACATCCAGACCCGCGGCCGCGACGCTACCGCGACCGCGCGCGCCAAGAACCCCGAAGCCATGCGCATCGTCGATCATGAGCAGTGCCGACTGTTCGCGGGCGAGATCGGCAAGGCGCCCGATCGGCGCGACATCGCCATCCATGCTGAATACCCCGTCGCTGGCGATCAGCTTGTCGCCATCGGACCGCTCCGCCAGCTGGCGTGCGAGCATGTCCGTATCGGCGTGCGGGTAGCGCCGCAGGCGGGCGGCGGACAACTGCGCCCCATCGATCAGCGAGGCATGATTGAGGCGGTCCTGGAACAGCTGGTCTCCGCGCTTGAGCAGGCCCGCGAGCACGCCCAGGTTGGCCATGTAGCCGGTGGAAAAGAGCAGTGCCCGCTCGGTACCGAGAAAGTCAGCCAGCTCCTCTTCCAGTGCATGGTGCGCCTGGCTGTGGCCGCTGATCAGGTGCGCTGCGCCACTGCCCACCCCGTAACGCCGGGTGGCGTCACAGAGCGCCTCGGCAAGACGCGCATCGGCTGCCAGTCCGAGGTAGTCGTTGGAACAAAAGGACAGCAGCTCGCGGCCATCCATCCGGACCCTGGGCCCCTGGGCACCCTCGAGCACGCGTCGCGTGCGGTACAGGCCCTGTGCGCGGCGGGTGTTCAGGTCAGCTTGCAGGGCATCCAGGAATCGCATGCGAGCAGTTTCGAGCAGAGCAGAGGATGGTGAACGGGGTCCTTGCTGAACAGGGCGGCCGCTCAGGCGCCACTGCAGGCCGCCTGCTCCGCCTCCGGGCTGGCCTGCTCGGTGCGTATGCCAAGGCGCTGGAACAGCTGCCGGTCGTGATCGGCGGCCGGATTTTCGGTGGTCAACAAGCGCTCGCCGTAGAAGATGGAGTTGGCGCCGGCGAGGAAGCAGAGCGCCTGCATCTCGTCGGACATATCCGTGCGACCGGCCGACAGGCGGACATGGCTGGTGGGCATCAGGATGCGCGCCACGGCAATCGAACGCACGAACTCGAGCGGGTCGAGTTGCTCCGCGCCATGCAGCGGCGTGCCCTCGACCTGCACCAGCAGATTGATCGGGACCGACTGCGGATGCTCCGGCAGATTGGCCAGTTCCTGGAGCAAACGGGCGCGATCCTCGCCGGTTTCCCCCATTCCGAGGATCCCGCCACAGCACACGTTGATCCCTGCGCCACGCACATGCGCCAGGGTGTCGAGACGATCCTGGAAAGTGCGGGTGGTGATCACGTTGCCGTAGAACTCGGGCGAGGTGTCCAGGTTGTGGTTGTAATAGTCGAGGCCGGCCTCGCGCAGGCGTTGTGCCTGCGGTTCGCTCAACATGCCGAGGGTGACACAGGTCTGCATGCCGAGCGCCTGCACCGCTTCTATCATCTCGACCACGCGATCGAGGTTGCGATCGGTCGGGTTACGCCACGCCGCGCCCATGCAGAAACGGCTTGCGCCCTTTTCCCTGGCGGCCTTCGCCGCGCTGATGACCTCGCCCAGCGGCAGAAGTTTTTCCCGCTCCAGCTCGGTATCGTGGCGCGCGCTCTGCGAACAGTAGCCGCAGTCCTCCGGACAGGCGCCGGTCTTGATCGAGAGCAGCGTGCTCACCTGCACCTGGTTAGGATCGAAGTGCGCGCGATGCACGGTCTGCGCCTGGAACATCAGGTCGTTGAACGGCAGCGCATACAGGGACCGGATCTCCGCAAGCGACCAGTCGTGCCGGGTATCAGACATGTTCGGGTTCCTCTTCCTCTTCAACAGGTGGCAGGACGATATCCTCCCAATGGTCCCGGCTGGCGCGCACGATGGACCAGGCGGACCAGGGCACGATGACCAGGATGCCGAGCACCCAGGCAATCAGCCACGCCATCCAGGCGTCGCCGGGAAAAAAGGTACCGACCGGGATAATCAGCCCCATCACCGCGTAGAAGCGGTAACCCGCCCAGCGGGTGTAATCGCCCACCTTGTGATCCGGGTGATGACGGTGCAGGGCAAACACCAGCATGGACAGGCCGAACCAGAGGACCGGCAGCGGCGGCAGCAGGATGCTGACAATATTGCCGATGTCCATGTGCATGGCGGCGAAGCGTGAGGAAGACGCCTTGATCACGCGCTCCCGCGATTCGGGACGATCCGATTGGCTGGGCATGGGATAAACTCTGGGCACAAAACCGATGGGCCATGTTAGGCGCAACGCGATGACTGTCAACCGGAAAGGGAGCTCCTGGTCGACATGTGTAAAAAATTCAGACAGTCCGGAGCGCGCGGCGGCGACATCTGCCTGCTGTGCCGGGCGCCGGCCAATGAGTCTGGCCTGTGCGCCGACTGCGTGGCGGATCTGCCACGACTCACGCACACCTGCCGCCGGTGCGCGCTTCCCCTGGAGACGAGCGAGGCCGATCTTTGCGGCGAATGCCTGGCCTCCCCTCCGCGTTTCGATGCGACCTTCGCCAGCTTCAGCTACGCCGACCCGGTCGATCACCTGGTGACCGAACTGAAGTACCGCGGCCACCTGCCCGTGGCGCGACTGCTGGCGGGCCAACTCGCCGCCCGCGTGGCCGGGCGCCGGGTCGACTTGCTCATTCCCATGCCGCTCCACCGCGACCGCCTGCGCGAACGGGGCTTCAACCAGGCAGCAGAACTCTGCCGGGCGCTGGCGAGGCACAGCGGTCTTCCCTGGAGCACCTCGAAGCTGGTGCGCACCCGCGCCGGGCAATCACAGCGGGAATCGAACCGGCGTGAGCGTCAGCGCAATGTACGTCGTGCCTTCGAGTGGACCGCCCCCCTGCCCTGCCCGGCGCGGGTGGCGCTGGTGGACGATGTGCTGACCACCGGCGCAACAGCGCGCGCGGCGGCTGCAACGCTGAAACAGGCGGGAGCGGAGTGGGTGGAGGTGTGGGCGGTCGCACGCACGCCCAAGCGGTGACTCAGTTGTCGGCGAGAACCTTTTCCTTCATCTCGCGGCGTTCCTGGGCATCGATGCTCAGGGTCGCGATCGGACGGGCCTCGAGGCGACCGACCCCGATGGGGTCCCCGGTATCCTCACAGTAGCCGTAGCTGCCGTCATCGATGCGCTCGAGCGCCTGTTCGATCTTGCGCTGCAGCTTGCGGTAGCGATCGCGGGTACGCAACTCGAGGCCGTGTTCGCTCTCGCGATTGGCGCGGTCGGCCTCGTCCCCCACTTCCTGGTGAGAGGTGTCACGCAGGTTGTCCAGGGTTTCCTGTGACTCCCGCATCAGCTCCTCACGCCAGGCCAGCAGCTTTCTGCGGAAGTACTCCAGCTGCATGGGATTCATGTATTCCTCATCGGGACTCGGGCGATAATCGGCTGTCAGTTCCACGGTCATGCAACGCAACTCCTGGTGTTTTCAACGGCGCGGAGGGGTTTTACCGGCATGCCGGGGATAAATCAAGCGGCAACAGCAAAACGCGAGCAAGCGCCCCCAGTTGCCGGGTCCAGGCTCGGGCACGGCAGTCAGGCGGGGCTGGACCCCAAGTAGTCGGCAAACAGCCCGAGGAACACCACCAGGCCGAACCAGTTGTTGTTCAGGAAGGCGCGAAAACAGGCGCGACGATCGCGATGCCGGATCAGGACCTGCTGCCAGATGAACAAACCGCCGCCCGCCGCCAGCCCAAGCTGCCACCAAAACCCGCGCCCGGCCATATCGCCCGCCTGCCACAGGAGCAGGAGCATGAGCAGCTGCAACAGGCCGATGATCAGGCGGTCGAAGCGGCCAAACAGGATGGCAGTCGACTTGATACCGACCCGCAGGTCGTCGTCGCGATCGACCATCGCGTACATGGTGTCGTAGATCAGGGCCCAGCTGACGGTCGCTCCGAACAGGACCCAGGCGAGTGGCGGCACCTGGTTTTGCAGCGCGGTAAAGGCCATCGGCACAGCCCAGCCAAACGCCATCCCCAGCACCAGCTGGGGCAGGTGGGTATAACGCTTCATGAAGGGATAGACCGCCGCCAGCGCCGCCGCAATGAAGGAATGCAGAATGGTCAGGCGGTTGAGGAACAGGACCAGGCCGAAGGCCAACAGGCTGAGCACGACAAACAGCCAGAGCGCCTCGCGCGGACTGACCTTGCCGGTGGCCAGCGGCCTGGCGGCGGTTCGCTCGACCTGTCCGTCCACGTGGCGGTCAGCGTAATCATTGATCGCGCATCCGGCGGAGCGCATCAACGCCGTCCCGAGCACGAAAATCAGCACCACCCACCAGATCGGCTGCCCCTCACCGGCGAACCACAGTGCCCACAGTGCCGGCCACAACAGCAGGAATATCCCGATCGGCCGGTCGGCACGCACCAGTCGCCAGTAGTCCCGCAGGCGGCGGCGCCATAGCGGCCCCTGTTCACGCAGGGCGTCGATGCGGGGATAGTGGATCATTTGCGCCGCTCCGGGATCACTGGCAGGAATATCTCGTTCACCAGAAGCGGCTTGGCGGCATAGGAAAACAGGGTACGCCGTCCCCATATCTCACGCGGAGGCCGCTCCAGATGCGAACAGGCCGCGTGGAAAAGGGCATGCTGCGCGGTCAACCGAGCCACCTGAATTCCAAGCCGGCGGGTATGCGGGTTCGAGAACAACACCGCTCCCAGCGGCCGGTTGCCGAGATGCGCCAGGCGGCGCGCGGCTCCGCGCAGACTGGTGGCGGGAATGAGCGTTCGCGCAAACACCCAGGGCTCGTCATTACAAAGAAGCTTTACCTCGCGCACCAGGGACAACACCCCGGCGGCCATATTCAGCTCGGACCGCTCACCGGGCAAGGATTTGCCCCATCCCTGTTTCTGCACCTGAACCTCGAAACGCCCCTCACAGGCGGACGTGAGCGCGCGCGTGAGCGAGCCGCTGTCGCGCAGCCAGGCCGAAACCTTGAGTGGCAGCAGGGAGGAGCGGACCTGGTCGAGCCCAACCCAGCGCGGTTCCGACAGGCTCGTTTTGCGGGAGTGAATCATGCGGCAACAAAGGGAACTTCACAGAGTCGAAGTATCGCACAAGGAACGAAGGCTCAGCCCACCCGGGACGCAGCCATCGGCAAAGGGCGCAAGCGCGCCCGCGCTGCGCGCGTCACACCACCGAGTAGTTGACCCGCTCGCCCAGCCAGCGCTGGATCAGCGCCTGCACCAGCCCCTCGTCCGGGAGCAGCTCCTCGGCGAGCGCCTGAACCTGGGGCACCAGTGCCTGGTCGCGCACCAGATCGGCGATGCGGAACTGCACCTCGCCGGTCTGGCGCGTCCCGAGGACCTCGCCGGGCCCGCGCAGCTCGAGATCCTTTTGCGCGATCACGAAGCCGTCATTGCTTTCGCGCATGATTCCGAGACGCTCGCTGGCTAGCTGCCCGAGGGGAGAGCGGTACATGAGCACGCAGTGGCTCGCACGCGAACCACGCCCGACACGCCCGCGCAACTGGTGCAGCTGCGCCAGGCCAAGCCTTTCCGCATTCTCGATAATCATCAGACTGGCATTGGGCACGTCCACGCCAACCTCGATCACCGTGGTCGCCACCAGCAAATCGATCTCGCCCGACTTGAACGCCTGCATCACCGCCTCCTTCCCGGCGGCCTTGAGGCGTCCGTGCACCAACCCGACCCGCAGTTCCGGCAAGGCCTCGGCAAGCGCGGCAGCGCTCTCCTCCGCGGCCTGGCACTGCAATGCCTCCGACTCCTCGATCAGGGTGCACACCCAATAGGCCTGGCGTCCCTGGGCGCAGTTTTCACCTACCCGCCGGACCACCTCATCGCGCCGTTGATCGGAGATCACCACCGTCTTGACCGGTGTGCGACCGGGAGGCAGTTCGTCGATGACGGAAAGATCGAGGTCGGCATAGGCGGTCATCGCCAGGGTGCGTGGGATGGGGGTGGCGGTCATGATCAGCTGGTGCGGGGTCACCTCGGCGCCCTTGGCGCGCATCGCAAGTCGCTGGTGCACGCCGAAACGGTGTTGCTCGTCGATGATCGCCAGCCCGAGGCGGGCAAAGCGGACCTCCTCCTGGAACAGCGCATGGGTCCCGATCACCAGGGGCAGGGTTCCCTCGGCCAGCTCGCGCAGCACCGATTCGCGGCGTTTACCCTTGTGCCGCCCACTCAACCAGCCCACCCGGACCCCCAGCGGTTCGAACCACTGCAGGAAATTAGTGCGGTGCTGTTCCGCCAAAAGTTCCGTGGGCGCCATCAGCGCGACCTGCCAACCGGCCTCGATCAGGCGGGCCGCCGCCAGCGCGGCAACCACGGTCTTGCCGCACCCCACGTCACCCTGCACCAGGCGCAACATCGGATGACCCTCGGCCAAATCCCGCTGGATTTCCTCGCCAACGCGCTGTTGTGCGGCGGTCAGGCGGAACGACAAGCCCCGCAGCAGCCGGCTCGCCAGCCCGTCGCCATCCCCTCCCGCGAGTCGCGGAGCCGGATGAATCCTCTGCCGCGCACGCAACAGACGGAGACTGAGCTGGTGCGCGAGCAACTCCTCGAAGGCCAGCCGCCGCTGCGCCGGGTGGCCCTGCTGCGACAACAGTTGCGGCGAGACATCCGGCGGCGGGCGGTGCAGCAGCGCGATCGCCTGAGGCAGCGGAGGCAGGCCGAGACGCCGCAGGACCGGCTCGGGCAGCAGTTCCTGCAGACCCGCCCCGGCATGCAGCAACGCCAGCGCCTTGTCAGTGAGATCACGCCAGCTGAGCTGGTGCATGCCCTCGGTCGTCGGGTAGATTGGCGTGAGCGAGTCCTCGACCGCGAGTGGCTGGTCTCCCTGGATACGCTGGTATTCGGGGTGCACCAACTCGTAGTGCTGCGGACCGTTGCGTACCTCGCCAAAGCAGCGCAATCTCACGCCCCGGGTGAGCGCCTGGCGCTGCGCCTGGCTGAAATGAAAGAAGCGCAGCACCAGCATGCCGGTGCCATCCGAGACCTGAACAAGCAGCGACCGGCGTCGCCCGAAACGCACGTCGGCATGCTCGACCTCGACGTCGACCACCGCCTGGTCGCCGGGTCGCAGGCTGCCCACGGGCAGCACCCGGGTGCGATCCTGGTAGCGCAAAGGCAGGTGGAACAGCATATCCTGGACCGTGTTGATCCCGAGTCGCGCAAGGCGATCGGCATTCTTCGGCCCGACACCCTTGAGCACCGTTACCGGTTGGTTGGCGAGGCTGTCCCTGGCGACTTGCATGCGCTGGAGCATACGCAAGCCGGGAGAACATAACAAGAACACCCTCAGACCGCCGCAAGCAGGACTATTGCACTGTTGCGGCGCTGTGCGTCTGGGTTCTTGTCCTGCCCGATCGGGTGCGAGAGCATGTCCGCCGAACAGCAGGCAGGGAGTGGGAATGTTTCAAGAGACCCTCGAATTCACCACGCGCGGACGGGGCAGCAGCGACATCACGCGCGAGATCCAGGACCTGGTTGCCCGCAGCGGGGTAAGCACCGGCCTGTGCCACGTCTTTGTGCAGCACACCAGTGCCTCATTGGTGCTGTGTGAGAATGCCGACCCGGACGTGCGCGCGGATCTGGAAGGCTGGCTCGCGCGCCAGGTACCGGACGACGACCCGCGTTACCGGCACGACATGGAGGGGCCGGACGATATGCCAGCCCATATCCGCGCCATCCTGACCAACATGGACCTGACCCTGCCGGTCACCTCGGGCCGCTGCGCACTCGGGACCTGGCAGGGCGTATTCCTCTACGAGCACCGCCGCCAGGGGCACAGGCGCCGCGTGGTGGTCACGGTAGCCTGAAAACAAAGGCCCCCGACGCGAACGCGTCGGGGGCCTGCGCATAAAGGTCTCGGCCTAGTTGCCCGCGGACAGGGCCACGGTGGCGCGGGTGAAGCCCTTGAGCGAAACCGGCAGGCTCAACACCTTGCGGTTGAGCAGCGCCACTCGCACCTGGGCTTGGTCACCTTTCTTCATGGCCGCGATCATGGCGTCGCTGAGCGGCTGTCCGACCGTGGTGCAGCCTTCCGGCGCGCACGCCAGGAAGGGCAGCTTGAGCGGATCGATGCCATCCATCATCAGGGCGGCGCCGGAGGGAATCAGTACACCCAGCGGCAGGGTCACGATCATGACCGGCTGTTTGCTGTTGGAGGCCAGGCCGATACGCACCTGCATGACCATCTTCCCGTTGTCCTTGTTGGTCACATTCTGGAAGATGTAACAAACCTCACCGATGGATTTACCATCCTCGCCAGCGGGCCCTTCTTCACAGACCTTGCCCCAGTCGCCGTAGGTCGGGACATCGCCATCCTCTGCCTCCTGGGCAATAACCGGGTTGAAGGCAAGCAGCGCCAGCAGCAGCGCGGAAAAAATTTTGTGCATCGTAATTTAGCTCTCTAGAAAGTGTTATCGGCCACCCAGGAGACAGCGGTTCATCCGCCCAGTTCCATGACGGCATCCATTTCGACCCCTGCTTCGCGCGGCAACGAGGCCACGCCGATGGCGGCGCGCGCCGGGTATGGCGCTTCAAAGTATTCGGCCATTACCGCGTTTACCGTAGCAAAATTCGCCAGATCGGTCAGGAATATGTTGAGCTTGACGACATCCGCAAGGCTCCCGCCTGCCGCCCTGGCCACCGCCGCCAGGTTCTCGAACACGCGCCGGATCTGCGCCTCGATATCCCCTTCCACCATGATCATGGTCTCGGGCACCAGCGGGATCTGCCCGGAGAGGTAGACGGTGGAACCGACTTTGACCGCCTGCGAATAGGTGCCGATCGCCTGCGGCGCCTGGTCGGTGGTGATGATTTCTCTCGCCATGGGGACTAGTCTCCTGGAATGCGAATGTTAAAAGTTGGCATATGGCCAGCAATGGCGCTGACCGCCTGCGGCCCTGCACAGGACCAGCAAAATACCCCCGCGCGCGAACCCTGGTCAAACGAGGCCGAGACGCTCTTCCAGCAGGCGGAAACCTTGAAGTTCAGCCTCGAGAAGCTTCGGCTCGAACAGGCACATTCAGGAACGACCGGGTCCAGCAGCGGCATGCCGCCGCGCGCGGGTCAGCCACAAACCGAGCAACAACAGACCAGCGAGTGACAGCATCGGCAGATCGCGCCATAGCGCATAGGGCGTCGCCCCCCGCAGTGGCTGAATGCTGGCGCTCAGCAATGCCTGCTCGAACTGCGGCGCCTGCTGCTCGATCGAGCCGTCCGGGGCAATGATCGCGGAGATCCCGGTGTTGGTTGCGCGTAACAGATAGCGGCCGGACTCCAGCGCGCGCAGGCGCGCGATCTGCAGGTGCTGATGGGGTGCGAGCGAATCGCCGAACCAGGCGTCATTGCTCGCGTTGACCAGGAACCCGGCCCCGGGCAGAGTCGATGCCACCTCGTGCCCAAAGGCGTCCTCGTAACAGATGCTCACCCCGACCGCATGGCCCGCGAGCTGCAGCGACCCCGGCTCGCCCTCACCCGAGGCGAAGTCCGACATCGGTATCTGCAGAAACCCCAGGACCGGATCCAACAGGGCGGGCAAGGGCAGGAACTCGCCAAACGGGACCAGGTGATGCTTGTGGTAAGCCTGCCTCCCCGACACGCCCAGGCCGAGCATGCTGTTGTAGTAGCGACCGTCGGGCTGACGCGTCACGATGCCGGTCAGGAGGTCTCTGCCCTGGGCCTGCATCTGTGCTTGCAGAGGCTGCAGCACGCTAGCCTCGATTTCGTCATCGAAGCCCGGGATGGCTGTCTCCGGCCATATCACCAGGCGCGCCTGCGGCGCGCCGGCGCTCAGCTGGCGATACAGCGTCAGGGTGGGCGCGAACATGCTGCGCCGCCACTTGTCCTCCTGGGCGATATTTCCCTGTACCAGCGCCACCGGCACCGGCGCCCCGCTGGGGTGCACCCACTCCACCCAGGTCAGGGCATGGCCAATAACCCAGAGCAGCGCCAGCACCGGCAGAGCCCAGGAGCGGCGCCAGAGGTTGAGCAGCCCGGCCGATATAGCCGCCAGCCAGCCGATGCCGAAAACGCCGGCCAGCGTGGCGAACCCCGCCAGTGGCAGATCGATCTGGCTGTAACCAAGCGATAGCCAGGGGAACCCGGTGAACAGGTAGGCGCGCAACAGTTCCACCGCCAGCCAGGCTGAGGGCGCCGCCAACAACATGAAGCGCTGCTCGCTGCGCTCGCCGCCGAGACGCCAGGCCAACCACGCAGCGAGCGCGAAATAGCCCGCTATCACGACGACGAAGAGCACGGTAAGAAACAGCCCGAGGGGGGGCGAAACGCCGCCGAACTGATTGATGCTGATACGCAGCCAGAACACCCCGAATCCCAGCAGGCCGAGCCCAAAGGCATAGCCGCTGAGCGCGGCAGCGCGGGCGCTGCCAGCACGAAACAGCAGCTGAAACAGCAGCGCCAGCCCCAGGACTGCCAACAGGCCGAACTCGAAGGGGGCGAATGCCAGCACCAGCAGCGCCCCGAGGACAAACGCCGCCAGGGGGCGAAAAAACCGCGCGCAGTGACGGCAGTCCATCAGTCGACGGTGTTTTCGGGTTGCAGCCTCTGCACGTTCAACAGCCGGATCTTGCGGCTGTCTGCACCAATCACCTCGAAATGGAAGCCCTCGGCTTCGACCGACTCACCGCGCTTGGGCATATGACCGAGGGCCTTGAGCACCAGACCGCCGATGGTGTCGTACTGCGCGTCCGGCAACTCGACATTGAAATAGACATTGAACTCTTCGATGCTGGTATGCGCCTTGGCGGTGTACAGATTGTCATCGCGCCGCATGATGAAGGCGCCCTCGTCGAAATCGTGTTCGTCCTCGATCTCGCCGACGATCTGCTCGAGAACGTCCTCGATGGTCACCAGGCCGGCCGACGCCCCGTATTCGTCCACCACGATCGCGATGTGGTTGCGGCTGGCGCGGAAGTCGCGCAGGAGCACATCGAGACGCTTGCTCTCCGGCACAAACACCGCCGAGCGGATGACATCGCGCATCCGGAAACGCCGCTCGCTATGCCCACAGTAGGGCAGCAGATCCTTCGCCAGCAGGGTGCCAACCACTTCGGCACGGTCCTCGCCAATGATCGGGTAGCGCGAGTGGGCGGATTCGACCACCACCGGGAGTATCTCCGCGAGCGTGTCGTCACGACCGACCACCACCATCTGCGCGCGCGGGATCATGATGTCGCGCACCTGCAGATCGGAAACCTGCAGCACACCTTCCATCATCGATAGCGCATCACCATCGAAAAGCGCCTTGCGGCGCGCCTGGCGCAGCAATTCGATGAGTTTTTCCTTGGAGTCCGGTTCATTCGCGAGATTGGGGAGCAGTCGCTCGAGAAAACGCCCCGCGAATGAACCGCGGCTGGATCGGTCTTGATCGTTCATTGGATGGAATCGATTGGTTTCGTCGTGTGCAGCTTGGACGCCGGGTTTCAGGCCGCGGCGTAGGGATCGGATATGCCCAGTCCGTCGAGGATCTCGCGCTCCATATCCTCCATGCGCTGCGCCTCCTCGTCGGTCTCGTGATCGAATCCGCGCAGGTGCAGTACCCCGTGAACCACCATGTGGGCCCAGTGGGCCGCAAGCGGCTTGCCCTGCTCTTTCGCCTCGCGTTCGACCACCGGCGCGCAGATCACCAGATCGCCGAGATGATGCCCCAGGGCTTCCGCGGGCACGCCCTCGGGCGGCTCGAAAGAAAACGACAGGACATTGGTGGCGTAATCCCTGTCGCGATACTCGTGATTGATGGATCGCCCTTCCTGTTCGTCCACCACGCGGATCGCGAGTTCGACATCATCGGAAGCATCCTTCATGGCGGCCTGCGACCAGATCCGGAAGGCCGATGCGGGTGGAATGCCCTCTCCGTTGGCGACCACCTGCAGTTCCAGTTCGACACTCACGCCTTAGAGCCCCGCTCCGACCGGTCAAAGTGCTCGTAGGCCTGCACCACCTTCTGCACCAGCGAATGGCGCACCACATCGCGCGCATTAAAGAAGGTGAAGCTCAATCCATCCACCTCGCCGAGCACCTCGATGGCCTGGCGCAGACCCGACTTCTGTCCGCGCGGCAGGTCGATCTGGGTGACATCGCCGGTGATCACCGCTGTGGAACCAAACCCCAGGCGCGTCAGGAACATCTTCATCTGCTCCGGCGTGGTGTTCTGGGCCTCGTCCAGGATGATGAAGGCCTCATTCAGGGTGCGTCCGCGCATGTAGGCCAACGGCGCGACTTCGATGACATTACGCTCGATCAGCTTGTTGACCCGTTCGAAACCGAGCATCTCGTAGAGCGCATCGTACAGCGGGCGCAGGTAGGGATCGATCTTTTGCGCCAGGTCCCCGGGCAGAAACCCGAGACGCTCGCCCGCCTCAACGGCGGGACGCACCAGCAGGATGCGTCGCACCCGATCCCGCTCCAGGGCATCCACCGCACAGGCTACCGCGAGGTAGGTCTTGCCAGTGCCCGCCGGTCCGATTCCGAAATTGATGTCATGAGTCAGCACCCGATGCAGGTACTCGGCCTGATTGGGTCCGCGCGGTCGAACCATGCCGCGGCGGGTTTTGATCGTGGTCTCGGGGACTTGCGCCTCTTCCGGGGCCATCAGGGCATCGATCCCGGATTCCTGCAGAAAAAGATGTACCCGCGCCGGGCTGAGCGTCTCATTGGCACTCGCCTCGTACAGTCCTTGCAGCACTTCGCGCCCTGCGCGGACCGCCTCCGGCGCGCCAAACAGGCGGAAGAGGTTGCCGCGATTGCTGATCTCGATGCCGAGGCGACGTTCGAGCTGACGCAAATGTTCGTCCAGCTGGCCGCAGGTATTACGCAGCCGCTCGTTGTCTTCGGGCTCGAGGGCGAGATCCAGCGAATCGGGGTGATCGTTCATCAGGCGGAAACGGCAGTACCGAGGTGCCCTGCCAGTTCGCCGCGCAAGGAGTTCGGCAGGGCTTCGGTAATGCGCACGTCCACGAACCCTCCGATCAAATCCGGGGGACCCGCGAAGTTCACCACCCGGTTGTTCTCGGTCCGCCCGGCAATCTCATTCGGGTTCTTGCGCGAAGGACGGTCGACCAGCACGCGCTGGACGCTGCCGACCATGGAGCGGCTGATCCGCTGCGCCATGCCATTGATGGTGTGTTGCAGGCGTGCCAGTCGTTGCTGCTTGACCACGTGCGGCACATCATCGGGCAGATCCGCAGCCGGGGTGCCCGGCCGGCGGCTGTAGATGAAACTGAACGACTGGTCGAAACCCACCTCTTCGATGAGACGCATGGTGTGCTCGAAATCCTCATCGGACTCGCCGGGGAAACCCACGATGAAGTCGGAGGAGAGGCTGATATTGGGACGGATCTCCCGCAGGCGCCGGATCTTGCGCTTGTAATCGTAGGCCGAATGGCCGCGCTTCATCTGCAGCAGGATTCGATCGGAGCCCGACTGGACCGGCAGGTGCAGGTGGTCGACGAGTTCGGGGACATCCGCGTAGACATCGATCAGGGAGTCGGAAAATTCGACCGGGTGCGAGGTCGTGTAACGCACGCGCTCGATCCCGTCGACCGCTGCGACGTAACGGATCAGAAGCGCGAGATCCGCAATCTCGCCATCGTGCATCAGGCCCCGGTAGGCATTGACGTTCTGCCCAAGCAGGTTGATTTCACGCACCCCCTGCTGCGCGAGTTGCGCCACCTCGGCGATCACGTCATCGAAGGGGCGGCTGATCTCGGTGCCCCGCGTGTAAGGGACCACGCAGAAAGTACAGTACTTGGAGCAACCCTCCATGATCGAGACGAACGCGCTGGGACCCTCCGAGCGCGGCTGCGGCAGGCAATCGAACTTTTCGATCTCGGGGAAACTGACGTCCACGACGGGCGTGCCCTGGCGAACGCTGGCTATCATCTGTGGCAGCCGATGCAGCGTCTGCGGGCCGAACACGAGATCCACGAAGGGCGCGCGCTCGCGAATCGCGGCGCCCTCCTGGCTGGCCACGCAGCCCCCCACCCCGATCACCAACTCGGGATTGGCCTCTTTCCAGGGGCGCCATTGACCCAGCTGGGAGAAGACTTTTTCCTGCGCCTTCTCGCGGATCGAGCAGGTATTCAGTAGCAGCACATCCGCCTGTTCCGCGGAATCCGTCTCCTCGAGGCCGAGCGAATCCCTCAGCACGTCCCGCATCTTCTGCGAGTCGTACTCGTTCATCTGGCAACCGTAAGTACGGATGAAAACTTTCTGCGGCATGCGCGCCAATTGTTGTGCGGGAATGGAAAAGACGAGATTTTACGGCGGTAATCAGGGATTTGCATTAAAAAGCGGCGCCAGGGCGCTGCCCGGACGCAGTCGAACGGTAAAATTTCGGGGTCTGACGTGATCCGGCTCCGGGTGCAAGCCGCGCGACTGGAGCCGCTTCAAAGGCAGGCCGGGATAGATATCGTCTCCATCGCAATCGGCGCCCATCCCCTGCCGGACGCTGACCGGGAAAGACCCGGCATGCACGGCCCTGCGGGCACGGAGCGGGCTCAACCCCTTGAATTTTATTATGGTTGAGCTTTCCGCCGAGGCGGACCGCGCCATCACTGCGGAGCCGACCCAGGGTTTGGTTCCTCCCCCGCACGCAAGATATGGCTTATCGCAGCAGTCTAAAATTTAGACTCCGCGCAGCGAGGAACAATGGGGAAAAACCCTGCAATTGGCAAACCTGGGAACGGGCTTCTAACCCGAATCGCGGCGCAGGCGCCGATTTTCCTCGCGAAGCTTCTGATAGTTCCGCGCGATGACGTTCAGCTTCCTTTTCTTCTCCTGGTGCTCGTCGTCCAGGACTTCGTCAATCGCCTCCTGCGCGACATCCAGCCAGCCTTTCACCTGGCGCACATCGAGACCGTGTTCACTCGCCGCACCTTCGGGGGTCTGCCTGCCTGCGAGCATTTCGCGCACCAACGCCGCCTTGCGCGCGACGGTCCAGTCGATTTGCATGCCGGCCGGCGCTTCGCCCCCGGCTGGAGCATTCCGCCTGGGAGTCAGACGCAAACGGTCGCGCAGCCGGCGCAAGGGGCTGTCTTTTCCATACAGCAGGATCAGCAGTGCCGGCAGCAACAAAAGATCGAACAACAGGGCAGTGAGCAGTCCGATGGCCGTCAACAGCCCGAAATGACGCGTCGGAACAAAATCGGATGACAACAGCACCAGGAACTGTGCACACAGGATCACGGTAGTGGTGGTAACCGCTCGACCGGCGCTGCGATAGGTACGGACCATGGCGAGCACCGGTGATATCCCGGCCCGCACACGCCGCCTGAAGCCCTCGAAGACATGGATGGTGTCGTCCACCGCTACGCCCACGGCGATACTCGCGATCATGGCGGTGGCCATGTCGAGCCAGATACCCAGCGCACCCATGATGGTGAATATCAGCAGGATCGGGGACAGATTGGGAATCATGCACAGCAGGGCGGACCCAAGCGAGCGCAACAGCAGCAGCATGAAAAGGAATATCAGCCCCAGTGCACCGAGCAGGCTGCTGACCTGCCCTGCAACCAGGACATCCTCCATATCCGCGAACAGGCGCCCCGCCCCCGCAATCTCCCAGTGCAGCCGATCGCCTACCTTCTCCTGCAGGTAGGCCCTGATGCGATCGACCACGGCGGAAATATCGTTCGCGCTGTGCACATTGAGGTTGACCGTGATCTGGGAGTGCTGGAAATCCCGGTCCACCACGTCGTACAGATCGTCGCCGTCGTAGATGAAGAGGTATTGGCTGATCAGTTGCTCGCTGTCCGGCAGGCGACGGAATTCCGCCTTCTCCGCGTTGAATGCCCAGTGCATCTCCTCAATGAAATCGACCACACCGAGGCTGCGATCGACCTCCGGCTGCTGCTCCAGCCACTCCTGGAACTCGGCTACCAGAGTGAGGTTCGCTGGATCTTTCAGTCCATCCCGCCTGTCGCTGTCGAAGATCACCGCCAGTGGCGTGGTCCCGACGAGCCTTTCATCGATACGCCGGGTGTCTGCCCTGACGGAGTGTCCTGGATCGAAAAACTCCTGCAGGTTGGTTTCCACCTTGAGCTTTGCAATCTGCGGCGCACCGGCCGCGAGCAGGACAAGGGTGACCCCTATAACCATCAGCGGATGACGCAGGCCCAGCCGATAAAGCGCTATCACGGCGCCGTCGATCAGGCCGGCGCCACCCCGCGCACGCCGCCAGGGACGATTGTCCCAGCGGACGATGATATTGGGCAGTACGTGAAAAACGACCAGGTAGGCCAGCAAGACCCCCACTGACGACACGAGCCCCAGCACCCGGATGGGAATGATGTCGCTCATGGCCAGCGACGCGAGTCCGGCCGCCGTGGTAAGCGCTGCAAATCGCGCCGGCTTCTCGACGTCGGCAACCGCCTTCTGGACCCGCTCCAGGCCGAAGAAGCCCAGCCGGGAATAGAGCTGCAGGGCATTGAACAGGTGCACCAGCGCGGCCACGGTCAATGCCGACAGCAGCGGCGGGATGATGGTTGTGACCAGAGTGAAAGGCTGCTCGGCCAGGACGTAGATGGCCATGGTCGAATTGACGACCACGCCGATGGTGACGCCGGCCAGCAAGACACCCAGGCCGCGCCGAAACAGCCACCAGATCAGCAGCAGCTCGATGAAGACCGTCGCCGGGATGAAAATCATGTTGTCACGCAACATCGCGCGCAACTGGGCGACATCGACGGGGATCTCGCCTGCCATTGCGGTGAGATACCCGCGCAAACCATGGACTTCGACAGCGCTGAGAATCGCCTCCTCCAAGGCGAGCCGCTCCAGGCTGTTCCCGGTCTCGGCAGGCACCACCACCATTGCGATCGCCGACCCGTCGTCGGCAACCAGGGCACGCCGGCTGAAGCGGTCACTCAGGACGCGCTGTTTTCGTTCTTCCGCCCGGGATTCTTCCAGCCGACGGGTATCGATCAGCGGCTCGACGATGAATTCGTCTTCAGTGCCCGCGATGTGGTCCTGCAGAGTCAGAGAAAGGACATCGTCGATTGACTCCCGCTGCAACAGCTCGCGGCCGACCGCATCATAGGCGCGCAGGAATCCATCCGAGTAAAGCGCCACCCCTTCGAACAGCAGCACGAATACCTGGTCGTTGGGAAAGCTTTTCCGCAACTCACGATCCAGCACTACCGCTGGCTGGTCATCCGCAAAATAAACGGTTGGCGCATTATCGATATCGAGTTTGAGGAGCAGACCTGCCGGCAGAACCGTGAGAAGAAAGAGCAACAGGATGCTCAGGTAATGCCGCCAGCGCATCTTGCGGGCACCCACCGGGAGTGCAGTCTCGCGTTCGGGCCGAGCCAGTTCCAGCTGGACGCAATCCTCTCCCTCGTAACGGGTACCGGAGGCGGTAACCAGGAGATCGAGGGGCAGCTCATTGGCCCGCAACAGGGTCAGTCTGGCCTGTGGACCATCCCCGGGGCCACTGGGGCGTTTGCGGGCCAGTTGCAGGAGTTCACGCAGGCGTTCCTGGTGGGAAGCCACCACGAGATCGAGAATCGGTAGCGCCTGCAGGTCTTCGAGATTGGAATACCCCAGTTGCCGCAGAAACGCGGCGTTGGCATCCACGAACAGCCCTTCGTGCACGATCGCCGTTGGTTTCGGCAATCCCTGCAGGCTCGTCCCGGCTGCGGCTTCCTCGCTCACGTACTACCCGGAATAGTCAGAACTGGGCCCGCCACCCGAGATTGACCGAGGAATGGTCCTCATGGAAGCCACCCAGGGTCTGCTCGTCACCGTCGAAATAGTGCAACCCGAGGTAGAACTCGTGTGGCTCCCAGGCGAGGAATGCGATCTCCGGGTTCAGGTAGAGGTCCTTCATATCCAGGCCCGCGAGGAAATTGAGCTTCACACGCCAGCGCTCCCGGTCAAGGGGAATCTCGATTTCACCGTTCAGACTGTATGCCTCGGTCCGATCGAATATCGCACCCGGGTCGATCAGATTCGATCCGACGAGCTGAAGGTTTACGCGTGCATCTCCGTCACCCGGATGCAATTCCACGCCGAAACCCCACTCCACGCCCTCGGTGGTCGTGTAGCTCAGGTTTCGGAGCGTGACCGGATTGTCGCTCGTATAGACGACTTCACCCCGCCACGTCGCCCCCATCGCGTCAATCGCGGTGTCTGCGCCGAATGTCCAGCTGCGCGGATACTCTGTCCTGAAGGTTGTCGGGGCAAGCAGACGATAGTAGGGCGTCGAACGCCGGGTATGGGCAACGGTCAGACCGATATCGCCGAAGAAAGGGCTCGCCGTATAGCGAACGCCGAAACCGCCGTCGCCATCCGGTTCGTCCTCGACGATGCTGGCAGCCTGGACGAAGCCCGGGGCAATATCCGCCCGATCAACGCCCAGTATTCGACCGCTGACCTGATCGATCGGATACCAGATGCTGTCGCGATCAGGAAGCTCTGCCGGACGGAAATCGTACAACCAGACCAGGTCCAAGCTGCCGCTACCGACATTACTTTCCAGCCTGAGCACGGGGTTTGACCGGCGGCGGTCCTCGAGTCGATCCAGCACGAAGCGACTCAGGTCGGCCGTACTGACCCGATCCGAGAGGGGAACCTCGTCCATACGACCCCAGATGACAGTTTGTGTACCCGCGGTGAGTCGAAAACCATCGCCACGGTATCGAACGAAGCTATCACCGTAGTCCAGGCGCAGTTCGGACCAATCTGTCTGGGATTCCTGACTGTACCCGTCCATCCGGCCTGCGAGTTGCAGTTCCCACTGCGGTTGGGGCTGCCAATTGAGTGACAAGGCAAGTTTGGCGTATATCTCGCCTTCAGCCTTGGACGCCTCACGCAGCTGCTGCCCGTACTCGAGGCGAATATCATCTATGGAAAAGGCGATATCGGAGGCCAGACCGTCCGATGCATGAGAGTCCCCGAGGTCCGGAACCTCCGCTTCGGCGAAGGGATCATCGATGCCGGCATCCAGCTCGAGCTCATCATCGAAAATGATTTGCCCCCCGCCTTCGTCTCCAGCGTCGATCGCTATCTCCCCTTCCAGACCGGAATCGTCCTCGATGAGGATTTCTTCCATGGCCATGACCTCGGAAAAAGACAACGCACCAAGCAATACGGTAGCGGCAGGAAAAATAAACTGGCGACGGAGCAAGCGATACATGGACTTCCCTGGTGTTGGGGCTCGTTGAGATTATTCTTGGCCTGGCCTCTTCAAGGCCTGAATTCCAGGCCGGCGCGCTCGTCGGCCATACTCCGACTGGAGAACATCGATTCAGGAATTTTCTGATTATACTTCACCGCCGAGTAACGGATACGCGTTTGATGGCCGCTCTCGAGATCTGCCATGACGCTATCTGTGACTGTCCAGTACCCCTGAATACGCTTTATCCGCTTCACGCTCAGGCGCTTGACCGGATCTTTTGATTGCGCCTCATAGAGATCGACGCGCAGGGCGATCAGGGTGTCCGGGTGAATCCAGCTGACACGCCTGGAATAAACGGAATTATCGGGATCGACCGGGGTGCTGACCAGAATCTTGCAGGTCAGTTTGCCGAGCTTGCCCACCCCCTGGTAGACGTGCCTGTCCATGTCGACCTCGCGGTCGCGCAAATCTTCGAAGAAGATGTCCGAACCGACGAAGCGGCCACCCTTGCGTCCCGAAGAGATACGCCTCACGCGGTTCAGCGCCGGCAGATACAACCATTGATCGCTCTGATCGCCTGGGTGATCCTTTGTGAGTATGGCAACCCCGCGCACATCGGCTGGTTCGCTGAAGCGCGTCAGGGACCAGCGCTCGGCCGGCCGTGGGTCGGCACGCAACACCAACATCCTGCGCACTCTCGGCTCCCGTCCCTTTTCTGTCAGGACCATGGTGGCACTCGCGGCGAAATCCTTGCCTTGCGGGGCGTCGTACACCGCCCGCGCCAGAGCCAGGCCTTGTTCGGCTGCCGTCTCGGCACTCACTGGGGCGGAGAACGCCACCGCCAGCAACAGCAGGCTCATGAACAAACGCGGAAAAGACATCTCCTACTCCTCGGATAAGCAATAAAGAGGCCGCTGCCCGATTGGCCTGGTCGAAACCCCGACCCTGTATCGGCGCCGACAAACCCGACTTTAATTCATTCCGAGAAGAATCACGCGGATTCACCTGCGACATCTACCAAGGCCCGGCACAGGCTCCCCGGCAAGGCCCAAAGGAGAATGCCGAAAAAAACGGCCAGCAAAATGCTGGCCGCTATCTGAATTCGCCTGGCCCTGAAGCCAGGACTGTGCCGCGAGGTTTGACTAGCTATCGTCGTCCTCGACAGGTTTCGCCGAATAGTAGTTCGCGAGTTCTTCGATCTCATCCTCGGACAACTGCTCGGCGATGAAACGCATGCGACCATAATGGTCATTTTCACGGTCCCCTTCCTTGAAGGCCTCCATGGTCTCGATGAAGTGCTCGATTTTCTGACCGGCGATCGCCGGCACCTCGAAGCCCAAGCCCTCGCCGTTTTTGCCATGGCACACGTTGCAGGGGAGCAACAGCCGTTGCATGTCGCCCTCGTACACGAGCATCGGCTTACCTTGCTTCATGGCCGGTTCCGGCTTCTGGGCTGCAAAGTGGGCCGCCAGGTCAGACATATCCTCACGCGTCAGCTTGCGCGCCACCTTGGCCATGGTGCGGCTGTCACGGTCGCCGGACTGGTAATCCATGAGCTGCTTGAAGTGATACGAAGGCACCTGCCCCGCGATGCTCGGCGTGTCATCCTCCTCGCTCACACCGGTGTCGCCATGGCACTTGCTGCACTTCTGTTTCTTGGCTACTTGCTTGCCCTTTGCCGCATCGCCTCCGGCAATCAATTTCAAGGTGGCGCGATCCCACTTGAATCCAGGTTCATCGGCGATCGCCGCACCGTTCAAAAGCAGGCAGGCGAAAAGGGTCAACGATAGTTTTTTCATCATTACGTTCTCCCTGGAATCAGTGTTTGCCGGCACTGGCGAGGTTCAATTCGCCGACCTTGAAGGTCTTTTCCAGCTTGACCATCTCGACTGAGGGCACCTTGACCGCCCCTTTACCCAGCAGCAGATCCGCCGTGCTCTGGGCAAAAGACCGATAGTGCAACTTCGCCGTTACCGTGAACGCCTTGGCATCGTCCTCCACGTTGAAGTAGTACTTACCGTACTTGTAGCCCTTCGGCGGGATGGTGTTGACGTCGACGAAGCGAACAATCTCCCACGGGAAGATGGTGTCCTGGCCGTTCTCGTCGACTGCGTGGGCGTTGAAGATCACGGTGTCCTTCGGCAGGGCGTTCTCAGACGTCAGGGAGCCGGAGCGCAGCAGCTCGCGGCCCTTGTCATCCTTGATCACGACTTCCAACCAAACCTGACGGACCTCGGTCAGACTGGTCGGCAGATGGTGACCTGCACGCTCGTTGGTAACCTTGACCTTCAGCCTGTGCAGATGGCCTTCCTTGTTCTCGATATAGAACTTGAGCGAAGCAACGCTCTGCAGGCGCTTGATCGCCTCCTGGTAGTTGCTGTCCTTGCCCAGGTCCTCGTGCTTGGCCTCGCCTTCCTTGCCGGCATTCAGGACCGCGGTGACGACTGCGTTACCACCTACAAACTCATGCCTGTGGACAACCTTGCGCCACTTGCCACCCAGGGCTGCGAAGCCTTCCAGGGACGGCTCGTTCAATTCCTCCGGCGGCTTGAGGGTATCCGCGACCTTGGTCGCGATCTCCACTGGCACCATGTGACAGTCCTGGCAGTGAATGTCGTTCTGCGCGTAGATGGAATACTTCCACTCGTCGTAGGTGCGCTCGATCGGAAAGTTGTTACCCGGATGGAAGATGTTGTGGCAGTTACCACAGAAATCCGACTTCGAGTGGTGCTCGGAATACTCGGTCTCATGGTAGGGCGACTTGGCATCGACCAGGGTCGCCCGCTTGACCGGGCCGGGAGAAACGATGAAGGAGGCATTGCCATGCTCCAGCACCGCGGTCTTCTCCAGGTTGGTGCCCGAGATCGTGTGGCAGACGTCACAGGAGACCCCATGCTCCGCCATGGGCGGCCCGGTGAACTTACCGTGCAGACCTTCGTCCGGATGAAACTCGATTGTCTTGGTGGTGATACCGATTGGCGTATGACAGGTGCCACAGTGGTTGTGCATTTCCGGGTCCGCTTTCTCGGCAATCGCCCACAGGGCCTGGTAGACCGGATCCCTGAAGGCGTTCGAGTGCATCGAGCCATTCCAACCCTTGTACTGTTCGGTATGGCACTGGCCGCAGATACGTGGATCGGTCCACTGCTCGGGGGTGACGTTCTTGTGACCCTCTGTGCTGACATAAGAGGGCGGGAACCGACGATCGTCGTGTTCCGGACTCGACGGCGGCGAAACGAGCTTGCCGTCGCTGGTTACCGACTGTAGCAACTCGCTGAAGCTGAATGCCCCGGTGTCGTTTTTCAAATCCCCTTTGGCGTCCGCAAGAAGTGGGGCTGATAAGCCAAAGGTGAAAATCAGTCCCAGCACCCCGGCGGGGCGCCAAAAACGTGTAGCCATAGTCTTCTCCGTCTTCAAAAGGCAGTTATGAGGACACCAACGGCAACCCAGCCCAGAGCAAAATCCGCGCGGTCGAGGGCTACCGGAAAACTGCAGGCATCCGAGTACTTATAAAGCGATGCATGGGAGTTGCTTGTGCGATATCAGGCCGAGTACCCGACCCGTAATTCAAGCTCGTGTTCGCAACTCCGCTCGCCACAGTCGCGTCAATTCGCTGCGGCATATTGTTTTTCTGCTTGTTATTGTTTTCTAATTCGAGGAAAGGTTACCGAAAAGAAAAAAAACCTCCCAGCCCCAACAGGCTAATCCAAGTGAAGTTCATTCACCTGCCGAAATCCACTCCGGTCATGCCGACGCGCCCAAGAGTTTTCCGGGAGTACATGCTGACTGCTGCGTTCCAGGCAGATGTCCACGAAGAGTCCAGGAAAATGTCTGGTCCTGTGCATGGCTTGTTCAACTCACAGTGAAAACCCTTGGTCGCTTGGCGAGACGACCCAACAGGACTCGACTTTCGCGCACCCGGTCTGCAAGGTGGCAGAGAATGACCGCTGCAATCCAGGAGAGCAAAGCCATGGGTGTAACGCTTACCCGCTTGATCCTGCTGCTGAGCTATCTGTCAGCCGCAGGCGCGACCTACGCCGACAAACTCGCCATTCCCGGAATCGTCGGCGAGGACGATCGAGTGATCCTCGACTCCTGGGACCACCCCTGGAGCGCGATCGGGCGACTCAACTTCACCACCGGCGGGTTCTGCACCGCCACCGTGGTCGGCCCCCGGCGTGTACTCACCGCCGCACACTGCCTGTGGAACCGGCGCACCGCGCGTTGGTACCCGCCATGCGCACTGCACTTTCTCGCCGGCTACCGGCGCGGCGACTACAAGGTGCACGCCCTGGTATCGCACATCCAGATCGCACCGGGCTACCAGGGCAACGCGTCCCGACCGGAGCTGGACTGGGCCATCCTGACCCTGGATCGCGACGTTTCCGACAGTACCGGGGTTATTCCCTTTGCCGAGCAGGCATTGCAGCGCAAGGACCGCCTGCTGCAGGCCGGCTACAGCCGCGACCGCCGTCACCTGCTCACCACGGACCGGTCCTGCCAGGTGGCGAGCATGGCGACGGCGGGAAACCTCCTGCTGCACGACTGCGATGCGACTTTCGGCGACTCAGGCTCTCCTCTCCTGGTGACCGACGAGAACGGGGATTACCGGACGGCCGCCGTGCACATCGCGATGCGGGTCAGGAAAGGGAAAACACTCGGGGTGGGGGTAAGCTCGGCTGCCGCCAGGACATGGGTCGAGACCCATCCCGTGACCCAACCCCTCGGGGGAGTCAAGGCCTGCGAAATCTCACCCGATCGATACCCCGTGGCCATGGCATCGACGCTGCCCTGAAACAAGGACATCGACGGCCCAGAGGGAGCCACCACCTGCCGCGCAAAAGACAGAGACAAGCCAGCGGCCAGCAGCCATTCAGGGAAGCCTCGGGCGGACCAAGCCGGCCGCCTGCTGCGCCGCCTTCCTCGCTTCGGTGACACCGTCTCCCCGCGCCAGCGCGACACCCAGACGCCGGTGCTCGAACGACTCGGGCTTGCCGAACAGGCGCACCTCGCTGTTGGGGATGCGCAACGCCTCGGCGACGCCCTCGAACGCCACCCCGCGCGATTCCAGGCCACCGTAGATCACCGCGCTGGCGCCGCAATGGCTCAGTCGGGTATCCACCGGCAGGCCGAGGATGGCGCGCGCATGCAGGGCGAATTCGCTCTGGTACTGCGTGACCATGGTCACCATGCCGGTGTCATGCGGACGCGGGCTGACCTCGCTGAACAGGACTTCATCGCCGCGCACAAACAGCTCGACCCCAAAGATCCCGCGCCCACCGAGCTCGGCGGTGACGATTCCCGCAATCTCCCGGGCCCGCTTCAAGGCCGACATACTCATCGCCTGCGGCTGCCAGCTCTCGACGTAATCCCCCCGCTCCTGGCGGTGCCCTACCGGCTCGCAGTAGTGCGTTTCGAGATCACCGGAGGGTCCGACAGCCCTGACCGTCAGGAGCGTGATCTCGTAATCGAAGGCCACCCGCTGCTCGACGATGACTCGGCCTCGATTCACCCGTCCGGCATGCATTGCGTAATCCCAGGCGGAGGCGAGCTCCTCCTCCGAGTCGACGCTCGACTGCCCCTTGCCGGACGAGGACATGACCGGCTTGACGATGCACGGATATCCGACCGTCGCCGCCACGCTGCGCAACTCATCGAGCGAATCGGCAAAGGCATAGCGCGAAGTCGGCAATCCCAGCTGTTCCGCCGCCAGGCGGCGTATGCCCTCGCGGTTCATGGTCAGCTGCGTGGCATAGGCAGTGGGAATCACCTCGGCCAGGCCATCCGCCTCGATGCGCGCCAGCTCGTCGGTCGCAATCGCCTCGATCTCCGGAACGATCAGGTGCGGACGCTCGTGCACCACCAGCTGGCGCAGCGCCGGCGCGTCGGTCATATCGATCACGTGCGCCCGGTGCGCCACCTGGTGACCCGGGGCATCCGGATAGCGGTCGACCGCGATCACCTCGACACCGAAACGCTGCAATTCGATGATGACCTCTTTGCCGAGTTCACCGGCGCCCAGCAGCATGACGCGGGTGGCACTTCGACTCAGCGGGGTTCCTAAGTGCATGGGTTCGCTCCGATATTGCAACGCCAGGGATGCCAGCTTAGCAGCGGCCCTGTTTTTCGGAACAGGGTATATTTGGCTGCGACGCTGGCGACTGACAGGGCAAAACCGATGAAAACCACGAGAAGGCGGCTTCTGAAGGTCACGATCTCCAGCCTTGTCGTACCTTGGCTGGAGCGCGCTCATGGTCTGAGTCTGTCACTCAGCGACAAACCCGCCCCCTATGCTGCCCTGCCCAGCTACCTCGAGACACTTCTGCCTTCAGAAGGCCCGATGCCGGGCGCGATTGCAGCAGGGGTACCGGCAGCCATCCTGGAGAAGGCGAGTGCCACTCCAGGCTATGACCGTCTCCTGCTTGACGGCAGCCTCTGGCTGGAGCGGGAAGCGCGTCGTACCGCTATGGTCACGTTCAGTGGTTTGAGCGAAGAACAGCGCGTTCACCTCATCACACGAGCAGAAAATTCCCCGGAGGGCTCTCTCCCGCGAGTGTTTTTCCGGCGTACTCACAGGGACGCGCTGGAAATCTACTATTCGAAACCGAAGGTTTGGGCTGCGCTCGGATATGGCGGTCCGCCACAACCCCTGGGATATCCCGACTATCGAAATCCCCCGCAGAACAGTGGCCGGTAGCGACTTGGATCAGAAGAAGACCACAACCCCAGGTATCGTGATCATCGGGAGTGGTGCCGGTGGTGCCGCTGCAGCCTGGGCCCTGACCCGCCTTGGTATGCGGGTACTGATGCTGGAGGCAGGACCTGCGTACGACCCCCACAGCGACTACCGGCTGACCAGCCCAGACTGGGAGCGGACTGGCTTCCCCATGAAGCCGGGTGCTCAGATTCCCTACAGCGTCGCGGAGTTACAGCCACTTGCCCCCGAATATGACCAACTCCGCTCCTGGCGCCGCCAGGGAGTTCAACTCAACCCGGGGAATCGACGATTGGCGGCCGCCTACAGCCACGTCGCGGGCGTGGGTGGCAGTACGCTGCATTACACCGGCGAAGCTCACCGCATGCATCCGCGCGCGATGCGACTCAAGACCGATTTCGGCGTGGGCGCCGATTGGCCCCTCAGTTACGAGGAGTTGGAACGCTTTTACCTCGAGGCGGAAGGAGTCATAGGGGTGGCCGGACCCGAAAATGATCCGTTTCGACCGCGCAGCGCGCCTTGCCCTCTGCCAGAACATGATCTCAGCCATGCGAGCCAACGCCTCGGTAAGGCATTTGACACCCTGGGACTGAGTTGGGTGCCAAACAATCTCGCGGTAGCCTCTGAATCGATACATGGGCGCCCACCCTGCAACTATTGTGGGCAGTGCCGTCGCGGCTGCCCTCGACGCGACAAGGGCAGCGCCGACATCACCTTCCTGCACCAGGCGCGTCAAACTGGCCTTATGGCCCTGCGAACCGGCGCCAATGTGACCCGGATTGAAGCCGGCCCAAAGGACCGCGTAAAGGGAGTGCATTACCGCGATGGAGAAGGCCAGGAGCACTTCGCCCCCGCGGAGGTCGTTATCGTCGCCTGCGGGGCTGTCAATACGCCGCGCTTGTTATTGATGTCGCAGGACTCTTACGCACCGGAGGGGCTCGGCAACGAAATGGGTCAGGTGGGCAAGAATTTCATGGAGACCCTTGCCTGGACCAGCTTGGGTCTGCACCCGGATCGACTGGACGGGCATCGCGGTCTGCCTGCCGATGCCATCTGCTGGAGCTTCAATGCGCCCGACAGCATTCCCGGCGTAGTGGGCGGCTGCCGTTTCAATCCCGCCCAATTGGAAGCGGATATCGCAGGACCTCTAAGCTACGCAACGCGTGTCACCGGAGGCTGGGGACGTAAGCACATGCGTCGCATGCGCGAAACCTTCGGGCACGCTCTCGGCGTGAGCGCCATTGGGGAATGCCTGCCGAACCCTGGCAGCTTTATAGACCTCGATCCGGACAGGAAAGACTCTGCCGGACAGCCGATTGCCCGGATTCACAGCCACCTCGGAGAACAGGAACTCAAGCGACTCGATTTCATGGCAAACAATTGCCGCGAGATCCTCGCAGCAGCCGGTGTAGACGAGTTATTCGAGGAGTACGGCAATTACGACTTTTTCAACACCACCCACGTCTTCGGCTCGTGCCGAATGGGAACGGATCCGGACGAATCGGTGGTGGACGGGGACCTGCGCTCCCACCGCTGGCGGAACCTTTTCGTAATGGACGCCAGCGTCTTTCCGAGTTCCGGTGGTGGCGAGGCGCCCTCACTGACGATTGCGGCGTTGGCTATCCGCGCCTCCCGCAGGCTATGGGAGGGAAAAATCAGTTAGGCGACTTCCGCCTGAGGGTGCAAAGGTTTGCAACGCGGGGGCAACGCACTCTGTCACCCAGGATCAAGGTCCACAACTTTTTCAGAAGCATACTTTGGAGCGTGGGAGAGAAGGATTCACTTTAAAGTATCCTGTTGGCTTCCAGCCGATGAACGTTTACCGAATGCGTCTGTTTCACATTCATTCGAGTTCATTCAAGTGCTCTTTATCTTAATATGCGCCAAGCAGCTTGCCTTCTTTGACTCCATCGGCAGAAGCACCCGCCATGAGCAAAAGAAAAAAACCCCCTGAACAAAAGCCGCTGGTCTGCCCACCGCGTCGACCGGTGCCACCGGGCTCTTCCCCCGAACTGGAAGCGGCCGCGGCCGGGCTGCCGGACTCCTCGGAGGCGATCAATTGCGAGCTGCGGCAGGAGGGTATCGACCCGGAGCGCCTCTCCATCTTCCACTTCGGGCGACCCGGGGACCTGTGGCGTTATCCCTATCCGCCCTGGGCCAGGCGCATGGCCATTGCCCTGGTTCTTTGGGCTCTGGTCCAGACTGCCGGACTGGCAGGCCTGATCCTGCCGAACGCTCTCAGCGCGGCATTCTCGCTGCTGGTCGGCCTGCTGGTGCTGCAGGGCGCCTGCGACGCCTTTCTCACGGCCACCGTGCGGCTGGCGGCGCGGCTGCGCTGGGATCACTATGTCGCCGGCACCGTGGCCGAGATCCTCTCCACCCTGCCGGAGCTGGTGGTGATCGCCTTCCTGGTACCGGTGAGCCCACAGGCCGCCTTCGTGATCGCGATCGTCACCATCTACAACAACACCCTGGTGTTCAGCCTCTATTCCTACTTTCTGCCCAAGGACCAGCGCGGCAAATACCTCATGCCCACCACCATCACCGAGGTCGGCACCCAGATCCTCATTGCCGGCGCCGCCCTCGGCCTGATCCTCGGCCTGGTGACGATGGCCTTCTCCACCGGAAGGCACCCGAAGTCGAGTTTCGAGGCACTCGACCTGGTGATCATCAGCGTACTTTTCCTGGTGATCTTCGGGGTCTACCTCTACAAGCTGGTTACGGGCTACGCGAGCGAGGAAGAGGCCGTACGCGAGGCGCTCGAGCTCAGCGATGAGGCGGTCGAGCAGCGCAAGACGCTGGTATACAAGGACGTGCAGCAGAGCCCGCTGTCCGTCATCAGCGGCCTCATGCTGGTGGGCATCGCCGGCGCCCTGCTGGGCGGTGAGCAGGTCGCAGCCTTCGCCGAGACCACCATCACCGAGCTCGGCCTGAACACCATCCTGACCGCGATCCTGCTAGCTGGCTTCGCCGGCATGTCGGAGTACGTGATCCTGTGGAAATCGCACCGCAAGGGTGAGTACGGGATAGCGCTGGCGAATGCGTTTGGCGGGATCACCCAGGTCATGTTCCTGGTGCTGCCATTCACCCTGCTCGCGATCGGCATCTACCAGGGGCTGATCAACCCGAACCACCCGGATCTGCCAATCCAGTTCACCCTGAGCAACGTGTTCCTGCTGGGCTTCCTTTACCCCACGCTGTCGGTGCTGGCGTCGCTACTGGAGTCGGATCACACCTTCAACCTGCTCGACACCGCCATCATGACCATGATCGTGCTGCTGCTGATCCTGTTGCTCGCGACCTACGGTGCGCAGGAAGGATCCCTGGTGCTGCCTCCACGCTGAGGTATTCCTTATCGAAAAGACTCCGCGAGCAAGCTCGTTGCTACCGCAAGCATGGACATAAGCTCGCCTCGGAGCAGCCTCGGCCGCGAACCCGATCACTCACCGGCGAAGTGCAGAGTGGCCCTGCGACAGGCTCAGTCGCAGCCGTCGTCCTCGACCACGGGCTCATCTTCCCCGGGCGGTGGTGGATGCTTTACGCGCACGAACATCATGTTGTCGATGCGCTCGAAGTTCTCGTCCATGGCGCGCCTGACGGTTGCGTATTCCAGCCCGTCATAGATGAAAACGCCCCCTCTTTGCTCCTGCTTCAACTGGCTCACCGTCGGCTGAAACAGCCGGCGCTCTTCCCAGCTGAGATCCGCCTCTCGCTCGCCGGCATAAACCGGCCCGCTGATGGCAGCAGCCAGGACATACCCACAACCCAACTGCACCCGTGTTTTCCTAGCCATGACATCCATCTGATACCGCCTCCAACAATGGTCCCTTCGAAGCCATTCCCCCGAAATCGGGGCGCTTGAGAGGACCTTTCCTTCCCAGTATGTCATCTGCAGGTTCAGCCACCAGTCCACGGAAGGGTTAAACCGGCTTTTTTCCGCATGTATAAGGAGCTAGCCCGAACGAGTTAATTCGATCCTTTTTGGCCCTTCGAGATGCCAGGCCAGGGTCTGGTCGCTTGTGACACGTGTGGCAGAGGCTATTCTTTCCTGTTATTAATCAACGCTCGACTACTTGGCTATCAGGGAACCGATACGTTGCTTCTGCTCCTGGCGGACGATCACGGCCTGGTCAGAGAGGGACTGAAACACACCCTCGCTGATCTGCACGACGACCTCAGCTTCCTGGAGGCGGGCTCGGCCTCAGAGGTCCTGACCGCCCTGGAAGCCAACCCGGACACTGCGCTTGCCCTGCTCGACCTGGTGATGCCGGGGAGCAACGGCTTCCAACTTCTGACGCAGGTGTGCGACAAACACCCCGAACTCCCGGTCGTCATCCTGTCCGCCTCGGCCGATCCGGTGCAGATGCGCAAGTCGCTCGATATCGGCGCTGCCGGATTCATCCCCAAGCACGCCTCTGCCGAGATCATGCTCTCTGCGTTGCGCCTGGTGCTCGCCGGCGGCATCTATGTTCCGCCGGACATGCTCCTCTCGCCGGACCCGGCGCCGACCGACGCCACGGACCCAGCCGACACGGACGCCGGCCCGGATGCCCTGGACGACCTCACCAGCCGCCAGCGGATCGTGCTCCACCATCTCGGGCGGGGCCTGTCGAACAAGCACATCGCGCGCGAACTGGGTCTGGCCGAGAACACGGTCAAGATCCATGTGGCGGCGATCCTGCGCACACTCGGGGTCAGTAATCGCACCCAGGCCGCTCTCGTTGCGCGCGAGCGGCGACTGCGACAAGAGATCGACTCGGATGAAGCCGCCGAGTGATCACCGCGAGACCTTGTGCAGGCCTGTTGCGGCCGGGTACGCGACCGGATGCCTCGCCGCGCCCGTCACCCCGTCGAACGATCTGAGTTGTTCAGCACCCGCGCCAACACCGTGTAGGGTTGTTTGTCGGGACGCCCACCCCGCCCCGGCTTGCCCAACCCCGCCAGGCTGAGATCGAAAAACCGGTGCGAGCACGTATGGAGCGATCCACTTGAGCGATCCGGGCATCATCCACGCACTCGGTATCCGCATGCGGGTGCTCATCCTGGCGGTATTCCCGATCGTCACGGTCGTGCTCCTGCTCGGTTACACCCTGGGCAGCAACCGCCTGCAGGATGCCCAGCAGAACTTCACCGAGCGTGGTCAACTGATCGCCCAAAACCTCGCCATGTCGGCCGAGTTGCCCTTGTTCACACGCAACATCCCGCTGCTGCAGGACACCCTGCAACGCACGGCGCAGCAATTCGAGGTCCGCTGGGCCGGTCTATGGGATGCCCGTCAACGGGTGGTGATCGGCGGTCAGGCTGCAGCGGTTCCGGTTGATAGCGAGCGCCTGATCAACGCCATAGAGGCAGGCCTCCTAACACCGCCGGGTGTCTTTCATGCCCCGATCCCGGTCCCGGGCATCCCCTTGTCCGATTTCGAGGAACCGCGCATGTCCGGTTCGTCCGACAGCAGTGAGGTTCTCGGCTACGCGATCGTCGCACTGTCTCCGCAGAGAAACGAGGAGAGTCGTCGCGGGATCATCGCGAATACCGCGCTGATCACCCTGTCAGGCCTGCTCGGCACCCTGCTGCTCGCACTACTGATAGGCAATAGCATCACTGACCCGCTGCTGCGGCTGCTGCAGGCGGTCAGGGAACTGCGCAGCGGCAACCTGAATGCACGTGCACGCGTCAAGGCCGGCGGGGAGATCCGCGATCTCGAACAGGGGATCAACGCGATGGCACGCTCCCTGCAAAACGCGCAGCGCGGCCTGGAGGCCAGGGTCGACGCCGCGGTGTGCTCACTCCGGGACACGGTGGCCGAGCTGGAGCAACGCAATGTTGAATTGGAGGAGGCCCGCCAGGCGGCGCACGATGCCGGCATCGAACGGACCCAGTTCCTCGCTCGCATGAGTCACGAGATCCGCACACCGTTGAACGCCATCGTCGGGTTCGCCAAGCTGCTGGAAAACGAAGACCACCCCGAAAGCAGGCAGGAGCGTCTTGGCACCATCCGGCTGGCTGCCGACCAGTTGCTGCATGTGATCAACGACATCCTGCAGTTCATACGCCTGGAAAGCGGCGCCACCCGACTGGAGTCGCTGCAATTCAACATTCGAGACCTGCTGGAAGACGTGGTCGCCATGCTCGCACCCATGGCAGCGGACAAGCAGCTCGACCTGGTGCTGTTGCCGCATAGCGATCTTCCGGAACGAATGCGCGGAGATCCGAGCCGCCTGTCGCAGGTCGTGGTCAACCTGGTGAACAACGCGATCAAATTCACTTCCCAGGGACAGATCGTGATCGAGGCATCACGCCACCTGAGTGACGACGGACAGGAATGGATACGCATAGCAGTCAGGGATAGCGGCATCGGGATCGAAGCGGCGCGCCAGGAGAATATCTTTGCCGCCTTTTCGCAGGGTGACAGCTCCATCAACCGACGCTTTGGCGGTACCGGTCTCGGCCTCGCTATCGCCAACCAGCTCGTTGCGCTGATGCAGGGAACGATCGAGCTAAGCAGCACCCCTGGTAAGGGCTCCACCTTCTGCGTTGACCTGCCTTGTCAGGACGGAGACTCGCCAGAGCCGGCACAACAGCCGGGGTCGATGTCCGGTCGGCGGGTGCTGGTGTACGACGCGAACACCCTGATGCGACGCAGCCTGCGCAATATGCTCACCCAATCGGGCTTGCAGGTTTATCACGCCGGAGAGTGGCAAAAGGCCCTTGGAATAATCGACGCACAGGGGTCTTCCACACCATTCGACATCGTCCTGCTGGGATTGTCATTCGCCGAACAGGAGGCGCCGATTCTCGATCAGTACCTGGTCGAACTGGAGCACCACTATCACGGCGACCTGCTGTTGCTGACCCCGACCGAGCCATCCGGTCCACCGCCAAACCAGGCTGGCGGTGGCAAACTTCTGCGTGCGACCAAACCCATCCGTCGGCGCGCCCTGCGCCGCCTTGTGGAATCCGCCGTGGGCCTGCAAGGCAGCGACCGGGAAACGTCCAAGCGGAACCAACACATACCGCGCCTGCCTGGGCTGCGGGTATTGATCGCCGAGGACAACCGAATCAACCGCGAATTGTTGCGCCATGTACTCGTCGCGGAGGGCGCCAGCGTGGTCGAAGCGGAATACGGCGGAGATGCCGTTCAACTGGCGGGCCCGGAACGCTTTGACGTCATTCTCATGGACCTGCACATGCCGGAGGTGGACGGCTTCGAGGCGACCCGCGAAATACGCGCGAACCTCGCTGGCAAGACCCCGCCGATATTCGCCCTGACGGCAGACGTGTTCGGGCGCAGCGACCGTATGGAGGGTCCCGGGATCTTCGACGACTGGCTGCTCAAACCCATCGATCCCGAGTCCCTGGTGCAGCGCCTCGCGTGCCTGCTGTCCGGGAAAGACCCTGTCGCGTCCGGCGACGGTGTGTCTCCCGCCGGGGCCACCCCCCTGCCAGCGGAGCTGCGGGCAGGATACTGCGAGTCCATTCGGGAACATATACGAGGCCTGCAGGCAGCCAGCACGCATGCCGGCAGCGGGGATCCGGAGCGGATACTGCATGACCTGCGAGGCATTGCCGGCATCTACCATGAACCCGAATTGATCCAACAGCTGCAATGCATGCCGCCCGGGTTGATCCGGGAGGACCCCGGCCAATGGGCCGAACAAATGGCCCGGCTCGAGGCTATCGCCGAACGTGCGTGTGGTAGCGAGCGCCAGCCGCATGGCAAGTGAGCGATAGCGCACCGGGCTCAGCACCCCTTTTCACCCGGGAGCCTGTGAAAGAGTCATCGGCCTCCATCTGGGACGCCAAAATCCGTCATTTCATCGTCGCAAGTCTTCGCAACACCCCGGGGTGGACTTCTCTCGCGCCAGCACGATTCACCTCGTAGCCGGCTATTACCTGCCACTTACGCCTCGAGGCGCCGAACTCTGAGCGTCAATCTTTTCGCCCCAGCCTTGCTAAAAGGCTCCCTGCCCCTCACGCACGGGCCATGCGCCTGCCCATCCTGGCGATCACCCACTTCTCGATTTCCACGAGCACGAACAGCAACAGGCCGAACGCCAGGATGCGCCCCCATGCCTCCCCATCCAGGCCGGTGGTGGCAAACACCTGCTGCATGAACGGCAGGTAGGTGAACAGCATCTGGAAGGACAGCACCAGGGCGATCGCCAACAGCACATAGCGATTGCCCAGGATCCCATGACGGTTCAACACCGGCGCATGCAACAGGCGCACGTTCAGCAGGTAGAAAACCTCCGCCATCACCAGGGCATTGACCGCGACGGTTCGGGCCAACTCGATGGACGCCCCCTGTGAACGCTCGTACAGGAACAGGCCGAAGGTTCCGGCCACCATGAGCAGCGACACGAACACGATCCGCCAGACCATGAAGCGATCCAGGAGGGGATCGCGGGTATTGCGCGGCGGCCGCTGCATGATGTTTTTCTCGGCCGGCTCGAAGGCCAGCGCCAACGCCAGCGTGACCGCGGTGATCATGTTCACCCACAGGATCTGCGCGGCGGTCACTGGCAGCATGCGCCCCAAAGCGATCGCGGCGAGGATGGTTAGCGCCTCCCCGCCGTTGGTCGGCAGGATGAACAGGATCGACTTGCGGATGTTGTCGTAGACAGTGCGGCCTTCGCGCACGGCCTCTTCGATCGAGGCGAAGTTGTCGTCCGCCAGGACCATCTCGGCCGCCTGCTTGGCCGCTTCGGTGCCCTTCATTCCCATCGCGATACCGACATCGGCACGCTTCAGGGCCGGCGCGTCGTTGACCCCGTCGCCGGTCATGGCCACGACCTCGCCATGCCCCTGCAGGGCCTGCACCAGGCGCAGTTTGTGCTCCGGCGTGGCACGCGCGAAAACGTCCACGCGCTGCACCGCCTCGGCCAGCTCGGCATCATCCATCGCGGACAGGTCCGCGCCGCTGAGCGCCTCTTTACCATCGCCGATCCCGATCTGGCGACCGATTGCGAGCGCGGTGCCGACGTGGTCGCCGGTGATCATCTTGACCCGGATACCCGCACTGGCGCACTCGGCGACCGCCTCGATCGCCTCCCGGCGCGGTGGATCGGTAATGCCGACGACCCCGAGGACGCACAGCTCCTCGATATCCTCGAAAGAGAGCTCGGTGTGGGTCGCTGCGAAGGAGCGGACCGCGATCACCAGGGTGCGCTGCCCCTGCGCCGCGATCGCCTCGACATGCGCGTCCCAACGCGCACGGTCGAAGGGCTCGTCCCCATCGGCGCCGCGTTGCGCGACACAGTGCGGCAGGAGCGCCTCCGCGGCGCCCTTGACGTAAAGAAAATGATGGCCTGCATGGTCGTGGTGCAGGCTTGCCATGAAACGATGCTCCGACTCGAACGGAATCACGTCCAGGCGGGGGAAAGCTTCCCCCAGCGCATGCGCCTCCAGCCCGGCCTTGGCGCCCAACACCAGCAGCGCCCCCTCCATCGGGTCCCCCTCGACCCGCCAGCCGTCCTCCGTATCGCGCAGCGCAGCCTCGTTGCACAACATCGCGGCGCGGCACAGCTCGCCCAGCCCGTCGTCGGGCTCGACCTCGGCCTGGTCGGTGGAATCAACAAAACCGCCATGCGGGTCATAACCGACACCACTGACCTGCACCTCGCGTCCTCCGGCGACCACACTCTGGACCGTCATCTCGTTGCGCGTCAGGGTTCCGGTCTTGTCGGTGCAGATGGTACTCACCGAACCGAGCGTCTCGACCGCAGGCAGACGGCGGATGATGGCGTGCTTGCCGGCCATGCGCTGCACACCGATCGCCAGCGCGATGGTGATGATCGCCGGCAGGCCCTCGGGTATCGCGGCCACCGCCAGCCCGACCGCCGCGAGGAACATTTCCTCCAGCGAGTAATCGCGCACCGTGATGCCGAAAAACGCGGTCAACGCGGCGACGCCCAGGATCACGACACTCAGAACCACCGCAAAATGGTGCATCTGGCGCGTCAGCGGCGTGCTCAGGGTCTGCACCTCCTCGAGCAGGCTGCCGATACGACCGATCTCGGTGGATTCAGCGGTCTCGACCACCAGCCCCTGGCCCTGGCCGGAGGTGACCATGGTGCCCGAGTAGAGCATGCTGCGACGATCGCCCAATTGCGCCTCGGCCGGGACTGCACCGGCCTGCTTTGAAACCGGCAGGGACTCCCCGGTCAGCATGGATTCATCCACACGCAACTCGTGCTCCTGCAACAGGCGCACGTCTGCGGGCACCCGGTCACCCGACTGCACGAAAACCAGATCACCCGGCACCAGCTCCCTGGCCTGGATGGTCATGCGCTGGCCGTCGCGCATCACCATGGCGTTCGGCGACAGCAGCTTGCGCACCGCATCCAGGGCCCGCTCCGCCTTTCCCTCCTGGATAAAGCCGATGACGGCGTTGATCAGGACCACCGAGACGATGACGGCGGCATCGATCAGATGCCCCAGCAGCAGCGTGACCAGGCCGGCGACAAGCAACACGTAGATGAGGACGTTGCGGAACTGGGAGAAAAAACGCGCCCAGGGGCCGCGCACCTTGGGTGGTCGTAACTCGTTGGGGCCAAGCCGCTGGATGCGATCGGCCGCGTCGGCACCCGACAGGCCCTGTGGGCTGCTCTGCACGCTTGCGAGGCATGCCTCGCTGTCGAGCGCGTGCCAGTCGTGATTCTGAGTGGTGGACATATCGCCTCCGCTGGATGGTTCGGACAATTCGAGACGCCGGTCACGGCTCCCCGGCAATCCCTCGCCGCAAGGTGCGCGACGCAAGACCTGGCGACGCCGAAAGCGGCGCGCTTGCAGGCGCCAAGGTACAGGTCGTCTACCTGCCAAGGCAACGTCAGCGCTGTGCCGCCCTCTGCTGCAGGCAACGCCGGGTGGATGCGTGCCGATGGCATCGGGCATCCGCTCCGGTCGAACTCGAGCGTTGCAAGCCGCCAGCACACAGGCGGGCGGCTGTTCCCGGGCAAATCCACCCGATTGTAGATATATCGACCACCTCACCGTCGAACAGGTCACTACTCGACAATCCCGGGCGGGCTGTAGACTGCGAAGTGTCGGTGTCGACTGGCAGGTTCGGCTGCACCTGGAAAGACGGCCAATAGCGTGACTCTGTCTGGAGATTCGATGAAGACCTTTCTGGTGGGCGGCGCGGTACGCGACAAGCTGCTGGGCATCCAGGCCCGGGAGCGCGACTGGCTGGTCACCGATACCGACCCGCAGGAACTCGTGCGTCTCGGCTACCGCCAGGTGGGGCGGCGCTTCCCGGTATTCCTGCATCCGGAGACGCATGAGGAATATGCCCTGCCGCGGGCGGCGCATGCCGACAGCGACGCCACGCCGATCACCCTGGAACAGGACCTGGCTCGCCGCGACCTGACCATCAATGCGATGGCAATGGACGCCGATGGCCGCCTGATCGATCCCCTCGGTGGCGAACGAGACCTGCGGGAGCGGCTGTTGCAGCATACCCCGGCCTTCCGCGACGACCCGGTGCGGGTACTGCGCCTGGCGCGCTTCGCGGCGCGCTATCACGGTCTCGGCTTCCGCCTTGCACCCGAAACCCTGGCGCTGGCGCGACGTATGGTGCGCGAAGGCGACCTCGCTGCGATGGTGGCCGAGCGGGTATTCGCCGAGATATCCAAGGCGTTCGCCGAGGACGATCCGGTCGTGTTCATCCAGGTACTGCGCCGGACCCGGGCACTGGCCGTGATCCTGCCCGAGGTGGACCGCCTGTTCGGGATTCCTCAGCCCGCGAAATACCACCCCGAGATCGACACCGGCAAGCACACCCTGATGGTGCTGCAACAGGCCTGCCGTCTGAGCCCCCTGCCAGCGGTTCGCTTCGCCGCGCTGCTGCACGACGTGGGCAAAGGGGTCACGCCGGCGGCGGACTGGCCGCGCCACATCGGGCACGAGAATCGCGGAGCGCCGCTGGTCGAAGTCATTGCCAGGCGTCTCTGTCTGCCGAACGCGTGGCGCGACCTGGCGGTGCTTGCCTGCCGTTACCACCTGCACTGCCACCGGGCCCTCGAACTCAGGCCCGCAACGATTCTCAAGACCCTCCAGGCGCTGGATGCCTTCCGCCAGCCACAACGCTTCGAGCAGTTCCTGGTGGTGTGCGAGGCGGATATGCGCGGCCGCAAGGGGCTGCAACAACAGGCCTACGCACAACGCGCCTTCATGGCTGGGGCGCTCCAGGCGGCGCAATCGGTCGACCTGAAGGGGCTATCCGACGCCGCACCGGGAAACGCCGGAATCGCCGCACGAATCGCGCGCCTGCGCAGCGCGGCCATCGCCCGTTACCGACAGGAATCCGGAGTGAAACCGGCGCCCTCAGAGACGCTCGCGGGAGAGGGTGCCGCAGGTGCCTGAGCGCGGTCGTCTGCTATTCGGCTGGCCATCATTCGCATGGCCGGGAAGTCGTCGACGGGCAGCATCTCCGGCCAGCCTGAGCGCGATCTTCATCGCCCCCTCCGCCGGGATGCCGATGGTCGCGCTGGAGACGGTCGAGGCATTGAGCGGCCTGGGCCTGGAAGGTGACCGCTACGCCCTCCAGTGTGGCTACTGGAAAGTCACCGAGGCCTGCCAGGTGACCCTGATCAGCGAACACGACCTGCAGCGAGCCTCGCGACGCGCCGACCGGCCGGGAGTGGCAGAGGGCTTACAGTCGGGCAGCCACCGGCGCAACCTGGTGGTGCGGGGTTTGCGCACAGCGGCGCTGCAGGATCGGGATTTTCGCATCGGAGACGCGCTGTTCCGCTACCGGCGAACACGCCCGCCGTGTGGCTACCTCGACCAGGTTGCGTGCGCCGGACTGGCAAAGGCGCTGGGGCGAAACAGCGGCATCTGCGTCGAGGTGATCGAGGGGGGACAGATCCGGGTCGGCGACCCACTGCACATCGAGTGATGGCAGGGCATACAGCCAGCCGTCCCTATCAAGACATTACGCAGTTGGCGCATCCGCATAGCGCTGCAATATCTCCAGGTCGACGTTTCGCAGTACCGACTCGTGCGTTGCCTGCAGTACGACCGGTGGCGCCACGCCCGCCTCGAGGGCCTCGAGCCAGCGATCGACACACAGACACCAGCAGTCGCCGGGCTGCAGGCCGGGAAAGCCGAACGCCGCGACCGGGGTCGTCAGGTCATTGCCGCGCGAGGCGGAGAAAGAAAGAAAATCCGCGGTCACGCGTGCGCACAACAGGTGGCGACCCTGATCACCCTGCCCGGTGCTGCAAAAACCATCACGCAGAAAACCGGTCTTGGGATCCATGCTGCACACCTGCAGCGGCTGGCGCAGGACATTGCGCGCGATTTCATCTGTACTGGACATCGGTGGTGGGTATCCTCTTCCAAATCGCTATCGTAACCCGGTGGCGGATGCCAATCCGGCACAGGATCTGCCCTTTTGGGCATTAATCGGAGAATCCGCATGCGCATGCTGCCCCGCTGGCTTTCGACGACACTGTTGCTGCTGTTCGCCAGTACCCTGTGCGCGGAACAGAACGTCAACCCGTCGATCAACCTCGGCTACCAGAACCCGAATGTCGCCCAGTGGAGCGGGGTTTTCGAGCGTGATGGCCGCGAGATATGGGACCGGCGCGAGGACATTCTTGCCCATCTGCGACTGCAGCCAGGACAGCGGGTCGCGGATATCGGTGCCGGCACCGGTTTCTTCAGTCTGATGATGGCGCGCGCGCTGGGCCCGACCGGCCGCGTGTATGCCGTCGATATCGCGCGCAATTTTGTCGACGCCACGGTGCAGCGCGCACGCGAAAACGGCCTGGACAACGTGACCGGCGTGGTCAACGACGCACGCAGCGTGCAACTGCCGCCCGCCAGCATCGACCTGGCCTTTCTGAGCGACACCTATCACCACTTCAAGTATCCGCGCTCGACCCTGCAAAGCATCCACGACGCCCTCGCCCCGGGTGGCGAGATGGTGGTGATCGACTTTCGACGCATCCCCGGACAAAGCCATCCCTGGGTTCTCGGCCATGTGCGCGCCGGGGAGCAGCAGACCCGCGCCGAGATCGAAGCCGCCGGTTTCGAACTGGTCGAACGCCTCGACTTCATGCGCAGCCAGTACTACCTGCGCTTTCGCAAACGCTGAGGCATTGCCGATGCTGGATTGTCCCCTTTGTTTACAAGGTCCGGAGGAACCTGCGCTTCAGGCTAGAATGCGTGCCTGTTTACCAACAAGTCCTGGAGTTGTCTCATGATGGGAATCGCTGTTCCGCTACACGTCATTGCCGTGGTCGTCTGGGTCGGAGGCATGTTCTTCGCCCACCAATGCCTGCGGCCGGTGGCGGCCGCGCAACTGGAGCCACCGGCTCGCCTGACCCTGTGGGCAGGCGTCTTCGGGCGCTTTTTCCCCTGGGTCTGGGTCTCGATCGTGCTCGTCCTCGGCACCGGGCTGTGGATGATGTTCGCGGTGTTTGGCGGCTTCAAAGGCTCGGCGATGTACATCCACGCCATGTTTGGCCTCGGATTGGTGATGATGGCGATCTTCATGCACGTCTTCTTTGCCCCCTACAAGCGTCTGAAAAAGGCGGTTGCCGCGCAGGACTGGCCTGCCGGCGGCAAGCAACTCGCGCAGATCCGCATGCTGGTCGGGATCAACACCCTCATCGGCCTGATCACACTCGCTGTCGGGTCCGGCGGACGCTACCTGGCGATGCTGACCGCGGGTTGAGCCGGGTGTCGCCGCGGGACGTCCTCGATTTCTGGTTCGATGACGCCCACACGAAGCGATGGTTTCGCTCGACGCCGGCTTTCGATCGCGAGATCCGCGACCGGTTCGAGGACTGCTGGCGCCAGGCGGCCGCTGATCGCCTGGGCGACTGGGAGGAGACTGCCGAGGGTGCCCTGGCACTGGTGATCCTGCTGGACCAGTTGCCACTCAACATGTTCCGTGACCGGCCCGAGGGCTACTCGAGCGAACCGCTCGCGCGCGCCGTTGCCACGCGCGCCATCGGGCGGGGATTCGACAGCGACCTCGACGATCGTGGCAAGGCCTTTCTTTATCTCCCTTTCATGCACAGCGAGGATCTGGCGGACCAGGATCGCGCGATCGCGCTGTTCGAGGCGGCCGGCCTGCAAGACAACCTCCGCTGGGCCCGCCACCACCGCGGGATCGTGCACCGCTTCGGTCGCTTCCCGCACCGCAACGCGGTCCTGGGTCGCGACAGCAGCGACGAGGAACTGGCGTGGCTGGACTCACCGCAGGCCTTTCGGCCGTGAGTCTGGCGGGCCGCCGACTGGTGATCCTGCAGCCGGGCGAAAAGCTCGCTTCGCTCGCCGCGGTACAGGGGGATTTCGCCGACTGGATGCTTGCCGGCATGAACGCCCCGCTTGAAACCGGGGTGACGGTCGTAAAACCGCACGCGGATGACCCGCTGCCCGCTCCCGGCGGGGTGGCGGCCGCGGTCGTAACCGGTTCGAGCGCGATGGTCGACGACGGACACGACTGGATAGAAGCCTGTGCCGGCTGGCTGCGCGAACTGCTGACACTCGGCAGGCCGCTACTCGGCATCTGCTTCGGTCACCAGTTGCTGGCGCACGCCCTGGGCGGCGAAGTGCGCGAGAATCCGAAGGGCATCGAGGTCGGCACGGTAACGACTCGCCTGACCGATGCGGCGCGCGCCGACCCGCTGTTCGCCGGGCTCCCGCCATCGATGTCGGTGCAGGCCAGTCACCGCCAGTCCGTGATCACGCTCCCGCCCGGGGCGGTGCGCCTGGCCGCCAGCGAGAGGGATCCCAACCATGCCTTCCGCTTCGGTAACAGGGCCTGGGGGATTCAGTTCCATCCGGAATTCGACCGGGAGATCACGCGCGCCTACATCGAGCGTTACCGCCCGGACCTCGAGGCGAGCGGGCGCGCGGTGGAACGCATGCTGCGCGAGACAGTTACAACGCCCGAGCCGGTTCGCTTGCTACGGCGATTCGGCCGCCAGTTGCAGGCGGATTGAAGCGGCCCGAGCGGCAGATCACCCAGCCGTAGCGCGCACCAGGAGATACGGTGGTGGTTCGTCCGAGTTGACCTCAAGAACACCGCTGTAAGAACGGCTTTCACCGGGTTTCAACAATGCCTGGCGTCGTTGCAGCGAGCTCCCCTTGGCACTGATTTGGGTGCCACCAACCTGGTAGCCTGAGGCGTTGAACAACATAATATTGATTTCAGGGGTGAGGTATTCCGCGCTGCGGTTCTTTACGATCGCCAGGTACTCATAGCGAATGCCCTCGTAGGCATTGCTGCGGGTGAGTAGCACGCTCTCCACATGCTCGGCCGGCTTTTCGATGATTTCCCCGAATTCCAATTGGCGCAGGCCCGGCAGGCGTCCTGCAACCAGTTCCGCGTTGCGGTCTCTCAGGTTACTCAGGTCGGCGCGCATGCTTGCAACCTTGTCCAGCAGGTCCCTGCGCGTCTGATCCAGATTGTCCGCATGCCCGCTGATCAGGCTGGTGCGATAAAGTAACAGAGCAATAAGGAGCAGAAATCCAACCACGATGATCCAGATCGCGCGCCGCTGGCTCGCGATCTTCTGCTCCATGACCTCGAGAATATCGAACTGCATTGTCTCTTCCGAATCCCTCTCGCCGGTGGCAAGGTCTGTTGCAACCTGACCACAGGCTGAATGTACCGCTGGGGTTAGGCGCGGCCGCCAATCAGCCGATAATTCTATCGTAAACGCGCTCCGCGAGTATGCGCGGCGACTAATATCCCTACTCTGCAGCAGGCTATTGCCCGATCTCGCGCCGGGCTCGATACTGAAAACCCCGGCTCCCGGTGTCGTTTCTGCAAGAACTTTCCGGGCAGCAATGCGGTTATGCCGGAACCAGACAACGCGCTACCGCAAACGGAACGGATGTAGCCCCCTGCGCGCACTGCGCTCCTGCACCAAACGGACCGGCTGATGTACCAGCGCAAGCCCGGGCCTCAGTGCCGCTTGGCGCGCTGATTACCGGGTCCAACCGCAGTTGCTCCGCAACGCCCACCGGAGACAGGCAGACAGGCCCCGTGCCAGCCATCCGCGCGCGTCAGCCCACTGAAGTCACGGTCGACCTGCGGCAGGCGGGCAAATCGCGCCAGATCGACTTCCGCGCCAGCCAAACGGTCATCCAGCGGCGCCAGATCCAGCCGCCCCGGATCCTCGCCTGGCGCCCTCAGGAAACCAGCCGCCGCGGAGAAAACGGCAACAAAGTTCTGTGACTGGCGGCCGCCGCTCAGCGGCCAGTCGGCGAAGACCGCATTCCCGATGACCTCCTGATCGTCGACCCAATACTCCTCCTTGCGCAGCACCCGGATGCCCCGTCCCGGCGACACCACCGTGTTGTGCAGCACGATGACCTGGCGTGGAATATCATTGTGCGGCTGAATGGCGATTGCCGGGAAGTCGTTGCGATGGCTGTTGAAGAACAGGTTGTTGTACAGGGCGATGTTGCCCTCCCCCTGGAACAGGGCCTCGCTCGGGTTCTGCCGAAACAGGTTGGCATACACCAGATAGATATCCTTCGAACCCGGCCCGCTCGGCGGAAAGTGCCCCAGCAGTACATTCGGCCGGGCCCACTCCGCGCTGGAACTGTTGTCACCCTTGCTGAAGCGGTTGCGGCGGATGATGGTCACGCGCGGGCGGAGCAGAAGGCCTGCCAGCGGGGGACGGGCCTTCTGATGCTTGATCTGCAGGTTGTAACCGATGGTCCCGGCGACCTCGTTGTCCTCGATCAGGCCGCCCACGAAAGGCGCACGGCCATCTGAATTGCCGAAATACATGCCGGTTCCGACGTTGCGGATGCGGTTGCCCCGCACGACCCAGTCCCAGGCCGGGCACTTGGTCGAGATGCCGACCGACTGCTGGTTGGCGGCGAAATCGTGGATGAAGAGATTCTCCAGGGTGATGTGATGCGCATAGCGCGCATGCCCCTCCGCCTTGACTGCGTCCACGAAGGCCCCCTGGCCATCGATCTCGAGGTTGCGAACGACCACGTGCGCGGAGTCCAGGATGCTCACGCTGTTGCGTCCCGGCCGGCCCAGGATCACCGCCGCCGCGCCATCCTCCGGGCCCTCGATCACGATCGGTCGCCCGGGTTCGCCGTGCAGATGGTGGATCCGCAGGCCGCTCGCATACCGGCCCGGCGCCAGGCGCAGGGTATCGCCTGACCGGAGAGCTTTAACCCGACCAACGTAGTCGTGCGGGGTGGCGGCGATCTGCGCCGCAGGCACCCAGTCCGCGAACAGAAAGGAAAGCACGCAAAGCCAAACGGGCAAATAAAGCGGCCGGAATTTCATCAAACGCCTCAATCCTCCACCTGCAATTCGGCCCTACGCCAAGCGGCGGCCGCATGCGCCCAGCCCGGGAGGCCGGCCATTGCGGGGCTCTTCAGGCCGCCCAGGCCGATTCGAAAGCGGGTGCCAGGGCGCGAACCCAAATCCTCCGATGGCATGCAAGTTGCAGCTAGCGGGGCGAGCGTCAACTTATCGACATCCACTGCCAACCCGGGTAACCCCTTGAGAGAAAACAATCATGCTCCCACGGCCCTTATCTGAACCGATTCGAATTGCCCTTGTCCTGCTCACCTTGCTGATCGCTGTGCCCCCCGGCCCGTCGGTCGCCGGCGGACTCGCGGTTTCCCCCCAGCGCCTCGAGTTCGAGGGTCGCACCCGCAGCGCCGAAGTCCTGTTGCGAACCAGCAACTCCGAAACCCAGACGTACCGACTCTCCCTGGTGGAGATGGACATGCCCGAGGAGGGCCCTCTCCAGATGGTCGAAAATCCGTCATCCGATCGTAACAGCGCGCGCGGGCTGATCCGGTATTCGCCTCGCCAGGTGACCTTGCGGCCCGGCGAAACCCAGGTGATCCGGGTCCGGGCTCGAAAACCTGGCGGCCTGGCAGATGGCGAGTATCGCTCTCACCTGCTATTCCAAACCGTACCGGAAATGGATGACAGCATCGAAAAACAAGCCGACGCAAATCCGACATCCGGCGCGCAAATACGGATCGTACCGATCTTTGGTGTGGCAATCCCAGTCATCGTCCGGCATGGCAGATTGAGCGCCGAGGCGACCCTATCGGAACTGCAGGTCAACAGCGATACAGGCGCTGCAGTCGGAACAAAGACACTCTCCCTGTCGATCGGTCGCAGCGGCAGCCGTTCGCTGCACGGAGACCTGCGCGCGATCCTGCAGCAGCGCAATGGTACGTCGATTGAGGTGGGGCGGCTCAATGGCATTTCGGTTTACACCCCCGGGACCCACCGCCGCGTTGATATGCAACTCAATCCACCCGCCGGCAGGGACCTTTCGGACGGTTCACTGACAGTGGAATACCGGGCACGGGCTAGCGAGGGTGGCGAACTACTAGCTTCGTCGAGTATCGACCTCGACGGCCGCTGAATCCGGTAATTCCTCGCCAGCATTCCCCAGTGCGCTCACTAGCGTTCCACAAACTGCACGCGCTGCTACTCCTGTTGGCTGCAGGACTAGCTCCAGCCGGCTCTGTGGAGTTTGTAGATAGGCCACCCGAAGACGAGCTGCTGCTCGATCTGTGGCTGAAAAAGGACCTGCGACTCAGCGATGAGTTCATCGGTTACCTCTCGCCGGACGGCGGCGTGCTGGTGCCGCTCGGCTTGTTGTGCGAACTCACCGGGATCGCGGTCGAAGTGAATCCGGCGGAGGGAACCGCGCAGGGTTTCGTGCTGCAGGAAAGCGAACGTTTTAACCTCGATGTGACCGCCGGGGTGGCAACCATCTCCGGGGTCGACGCCCCATTCCTCACCGAGCTGGTAGAACTCCACCACGATGATATCTACGTGGAGTCCTCGCTCCTGCGCCAGTGGTTTCCGCTGCAGCTGCAGATCGACCTGCTCAAATCCACCGCGCATATCTTCGGGGACAAACCCCTGCCAATGCAGGAGCGCTGGGCGCGCGAGGCGCGTTTCAAGCGTCTCGCGCTGCAGCGCCAGGCGCGCGAGGCCGCGAGCTACCCGGAACAGGAAAACCCCTACCGGGCCGCCAGCGGTCCTTTCATCGACGAGAGCCTGGACCTGCGCATCTCGCGTGACAAGGACGGCGCGTCATCGAAGAGCATGCGGCATGCGACCCTGGCGACCATGGATCTGGCCTATTGGAACTCGCGCCTGTTCGCCTCGGGAAACGAGGACGAGCTGTTTGCCGACAAACGCCTCACTTTCTCACGCCGCAACCCCGAAGGCGGGCTACTCGGCCCGCTTGACGCCAGGGAGGTGGAGTTCGGCGCCTTCAGTGCGGATAGCATTCCGCTACTACATCGCGGCAGCGCCGCCACCGGCTTTTCCATCGGCAATTTCCCCCTGGAAAGCCGCGGCCAATTCAGCAGCCAGGACTTCTTCGGCGACGCCCTGCCAGGATGGGAGGTCGAGATCTATCGCAACGACGTGTTGCTCGATTACCAGCTGGTCGCGGAGGACGGGCGCTACCGCTTCGACGACGTTCCCCTGCTGTACGGCATGAACGTGTTTCGGATCGTGACCTACGGACCTCAGGGTCAAAAGCGTAGCGAGATCCAGCGATTCAACATCGCCCGACCGCTGGTACAACCCGGAGAACACCAGTACCGATTCACGGTGGCGCAAACCGACGACGGGCTCGAGCGCGTCTCCGCTCAGTACCGCACCGCCCTTGGCGCCAGGACCACGCTCGATACCGCATTGACGATGTGGCAGCAGGACGCTTCGGTCTCGAGTCGCGGCACAGCCGACTGGAAAACACAGGCATTGCTGGGCGTGCAGAGCAACTACGACAGCTGGTTCGGGAGTGCACATGTGGCGCTCGATGCAGATGGGGAAGTGGCCGCCCAGCTTGGGGTTCAGGGCCGTTTCGGCGACCTCGACATCAGTTTCGAGCACCGCGAAATCGGCTCGTTCATCAGCGAGAGGTATTCCCTCGACAGCACTGCACTGAAGCGCTCGGACAAGCTGAACCTGAACGGCTCCTTCCGCCCTGGCCGATTCTTCTCCAACATCAGCTACGCACTCAGTGGGCTGCGCGAGGAGCGCGCCGACGAGAGCGTACTCACCGAGATCGGCAACCGCATCTCCGTTTTTCATCCACGCCTCTCGGTCAGCAACGAGCTCTCGCTGACCCTGAATGACACCGCGAGCAACAGCAGCAGACGCGCGGACGGGGTCCTCAGAATGCGGGCACCGCTGAACGGCTGGAGAACCGGGGGGGAGATGACCTACAGCCTCAAACCGGAACGCGCGCTGAACAAACTCGGACTGACCGTGGACCGGCGCCTCGACAACGGCTACATGGTCCGCCTCGGGTTGAATCACCACATGCCGGAAGCGACCAACGACGCATCGCTCTCCCTGAGCAGGACCTTCGGCTCCTTCACCCTGTCCTCGAGCCTGTTCGCGTCTGATTCCGGCGAGCTCAGCGCCGGCGTGAACCTCACGACTGCCGTGGGCAAGGATGAACGCGGACGCTGGACCCAGAGCGGCAAGCCCATCGCCGGCAGTGGCGGTGTTTCGGTGACCGCCTTCCTCGACCGTAACCGCAACGGGGTTCGCGATCAGGGTGAAGAGGGCGTTGGTGACATTGGATTGCGGCTCAATGGCGCCTCGCCCAGGGTCGCCACCCGCGACGATGAGCAGACGACCCTGTACGGCTTGAGCCCTGATCGCTGGAATTCGGTCAGCCTGGTCTCCGGTGACATCGACCCGGCGTGGGTGCCCTCCAAGCCAGGCGTTCGCATAATGCCGCGGCCTGGCACCACCCCGCCGGTGGATTTCCCGCTCGTGATCGTGGGCGAGATCGACGGCACGGTAACACTGCTCATCGATGGCCGGGCCAAAGCCGCCCCCGGGGTTTTCGTGCAACTGCTCGATTCACGCGGCGAGGTGGTCAAGCAGGAAAAGACCGCCTATGACGGCTTTTATCTGTTCCCGGAAGTCGCACCCGGAAACTACCGGGTGCGCATCGATCCGACCCAGATCGAACGCCTGCAGCTGCAACCCGTCCGGAGCGAGAGCATCGAGGTGGGCGACGACGGCCCGATCATCAGCGGCATCGACCTGCAACTGCGCGGCGTTGGCGAAGATGCCCCGCCTGCTGAGCCCGGCGGTCCGTTCGCTGCCGCCAACATGCCGCCGCAGGCCCCTGAGACGCCCGCCCCCGGCAACTGGGTGGTACAGATCGGCGCCTTCTCCAGCCGTGAAAACGCTGAGCGTCTGACTGCAAAGCTGCAGACACGGGGCATCGCCATGCGCCCAGTGGAAGTGGCCGAGGTCGGCGGAAAAACCCTGTATCGCGTCCTGGCCGGACCCGCCGCCACACGCGAGGAGGCGGAAGCCATGCTGGATCTGCTGCGCAAACCCGGGCGTGCGCCACGCATGCTGGTACGTACGCTGGTGGCACCCGGAAACTGATCCGAACAGGATGCTGCGAAGCCCGCAAAACGCTCGTCTCGCTCGAGCGTTCCCATCCCACCCCCAGCTCGAGATAGGAATGCAAAGCGCCAAAAAAGCGAGCGTCAAAAATTTTCTTAAAGGTCGGATTTGTGACGCCGTTAACGCGGTCAAGCCCGGAGGACTGAGCCACTTGCACAAGCGTCAGGCACTCGGGGTTCACTGAACAGATCCTTATCGACAGCGACGAAAAACGTATTTCCAAAGGAAACAAACTATGCAACGCAAATTTTTCTGGCTCGCCCCCCTCGCCATCTGCACACTCGCCACCGGAATCGCACAGGCGACAGACGGCACCGCCAATGCCACGGTAATACAACCACTGGTTCTTACTAGTGGCCTAGATCTCGATTTCGGTCGAATCTCTCCGACAGGACTCGCGGGCACCGTGGTTGTCGACACCGCCGATGGACGTACCCTCACTAACGTCAACGATGAGGGCGGTACCGTCACTTCCGGCGCATGGTCCGTGACCGGCGAGCCACTGCTGGTATATGACATCACTCTGCCTTCCACCGACGTGACCTTGACTGGCTCCGTCAGCGGCACCATGGTTGTGAACACCTTCGTGGACAGTAAAACTGGCGCCGGAACCATATCCGGCGGCGGCACCGATAGCTTCACAGTCGGAGCAACCCTCAACGTCGGTGGAACCCAAGCTAGTGGCACCTACACCGGCACCTACACCGTCACTGTCGCTTACCAGTAATGCGCAAAGGAAGATATTCGGAGCATGGAAGCTCGGGACGGCCGCGGTAGGGACCGCGGCCAAACCCAACACGCGCAGTCGTTACCGCTGAAGGGGGCGATGCGTGTCCGGAGGCTCAGGGAAGAGATCAGCTACTGGTCGTGATCATCGACGCTTGCGACCTCGCCGCCAAGTTCACTGAACCCTACGCGCTCTTGGGCAACTCCGCACCACCCTTCTCCCCTAGGTCGAAGCCTTCCCCTGCGCGCGCCACCCGGTACCCGCAGGCACGCATATGTTCCCCGGCGAGGTCCGATTCGTAGTGATACAAGACCAGCCTGCGACGCTGTTCGCCGGAATAGAATCGCGCCAGATCGTCGAGACCGGTGTGCGAGGGGTTCCCCCTGAAGGCGCAGTCGTGGAAGACGGTTTCCCCGTTGACAGCATAGTGCGCCAGGACCTCCGGGATGGGGCGGGTATCGCCGCTGTACAGGAAGACCCTTTTCAGCCCGAGCCCGAAGGCGGAACGGTAGGCATGATGCTGGACCGCGAAAACGTCGAACATCAGGCCCGCGTGCCAGAAGTGATCCCCCACCGGCACGAGATGAAAGCAGTCCCAGAAATTCACACCCCCTTCGGCCAGGCGCATCGGATCATTACCGAGCTGCTCATGCAGACGCTCGATGATCGCAGCGGGCAGATACAGGCGCACCGGGCGGACAGGAAGCTCCCCGCAGGCGATGCGATAGAACAGCGGTTCCAAGCCGCCGATATGGTCGAGGTGGTTATGGGTGATGAAAATCGCCTCGGGAATACGCCCCGCGTATCGCTCGCGATAGGCATCCGGGACCATAGGCCCACAATCGACCAGCAACACGGGCGCGCCGTCACGCTCGAGCACGACCGATGCGTTGCCCAGGGCCGTCGCATGCGCATTGCCAACACCCAGAAACCGCAGCGTAAGCATTTGTGTCACCACGAAACCTTTATACCCGAGACTAAGCGCTGGATATTTCAAGCATGCTAATCATGCCGCAGCTCCGGCTTCAGGAAACCGCGCCACTCGCACCGAAATGAAGAAGGCGTCATTTCACTCCAGGGTCTTGAAGAAGATCGCCACCAGGAAGCCCATCAGGGTGGACATCCCGACCACCGAGCCACCCTTGAAATAGGCCTCCGGCAGCATGGTCTCGGCAATCATCGTCAGCATCGCACCGGCTGCGAGCCCCTCCACCAGGGCGAAAGCGGTGGGCCCCGCATCGGCAAAAAACTGACTGCCCAAAGCCGCACCGAGGCCGGTCAAAAGCATCAAAGAGACCCACATGAACAGGATACGGCCGTGCGACATGCCCTGTTGTCGCATTCCGGTGGAACTGGACAGCGCCTCCGGGTAGTTGGAAAGAAACAGTCCCGCGATCAGGGAGTAACTCACCGACGATTCGATCAGGCTGGCGCCGATGACCAGCGACTCGGGGATGCCATCCAGAGTGATACCGAGCCAGATCGCCAGCGGTGCGCCGTGGTTCTCTTTGATTTCCAGCGAGGCGTCCGCTGCAGCGGGCATGACCTTACCGGCATCGATATTGCGCAACGCCTGACGCATCCAGCGTTCGGTTCTGTCGCTGTCGAATCGGTGCCGCTGTCCGAGATAGTCCACAACTCTGCGCGATTGCACGAAATCGCGCACCTTGCGTGCGAACTGCGGGGCATCGCCCAACAGATCTTCGAGGTCGCAACGGCGCAACTCCCACACCCGGATGTCGGTCACCGCGACCGCGGTCGAAGAACGCAGTGCCCCGGTAAAACAAGACAGCGCACCGAAGACATCACCATCCCGCAGCACGCTCGGCCGCGCGCGCGACGCCATCGGGTTGAGCAACTGCACCTCGCCAGTGTCGATGAAGAACACCCGGTCGGCACCGTCGCGTGGGTGATACAGCGTCTCACCGCGTGCATAGCGCTTGTAGATGAAGTGTGCGGCGACCAGCGCCAACTCCTCTGCAGGGATATCCTGTATCAGAGGCAAGCGCCGCACCCTCCCGACCTTTTCGATGAAGGCCTCCGAATTGCGTTCCACCCGCATCGCCCGCGGCACCTCGCCGCATTTATTGAGGGTCTGGGCCGCGCGATTCAGCCAGTCCTCCGCCTGCTCGTGCTCCATCCCCTGGTGGCTCAGGAGGTACTCGAGCATCCGCGGTCCGCGAAGGAGACGATGCACCACCTGGAGGAAGGTCGGGGAATTGAGAATCAGCGCATCCAGGGTTCGCTTCGGAATGACCCACAGCGTCACCGCATCGCGCGCGATGGTGGTGGAACCCGTCGGTGAGCCGGTGATGCAGGCGCGCCAGCCGAAAACATCGTACTGATCGAACTCATCCACCCGTTCCATCTCGCGGTATGGATCGAACATGTCCACGATCCCCTCGGCCACGATGTAGATCGCATCGGCCGGGTCGCCGGCACGATAGATTGGCGTTCCGGCGCGGTAGCGTTGCGTACGGATGGAGGAGGCAATCGCTTTGAAGTCCTGAGTGTCGAGATCGTGGAACAGGTCGACCCGCTTCATCTGCGCCGCAATCCGGCGGATACGCTGATACTGCTTGCGCCGCAGGTGATAGACCGTGGTGGAAACCTTGCGCACGAAGCCACCGTAATCATTGACCACCTGGTTGAGTCCGATGAACAGCAGGCCGCCGAGGACCGCACCAAAGGCGAGCGCATTGAAGTGACCGCTTTCCAGCGAGGATGCCACCAGGTCGATGGTCAGGGCGGCCAGCAGGGCGCCGCCCCCAAAAGCCATCAACACCGCCGTGACCCGGTCGCTGGGCCGCCAGAAGGCTGCGGTGATCGCACCCAGGGGCAGGGAGAGCGCACTGATCAGTCCAAGGACGAACGCCGTGGCAAAGACCGTTTCCATTGCAAATATCGCTGAATCGGCTGAGTACCGGCACAGTATAGCGATGCCTGCCACGGCCTGAGGAACTGTCAAGCAACTGTCGTGGCGGAGAGGCTATGATTCCCAACTGACTGGCAGCTTATGCCTCGACGGCATCTGTTCATATATCGTCACCACATCTGATTACGAGGAAATCCCGCACCCATGGATCAATCAAAACTGAGCGCAAAGCGCCTTGCGGAAGAAATGGAAACCCTGCGCAAAAGGCTGCTCACGATCGAAACCCAGGTCGAGCAGACCCTCGGCGATGCCGCCGACAGCGCCCGGCGCAAGGTGCGTAAGTTCGTCGGCAGCGAGCCGGTGGACGATGCCCAGCGTGAATACCTGATCCGTCAGCTCGCGGAGTTGAAATCGCACAACCGCGGTGACAACCAGGCCCTGAGTCACTGGCTGGAGTCGGAGCAGGAAGTCGACCTGCTGCTCGAACTGCTCAAACTCCGGCCTGTGAAGGACTGAATCCCACAGGCCTACCCGACCGTCGTGGTATTCGGCGGACTGTTCAGCTCGGCGGAGAAAGCGCAGCGCATTGCCCCGGGGGGGCGTCGACGCCACAAGGTCCGATACGATTGGCATGAGCACAAGCCACCATGCGAGACCCCGAAAACCCTTTCCCATCGGCCTTCACCTCCGGCAGACCTGACGCACGCGGGAGGTCACGAGCACCGAAAAACCGGCCTGTGGTCCTTCGCTCTGCAATCAAGCCATTGAATGTGAATAAAAAACCACAGCAGACCTAAAATCCCGCCGGCAGCTGCCGATAAGGGGTCATGGAAGCGACATACGATACCGACGCACTGCGCAACATTTCGATACTCGAGGATCTGCCGCCGTGGCAGCTCGAGTTCATCTCGGATGCGGTCGAGCCTTTCGAGGCAAAAAAGGGCGACCTGCTGATCGAACGCGGCAGTGACGATGGATACACCTACTTCCTGTCGCAGGGAGCAATAGAACTGGAAGCCAACGATGGCACCACCCGCGATGTTCAGGCGGATCCAAACAGTACCATCACGCCGATCGCCAACCTGCGCCCGCGCCTGTTCAACGTCAAAGCCAAATCGAAGGTAAAGGCGTTTCGCGTACCCGACATCGTGCTGAGCGCCGCTGGCTGCAACGGGCAGGCGCACAATCCGGACGAGATCGTGGTCCAGTCGGAAGAGGACCAAATGCGCAGCGAGGCCGAGTCCAAGCTCAGCTTCCAGCTTTACAATGACCTCAAGACAGACGAGGCGATCCTGCCCAGCCTGCCCGATCTGGCGCTGCGCATCCGTCGCGCCATCGATGACGAAGTCAGCGATGCGCACAAGGTCGCCCGAATGGTGGAATCCGACCCCGCCATGGCGGCCAAGCTGCTCAAGGTGGCCAACAGCGCGCTCTATGGTGGCGTCGGATCGATAGAGACCACTTCCGGCGCCGTGGTACGCCTCGGCATGGAAACGACCAAGAAACTGGTCCTGACCTTCGCCCTGAAAGAGGTCTTCCGCAACGACGATCCAAGAATCGGAAACCGCATGCAGGCGCTGTGGCAGCATAGCGCCTATATCGCGGCGATCTGTTTCGTGCTGGCCCGTCGGGTACCGGGCATGCAGCCCGAGGAGGCCTTACTGGTCGGACTGGTACACGACGTTGGCGCGATCGCGATTCTCAACTACATTGAGCGTTACCCGGAATTGTTGGAAGAGGACGCCATCCTGGACGAGACGATCGCCAGAATGCGGGGTGAGCTGGGCGCCATGATCCTGCGACGCTGGAACTTTGGGCCGAGCGTGGTTTCCGCCGCGCGCGATGCAGAAAACTGGCTCTTCAGCCAAACCCGCGCGGCCAATTTCAGCGACCTGCTGATCGTGGCCCAGGTGCATGATCGCATGCTTGCGGGGCAGGCCAAGGACCTTCCGACCCTCGACCGGATCAGCGCCATCCAACGGATCCTGGGCGAGCAGGCATCTCCTGAAACCAGCCTGGAGATCCTGCAGGAGGCCAAGGCCCAGATCGAAGAGATGCGTCGCGCCCTGCAGGGCTGAGATCCTTACCGGCCGGCATCACCACCGCCGTTTGGCGGACATCCCATCTGCAGTGGTTTCACCCACCGCTGATCAGTGCACGAATCTCGCGCACGTCGGCTTCCGCTTCCTCGAGCATGATCAGCGAATGCCGCGGCGAGAGCTCGCCCTGCGCCAGCTTGGAAAAGGCCGGGATGGTATCGATGCGCGGCAGGCGGGCCTGCCCGGGCGAACCGATCAGGGCATGCATCTGGGCCAGGATGACGACATCGGGATCCTCAGGGACCGCACTGCCGATACGCGTCCAGTTTTCCGCATCGCGCACCACGTCTTCGAACTCCTCAGCCAGTTTCCAACGGCAGAGGATCGCGGTTCCGACCTCGACACGCAGGCTGTCGATGCAGTAGTCCAGCACCACCTCGCGCTCCGCGAGTATCGGGAAGTGTTGGATTCCGCTGATCACGGCAACCGAGCCGATGTCATGGATCAGGCCGGCCAGCAGGGCACGCTCCGGATCGACCCCAGGGGTTTCGCGCGCGAGCACATAGCTGAGCGCCGCGACGTGGGTGGAATGCTGCCACAGTTCGAGCATGCGCTGTTTCAAGCGACTCGAATCGCTTTTGAAAACGTTTCTCAGCAGACAGCTGTATACCAGGCTACGGACCTTCTTTCGCCCGAGCCGGCCAGAAGCCTGGTTGATGCTGCTGATCTTTGTCACCCCGCCGAAGGCGGCACTGTTGACCACCGCGAGCAGGCGCGCTGCCAGCGGTGGGTCGAGCTGAATCAGGCGCGCGATATCTTCATTGGCATTGTTCGGATTATCGATCGCCTTACCGATCTTGAGCGCGAGGTCCGGCAGGCTGGGCAGATCGCTGCCCGAGGTGCGGAAGCGCTCGCGCAAACCCTCGAGCGCCTCGCTCTCTTCCGGATTCAGCTCGGGTCGGGCGCAGTTGTTGCTTTTGGCAACTTGCGCACCGGCCTGGACCGGCTGCGGAAGACAGAGCAGTTTGGCCGAGTCGTGCACGAACAGGCTCGCGATCCGGGGCCGCAGGGGTATCGGGTAGCGGGCCTGCGGTGAGTCGGCGCTCAGGCGCAGGATTGCATTGTGCCGGGTCTGGATCTGCAGACCGCCGCTGATGAGAAACAGCAGCTCACCCTGTGGCAGTTCATCGGTGACCAGGCCCTGCTTGAGTGTGATCGTCTCCGCGAGATCGGCAATGATCTCGAGTTCGCCCTCCGGCAGGTGGGCATAGGGAGCGAGCGAGGACAGCAGCTCGGCCGTGACCGCTTTTTTTCTGACGACATTGTCAATCCACTTTCCAAACACCTTGTGTAGCCTCCCAGCCAGGGTCCAGCCGACGGCCGCAGGGACCGCTGTCGAGGTCGCGCCTGATCGCGCACCTTTCGTCCTCTGCTTATCGGCCGATGCCTGCCTTCCTTTACCGGCCGAGCCAACCCGCTTCGGGCGTTCGAAGGCGTCCCCTGGCGTTGTTCCCAGGAGAGGGCCGGCACGCTCACAGGGCTTGCAAAGCCGGACGCGCGCACTGCGATGAGGTTTCGATGAACCGGGTGTTCGTGCTTAACAGTCTGTCGAACTTAACGCTGTTTGGCTGCAAAAACCTTTCAGGAAAAGGTTTTCACGCAAGCCGCGTAGCGGTGAAACACAAGGATGTGTTTCATAAATCCGCGGATAGCGATCAACTGACCTTATCAAACTCGTCAAATAGGTCCACTATTCTCCTCATCCGATAATCTCATTTGATTCGCTCCCGCGAATTTTCGCTTCAAACGGATAAGTCCGACAGACTGTTAACTTGGAAAAACCCCTCAACTCGCGATAACCATCATGAACCCAGTCGCTATTGCCCGCTGGTCGGAGCTCGAGCCGCTGACTCCCCGTTACGCGCTCGCTGCCGATGTCGACCTGGTCGTCGTTCGCTGGGCCGAGGGCGAGCAGGTGTCGGTGCTGTATGGCCGCTGCGCCCATCGCGGCGCTCTGATGGCCGACGGACGCATCGAGGGCGAAAACATCGTGTGCGGGCTGCACGACTGGGACTACGGGTTCAAGACCGGCATCAGTTCCTACGACAATGCCGAGCGCCTGCACTGCTTCAGCGCCTGGGTCGAGGACGACCAGGTCTGGGTGGACGCGGAGGAGATCGCCAGCTGGGCGAAGGAGAACCCGCAGCCCTACGACAGGAATAGCTACCAGGGCCTGTACAAGGACATCCATGGCGCTCCCGAGGAGCCGCATACGGCTTATATCCAGCACCTCGCCGAACATGGCCTCTCCAAGGTCGGACACCACGGACGGGTCGGCGCCATGGGCGTGCCGCGCGACCAGCTCCCCCGCTGGGAGCAGATCCAGCTGTTGACCGCGCAGCTGCACCGGCTGCCGCTGCTGGACGATGCGCCTGTCGGCAGCGAGGTCGTGATCGGCCCCAATGCGCGCAGACCGCTGGTCCTGCAGCGTCCCCTGCTGGTCTCGGACATGAGTTTTGGCGCCCTGTCCGAGGAGGCCAAGGTCGCGCTGGCCAAAGGGGCCGAGCTGGCCGGGACCGGGATCTGCTCTGGCGAGGGCGGCATGCTTGCGGAGGAGCAGGCGGCCTGCTCGCGTTATTTCTACGAACTGGCATCGGCCCGATTCGGCTTCGACATCGAAAAGGTGGCGCAATGCCAGGCCTTCCACTTCAAGTGCGGTCAGGCGGCCAAGACCGGTACCGGCGGGCACCTGCCCGGCAGCAAGGTCAGCGAACGCATCGCGCAGGTGCGCGGCCTCGCGCCGGGCGAGGACGCGATTTCGCCGGCACGCTTTCCCGACTGGGAGTCAATCGACGACTACCGTCGCTTCGCCGCCGAGGTGCGCGAGGTCACCGGCGGGATACCGATCGGCGTCAAGCTATCCGCGCAGCACATCGAGCGCGATATCGAGGCCGCGCTGCGGATCGGGGTCGATTACATCATCCTGGATGGTCGCGGCGGAGGCACTGGCGCAGCGCCGTTGATCTTCCGCGACAACATCTCGGTGCCGACCATCCCGGCCCTGGCGCGCGCGCGCCGCTACCTGGACCGCAACGACCGTGGCGACATATCCCTGATCATCACCGGCGGATTGCGCCTGCCCGCGGATTTCATTAAGGCGCTCGCGCTCGGCGCGGACGCGGTCGCGCTGTCCAACGCGGCGATCCAGGCCATCGGCTGCCTCGGCATGCGCGCCTGCCATACCAACAACTGCCCGGTGGGTATCGCCACCCAGAAGCCCCACCTGCGGGCGCGCCTGCAGGTCGACAAGGGCGCGCAGCAGCTGAACCGCTTCCTGCGCGCCTCGACCGAGTTGATGCAGGTCATGGCACGCGCCTGCGGGCACGATCACCTCAACCGTTTCTGCAGCGACGACCTGACCACCTGGGACCGGGACATGGCTCATCTGAGTGGCATTGCCTACGCAGGAATGTCACCCGACTGACATCCATCGGAACCGGCCCGCCGCGTCAGCGCGGCGGCTCGCCAAGACCCAGGCGACGCATCAGCCACGGCATGCTGCCGGCATGCACCAGCAGGGTCCACAGCACCACGCCATAGGCGATCGACTGGATAGTCCACCAGTATTCCAGTGACGGCGGCAGTGACAGGGCCAGCGCCAGGGTCACCGCGCCGCGGACACCCCCGGACCAGATCACCGGGCGCCACGCTCGCGGCGTCGGCTGCACGCCCGGCAGCCTTTCAAACACCGGCAGGAATACGAACACGTTGATCGCGCGCGCCAGCAGGACTGCGGCAATGCCGATCAGCATCGCCAGCCATTGCTGGCTGAACATCGCGACCTGGAAGCTGATCCCGGAGATCAGAAACAGCAGCGTGTTGGCGAGCCACCCCTTGTACTCCCACAGGAGATGCAGGGCACGGCCCTCCTCTGGCGCGCTATCCCGCACCCGGCCCAGAACCAAACCCGCGACCAGGGTGGCCATCACGCCGGAGAAATGCAGGCTCTCGGCCAACAGGAAAGCGCCATAGGCCGCAAGCAGGCTGATCACCCCGCGCAGGACTGCCCCCCCGATCAGGCGCAGCATCCCCATCGCGAGCCCGGCAACCACTGCCCCCGCGAGCGCGCCACCGGAAAAGATCAGCAAAAAAGCCCCCATCGTATCCAGCACCCCGGCTTCGCTGCGCTCGCCGCTTGCGAGCGACAACAGCAGCACAAACAACACGATCGCGGTGGCGTCGTTGAACAGGCTCTCCCCATCCACGACGGTGCGCAATCGGCCGGGGGCGCCGAGACGCTTGAACAGGGCCAGTACCGCGACCGGGTCGGTCGCCGAGAGCAGCGCCGCGGCGATCAGCGCCGCCATCCAGGGGAAGCCCTGCGGATGGCCAATGCCCAGAAACAGCAAGGCCGCGGTCACCACGGTCGCCAGCAGGGTCAGCGGCACCGCCAGCAACAGGATCTGGGGCAGATTACGCCGCAGTTCGTGCCGGTCCATGTTGAACGCGGCCTCGAAGATCAGCACCGGCAGGAACAGGAAGAACACCAGGTCGTGGAAAATTTCCCAGCGCAGCCCGGTATCGCCGCCGGCGAAAATGAACAGCTCCGATCCTACAAAACCGAGTGCCACAAGGAAGGCGCTGAAGGGGAAACCGAGACGCGCCATCAACGGCTCGCTCACGACCGCGATCAGCAACAACAGCAGGTAAAAGGAGAGAACCTCGACCACGAGCGGCCCTCCGCAGCGGATCGTTGCGCCACCCCGACGGAATGCCCAGGGATCATCAATAGAGTGTAGCCATGAATCCCGCGAGGATTATTCATGCGGGGCATGTTGGGGCACAAAGTGCTCCCTACGCGGACGTACCCCCGGTCGCTTATCCCGGGGGAATCGCGCCTCGATCGGGAAAATTGGCCCTCAAAGACCTTGCGCCATCCATTGTGCGATCCGCTGCTCCGCCCAGTAATCGGCCAGGCCCGGCCAGCGGCCGCTGACGAACCCGATGTGCCCGCCATGCCGGGTGAGCTCCAGGTGGACCTCCGGCGGCAGTTCCTGCGCGCTCGGCGGGGTGCTGGGAAACATGAACGGATCGTCGGCCGCATGCAGGATCAGGGTCGGCGTGCGTATCTGCGGGATGTACTGGCGGCTGCTCGCCTGCCGGTAATAGTCGTGCACATTCCCGAAGCCGTGCAGCGGGGCGGTGACCGCGTCGTCGAAGGCGTAGAAGGTATCCAGCTGCCGCACATCCACGTCCAGCGGGCAGGGAATGCGCGCGAACTTGAGGGTGAAACTGCGCTGCAGATGACCGACCAGGTAACGTTCGTACAGGCGTGTGCGTGCGCCACCGAGACGCCGCGCGGCATCGTCGAGCACGAACGGCACCGACACCGCGACCGCGCGCCGCAGCCGGCACTGCGCACCCGTTTCACCCAGCCATTTCAGCAGCACATTGCCGCCGAGGGATACACCGACCGCGCCGTAGACCTCGCCATGGGTGTGCCGAAGGTGATCGAGGATGAAGGCCGGGTCATCGGTCTTGCCGCTGTGGTAGGCGATCGGCAACCGGTTCGGCTCGCCGCTGCAGCCGCGGAAATGCATCAGGCAGGCTGTGAATCCGACCTGATTGAGCGCCTGCATGATGCCGCGCACGTAATGCGAACGCACGCTGCCGCCCAGGCCGTGCAGCAGCATCACGATCGGCGCCGCGGGCGCGTCATTCGGCGAGGACCAGGCCAGGTCGATGAAGTCGCCATCCGGGAGTTCCACCCGCTCCTCCCGGATCGCGATGTGAGGCCCCCGGCGCATCAGGCTCGGCCACAGTGTCTGGGCATGCGCCTGACGCAACCACCAGGCCGGTCGGAATTCGCTCTCGACTATCGGCATCGTCAGTCCGGCAGGCGCCGCACCAGCACGAGATTGACCAGGCTGACCCCGGCCATCACCCAGGCGAGCCCCTGGAAGCCGATCTGGCTGGTGAGGGTACCGCCGAGCCCCTGCCCCAACCCGATACCGATGTTGATGAACATCATGAAGATCGCGAACATGGAGGCGGCGATGCGCGCATCGGTGAGGGTCATCGCGAGCGCGGAATAGGTGGTGGTGGTGTAGCCGTAGGCGAAACCGAACAGCAGGCAGAGCAGTGCCAGCACGACCGGGCCGAAGGTGAGCGACAGCGCCACACAGGCCATCGCCGACAGCAGGATCGCGAACCGCAGGCTGCGACGGTAGCCGAGTCGATCGGTCAGCCGACCGCTCGCGACCGCCCCCAGAATCCGCCCCACCATCACCAGTGCGACCAGGCTGCCGATGACCCCGATATCGCCGAGTTGCGCGGCGTCGCCGTGGAAGGCGAGGAACGACAGCACACCGTCGAGCGCGAGGGCGTAGATCAGACCCATTGCCGCCAGTGATAGCGCGTCACGGCGCGCGAGGCCACGAAAGGCCTCCCAGCTGAAGCCTCCGGGCGCCTGCCGTCCCGGATCCTGCCAAAGCCACAGGGTCAGGCCGAGCCCCGGAATCCCGAGCAGCACGATCATGGCGAACACCAGCGGCCAGCCCAGTCGTTCGGCCAGCCAAGCGCCGACCAGCAGGGACAACAGCAGACCGGCGGCGCGTGCCCCGACCATAACGCCCTGGACCAGGGGGCGCTCGTGTTCCGGGGTGGCCTCTACGGCGAGGCCATCGGTGCCGGTGTCCGAGAGCGCCATGCCGAGTGCCGCGATGAGACAGGTGATGAAGAACAGGTCCAGCCCCTCGGGCAAGCTGATCAGCGGCAACATGCCAAAGCAGCTCAGCTGAATCAGCAGGCCCAGCAGGATGTAGGGCGAGCGGTGCCCGAGACCGAACAGGCTGAAGCGGTCGCTGAGGATGCCGAGCAGGATCTTGAGCACGAAGGGCAGCACCAGGACCGCCTGGAAAAAGCCGATCTGGTCTGCGGCAAAACCGTGCTGAGTGAGATACAGCAGATTGAAGGTGAAGAAGTAACTCAGCACCGCCCCCTGCGCGAGATAGAGGCTGGCGAAGAGCGTCAGGCGTTGTGTTCGAGTCACGGGGTTCTCGGTTCCTGGGCGATGCGGGCGCTGGAGTGGTTCCTGTTGGCGCCTACGATACCCGTGAGCCGGGCTTGTATCTATCCTGCCTCAAGCGCGTGCTGACGCGGCATCCCCCAATCCCGCTTTCCCCGGTGTCAGCACTTCGCTACCTCCGCAATCGCGACTGGCGGACTAAACAATTGGACAGCCATGCCGATCAAGGAACAAGAGTCGCGGTCGGACCGATCGCACACGCTCAATTATCGGGATCATTTTGTACAGGAACGGGATATGAGTTCTCTGCTGAAAGGTTTGCATCTGAAGCTGGTGTTGATCATCGGTTCGGGCATCATCGCGGCCGCGGTGGCGACCATGGCCGGCTTTGCTACTGCCTGGACTTCATTCGACGAATTCGAACAGGTAAGCGAATTCGAGATTGGGCAGGAACGCGCCGTGCTCAATATGACCATCGACTTCAAGAAGCAGGTCCAGGAATGGAAGAACGTCCTGCTGCGCGGCTACGACCCCAAGCAGCTGGAGAAGTACTGGGGCAAGTTCCAGAAAACCGAGCAGGCTATCCAGGAAAACGGTGAGGCGCTCCTGGAAGGGCTGCCCAACGGGGAAGCCCGGGATACCCTTGCGGAGTTTCTGGCTTCCCATCACGCAATGGGCAAGGCCTACCGCGAGGGCTTCGAGAAATTCCAGGCAGCGGATTTCGACCCCAAGGTCGGTGACCGCGTGGTCAAGGGCATCGATCGCAAGCCGACCGAGCGGCTCGAAAGCGCCGCGGCACTGATCGCTCAACAGGCCGTGGCCAGCATCGATACGACGATCGCGGACGCGCACGCGGGCATGCGAATCAGCCTGGTCGCCATCGGGCTGGTGATGTTGGGACTCTTCGTCAGCATGGGCTGGTTCATGCGCCGCCAGGTGCTCAAACCCGCGCTCGCCCTCAAGGCCTACCTGGGTCAGCTGGCCGGTGGCGATTTCACCCAGGACGTGGTGCACAACTCGCGCGACGAGTTTGGCGACATCGCCGCCAGCGCCAGCAATCTGCGGCAACAACTGGGGCACATGATCGGCGAGATCGGTGGAATCGCCGATCGCATCGGCGGCTCCACCGGGCAATTGGCGGAACTCAGCAGCCGCAACGCCGAAGGCGTTACCCAGCAACGGCATCAGACCGAGCAGGCGGCGACTGCGATGACCCAGATGACCGCCACCGTTCAGGAGATTGCGCGCAACGCGGAATCAACGGCGGCGCAGGCGCGTCAGGCGGACGAACTGACCAAGTCCGGGCAGCAACTCGTCACCGACCTCGCCACCGATATACAAAAACTGGCTCAAGAGGTGGCGCACTCGAGTGAGGTGGTTCGACAGGTCGAACACGATTCCGAGGAAATCGGCAAAGTGCTGGACGTGATTCGCGGGATCGCCGAGCAGACCAACCTGCTCGCGCTGAATGCCGCTATCGAGGCGGCCCGCGCCGGCGAACAAGGAAGGGGCTTCGCGGTGGTCGCGGACGAGGTACGCACCCTGGCCAGCCGTACCCAGGACTCCACTCAGGAGATCCAGCAAACCATTGAACGACTCCAGAATGGAACGCGTGCAGCCGCCCGCGCGATGGAACAGGGAAGCAGTCAGTCGAGTGAGACGCGCGCCAAAGCGGGCGAGGCTGCGAACGCACTGACCCAGATCGCGGATGCAGTGTCCGGCATCTCCCAGGCCAACCTGCAGATCGCCAGCGCCGCGGAAGAACAGGGCGCGGTATCCGCGGATATCGACCGCAACGTCTCTCTGCTCAACGACTCGGCCCTGGATATCCGCCAGGCTATCGAGAATACCGATGGCAGCGTGAACGATCTGAGCGCACTGGCCTCGAACCTGCTGGACATGACGGCGCACTTCAAGGTCGGGACAGAGAACGCGGTCCGCTGAGCCGTCGCAGGCGCGGCCGGGGCCAGTGCATGCGGCAGCGGCCCGGCACTTTCTCCCGCGCCGGGCGAACTCGACTATATTCTTCTGAGTGTCTCCGGCGAACGGGACGGCGCCGCCCCCCCGGATGGCAGGCGCACTGATCGGGAGAAAGCATGAGGAATCGGAAATGGACCTGGCGCCTGGCCGCGGGCCTCTCGCTGCTGTGGGTCCTCGCGATGTACTTCCTGACCGAGAGCTCTGATACCTTCCGCCTGTTCCTGCTGGCCGGCGTGCTACCGGTCATCACTGCCTGGGTGATCCACTGGGTCATCTCGGGGTTCCGCAAGGACAAGAGGCGCACATCGCGACCCTCACGGATGCCACCGCGCTGGCGCAAATGAGTGGCAACAGGCAGGACTGAGACACCGTGGAACCCTCGCATCTGATCGAAACCGCGAGCCGTGCCTTGTGGGACCTGCTCTCGTTTGAAACCTTCCTCAGCCCTGCCCTGCTGATCCTGATCTATTACCTCGGAGCCGTCGGCATCCCGCTGTTGGCGTGGAAGCTCGCCAGACCGGTAAAGAGCCGCATCGCTGACATCCCGGTAGCTGGTGTTGAGCTACCGGATAAGCACAGGCCGGGGAAGGAATGGCTGCCCAGCCGGGCACGAACACTGGCCTACGCGTTCGCCGCTTTCCTGGTCATGGAGGTGGGCTGGCGGGTCCTGTTTGAGTTCATGCTGGCGTACTTCCAGATGCGCGATTACCTGGCGGCGATCCACGCCGGTTGACAGCAACGCCACAAGCAGTGGGTTTTCGGTCAATAATTGAAGGATGGATTCTTCCACTCCTCTGTTCAAACGCGATGACTTCCAGCCTGATCGTGCCGGGACAGGCTGGCGCTGGTGCTTGCTCGCCTGCTTCTGCCTGCCCCTGCTGAGCGGATGTTTCCAGACGCCGGCGCCGGAGGGCTCAGCAACCCTGCGCGAGGCCAAGCGACTCGAGGCGGCCGCCTCGCCCGAGCGGACCCAGGTGGCGCCAGCGCCGGTATACGACGATCTGGCACGGGCGTTGCGGCTGTATACCCTGGCAGACAATACCCCGGGCGCCATTCGCATACGCCTGAGCCTGGCCTACCTGCACGAGCAGCACGCCCAAACCGATGCAGCCCAGCGCGAGGCGCGGCAGGCGCTGTCGCTGGCACGTGAATTCGGCGACCCGGCTTATCTGTACCGCGCCCTGCTGATGGCGGGTCGACTCGAGCAGGAACCCGCGCTTTTCAGCGAAGCGCTGAACTACGCGAGCCCTGGCCTGCAACGCGCGGTGCTGCTGACCTACCTCGGGCGTGCGGAAGAAGCCGCCACCCAGGTGCGTGGACTCACCGAGCCGGGCGACGAGGAGGTCGGCGATCTCGCGTTCGTGCTGTTCGCGCATGCGCAGCAGATGCTCGATGCAAGGACCGCGGAGCGCGCGCTGGCCTTGTACAAGCGCGCGGATGACTATGCTGGCATCGCGCGTGCACTGCGCCTGCTGGCCGGCATCGCGACCCAAGGCGGCGACATCCCAGCGGCGGCAATCTATGCGGCGCGCGCGCAGCGGGTGGAGTCCGCCCTGGCAAATGCCACATCGGCCCGCGCGCCACCCCCGGCGGGCACACCGCGGTGAGCCTGCTCGGTTCACTGGGCCGCAGCACCCGCCGGCGCGGACGGCAGCTCAGCGAGATGGCCGCGCTGTTGGGCCTGCTGGTGCGTCCACGTGCCTATCTCGGGCACCCGGCCCGGCGGCGCATCGTGTTTACCCTGTTTCGCCGCCAGTTCAAGAACACCGGGGTGGACAGCCTCCTGGTCACCACCATGGTGGCGATGCTGGTCGGCTTCCTGCTGGTGTTCCTGCTGCCCGCGACCGCGGCGCGCGAGCAGCTGCTGCCGACCTTCTCGGAGCTGTACATCCTGATGATAGTGCGCGAGATCGGTCCTGTGATGTGCGCCATGATCCTGATCGCGCGCGCCGGCACCGCGATCACCGCGCGGATCGGTTTTCTCAAGGTCTTTCGCGAGTTCGAGAGCATGCACATCATGGGCATCGACCCGGTGGCGCTGTTCTTCGTGCCCATCTTCTGGGCCTTTCCGCTGGCGATGCTGCTGCTGGTGGTCTACTTCAACCTGTTCGCCCTGTTCGCGGCCTTCCTCAGCCTGTCCCCGCTGGACCCGGACCTGGGCGCGCGCACCCTGCTCGACACGGTGCTGCGCCAGGTCGACCTGCAGGACATGGTGGTGGTTTTCATCAAATGCGTGGTGAGCGGTTTCATCATCGGCCTTTACGCGATCTACTTCGGTACCCGCATGCGGGGTCGTGGACGCGATGTGGCGCGCGCGATGCACAGTGCCACCACGCGCCAGTTCATCGGCATCTTCGGCGCGAATGTGCTGATCTCGGTCCTGGCCTACAGCTGATGCTGCTCGAGGTACGCGACCTGAGCTTTCGCCCCAGCGAGGAAGTCGACCTGCGACAGGTCAGTTTCAGCGTGGACGCGGGCGAATGCGTGGTGATCCGCAGCCCGATCCTGCTGCTCGGCACCCGCCTGCTGCAGGCGCTCATCGGCCTCGAGGACACGCTTGCCGGGGAGGTCTGGTTCGAGCAGCATGACATGGTCGCGCCGCTTTCCCTGGCGCAGCGGCTGAAACTGCGGCGGCACATCGGCTATGTGCATCGCGTTGGCGGACTGGTCAGCCTGCTGAACGTGCGCGAGAACATCGTCCTGCCGCTCAGCTACCATGAAAACATCGAGCGAGCGCGCCTGGCCGGGATGACCCGGGAGTTATCCGAATCCCTCGGTATCGCGCACCTGCTGGACCACGAGGTGGACGAGTTGGACGCGTTGCAGACACGCCTGGTCAACCTGGCGCGCGCGCTGATCACCGGCCCGCGCCTGCTGCTGGTGGATGCCATACTGGAAGGTATGCGCGAAGAGCAGATCGAGCAGGTAACCTCCGTGGTCAGCCGCTATCGTCAGCGGCACGGTTTCGCGGTGGTCATGACCGCTCGCTCGCGGGCGTTGCCCTGGGCCAGCCAGGTCTATGAACTGCGCGACGCGGGCCTGCACCGGGTGGAAGACTGAGGCATGCGAAAGAGCGAAAAAGAGGCCTACGCCATCACCGCGGCGGACCGCCTGATCGGACTGGTCGTGGTGCTTGCGGCCATCGGCATCGTGGTCGCCCTGGTGCTGCGCGCCCAGGAGATCGGCCCGGGTGAGAAGACCCTCGCCTACCACACCGTGCTGGCGCGCTCTTTTGGCATCGTGCAGGGCGGCGATATCCAGCTCTCGGGTATCAACATCGGCAAGATCAACCAGGTCTCGCTGATGAACGACGGCCGGGTACGGGTGGACCTGCGCATCTCGCAGCAATACCAGCGCTTCGTGAACGCCGGCAGCCACCTCGAGATCGGCAGTTCGATTGGCCTGGCCGCGATGCTCGGCAGCACCGGCCTGAACCTGGTGCCGGGAGAAGCGCCCGGCGAGCTGCTGCCGGAGGGATCGCTGCTGCAGACGCGTGAACCGGTCAGCCTCGCCGAGGTGTTCGATGAACAGGAGATCGGACGCGCGGCGGACAACGTCAAGGCGGTACTCGAAAACCTGCGCGCTGTAAGCGAATCGGTTGCCGCGAACCGCCAGATCATCACCGACGCCCTGCAATCGATGACCGCCATCAGCGAGGGCCTGCAACACACCGTCGATATGCTGCCCGACATGGTCGCAACGGTAAACACCGGCTTCGACACCTGGCGTGATGCCGGCAGCCAGGTGGGCAGCGTGGTGTCCGAATCCGGCGAGGATATCCGCGCTGTCGCGGCGGATGCGCGCGTGGCCTCGGCGCAACTCAAATTGTTATTGAAGGAGCTCACCGGGCTGACCCGCCGCGCCGACGATATCGTGGCCAATATCCAGGTGAGCGCCGACGAGTTGCCCGGGCTGATCTCCGACAGCCATGCCCTGGTGCGCGGCGCCAACGAAATCACCGAACGCGTCAACCAGCACTGGCTGCTCGGTGGCGACCGCGCCGGCAGCCCGCCCACGCCCGTGTACCTCGGTCACCCGGCCCCGCCCCCGCCCAACCCGGCCCCGCCAGTCGACGAGCCCTGAACAGACGCTCATCCCGAGCGATAGCACGCGAGCGATCACGGGAATCCAAGGCAATGCCGGCGCGCCCCCGGCAAAGCGCTCTCTGCGCCCGATTCGCGCCCGAATTCCTCACGAAGCCGTCATGTTTCGGTAATCCGAGTGTAATATTTTGGTAATATTCGTGGGATAATCGCGCCGAACAGCACTTTTGCGCGTGTCATCGGGTCGCAACGCCCGCTGCATCGCCCTGGCGTTCACGAAGCAACGCTCAAGCGGCGAGCCCCTGTTCGGTTCGGCTTTCCCGCGCTTCCGGAATTTTTTCTGTGATAAGAAAGATCGTCCTCCCATCGATCCTGCTGGTACTGGCGTACGGCTTCTGGGTCAGCCCCAACTTCAAGGAAATATCAGCCGGCGTGGCCATATTTCTCTTCGGCATGCTCTCGCTCGAGGAAGGGTTCAAGGCGTTCACCGGCGGTGTGCTGGAGAGACTGCTGCAAAAAACCACCCGCGGCCTGTGGCGATCCCTGAGTTTTGGCGTCGTCAGCACCACCCTCATGCAGTCGAGCTCACTGGTGTCGGTGATCACGATTTCCTTCCTGAGCGCGGGACTGATCGGCCTGGCGGCCGGGATAGGGATCATTTTCGGCGCCAACCTGGGGACCACGACCGGTGCCTGGCTGATCGCCGGATTCGGCCTCAAGGTCAAGATCTCCGCCTATGCCATGCCGATGCTCGCGTTTGGCATCGTCCTGATTTTCCAGAAGTCGAAAAGCCTCAAGGGCGTCGGCTACATCCTGGCCGGCCTCGGGTTCCTGTTCCTCGGCATCCATCACATGAAGGAAGGTTTCGAGGCCTTCCGCGAAACCATCGACCTGACCGCGTTTGCCGTCAGCGGCTACCCTGGCATATTCCTTTTCACCTTACTCGGCGTGGCGGCGACCGTGATCATGCAATCCAGTCATGCCACCCTGGTGCTGATCATCACCGCGCTCGCGGCGCAGCAGATAACCTACGACAACGCGCTGGCGCTCGCGATCGGGGCCAACGTCGGCACCACCATCACCGCCATCCTCGGCGCAATGAGCTCGAATGTGCAGGGCAAACGCCTGGCGGCGGCGCACCTGATCTTCAACGTCGCGACCGGGGCCATCGCGATCGCCTTCATCCACCAGATCGGATTGGGCGTGGACACGATCAGCGCCTGGCTCGGCATCGCCGCGGACGATTACACCCTCAAACTGGCGGTGTTCCACAGCGTCTTCAACACCATCGGCATCGTGGTGATGATCCCCTTCATCAATGCGCTGGTCGATTTTCTGATCAGGGTGATGCCGGAAAAGGCCGTGGCGGTTACCGTTCCGAAGTACTTGAACGACTCCGCTATCGAGTTGCCCGACACGGCGATCGAGGCAGTCCGCAAGGAAACCATGCGCCTGTACGAGAACGCCTTCCCCATCATTGCGCACGGCCTGAGCCTGCACCGCAGGGACATCACGTCCGAGGCGAACCTGGCCGAGGTCGCGGAAAAAACCCGAAAGGCGATCCCGATCGATCTCGAAGGGGAATACGAGAACAACGTGAAAACGCTCTACGGGGAGATCGTCAACTTCATCAGCCGCGCCCAAGTGTCCATCAACGAATCCCACAGTGACGAGCTGTACGCCCTTCGCACGGCGGGGCGCGAAATCGTCGAGGCGGTCAAAGACACCAAGCACCTCAACAGCAACCTGGTTCGCTTTATCGGCTCCCCGAACGCCGATATCCGGGCCGAGTACAACAAGATACGGGTCCAACTGGGCGAGGTCCTGCGTCGACTCGAAGAGGCGCGTGCCGACCGGGAAGACCCGACCGCGCTGCTCTCCTTCGACACCCTCAAAGTCGACCTGGAAGAAGGGGACACCACCCGCAATGGGCGATTGGAAAAATTGATCCGCACCGGACGGATCACGCCTGCGATGGCAACCTCGTTGATGAACGATGCCGGTTACGCGTACGATGTCGCCAACAACCTGATCAAAGTTGGAGAGGCGCTCTTCGCCAGCACCGATGCCGCCATGCAGATCGCTGGTCAGGACGTCGCTTTGAGCGATGAAGAAATAGAGGAGGTGCGCTCCTCGCTTCAGTAAGCAGAGCCGAAAAATCCGGAGAATCCAGCAAGATGAAGACGCCGAAACTGATCAGGAAGGCTGAGGAACTCCTGAGCGCCAAGAAATCGAAGCAGCGCAAGGAGAGGGACTGCCTCAAGGAAATCTTGCAGAAACTGAAGGCGCGCAAGCGCAAGCTCAAGGACAAACTGAAATCCGAGAGCAACCGCGAGCAGCGGGAGCAGATCCGGAAGGACCTTGCGATCATCCAGGCGCAGCGCAAAAAAGGGCTGAAGACACTCAAAGACCTCAAATAGCCGCTCCCTCCACGACCCAACTGGCGCGCTTCCCGCCTCTGGAAGCGGCCAATCCCGCCTCTATCCCCCCCTCCCTTAGGTTTCACTAGCGCCGATTTCCCCTGCGGTGGCGCCCCCGCATCGCTACAGACGACCTGGATCAGAAACCACGCCGATATTCCTTCGCCACATCACGCGCAGGAGTAGTCTTTATCTGGCTGATGATGGCAACACTGCTGGCCGGGGCTTTGTGGCTCAATGCCGCCACGGCCATGGGTGCGCCCGTGTCCACGACCCACTCCATCGTCGGTGGCGTATTGGGAGCAGGTATCGCCGCGGGTGGTCTGGGTATCGCAAATTGGGCCAAGATGGGGCAGATCGCCGCCAGCTGGGTGATCTCGCAGGTGCTGGGCGGGATTATCGCCGCCGCGTTCCTCTACCTGATCAAACGCACCATCACCTACAAGGGCCAGAACATGGCGGAATCGGCCCGCAAAATGGTGCCCATTCTTATCTCGATCATGGCCTGGGCGTTTGGCACCTACCTGGTGATGAAGGGCCTCAAGAAGCTCTGGAAAACCGACATCCAGACAGCGCTGGCGATCGGCGCGGTGATCGTACTCGTCGTCTATTTTGTGGTGCGCCCCTGGGTGGCACACGCGTCCAAGTTCATCTCCAACGACAAGGCCGGCGTCAACAAGCTCTTCGTCGGGCCCTTCCCTTGATCTTCGCCGCCGCGCTGCTGAGCTTCGCACACGGCGCCAACGACGTCGCCAACGCGAATGGTGGAAGAGGTCAAGGCACACCATCCCGGCGAGGATGAAGCGGTCGTGGAAAAGTTCCTGAATGATTTCAAACTGGCATCCATCGAAGAAAAGGCCCAGATGCTGAAGGAACTCAAGGCGCACTCGGCTGCGGCCGAGCTGAGCAAGAAGGAACGCAAGGGCCTGCAGAAGGTCTACCGGCATGAACTGGTGAAGCGGTCACACCTGTACAAGATCGCCGCCGCGTGGGTGATCACGGTACCGGTGTCCGGCCTCCTGGCTGCATTCATCTACTACGCCATTCGCGGCATGATGCTTCCCTAGCAGTCTGTCGGACTTATCCGTTTGCAGCGACTAATCCGCCAGGAGCGGATTGACCAGCTTTGCTGGCCCCGAAGGGGTGAAGGGCAGGATGCCCGGCATAAAATTCGCGGGAGCGAATCAAATGAGATTATCGGACGAGGAGAATAGTGGACCTATTTGACGAGTTCGATAAGGTCAGTTGATCGCTATCCGCGGATTTGCAGCCAAACAGCGTTAAGTCCGACAGACTGCTAGACCGTTCCAAAGCCGGAAAAATGGGAGGGGCGTGCTGCGCGGGCAGACACGCCCCTTGCCACGTTTGGCGGCTCCATTGAACCGGCAAGCTGTGCAGCGGCTATCTGCAACAGGCGCGCCGCCCTCCCCCACTGATCGACAAGGCTGTTCATTTCCATGCTGCGGGTTCGTCTATATTGTGACCAAATGAATCGTCCAGCCGTCTACCTGATCAACCATGAGCAGCCCTCGCACCCCACCCGCTGATGCCTCCCCGCCTCCGGCGTTGCCGGAGATCAAGGTGAACCTGATCGACAACCCCGGGCTGTGGCTCGACCAGGTGACAGGCGAGTTCATCCTGACGCTCAAGACATTCCTGCCCAACCTGCTCGGTGGCATCGCGCTGCTGCTGCTCGGCTGGCTGGCCGCGCTGCTGGTGCGCTGGTTGATCCTGCGCTTCGGCAAGGGGCTCGACGCCGTCCTCGCAGTGATCCATCGTTGGCTGGGGCAGGAGACATCGCAGCCACGCTGGTCGGTATCCAACCTGGTAGCCAACGCCGCCTTCTGGCTGGTCCTGGCCTACGCGGTCAGCGCGGCGGCCGAACAAATGGGACTGCAGACCTTCTCCGCCTGGATTCGCGGATTGCTGGCTTACCTGCCGGACCTGCTGATCAGCCTGTTCATCCTGTTCCTTGGCTACCTGCTCGCGGGCGGCGTGCGCAACCTCATCCTGATGATCTCCGAGACGAACGGCTTCGAACATGGCCTCGTCCTCGGGCAGCTCTCCGCCGGCCTGGTCATGGCCTTCATGCTGGTGTTGAGCCTGTCGCAGCTCGGCCTCGACATCACCTTGTTCGAGAACATCATTGCGCTGGCTGCGGCTGCGCTGTTCGCCAGCGCCGCGCTGGCCTTCGGCCTTGGCGCGGCGGATGCAGTGCGCAACGTCATGGCCTCGCACTATGTGCGCAAGGCTTTCCACTCCGGCCAGCGGGTGCGTATCGGCGAGCTGCAGGGCGAGATCCTCGAACTCACCCAGATCTCGGTACTGGTTGGCACCGAAGAAGGCCAGGCCTGGATCCCGGCGCGCCAGTTTCTCGAGCATATCGCGGTAATCCAGGAAGAAGAGGAGAGCGGGAATGCTTGATGCCGTGACCCGGGGTTACCTCGCACTGCACCCGGCATCGGCCGCTCAAACTCTGGCCCGCCTGGAAAAACGGGATGCCGCAGACGCTTTCAATGCAATGCCCCGGCCTTTGGCCGCACAGGTGCTCGAATACATGGCGCCGGCTTCCGCAGCCGTTTGCCTGGGCGTGCTGCCCGCAGCGGTGGCGGGAGAGATCCTCAGCCACACCGCGCTCCCGGCTGCGGTCGCCCTGCTGCGCATGCTCGATGCGAAGCACGCCCAGGCGATCCTGCAACAGCTGCCGCGCGCCAAGGCGGCGCGTCTGAAACTGCGCCTGCGATTTTCCGAATGGGTTATCGGCACCTTCGTCGAGGACGACATCCTGACCCTTTCGCCCAATCACCGCGTGGGTGATGCGCTGCGCCTGTTTCGCGCCAGCGGCAAGGCCGGCAGATTGCACACCATACCGGTGGTCGATGCGGAACGGCGACTGCTCGGCATCGTCGATCTCGGTGACCTGCTCAGCAACCCGGACCGTCGCACTCTGCAGCAGGTGATGCAGCCGGTCGAGCACGTGCTCAACGCCCGCGCGCCACTGCAAACCGTGGTCGATCATCCGGCCTGGACGATCCACAGCAGCCTGCCGGTGATCAACCGCAACGGCATCTTCCAGGGCATGCTGCATCGCTCGCGCGTGCTGCGTGAAGAGGAGGCACACCGGATGAGCGAAATAGTGGAGCGCAACGAATGGCTGACCACCCGCACCGCGCTCGCCGATATCTTCTGGCTGGCGGTCGGAGCGCTGTTCAGTGGACCACCCAAGACGGACGAGCGCGACGCCAGGGAGAACTGAATGAGAAGAGGCCTCGATAATGCGGTCTACGCGCTGCAGGAGGAGTTCCTCGCCAAGCACCCGGAGGATGCCGTTCCCCTGCTGGAGAGGCAGACGCCGGCCGAGGTGGCAAAGATACTGGCGCGCTACCCGGCCGCTGAAACGATTTCGGTCTGGGAGCGACTCTCTCCCGACATCGGCATTCGCGCGCTCGAAGTCCTGGAAGACGCCCAGGCCACGGACGTGCTGCGCCATCTGGATCCCACCCGGTCCGCGGCGCTGCTCGTGATGCGTGAAGAGGAGGCCCGCTCGCACTTTCTTTCCATGCTGCCGGAGGCGGAGGCTGACGAACTCCGGTCCATCCTCGCCTACCCCCCTGACAGCGCCGGATCGCTGATGGACCCGCGTGTGATCCTGCTGCGCGGCGAGACCACGGTGCGCGACGCGCTGGCACGCATCCGAGCGCTGCGCCGGCGCGGTATGCGTCGCCTGTTCGTGGTGGACCGCAACAACCACCTGGAAGGGCAGGTGGACATCCAGGACATTGCCACCGCGAACGCCAGCACGCGCCTCGAAGAAATCCAGCGGCCGGTGCGCGCCGTGGTGAATGCGGTTGCGCCGCGCGAGGAGGTGGTGGAGACCATAGAAAGCTTCAAGCTGACCGACCTCCCGGTGGTCGATGCGGACGGACGCCTGATCGGCGTGGTGCGCTACCAGAACCTGATGGCCGCTGCGGAAGACGAGGCCCGGGTGGCCATGCAGACCATGGTGGGCGTGAGTCGCGATGAGCGCGCCCTGTCGAGTGTCTCGTTCGCGGTGCGCAAGCGGCTCCCCTGGCTGCAGATCAACCTGCTGACCGCCTTCCTGGCGGCCGCGGTGGTGGGGCTGTTCGAGAGCACGATCGCAAAGTACACCGCGCTCGCCGTGCTGCTGCCGGTGGTTGCGGGCCAATCCGGTAATACCGGCGCGCAGGCGCTCGCCGTCACCATGCGCGGTCTGGCGCTGCGCGAGGTGCGTGTGCGCCAATGGCCGCGTGTGGTCATCAAGGAGGCCTCGACCGCCTTCTGGAACGGCCTCGCAGTGGCCGCCACCACCGCGCTCGGGGTGTGGGTGTGGAGCGCCTCGGTCGGCCTGGCCGGGATCATCGGCGTTTCCATGATCCTGTCGATGGTGATCGCCGGGGTTTCAGGGGCCGCGATACCCCTCATTCTGACCGCCGCGCGCCAGGACCCCGCGCAGTCTTCCTCCATCGTCCTGACCACGGTCACGGACGTGGCCGGCTTCTTCAGCTTTCTCGGGATTGCGACCGCGTTCGCGAACCTGCTGTAGCTGGCATCAATGCTCGTCGCGGTCGCGCTTCGCGGGCCGCTCCGAATCCACCAGGTCGTACCGGTCGGCCACATACGCCGGCCCCTTCATCAGGACCACCACGGTGCAACCGATCGCGACCGTGAACACGGCCGTCCAGGCCGTCACGACCGTGGCGATCGCGGCGATGCCGATACCAGTCAGGTATTTCTGTGGCGAATCCCCGCCAAAGGTCTCCGGATAGAGCCAGGCGACCAGGTAGCAGGCAAGTGGAATGAGCGTGCTCGCGAGCAGCACCACGGGAAGCTTGCGCAGGATCCGCCATTCCAGCCCCGCTGGGCTCGGTCTGGAGTTTGGCAATTTCTGCAGCCATTGCATGGGGACCTCCGGCGGGTATCGGCTCTTTCTGGGAATCGAGCATGACGCAAACCGCACCAAACGCAAGCGCTCCCGGCCTCGACGACATGAACAATGCCTGCCTGCGTGCGGGGTTTGATCTGCTCGCCGCGGTGGGGCTCAAAGGCCCGCGAGGTGCTAGCCCGCATCGCTCACCGGTCGAACCGAGGCATCGGCAATAAGGTTGATTTTTCAGAGTGTTACCAAACTTCACGTACCCAGCTTGAATTAACACTCTGTTCTATGTGGTTTTTGCAACGATCTGGCCGGCGCATCTTGAACGATCCCTCTCAATCCATAGCGGGCTATGCTTCTTCGAACGATCGTTCAACCTGCTTGCCCACATCGCCCCAAAATTCCACATCCCGGTGAGCGATGCGGGCTAGCCTGAGAGTCAGGAAAACATAGGATCCGCAGATATGGACAAGAGACGCAGACGACTCATCAAGGCAACCGGTGGAGTGCTGGCCGCGGCAGCGACGCCAGCGATGGCCGCATTGCTCGCCACTCCGAGACAGTCGACCGGCCCCTTCTACCCGGACGAACTCCCCCTCGACGACGACAATGACCTGATCCACGTCTCGGGCGAGAGCACACCAGCCAGGGGCATCGCAACAGATCTCGGCGGCAGACTCCTCGACCTCAATGGCAATCCCCTGCGGGAGACCCGCATCGAGATCTGGCAATGCGATGCCAATGGGCGTTACCGCCATCCGCGTGACCCCGGTCGACGCGCCATCGATCCGGGCTTTCAGGGGTTCGGACACACCCGCAGCGATGCGCAGGGACGCTACCGCTTTCTGACCATCCGGCCGGTGCCCTACCCCGGCCGTACGCCACACATCCACGTGGCGGTCTATCCGGAAGGCGAAAGACCGTTCGTCACCCAGCTGTATGTCGCCGGTGATGCGCGCAACGCCGACGACTTTCTGTATCGCCGCATCCCGGTGGAGCAAAGGCCACTGGTTACGGCCGCCTTCGAGCCGAAGGCTTCTTCAGCAGCGCAGCTATCCGCCAACTGGGACATCGTGCTCGGCATAGGCTGAGGTCGAGCGAATAGCCGACCGAGCAAAACCGGGGCCGCAGGATGCGCAGGGCGCGTTCCCGCGGAGGGAGCACAGTGCTTGCCAGCCGGTGCCGTCCATAGCAGCATGCGTGCATGAAATCGTTGAAACCCCTGTTCCAATTCATCCTGGGCCCACTTGAGAAGGGCGAAGGCCCGTATTCCTACAGACCGAGCCATCGCAAGATACTGGTCGCGGTCGGCGTCCTGTTCGCTTTTCTGTGCGGGGTATTGATCTACTTCGCGAGTACCACCGGGGGGGCAACCGGCTACCTGATCCCGCTGCTGGTATTCGGCACCGTCTCCGCGGTCACCCTGATCGTGGGATTCCTCGGCAGCGACCGCGCGGTGGCGAAGATTTGGGGGCAGGACAGACCTGGCGGAGACTGAACCCACAGCCAGCCAAATACCCTTCTGGGGAGGGTGAAGGCGGGAAGGAAACCTCGATGATGTTTGAACGTCGTCTCCATCCCAACCTTGCCCATTGAACCGTTTGTAGGAGCATCGCCCAACCCACTGACAGCTCGGCATCGGCCCGCACGCTACGCCATCGAATAGCGCAACACCCGCAAAGCCCCATTGCGCACCTTTTAAGGCTCATGACTTTTTCAGAGGTTCCTTGGTCCCGGATACTGACAATATGAATATTCAACCAATTGAGAGAGCTTTATTTCTACTGACCATATTTATAATTAGCTATCCAGCCTGGGTCGTGGCAGAAAAGCCTGTCCAACTTGAATACAAGCAAGCGGAAATAGAGCATAAGTGGAAAGCGCGTATTCAGTCTTTGCTGGATGAGGACATGGTTCCACTGATTGACCTTCTGTCTTTCCTGCCCAGAGAAAATAGCAAGCCTGTTATACGTTGGACCAAAGAGATAATGGATGCTGAAGGGGTAGCTCTTATTTCTTTCGCAGGATATTGGGCACCAAAAGAGTCTGGCGGAAAGGGACACCGCTGGGATTATTTCATTCACCGTGTAGTAAATGCCGACCCTGATCGATTCATCCTCACTACAAACAAGGGTGGAAACAAGAACTGGTGGAATAAAAAAAGCGGGAGGTCTTGGGACTACATCGACCAGCTTGAGGAACAGGTCCTCAGCGGCAATTATCCCTTTATTGGCCAGATAGAATTTCGCCACTACAGATCCAATGCGCAGTGCAAGGCTGGCAAGGTAGACCGGGATATAGATATCCCTATAGATGGGCCGCTCGGCCACCGTGTTTTCCAGCTTTCAGCTGCGAGCGGGATACCCTTTTCAATTCATCTTGAACCAGAGAACAGCGCTCTCACGGCATTGCAGAAAATGCTACAGAGTTACCCCAAGGCAAAAGTTATTGTCAGTCATTTCGGTCAGGTCCGGCATCCGCAAAAAGAAAGCAAATTTGGCCCCAAGCTTGTTGAACAGATGTTAACGGATTATCCAAACCTTTATTTCGACTTGTCTACCGGGGAGCCAGGGCGCGTATACAAGTGCGGGGATCACCGCGTGCTTGACACCGTTATATGGGAAGGCGGCAGATGGGGAAGCCAGACTGATAGTCTGAAGAAGGAATACCGGGACATTTTTATCCGGTTCAGCAATCGCTTTGTAGCAGGTTTCGACTATGGGCCAGCAAACAGACAATCAGCGGATTACCTAAAACAAAGAATTGAGAACATGCGGCGGATATTGCATGACCTGCCTGATGAGGCAAAACACAATATCGGGTATAGAAATGCCTGGCATCTGCTTACGAAAAACGCCTGGAATTAAGTTTCCCTGGTATGAGAGAGAACAGGAAGCGCTGTGACGTTTCTTCACTGGAAACTGCTTACGGCCAAAAGCTGACCGTTCTGCGGATAATGCTCCAGCGTCAATGACAAACTCTGGCTGCGGAGTCGATTTGACCAGTCCTCAATTTATCAGAGCAACCCAGGCGGGCGCAGCGGGTCGTTGTTCATCGGCTCGCGCGGCAACCAGCGCGGGGTGAAATCGGCGCGGCAGTGACAGCGCCCCTCGGCCCCGAAGCGGCGCTCGCGCTCCTGCTCGCAGGCGTCTCTTGTTGCGAACGGACCAATGATCTCGCCGACCTCGGACGGGGAGGATTGCGGTGGGTGGATATGACACTCGCTGCTGCGGGCGTTCACATCCAGGCCGAGCAGCAGCGTCAGCCCAATGAGGACGCCTGGGAATCGCAAGGCTCAGGGCTCTTCGGCAGACTCTTCGCCGGGCTCCTCGTAAGGCTCTTCGTAGGGTTCGATCCGGACTGCATCGAGGGTGTACCCGGCAGCGGCCATCTCGTTTTCCACGCGCTGCACCCGCATGGTGCCGGTCACCGAGACGATATCGAAGAGCTTCGGCCGGGTGCCCTGGCCCTGTTTCGCCTGCACGTAGACGGTCTGGTTGGCGGGCGGTGGGGGCACGTGCACGCAGGCGCCGTAGTAAGGCACCAGCAGAAAGCCGGTGGTTTCCTCGGAGTCCGCCTCGACCGGGACCACGAAGCCCGGGAGTTTGACCTTGGCCCCGTCCATGTCAGGGCGCACCGGCGCCTGGTCCCACAGTTCCTGCAACTTGTCCATCAGCTCGACAGCGCGTGGATCGTCGTCCGCCAGATCATCGACCTGGAATTCCTCCATCAGCTTGTCGGGCCGGAAGTCGTCCGGGATCAGGGAATCCCATTCGATCTCCCTGACCGGGGAATTCGACGCCTCGCCCGGGTCCGCCTCCGGGGCGACGGGCGGGGCCTGATCCGCAACCTCCGCCTTGGCATCGGCCGACTCCATCGCATCCGGTTGCGAGGTCGCGACCGGTTGCCCGGAGTCACCACAAGCGCTCAGGAGCAAGACCAGCAAAAACGGCGCCCAGCGGGGAAAAAGGGGTTTCATCATCGGATACTCGCGGAATGTCAGCATGGGGCGTGCAACTCGTTGTGCCGCCTTTTGCGGCAGCCGCAGGCGGCGCACAAGACTAGCCAAACCGGGCAATGGGATCAACGACGGTTTCTGCGCGGGTCCTAGGTGCCGCTTGTCGCGGGGAATCCCAGCGTAATACCCTTGCGTCTCGCTGGCGACCAGCCGTACCCGATCGTTCCGGAGAATTCGAGATGTACCGAGCGACAAGCGCCCTGACACTTTCAGCCCTGGTGGCCAGCCTGCTGACCCCGAACGGCCTGTACGCCGCTGACGAACATGCTCACCGCCAACATGCCGCGCATGTGCACGGGATCGCGACACTGACCCTCGCGGCCGGGGACCATGAGGTCCAGGTCATGCTGAGCAGTCCGGCCGCAAACATCGTCGGTTTCGAGCATCCACCCGCCAGCGAGTCGGACAGGCGGGCGGTTGCAGAGGCGAAGGCGAAACTCGAAGACGCCCAGCGCCTGTTCGTTTTTCCGCCAGCGGCGGGCTGTCAGACCGTTCACAGCGAGATCCAGTCCGAGCTGTTTGCCTCCGCTCACGCTGCGCATGCCCACGAGGCCGAGCACGAGCACGAAGGGCACCCCGCACAACATGCCGACATCGTTGCCGAGTACCATTTCGAGTGTGCCACACCCGGGAAACTGGAGCGGCTGCAGGTGCAGCTGTTCGAGGTCTTTCCGGCCACCGAACACCTGGAGGTGGAATACGTGATCGGGGACAAACAGGGGGCGGCCGAACTGGGGCACGCCCACCCGATCCTCACTTTCTGAGACATGTCGCCCCACTGCACCGATCGTCGCCCCGCATGAGCCCCGCTGCCAAGCACACGCCTGGAGACCGGCCTGCGATCATCGACATCCAGGCACTGTCCTACCGCTGGAACGACAACGGCCCCATCGTACTGGGTATCGATACGCTTCAGGTGGCAGCTGGCGAGCAGCTGTTCATCGAGGGTCCGAGCGGGAGCGGCAAGAGCACCCTGCTGAGCCTGCTGGCGGGCGTCACCTCGCCCCAGAAAGGCGCCATCCGCGTGCTGGAGCAACGCCTGGACCGCCTCGGCAGCGTCGAACGGGATCACTTCCGCGCCGATCACATCGGGTACGTGTTTCAGATGTTCAACCTGATCCCGTATCTGTCCATGCTCGAGAACGTGACCCTCCCCTGCCGCTTCTCGCGCCAACGTCGGGACCGAGCGATCGGCCGCAGCGGCAGCCCCGCGCAGGAGGCCTTGCGTCTGCTCGGCCATCTCGACATGGCGCACGACGAGCTGCTGGAGCGTCCGGTAGCCAACCTGAGCGTCGGCCAGCAACAACGGGTCGCCGCCGCCAGGGCGCTGATGGGCTCGCCCGAGTTGCTGATCGCCGACGAACCGACCTCCGCGCTCGACACCGATCGGCGCGAGGCCTTCGTCCGACTGTTGTTCGACGAGTGCCGCGAGTCGGGCTCGACCCTGGTGTTCGTCAGCCACGATCGGTCCCTGCAGAACCTGTTTCACCGCACCATCCGGCTCGCCGACATCAATACCGCGCTCCAGGCGCAGCGGCAGGCGGGATAAGCGGATGCCGATCCTGAGCCTGGCGTGGAAGAGCCTGTTGAATCGACGCTTCACGGTCATGCTGACGGTGTTTTCGATCGCCCTGAGTGTGGCCCTGCTGCTCGGGGTGGAACGCCTGCGCGACCAGACACGCGCGAGCTTCGCCAACACCATCTCCGGCACCGACCTGATCGTCGGCGCGCGCGGCGGGGCGGTACAACTGCTGCTGTACTCGGTGTTTCGCATGGGCGACGCCAGCAACAACCTCTCCTGGGAGAGCTACCAGGCGATTGCGCGCCACCCCAAGGTCGCCTGGACCGTGCCGATGTCACTCGGCGACTCGCATCGCGGCTACCGCGTCCTCGGCACCAATGGCGATTACTTCGAACACTACCGTTACGCCCGCAAGCAGGCCCTCAGCTTCGCCCAGGGCACACCCTTCTCCGACCTTTATGACGCCGTGTTGGGCGCCGAGGTGGCGAGCGCACTCGGCTACCGGCTGGGCGATCCGATCGTACTGGCGCATGGCGCCAGCGACGTCGCTTTTGCGCGTCACGACGACAAGCCCTTCCGCGTGGTCGGCATCCTGGCGCGCACCGGCACCCCGGTCGACCGCACCGTGCATGTCAGCCTGCAGGGCATCGAGGCGATCCATGTCGGCTGGGAGAGCGGCGCACCAGCGCGCGGGCTGAGTCCGAGCGCCGAGCGAGCACGCACCATGGACCTCACACCCGAGGCAATCACCGCAATCCTGGTCGGCCTGAAGTCCAGGATCGCCACCTTCCAGGTGCAGCGCTACGTCAACGACTACCGCGCCGAACCGCTCACCGCGATTCTCCCCGGAGCAACCCTGAGCCAGCTGTGGAGCCTGATCGGTATCGCCGAGAATGCGCTCCTGATCGTGTCCACCTTCGTCGTGGTGGTCGGCCTGTTCGGCATGCTCACCGCGGTGCTCACCAGCCTCAACGAGCGGCGCCGGGAGATGGCGATACTGCGCTCGGTCGGTGCACGCCCGGGGCACGTGTTTGCCCTGGTCATGGGGGAATCCGGCGTGCTGACGCTGTTCGGGGTCGCGCTCGGTTTCACCCTGCTGCACGTGCTGCTGTTCGTGGCTCAACCCATCCTGGAAAACCAGTTCGGCATCTCGATCGCCATCGGCGCACCCTCGCTATACGAGATCAGCCTGCTCGGCATCATCTGCGCCAGCGGCATCCTTATCGGTGCCATTCCAGCCTACCGTGCTTACAAACTCTCTCTGGCGGACGGTCTTTCGGTGCGCGTGTAGCCACAGGGCCGCCATCATCGACGGTTGATCCATTTCCGCGGTGGGGTAGGCCCTTTTCCGCGTGCAGGCTCCGCGCTCCCTGGCACTCAGGCCGATACAGCAGCCCCATTGGCACATCGTTGCCAATACCCGACAGTCCGATCCCCACCCTGACTCGCGAACTTCATTAGAATTTTGCCAGATTAGTATTTTCTACACCTTGCCCCAAAGCAGGTCGTACAGCCACGGAGATCGTCCATGTCCCTATCCGCCCGTCCACTCCTCCTTGTTGGGGCCCTGCTGGCCTGCCTGCTGAGCGCCAATGTATTCGCCGAGGTTGTCAGCGAGACCCTCATATTCCTCAACGAGAACGGTCGCGACCACCTCGTGCAGCGAACCATGCGGACCGAAGGCAGCCAGTACGACTTCTTCGTGAAAAAGAAGATCGACCGCGATGCGCTCTCCTACGTGCACCCCAACCAATACGATTGGCATGCGGACGATACACAGCTGAATCGCCTGCATTTCAACGACGGCAGCTTCGTGGTGATGTATCCCGATCGCTTCGAAGAGGAAATCGAGGTCGATGAGAACGGCGTTTTCACGTTCAACAGCTGGAACGGCATCACCCGCGAGGACGGCCATTTCGGCTCCTGGAACACGCCGACGAACTTCAGCCACTACGCCTATGCGTGGATCGTTCCGCAAAACATCGAGATCATCGACTACCAGGCCAACCGCGAGGGTGAGTGGGTCTCCCGGGCCAACTCCCTGAGCTTTTTCGCCAGTGACACCAACGACCTGACGTTCACCATTCGCTACCGCAACCGGGATGGCGACGCCGATGGCGTGAGCAACCGCCTCGATCGCTGTCCGCAAACACCCAAAGGCGCGGCAGTCGATGAGCACGGCTGTGTATCCGACAGCGATGGCGACGGTGTCGCCAATACCGACGATCGCTGCCCGCTGACTGTTGCGGGTACTGCTGTCGACAGCCTCGGTTGTGATTTGGACAGCGACAGTGACGGCATCGCCGATCACATGGATCGATGCCCGCAGACCCCCGCCGGCGCACTCATCGATCGCCAGGGTTGCGAGCTGGACTTCGACGCGGACGGCGTGGTCAACAGCCGGGATGAATGCGCTCACACCCCGTACCCGCGTGAGGTCGATCAACGCGGCTGCGAGCCGGATCAGGATGGCGACGGCGTCGCGGATGCGCTGGACAAGTGCCCGGACAGCGCGCTGAAGGCAGAAGTGGACTGCCAAGGCTGTGAGCTCGACGGCGACAAGGATGGCGTGGTCGACTCGAAGGATCAGTGCCCCGAAACGCCCGCCGGTGCCGCGGTCGATGCCATAGGCTGCGAACTCGACAGCGATAACGATGGCGTGGTCGACTCGAAGGATCAGTGCCCCGAAACGCCCGCCGGTGCCGCGGTCGATGCCATAGGCTGCGAACTCGACAGCGATAACGATGGCGTGGTCGACTCGAAGGACCAGTGCCCCGAGACACCCGCCGGTGCCGCGGTCGATGCCATAGGCTGCGAACTCGACAGCGATAACGACGGTGTGCTCAACAAGACCGATCTCTGCCCGGAAACCAAACCGGGTACCGAAGTCGATGCCACCGGCTGTGATCGGACCGCCGCCATCGTGCTCGATGGTGTGAACTTTCACACCGGCTCTGCCGATCTCACCGAGGAGGCCAAAGGGATTCTCGATGGGGTTGCCGCCAGCCTCTCCGGCTTGAACTCCCTGAAACTCGAAGTCGGTGGACACACCGATTCCTCGGGTGCGGCGGAACTCAATCGGCAGTTGTCCCAGGCGCGTGCCGAATCGGTGCGCGATTACCTGATCGACAAGGGTGTCGCCGCCGATATCCTCAGCGCCGTGGGCTACGGTCCGGACAAGCCGGTGGCCGACAATACATCGGCCGAGGGGCGTAGCCTGAACCGTCGGGTGGAACTCAATCGCCTGGAAAACTGATTAGTCGCTCTCTTGCGAAGCAAGCACGGACCGACCGGCCACCGGAAGGCTCTTTTGCCCTGGGGCGGCCCGCCACGTCCGTGCGCTTCGCGGTGACCGATCGCAATCCCGGTCGGCACTTCGTCGGGGTTGCCCGACAAGCGCTGGTTTGCAGCCGGCTGGCTCCGGTGCTGAAGTCTCAAGTGTATCCACGCGCACGATGGTCGCTTGATAAATCCGCGCTGGGACGGGGCCGGGGCATGCCAACTGGCTGGATGATCCAGCTGTACGGACTCCTGCTTCACCGAATATCTCTCAGAGGGAGGAAGCAACATGAACAACAAACAGAAGCTCTTGGCCTTGATAATCTCAGCCAGCGTGGTTTCACTGACCGGCTGTAGCACCAACTCGGTTCGGGTATCCGAACTGGAGAATGCGCTCAAAGACAAAGACCAGGAAAACGAAACCCTGCGGGCTTCGCTGGCGGGTATGGAATCGCGCCCGGCCCCGGCCATGCGTGCGGCTGCCGGATCCGACCTGCTGCCACCCGATGCCAAGACCGGGGAATGCTATGCGCGGGTGTGGGTACCTGCCACCTATCGCGACAAGCCCAATGAGGTCCTGGTTCGCGGCGAAAGCGAGCGCGTCGAAATCATCCCGGCCAAGTACAGCTGGGGCGAGGAGAGCGTACTGGTGAGCGAGGCCTCCAGCCGGATCGAAACCGTACCGGCTGTCTATGCCAAGGAAACCGAGACCGTGCTGGTCAGCCCCGCCGTGCGGACCTGGAAAGTCTCGCTGGCGAAAAATGCCGCGCCAGCCAGCGATGAGATTCTGGCGGCGGCCAAGGCCCACGGCATCAACCTGGAAACCGCTGAGCCCGGAATGTGCTTCCACGAGCACTTTGTCCCGGCGAAATTCAGCACCGAAGAGCAGCAGGTGCTGGTGAGCGAGGGCGACAGCAAGGTCGGCGTGAACGAGGCGAAGTACCGCTGGGCAGAGAAGAAGCTGTTGGTGCAAGAGGCCTCCTTCCGCATGGAGGAAGTACCCGCCACCTACCGTTGGGAAGAGGAAAAAATCCTCGAAAAGCCAGCCCACACGATCTGGAAGAAAGGCACCGGCCCGATCCAGCGAATCGACGAATCTACCGGCGAGATCATGTGCCTGGTCGAGGTGCCCGCGACCTACAAGACGATCCGCCGCAAAGTCGTGGATGTTCCGGCCAGTACCCGCAGGGTAGAGATCCCGGCCGAATACAAGACGGTCAAGGTTCGTGAACTGGTTGAAGATGCGAGCGCCAGCTCCACCGAGGTTCCCCCGGTCTACAAGACGGTGAAGATACAGAAGAAGATTGCCGAGCCGAGCTTCGTGTGGCACGAGGTGCACAACATGGAGCACCCCCAAACCACCCGCACCGGTCACAAGATCTGCCTTACCGAGCAAGCAGCCAAGTACAAGGAGATAAGCCGTCGCGTGGTCAAGACCCCGGCCAGCACACGCAAGGTCGAGATCCCGGCCAAGTACGAGACCGTCAAAGTACGCAAACTTGTCGCCGACGCGCAGGAGAAGCGCATCAAGATACCGGCGGAGTACAAGACGGTCAGCACGCGCGAACTGGCAAGCGAAGGTCACATGGAATGGCGCTCGATATTGTGTGACACCAACATGACCAGCGCGCGCATCACCCAGATCCAACAGGCACTCAGGACTGCCGGCTACAACCCGGGCCCGATCGACGGCATCGTCGGCGCATCGACGATGGAAGCGGTGAATGCCTTCCAGCGTGACAAGGGCCTGCCGGTCGACAAGTACCTCAACCTCGCCACCCTCAAGGCACTGGGGGTGTCGCCACGCTGAAGCAGTCGTCACAACAATAGGCGAAACCACACGGTTTCGCCTTTGACACCGGCCCCGGAAGGCAGCTTCGTCTGCCAACCGGGGCCGGTTTTTTTATGCCGCAGCTTGCCTGGCCCTGCCCGGCACGGATCGACAGGATAATTATTCCGTCGGAGTCCACCCTCGTGGATACTGACGGGGTCCACCCGCCCCGCCTTCCCGGTCGGGTGTTCGAGCGACAGGAGGCACATGACCGCAGACACGATCACATGACCATCGCTTACATCACCCACCACGACTGCCTGCTGCACGAGATGGGGGAACAGCACCCCGAGCGGCCGGCACGTCTGCGCGCGATCCACCAGCGCCTGTTCGCGAGTGGTCTGGACGGCTTACTGGATCGCTACGATGCGCCCGTGGTCGAGCGCGCACTGCTGGAACAGGTGCACGACCCGGCTTACGTCGATGCCGTGTTCGCCGCTGCGCCAAGCGAGGGACTCGCCTGGCTGGACGGCGACACCGCCATGAACCCGCATTCGCTGCAGGCCGCGCTGCGCGCCGCCGGCGCAACGGCGCTCGGGGTCGACCTGGTGCTCGCCGGACGGGTCAAGCAGGCCTTCTGCGCGGTCAGGCCGCCCGGACACCACGCCGAACGGGATCGCGCCATGGGCTTCTGCCTGTTCAACAATATCGCGGTCGGCGCCTACCACGCGCTGGCGGAGCACGGCCTGGAACGGGTCGCCATTGCGGACTTCGATGTACACCACGGCAACGGTACCGAAGACATCGTCTCGGGCGACAGCCGGGTGCTGTTCTGTTCCACCTTCCAGCATCCCTTTTATCCCCACTCCGGTGCGGGCGATACGGCCGCCAATGTGGTCAATGTACCGCTACCGGCGGGGACGGGCAGCCTGGCATTCCGCGAGGCCGTGGAAAGCCACTGGTTGCCGCGAATCGAGGCCCACCAACCCCAGTTGATCCTGATCTCGGCCGGCTTCGACGCGCACCAGGCGGATGACATGGCGGGCATGAACCTGGTGGATGCGGACTTTGCCTGGGTCACCCGGCGCCTCTGCGAGGTCGCCGATCGACATGCCGAGGGACGGATCGTCTCGGCGCTCGAAGGCGGCTACCAACTGCAGGCGCTCGCGCGCAGCGTGGAAGCGCACCTCAAGGCCTTTCTGGGGGATAACTGAAGGGGCGCTGTCGGTGTTTGCCGCCGCGCCGTCTCAGGCCCCGCCGAGCAGGAAGATCACCAGGCTGGTGATGCCCGCGATCAGCAGGGTCAGCAGGCCGGAAAGCAGCAGCGAGCTGCCGCGCACCCGGCCGAGAAACATTCCCAGCAGGAAGATCAGCAACAGGGCCGTGCCCAACGCCACCTCGAGGGGGGCAAAGCCCAGGTCGAGGCCGAAGTGGGCCAGCCACAAGGGCAGCATGATGAGCACCCCCATCAACAGCGGCGAGGCGCCATTCGCCAGCGCCACCAGCACCGGCGCGACTCTCGCGGCGCGGTGATGCGCGCTGTCCGCCATGTCCGAGACCATGGCCCCGCGCAGGCTCTCCAGCGCCTGCTGCTGCTCGGCCGCCTCACTTATGTAGGCACTGCTCACGCCACTGACCGCCAGCGCCACGGACACCCCCAGGCAGGCATTGATCACGGTCGGCAGCTGGATGTCGCCGCTGATGTAAAAGCCCAGCAGCATCCCCAGCATGGTGAGCGCCCCATCGAATCCGTTGACCACCGCATAGCGGCGCACGATGCCATGGGTGCCACTGAGCCGGAGCAGGGAATGCAGGCGTTTACCGAGCTTGCGCCGCATGCACGCGGCCTCAGCCGTGTTTGCCGTTGTCGTTGAGCACCTGCACCTTGTCGATGCTGTGCAGCGAACCACCCATGCCGCTGATGGCCTCGGTGATCCCCTCCAGGTCGATATCCTCGCCCTCGCAAAACACCGTAAGGGTTTCGGTGCGATCGTCGATCTCGACCACTTCGGCGGTCACGCGCAACCCGGCCTGAAGTTCGGCGAGCTGGCGGGTGAACTCTGGCAGCGGCGGATGGCGCGGCTTGAGGATATCGAGCAACAACTGGGTGATGCGGGCCATGACTGCTCCAGGTGGACGGGTACAGGCAGTATAAACGTCCACCCGCGCCGGATGCCCGCTATCGGCCCGCTATTGGATCGGGCCCGATCCCGTCAGGGCGATCCCGCCTTGCGCAGCAGACACCCCTGTCCATGACTTTTGAGCCTTTCGCAGATAGAGCGCGCCCGCGCTTCCGGCAGGGCAATGGACTGTACGCGGTACAGGCGCGCCTGCGACACCTTTGCGGGCGTGGCAACCAGCGACAGGCCCTGCAGGATGTCGCTGAAACGACGCTGGTATCGGGTGATCGCCTCGCGCGCGCGAGCCTCCGAACTGACCGCCGCCAGCTGCACGCGGAACCCCTGTTCCTGCATGCCCTGTGGTGCCGGGGCGGAGGAAGACGCCGCCTTCGGCGCCCTGGCCGCCGAGCTGCCCGAACCGCGGCCCGCGACCAGCGCCTGGAGCGTGTCCTGATGCTGTTCGCGCCTCGCCCAGGCGGCCGGTGTGATGCCATCCAGCGTCCTCGCCGCAGGATCGGCACCGCGTTGCAGCAGCAGGCGCACGACGTCGGTATGCCCCTCGAAGGCCGCCAGGTGCAACGGGGTGCTGCCGTTGTCCAATACCGCATCGACCCTGGCGCCAGCATCCAGGAGCATCCGCACCATTTCGAGATCGCCGTTGAAGGCGGCCCAGTGCAGCGCACTTGCGCCCTGCTGGCCGCGCGCATCCACATCGGCGCCACCCGCCAGCAGTTCTCCCAACTCGACCTGCTTGTTGCCCCGGGCGGCATCCACCAGGTCCGCCGCCGGCAGATTGCTCAGGCTGGCCGCGAAAAGTGCAAAGCTCATCCAGGCAGAGGTCTTGAACAACAAACCGTTCGCTCCGTTCAGGTTAAGAGGTCCAGGCCAAAGTCTAACCCGCAGACCATCGCCAAACGCAGCTGGATTTTACTGCTGGAGTAGATTTTCCGGGTGTTGCACCGGGTCAATATCCTTGCGCCTGCGGGCTGTCGCGCTGGATGATGACCGTCCCTATCCAGCAGCGCCCTGCTGTATTGATCGCAAAGGGCAGGCCTTCAACCATGTTGCACGCACACAATCTCTGCAAGCACTACGTGGATGCCGGGCATCGCCAGGTGGTGTTCGAGGACCTCGAACTGCGTCTGCATCCAGGCGAGACCCTGGCCCTGATCGGCGCCAGTGGCAGCGGCAAGACCACGTTGCTGAATGTCCTGAGTGGCATCGACACCCCGGACCGCGGCGAGGTCCTGATCAACGGGCGCGACCTGCATGCCCAGGGCGAGCCGGAACGCACCCGCATCCGGCGCGAGCAGATGGGCTTCGTGTTCCAGTTCTTCAACCTGATTCCGACCCTCACCGTGGCCGAGAATATCGCCCTGCCGCTGGAGCTGATCGGGGCGCCGCGGCGCCGGCAACAGACGACCGTGGAGGAACTGCTGCAGGCCATCGGCCTCGGCCATACCGCCGAACGCTATCCGGACACGCTCTCCGGCGGCGAGCAGCAGCGCGTCGCGATCGCGCGCGCCCTGGCGCATCGGCCTCGCCTGCTGCTCGCTGACGAGCCAACCGGCAACCTGGACGAAGAGACCGGCGACGAGATCATGGGCATGCTGCTGCGCCTGGCCCGGGAACAATCGACGGCCCTGCTGATCGTCACGCACAGCCAGCCGGTCGCCGCTCGCGCCGACCGGGTGCTGCGCCTGCATCGCGGCAGCCTGGTCGCTGAGTCAGCATGAAGCGCCTGCCCCGACTGCTGCTGCGCGCCGGGGTGAATTACCAGTGGCGGCATCCCTGGCAGGCGTTCCTGGCGCTCGCAGGAATCGCCCTGGGCGTCGCCATCGTGGTCGCAGTGGACCTCGCCAACAGCGCGGCGAGAGCGACCTTTGAAGTGTCCGCCAAGCAGCTGCGCGGCGCCGCCACGCACCGCGTGGTCGGGCCGGACGGACGCGTGCCCACGGCAGCGTACCGCACCCTGTTCACCACCCCGGGGCTGCCGCCGATGGCGCCGGTCATGCGTGCCTGGGTCGAGCAATCCGGCAGTGGGCGGCGGCTGCAGCTGCTCGGACTGGACCTGTTCGCAGAGGGCGCATTCCGCGAACAGCTGCCTGGCGCGATAGCCGCGGGTGATCTGCGCCACTGGCTGAACCAGCCGGACCGGACGGTGATCAGCGCGGCCGCGGCCGCATCCCTCGGACTGAGCGAAGGGGATAGCCTGTCGCTGCAGATACAGGGCAGGCAGCACGCGCTGCAGATCACACAGGTGCATGGCGAAAGCAGTGCCGCGACCCGCGACCTTCTGCTCGTGGACACCGCCACTGCCGAAGTCCTGCTCGGGATGCCCGGCTTCATCAGTTATATCGACGTCATCGCCGGCGACCGGCCGCCCGAGTCACTCGACGCGCTCGAGGCGCTCCTGCCAGCCGGCCTGCGCCTGGTCAGCATCGACGAGCAGACGCGCAGTACCGTGGGGCTGTCGGCCGCGTTCGAGCTTAATCTCACCGCCATGGGATTGCTCGCGCTGCTGGTGGGGCTGTTCCTGATCTACAACGCAATGTCCTTTTCCGTCGTGCAGCGGCGCGACCTGTTTGGCCGCCTGCGTGCGATCGGCACTCAGCCGCACGAAATCTACCGCATGCTGCTGAGCGAGGCGCTGGTCCTGGCGCTGATAGGCAGCCTGGTGGGGTTGCTGCTCGGCGCCCTGCTCGGACAGGGCCTGACCCGCCTGGTCGCACAGACCGTGAGCGAGTTGTACTACCGCGTCTCGGTGGACGCCCTGCACCTCGACCCGCTTTCACTGCTCAAGGGGCTCGCGCTGGGCCTTGGCGGCACCCTGCTGGCGGCCCTTTTCCCGGCCTGGCAGGCGGCCAGCACGCCGCCGGCCACCAGCCTGTCGCGCTCCGGCCTGGAGCGCGACACCTTGCGCTGGATTCCCTTCCTGGCGCTCGCGGGGGCTTTCCTGGTCGTGCTCGGGCTGGCGCTCGCCTTCCTCTTGCCGGGCGGGCTTGCGAGCGCCCTGCTGGGGCTGTTCGCGCTGGTCATCGGCGCGGTCCTGATCACCCCGGCCAGCATTCCATTGTTTCACCGGCTGTTGCAGCGACTGCCCCTGGGCGGGACCTGGCGCTTCGCCGTACGCGACCTGAAACGGCACATCTCGCGCCTCGGCACCGCCACCGCGGCGCTGATGGTGGCGCTGTCAGCCGCGGTCAGCGTGGCCATCATGGTCGAGAGTATGCGCGGGGCGGTCGGCGACTGGCTGCACGCCCTGTTGAATGCCGACCTGTATGTCGCGGCCGAGGACTTCGGCAACGGCGCCCGGCTCCCGGATGGCCTGGCGGAACGGGTCCTGTCACTGCCCGAGGTGGCGCAGGCAAGCCGCTATCGCAATCTGCAGCTCAGTCTGCGGGAGCGACCCCTGGCGGTCGTGGCGGCTGACCTGGCGCCGCAGTCGCGCGCCGGCTTCCGCTTCATCCAGCGTCTGCCGGAACAGGTCTGGACGGCCTACGACCGCGGCGGCGTGCTGGTCTCGGAGCCGCTCGCCAACCGTGTCGGACTGCACGCCGGAGACAGCCTGCCCCTGCCTACCCCCGAAGGGGAAAGGTCCTTCCAGGTGGCCGGGGTGTTTCGTGATTTCGCGAGTGAGCACGGACGGGTGTTCCTGCCGTGGCACAGCTACCTGCCGCTGTGGAAGGACGAGCGCATCAATACGCTCGCACTGTTCGGCAACGGACAGGACGCCGCCACCCTGAAACGCGCCGTGGCGCCACTGGCCAGCATCGATGCGCCCTTGGTGTTCACCGAGGCGCGCCAGATCTACGACGAATCGCTGCAGGTTTTCGACCGCACCTTCCGGGTCACCGAGGTGCTGCGCTCGCTCTCCCTGGGAGTGGCCTTCATCGGCATCCTGAGCGCCCTGATGGCGATCCAGCTGCAGCGGCGCAAGGAGTTCGCGGTGCTGCGGGCGGTCGGCATGACCCGCCTGCAACTGGCGCGACTGATTCTGCTCGAGTCGCTGCTGCTCGGGGCCATCGCTGCGCTGCTGTCACTTCCCACCGGGATCCTGATGGCCTGGGTCCTGACTGCCGCGGTACAGCTGAAGGCCTTTGGCTGGAGCATGCCATTGACCCTGAGCGCCGCCCCGCAATTACTGAACCTTGGCATGGGTCTGCTGGCCGCGGCGCTGGCCGCGCTCTACCCGGCCTGGACGACGGCCCGGCACGATCCGGCGCCTCATCTGCGGGAGGACTGAATGCAAATTGCCGGCCTGTTCTTTGTCCTGCTCCTTGCCCTGCTCCTGGTCGCCTGCGAACCGGGTTCAACGCCCAGCGGGCCGGGAGATACGGTCAGCGTGAGCGAGCGTATGGGAGCGCCCCCCGATCCCGGCTTCCGCCGCGCCGAGCGGCCGCGTGCCTTTGACTTCCCGGCAGACCACGGCGCGCACCCCGAGTACGCCACCGAATGGTGGTACCTCACCGGCAATCTTGAATCGGCCCAGGGCGCGCGCTTCGGCTATCAGTTCACCCTGTTCCGGGTCGGCCTGACGCCCGGTCCACCGGCACAGGACTCACCCTGGCGGGCCAGCCAGCTGTACATGGGTCATTTCGCGGTCAGCGATATCGAGGGCCAGGCGCATCACAGCGATGAGCGCTTCAGTCGCGCCGCGCTCGGGCTGGCCGGCGCCGAGACCGGCCCGCTGCGGGTGTGGCTGGGCAGCTGGAGCCTGCAGGGCGACCCCGCATCCGGGGTGTTCCCGCTGAATCTGCAGGCCGACACCGCTGATTTCGCGCTGCAACTGACCCTGCAGTCCGGAAGCAGACCGCGCGTGTTACAGGGCGAGCAGGGCTGGTCGCGCAAGAGCGCCGCGCCGGGCAATGCCTCGTACTACTACTCCTACACTCGCCTGCCAAGCGCCGGGCGCATCCGCCTCGGTACCCGGTGGTACGCGGTCAGCGGCAACTCCTGGTTCGACCGCGAATGGTCGAGTTCGGCACTCGGCGAGGACCAGGCCGGATGGGACTGGTTCGCCCTGCAACTGCAGGACGGGCGCGACCTGATGTTCTACCGCATGCGCGGCAAGGACGGGCAGGCGCAGGCTTTCAGCCAGGGCGTGCTGGTCGACGAGGACGGGAGCGTCAGCCGCCTGAATCCGGACAACACCCGCCTGCAGCCCACCGGTTTCTGGGTCAACCCGGACGGTGTCCGCTACCCGGTGAGGTGGCGGCTCGCAGTTCCGGAGAAGCACATCGACCTGCAGGTGCGCGCCGCGGTGCCGGACCAGGAGATGCGCCACAGCGTGCGCTACTGGGAGGGCGCTGTCGAGGTCAGCGGCAGCCACAGCGGCGTGGGTTACCTGGAACTGAGCGGCTATGCTTCGGATTGAATCAGACACAACTTCCGCAGCAAGGGGCCGGAGTCGATTCCGGCTCCGACCCCTTTGCCTTGATGCCTGTGCGTTCTTCGGCGAAAGCCGGGCGCCTATCGCAATACCGAGGCTCTGAATGGACCGACCCCTGGCCCTGATACTGGCTGCCCTGGCATTGACCGTGATCCTGTTTCTGAGCGGAGTATTCCCCTACCCCTTCGGCATGGTCATTCTGATTGCGCTGGCGATCGCCCGCCTGTTGCAGATCAGCGGCGACTGGCGATGAACCAGGACCTGCCTCGTCGACCCTGGAGTGAATCATGATGTGTGTGGATCGGCATCCACATTGTGGACAGTTGGCACCCTTGCCAGGCTCTCTTCGCTACCAATGCCCCGATGAAATCGGGTCAGCCCGGAAATAAAACCTTTTCTGTTGTCTGAATGCGGTGGATTGAAACCACAGGAGAATCGGGGCCGCTCAAATCGACCCCGATTCTTCAACGTCATTCGGAGCTGTCAGTTGTTCCGCCCTCTGCGGCAGTTGCATCACCTGCTGATTGCACTGCAATTGCCATATCCACCCACTCGTTGTCAAAGAAGGTCGGCAATTTTGTTACGACGTCGTTGGCTGCCGCAGTCTCACCTGCAGCACTCGCTCCCGCGTGAGCTTGAGACATCCCCCCAAAAAACAAAATAAAAAGCACAGAGAAAAGGATCTGCTTTTGATTGATTTTCATATTAAATCTCCAGTTTATTGATTCTTTTCGCTGATAAGATCCAAAAGTACCGTTCTAGTGGTTTTCTCTATGATTGGCTTGTAAGTTGACGAGGCGTGCTCATAGTGCTTATCCACTTTTTCGTGATACTTCCGGGCAAATACAAAGGCATAATTCATCGCGTCACTTTCGCATGCCTGTATTGCAGCATCCACGCTTGCTCCACCCGCTGACAGGCCGTTGCCCAATGCCGCATTGTAGTTTTTGTTCAAGCACGAAAAGTAAGCATTCGAAGCATCCTCTTTCGTCATAACGGGATTGGTTTGGCAACCCGATAGGGCCAAGGCTGAACCGATGCCAATCAATAAGATCCTTTTCATCTTTTTTACTCCATGATTTCCATTAATTAATCGACCCCATAAGGGGTCAACGACCAAACAGCGGTTTAGGGAACCTCTAAATACTCGTGAGCCAACAGCTTGAGCGCCAAATGCGCCAGCTCTTTGTTCCGAACCTTCACAACACCCCAAGGTGCCTTCTCTCGCGCAAGCGCGATTCACCTTGTAGCCTGCTATTACGTGCGGTTCGCGCCTCGATCTGGAACATTTGGCATCTCAATCTGAATTACCCAGAGTATTTAGAAGTCCCCTTTACTCTGCAATGGTGGCGCATTCAGCGAACCGCCGGGACTCCAGGAGAAAGAGCGCACTGGCCGAACACTGTCGCATCCGAACCGGGGCCGAAAACGCCAACGACAGGAACATTCAGAAGACCAGACTTTCATTGAATAAGGTTAAGACCAAACAGCATAAAAGTGCTCTTTTGGCCGATCATCGACCTTTATGATCATCCTTCAAGAATATTCACATCTGACCATGCGAGGAGCAGTGGGCCTTCCGCCATTGGCCGGTTTAACATCCAGGGAAAACGACAAAGCCGCCTCGATGGGCGGCTTTGCACTTTCTGCGCTGGGCAAGATCGGTTCCGGTATCAGGGGACTCCGGTCTGCCTTTTAGTTCGCGGAGGGAATCCGGCATCCGCTCTTGAATCAAGGACTGGCGCCGGCTGATTTCTTCGCGCGATTTCATTCGTGATCGCCATGACATCTTCGATGCATGAGTGCTCTTTGGCGTAGGTTTCGGTTGGCATTGGAATTTTCATTTGGCGGCCCCTCCTTTACTCGAGATTCTCTGGCTGTGACACTCATGCAGGCGGCCCGGGAGATACACACTTAAGTCGCTTGAGGCACTGCCTTCACAAGCTATTCACGCTTTTTTCGATACCCACCCGCCTGCTGGGGAATTCGGCCTGTGGCCAACAAGCAGGCAAGGCGGGAACCGAACCGGCTCCTGGTCGTTGCGATATGCATGTCGGATAATTTCCGGGTAAATGATCCGGTGGGAAAGTCTGCCGAGAAGTCGGTGGCAAACAGAGAGGTGACAACCATATGCCAACTTACGATTATTTTTGCGAAACGAACGGCCAACGGGTCGAGGTCGCACATAAGATGTCGGAATCCATCAATTCCTGGGGCGAGCTCTGCCAGCGGGCTGGTATCGAGCCGGGCGAGACCTCGCTGGATACCCCTGTACGCAAAGTGATTTCCGGAGGGGCAGTGATTGGCTCCTCCGCGCTCAAAAACCCTGAGCCACCACCATCCTGCGGCAGCGGTGGATGCGGCGGTGGCATGTGCGGCCTTTAGGAGACCCGTGCCAGACGGGTGTTTGAACCTCCGCTTGCAGCCGGAGGCTTCGGGTTAGGCTCGGTCGGCCATACGAAAGACTGCGGCTTCCTGTCAGCGCGAATTCAGGTCCGGTTTTTCTCTGCCGATTTTGCTGCCAGTATCCTGGCTGCGACCAATTGCGCGGCCTTGATCTGTGCCGCTCTCACCTGCGCGGCCCTCACCCTGGCGGCCATGTAATTCTGCGCCTGCCTCTGCGCGGCCCTGATTTGCGCGACCCTGACCCGCGCCGCCATGCGTTCAGCCGCGCTGATCTGTGCGGCTCTCACTTTTGCCGCGCTGACCCTGGCCGCCATGCGCTCCGCCGCTATCATCTGCGCTGCTCTGATCTGAGCCGCCCTGACCCGGGCTGCCATGTGTTCAGCCGCCTTCATTCTGGCCGCCTGGACCCTTGCGGCATGCACTTCACTGGCCTTCCGGCTCACTGCCTCGATCTGCGCGCCTCCAGCCCGGGCCTGCCTGGCGTTTTCCGCCGGCTGGGGGAGCGTGCTCGCCGAGGCACTCATGGAAACGGCCGTGATGACAGTAGCTGCTATCAGAAGTGATTTCATTTATGCCTCGGTGCAGGAGTTGTGAAAGGTTCTCGATTAACCCTTTAAAGTAGACGATCGGGCCAGACGTGCAAGCTGCACGGCTCGATTGCTGGCCGCTCGCCGGAACGAACAGCCCGGACCCAGCGCTGTTTATCCGTGCGCGCCGGGCCGGGACGATCCTACATGTCACTGACGCGCCGCCCAAAGACCCGCACCTGCTCCCAATCCGTGAACTCCACCGCGGCCTCGGGATCGGTCGGCCCCTTGGTGATCCACATGATCAACCTGATGATGTTGCGGTCGAAGAAACCGTAGCGTGGGTAATCGATCTTGCCGGCGAACACCGCAGCCAGCCTGGGCTGCCAGGCTATCTGCTCTAGAAAGCGCTTCAGGTAGGGGTTGGTCTGCGGCGTGTTTCTGGCCGGCTTCCGCGCGACCGCATTGACCGAGAAGAATGCCGTCGGCCGGCTGTCGAGAAGCTGTCGGTTGCGCTCGATGAAGGCGCCGACGTTCGGCCGATGCTTGCCATAGCGGATGCTGGCGCCCATCACGACCTTGTCGAACGGCTCCAGTCCCACCGCCGCCTCGTTGTCGAAGGAACTCAGGGTCACCTCGTGGCCCTGCGCCTGCAGGGTCTGCTGGAGGTTCTCGCAGATGGTCCGGGTGTGGCCATCGACGGTCGAGAAAAGAATGAGGATCCGGGCCATTTGTTCAGGGTTTGTTGGGTCAGATGGTGAAAGCCTGCGCGCCCGACAACGTAGCGCATGGTTCTGGCGATGCCGGTCACGCGGCGAGGGTGTCGATAAACGCGGCACGTCGATTGCCACCACTATTGTATCCGCCCCATCGGCGAACAGAAATGCCGGCGCGCAGCGGGATGTGCGGCGGGGTTGATCAGAGCGGCTCGCTTCCCCGCGCGCAGGGAGCGGCTATTTCCTCCTTGCTCGGGGCGGTCGCCTGGCTGGTCACCGAGGTCGCCTCGGCCGCCAAGGCGTCGGTCGCCCAGAGAACCAGCATGCCTATCATCAGCACCCAGAGAAGCCGTCTTCTGATCATTAGCTTGATATCCGCTGTTCGGGAAAAAGAAAAAACACAGTCGCCAGAAACGTCAGATCGACAAAAAAACCGGTGCCCCGGCCGGCAGCGTCTCAACGCCCCCAGCGGGCGCGGTAGCCGCGTGCATCGATATGCACGAAGGGGCCATGCGCGGCCGTGGCGCGGTAACTGGCCAGGCCGCCGGTCAGGGCGGCCCATCGCGCCTTGCCTTTCCAACCTTCATTCACGATGTCGTAAAGGTAGTTGGCGTCGCCCTTGTCCAGGCGTCCGTCTCCGTTGAGGTCATCCATCACTCCGTCTTTTGGAGCAACATCGATATAGATATCCGCGGCGCCACCGTAGAGATGACGCGAGGAAGTGGTCCGGTTGCCGATCGAGCGGTTGTACCAGGGGGTGCGGAAGCCGCTCATCACGACGAAGGAGTCGGTGCGGATGCCTTTGCGATTGACCAGGGCCAACAGCTGTTCCAGCTTGATCAGCAGCTCCGGGCGCAGCACCAGGTACTTGGGCCAGCCCGATGCCTGCTTGCACAGGAACTGCCCCAGGGTGAAATGCGGCGAGACCTGCAGCCTGCGCATCTCCGGGCTGACCTCGATGAAACCCCGGGGGGGGCGATACGTGGCCAGCCCCTTGAACGGCTTGCGCGCATACTCGCCGATCCGGTAGTCGCCGAGCCACTCGTCCTCAATATCACTCGCCGGGCGCATGACGAAGATCTCGAGGCGCATGCTCTGCCTGCCGTGCCTCAGCACGATCGGGTAATGGCCCACCTGCGCCGGCGCCAGCCAGTTCCATCCGCTCGTGGTCTCGCGCGCCAGACCGGCGTCGGCCTCCAGTTCCAGCCTGATGCCGGCCCTGAGCTCGAGGTTCTCGCCCGGCAGCAAGAACAGGGCGAACACCCGGTAGGGTATCTCCAGGCCATTCGCCAGAATGGTGAAACGGGACTCGCCGCTATCGAACTCCGCGCTCCCTGCCTGCAGGGGCATGCCGACAAGCAGCAGGCAAACCACGGCAAACCGGCGGGCATATCGACTGCAGCTGTCCAACAGGCACTTCATCGTGCACCGACCGCCGCCGGTTGTGGTGGCGGGGCCGCCAGGGCAGCCGACAGGCGGGCGTCGCGCTGATATATGTCGTTGATCAGGCGCAGCGAGCCATCCGGATCCACCACCGCGGTGAAATACAGAATATGCACCGGCACCCGGGCCGGCAGGTCGACCCGGGTCTCCTCGCCGCCTGCGACCGCCTCGTCGATGCGGCTGCGCGGCCATCCGGGCGTCTGTGCCAGGAGCCATTCGCTCAGGCCGAGCGCATCCGCGACGCGCACGCAGCCGGAGGAGAAGGCGCGCTCGGAGCGCTCGAACAACTCCTGCGCCGGCGTGTCGTGCAGGTAGACGTTGTGCTTGTTGGGCAACATGATCTTTACCTTTCCCAGGGCGTTCAGAGGCCCGGGCCGCTGACGCAGACGAAAGGGAAAATCCGCCTCGCTGTAGTCCGCCCAATCGATGCCTGCCGGATCCACCCTGCGCCCATTCCTGTCCAACACATCGAAACCCAGCCGCTGCACGCTGGCCGGGTCCTTGTTGAACGCCGGCAGCTTGTCCAGGCGCGCCAGGTTGTGCGGCGTCTCCCACCAGGGGTTGAAAATCAGGTAGCCGATCCGGTCGGAAAATATCGGGGTCTTGCGATAGGTTCGACCCACGATCACGTCATGCCGGCGCTCGACCCGCCCATCGTGGCGTGCCTCGAGGCGATAGTCCGCGATATTGACGCGCACGTGCCGCCTTCCGAGGTCATCGGGTAACCAGCGCCAACGCTCCAGATTGGCGCGGATCTGTTCGACACGATCGCTTGGCCGCTTGTTGAGTTCGCGCAGGGTCGCCGGGCCGACCACGCCATCGGCCTCCAGGCCCTTGCGGCGCTGAAAGGCCGCCACCGCCGCCTCGGTTGCGGCATCGAACACCTCGGGATCGCCACCACCCGGCGCGAGGAAGCCGGTTGCACGCAGGCGTACGCGCAGATCCCTGACCCTCGGGCCACGCTCACCCAGCTTGAGGGCAGGCCCGGCGGGTATCGGCTCCCAGCCGCCTTCCGCCGCGGCCTCGCGATACATGGCCAGGGCCCGTTTCAGAACCTGGTACCCGGGCGCATCCGGCGCCAGCTCCTGCAGACTGGCAGCAATACGCCCCGTGCCCAGGGCCTGCTCGAGGTAGGCGACCAGGTCACGCTCACGCCGGTTGGCGGTCCAGTCCGGCTCCACCGAGACCGGATCCACGCGCCCCTCGAGCAAATGCGCCGCGAGCGTCAGGTAGGTGTCGGTCGCCAGCAGCTCGAGCTCCACGGAATCAGCAGATGCGGCCGCGGCCTGCATCGCAGCGAGATGGTAGTCAGCTGGCGAAAGGCCATGTTCCTCGACCCGGGACACGGCGGCGAGGAGTGCCGCGAGATGGGATCCAGCGCCTCTCCCGGACCAGGCCGGCCGGTAGTCACGCGCGCGGTAAAAACGCCGCAGCGCGGCCTGCGCGCGCAGCGATTCGCCGCGGACCACGGGCGGCGTGGCCTCCACCCGCTGGCGCATGCGCTGCTGCATCTCATTCGCCGCCACCGGCCAGGCCGCCGCAAGCACGGCGAGCACGAGCAGCGCCCGTGCAAGACCCGCAGGCAGAAACCCTCTTTCAAAGCGCAAACCAGCAACCTCCATTCAGCACTTCACCCGGGTCGGCATCTCAGTCAAGGTCCGACTCCCTGGGGCCGCGCAGGTGCACCGGCTCGACCCGCCGGCGACGGCGCAGCCGCAGGTTGAGCATCTCGACGGCGAGCGAGAAGGCGATCGCGAAGTAGAGATAACCCTTGGGGATATGGAAACCCATGCCCTCCGCGGTCAGGGCGGTGCCGATCAGCACCAGGAAGCTGAGGGCCAGCATCTTCACGGTCGGGTGGCGCTCGACGAAGTCCCCGATGGGGCGCGCCGCCCAGAGCATGACCCCAATGGCGATGACGATGGCGGCGACCATGACCGGCACCTGTTCGGCCAGGCCGACTGCCGTGATCACCGAATCGAGCGAGAAGATGATGTCGATGACTCCGATCTGCGCGACCACGCCCCAGAAGCTGGCGGCCTTCACCCCCGCCTCGGCCTGCTCCTTCGGCCCCTCCAGCGAATCGTGGATCTCGAGCGAGGCCTTGGCGATCAGGAACAGGCCGCCGCCCAGCAGGATCAGGTCGCGCCCTGACACGGCGTGCTCGAACACATGAAACCACGGCTCGGTCAGGCGCATCACCCACGCGATCGAGAGCAGCAGCAGTATCCGGCTCACCAGCGCCACGCCGAGACCCAGGCGACGCGCCCGCTCGCGCTGCGACTCCGGCAGGCGGCTCGCCAGCAAGGCGATGAAGATGATGTTGTCGATCCCGAGCACGATCTCGAGCACGGTCAGGGTCAACAGGGCGATCCAGGCATTGGGATCGGTCAGTAGTTCAATCATGATACTTCCTGGTTACTTCGCGGTGGCGCGGATGCCTCACGGCACAACGCCAGGAGGATCTTCAGGACTGTGCAAGCGGAGGGCATAAGCCGGCAACAGGGACTATTCTGCCGCAAGATCCCGCTCCGACGAAGTGTAGGACCCGAGGCGCTTGTCTCAGGTCACATTGAAGGCTTGGTTCAGGTCGCTGAAGCCGCCATCAAACCCTGCCCAAGACGGGGAAGAGCTGGCGCAGCCCATTCGCGATGACTTCCACCGCTCGACAATCACCAGCAGGGCGGTGAACAGGCGCGAATATTCGGTCCAGTGCTGCATTGCGATTCCTCTCTTGCATCACCCGCATCGGGCGCGGCAGACGCAGGCAGGGTTGCGCGAAAACTTCTTCTAACGCCTCAGATGGTCGAGGCGGCGCACGAAATCACTCATCACGATGCGGTACAGCTCGTCGCCGAGGTAGGCATCCTCGACGCCGGCATCGATCGAGGGGTTGTCGTTGATCTCGATGATCACGGCGCGCTCCCCGCTGACCTTGATGTCCACGCCGAACGAGCCGTCGCCGACCAGCCGGGCGGCACGGGTCGCGATGCGGATGATCTCGCGCGGCACGAACTGCACCCCGACCGTCTCGGACTTGCCGCTGCGGTGGCTGCGGGCTTCGTGGTTATAGGTCTGCCAGTGCCCGCGCGCCATGTGGTACTTGCAGGCATAGATGGGACGTTGGTTGAGGATGCCGATATGCCAGTCGTAATCGGTCGGCATGAACTCCTGCAAAAGCAGGATTGCGGAGCGCCGGAACATTGCGCGTGTGGTACGAACAGAGCCTGGATTTCACCTGCAGCCCGGCCTCGCTGATGATGGCCATGGCGACCCTGGATGACGCGATCAGGCCCGAGCGCAAGCTCGAGCTGCGCCTGTGGCGCGAGGCCACCACCGTGTTCATGACCTCCGGGCATGGCGGCTGCGGACCCTACGGCCTGGCCCTGGCGGCGGCGCGGCGTGGCTTCGGCGCGCAGGTCTACGTCAGCGACGAGGGCGTGCATCTCGGCGACAGCGTACGCAGCGAGGAGAAAAAGGAAGTCATGCGCCTGGTCCAGGAGGACATGCGCGAGGAACTGCTGACCCTGGGGGTGGAAATCACCCTCGGCACCCTCACCGACCGGTAGATGCAGGCGGCCTTCGACGCCGGCAGCATCCCGCTGGTGCTGATTTCCTCCTGGCAGATCTATGGCGAGCGCTTTCCACACTGGGTCGTGGTCAGCGGCTTCGACGAACACTTCGTGTACGTCAACGACCCCTACGTCGATCACGAGCACGGCGAGACCGCGCTCGACTCCATCCACATGCCGATCGCGCGCGAGCGCTTCGCCCGCATGGCGCGCTATGGTCGGGTCAAGCTGCAGGCGGTGGTGCTGGTGTCGGCACCCTTGGATTGAGCACGCACCCGGGGCGGGCGCCGACTGCCGACCCGGATATGGCTACTCCATCAACGCGACCAGGCGCATCCGGATTGCAACGCCCCGCAGCTCGGCACTGGCATGGCGCCGAGGCAACAGAAGTCAAATCGAATCATTCATAGGAATAAAGTTTTTTAAGTCGCAGCCGTTCAAGACTTTGCCGGCCCCCGGGTTGGCTTGCGGATACACCGGTCGCGCCTCGATGCTTTGAGACGGGCGCACCCCGGCGCCTGCGGACTCGGTCAAAAGCGGGCGAAGACCCAAACATGCGCCCACGCCGGTAGCGGGCCGACCCGAGTGGAAGATTCGAAAGATCACATAACCAGAGGCGGAAAATGTTATCCATTCATTCTCGCGTAGTATCTTTTACTGGCGCTTTGCTTTTGTTGCTTTTTGCCGGCGACGCGCTGGCCAAGAAATGTTTCTACGTTTCTTCCTACCATCAGGGCTATGCCTGGTCTGACGGTGTGGAGAGGGGCTTACGCTCGGCACTTGCAGGGCACTGCGAGTTGCGCCAATTCGACATGGATACCAAGCGCAATAAAAGTGAGGAATACATGCAGCAGGCGGCGCTGAAGGCCAAGGCCGAGATCGAATCCTGGCAACCGGACGTGGTCATCACCTCGGACGACAATGCAGCCAAGTACCTGATCAAGCCCTACTTCAAGGACGCCGCCACCCCCTTCGTCTTCTCCGGTATCAACTGGAACGTGGACGCCTATGGCTTTCCCTACAGCAATGTCACCGGAATCGTCGAAGTCGCGCCGGTATCCGCGCTGTTCGACCGCGTCAGCAAGATCCAGGGCAAGCCGGAAACCGCCTTTTACCTCGGCGCCGACACGCTGACCGAGAAGAAAAACCTGGCGCGTTTCGTCAAGGCGGCGGAAAAGAAGGGCGTCGAACTCGAATTCCGCCTGGTGAAGTCGATGTCGGAATGGATCGAGGCCTATCGCGAGGCCCAGGAGAGCGATTTCCTCATCATGGGGAGCAATTCCGGGATCGACGACTGGGACGACGCCACCGCCAGGCAAGCCACGCTGAAGGATTCCCGCCGACTCAGCCTGACCAACCACGCCTGGATGATGCCCTTCACCGTGCTGGGGCTGACCAAGGTGCCGGAAGAACACGGCGAGTGGGCCGGCGCGGCCGCAATTCACATTCTGCAGGGAGTCCGGCCTTCCGAGATCGCCATCGCCTCCAATCGCAAATGGGACATCTGGCTGAACGAGGCGATCCTGAAAACGACCGGCATCGAGTTGCCCAAGCAACTCCGCTTCAAGGCCAAGAAGGTCGCGCCCTGAGACGGGTCGGGAACAGGGAATCGCATCGATGAGCATGGGCATGCGCTGGCTGACCGGGATCGCGGCATTCGCCGCCTTCCTGAGCGTGGCCGCATGGTCTATTTCGCTCGACATCGAGCGGCTCGAAGACACCTTCCGCGAGGAACGCGACAGCGTCGAGCGCGTGATCGGTCAGCGGATCAGCGCCCTCGAGACGGTGCTGGTGTCGCTCAGTGGCCTGTATCACGCCAGCGACAACGTCGAGGTCGCGGAACTGACCGGTTTCACCCAGGAACTGTTACGCGCCTACCCGTTCATCGAGGACATCTACCACCTGCAACAGCTGAGCGATGCAGAGCGCCCTGGCTTCGAAGAGGCCATGCGCGAGCAAGGCCTGATCGGTTTCCGTATTCACCCGGCCGAAGGCAGCGAGCAGGCAACCGCTTACGGTGGGCAGCAGGGATACCTGGCGATCGACTTCATCGAACCGCTGCACCCGCTGGCGACAGGCCTGCTGGGCCTGGACCTCTACACCCACGCGGAGCTCGCACCGGTCATCGGGCAGGCGATCGTTTCCGGGGAGATCGCTGCCAATGGCCCAATCCGCCTGAAAGACTCCCTCAAGCGAGCGCTGTATGCCGTGAAACCGGTGTTCCTCGGCCGCTATCCTCCCGAGAGCGAGGACGATCGCCGCGCAATGCTGAGTGGCGTGGTGATGCTTGCCGTACCCGAGCAGAAACTCATCCGGATGGACAGCCGCCGGGAGGGGTTTCACATCGCTCTGATGCAAGGCGTGCACGACACAGCGGAGCATACCGTCACCGCCGAACCCCGACTGGCCGCCAAGCCGCTGCGGCTGAGCGCGCACTTACACCCGCAGCTGCATGGGACGCAACTGACGCTGGCGATCACCAGGGAAATCACCAGAGCCGACCTCAACATGACCCGGCTGCTGTCCTCCTGGCTCGGCATGCTGGGCGTGATCGTTTTCATATCCCTGGCCTACCGGGGTCGCTGCAACGCGCAGAGACATGCCCAGGCGGCCCGTGCGGAGGCCGTGGCCGAAGGCGAGCGCTTTTCACAGGTGGTGGACAATGCCTTTGACGCGGTGATCACCTCCGACCGGCACGGTCGTGTCGTGAGCTGGAATCGCCAGGCGACGGTCATGTTCGGCTACAGCCCGGAAGAAGTCATCGGGGAATCGCTGTTTCCGCTGATCCTGTCCAAGGATGGATTGGCGCGCTATGGCGATGTGCTGGTACCGGATTCGAATCTGGGCAGCTCAGGGATCTCGGGAAGATACATCGAGACCGAGGGACGCGACCGCAGCGGCCGGACCTTTCCCCTGGAGCTGGCTCTGTCAGTGGCAACGGTGAAAGACGAAACCCTGCTGAGCATTTTTGCCCGGGATATCACCGAGCGCATGGAATCGGACCACCAGATCCGCCTGCTCGCCTACTACGACAACCTCACTCAGCTGCCCAACCGGCAGCTGTTCAAGGAGCATGCAGCGCTGTCGCTGGAAACGGCACGGCGGCATGGACAGAGTGGCGCACTGCTGTTCCTCGACCTGGATGGATTCAAGCGAATCAATGACACCCTGGGGCATGACTTCGGGGACCGGCTGCTGGTCGGCGTGGCCCAACGTCTGCGCGAGCAACTGCGCGGCAGCGACGCCATCGCACGCGGCCTGTCGCAGGAGGAGCCCGGCGAGGAGACGATCGCCCGCCTGGGGGGGGACGAGTTCACCCTGCTGCTTTCCGAGGTCCGCGACCCGCTTTCGGTGGCCATCGTCGCGCGCCGACTCCAGGGCGCCATCTCGAAGCCGTTCACGCTCGATGGGCATGAGGTATACGTCACGCCGAGCATTGGCATCGCGCTGTTTCCGGAAGACGGCGACAACGTCGACGAGATCCTGAAGAACGCCGACACCGCCATGTATCACGCCAAGGCGCTTGGCAAGAACAACTTCCAGTTCTACGAGGAAACCATGAACGCCCGTGCCGGCAGTCGCCTCAAGCTGGAGGGTGACCTGCGCAAGGCGCTGGAGAGAGATGAGTTCTCGCTGGCATACCAGCCCCAGGTCGAGGTTTCCTCCGGCCGGATCATCGGCGCTGAGGCCCTGCTGCGTTGGCAGCACCCCGAGTTGGGCAACATCCCGCCTTTCGATTTCATCCCGCTGGCCGAGGAGACCGGCATGATCATCGAGATCGGCGAGTGGGTCTTGCTGGAGGCCTGCCGTCAGAACCGCGAATGGATGGATAGCGGTCTCGAACCGATCCGGATCGCGATCAACCTGAGCCCGGTACAGTTCGGCCAGGGGAACCTTGCATCCATGGTTCAGGGCGTCCTGAATGGAACCGAACTGCCCGCCGAGTATCTCGAACTGGAGATCACCGAGAGCGTCATCATGCGCAACGTGGACGAGACCGTCGGCACCCTGGAGCAGTTCAGGGACCTCGGCATCAACCTGTCCGTGGATGACTTCGGCACCGGCTATTCGTCCCTGAGCTACCTCAAGCGGCTGCCGATCGATTCGCTCAAGATCGACCGGGCCTTCGTCATGGATATCCCCGAGAGCGGGGATGACATGGCCATCACCGCGGCCATCATCGCCATGGGGCACCAGCTCAATCTCGAGATCGTGGCCGAGGGCGTGGAGACCAGGGAACAGCTGGAGTTCCTGCGCCAGCACAACTGCGACTTCGTGCAGGGCTACCTTTTCAGCAAGCCGATCCCTGCCCCGGATCTGGAACAAATGCTGCGCCAGCAGGGTCCGAATACCAAGCACCAGCAGTCTGCCTGAACCGGCCCGTCTGGGCGAAACCGTCGCAAGGTGCTCGCCGGCGCTTGCATGCGCCCGCACACCCCCTAAACTCGCTTCAGGCATTCGAGATAAAAAATCCGTCCTGGAGGAGAATCATTGACATGCAATTCACCCGTCTGAACCCCTGGCTGGCCGCCGGGATGCTGTTCTTCAGCCTGCTTGCCCCGTCGGCGTCCACCCTCGCCGGAGAGCCGAACGCGCCGGTGGTCACCGTCAAGGTGGAGGCCTCGTTCGCGGACATCCTCGAGGCGGTCGAAACCGCCATCGGCGGGCGCGGACTGAATGTCGCGCACACGCTCCCGGCAAGCGATATGCTCGGCCGCACCGGACCCGACTTCGGCATCACCGACCCCGTGTTCCAGGATGCCGAAATCATCGAGTTCTGCAGCGCCAAGATCTCGCATCAGCTGGCGAAGGCAAACCCGGAGAACATCCTCCTGTGTCCATTCACGGTCGCGGTCTACGTCCTCGGGAGTGACCCGGATTACGTGCGCCTTTCCTACCGGGTCCCCTACCTGATGGACGAGGACGCCTCCGCCGAGGCCGTGCAGCAGATGGTCAAACTGGTGGAAGGGGTCATATCGGAAGCCAAGGACTGGTGAGCGCCGCCCGCGCAGCCCGGCCCTGGAAAAACCCGAGGCGACGTCGACGCCACTTAGACTTTAGAATCGGCAGTTCAGCATAAGAGTGACGGGAAGTTGCGATGGCCCTCGAAGACATGAAGAACCACTACGCCGGCATCATCCAGGGTGTCGGCGAGGACCTCGATCGCGAGGGCCTGATCAAGACTCCGGAACGCGCCGCCAAGGCGATGGAGTACCTCTGCCGCGGTTACGCCCAGGATCTGGACTCGGTGGTCAACGGGGCCGTCTTCCAAACCGACAACGACGACATGGTGATCGTGAAGGACATCGAGCTGTACTCGCTTTGTGAACACCACATACTGCCCTTCATCGGCAAGGCGCACGTCGCCTATCTCCCCAAGGGCAAGGTCATCGGCCTGTCCAAGATCGCCCGGATCGTCGACATGTATGCCCGCCGGCTGCAGATCCAGGAGCAACTGACGGTTCAGATCGCCGAGGCGGTGGAAAAGGCCATAGACCCCTTCGGGGTGGCCGTGACCATCGAGGCCGAGCACCTGTGCATGAAAATGCGCGGAGTGGAGAAACAGAACTCGGTGATGAAGACCTCGGTCATGCTCGGTTCCTTCCGCGAATCCCAGGCCACGCGCATGGAGTACCTGCAACTGATCCAGGACTGAGCGCAACAGCGCTCCCCCGGCACCCCTCTCCTGCCCAAATGGGGCAGGCCCGTGGTGGGTCCCGACACACGTCCAGAGCACGGCCCGGCATTCCCCGGGCCGTTGCTTTTTCCTCAGTTGCTGGTGCGCCAGGTGCCGTCGGGCTGACGGCAGGCAGTGCCGTAGATCGTCTCCGGACGCCCCCCCACCCTGGCGTCGACCGTGTACTCGCGGCAGGGCCCCTGGGTGCTCTCGTAGGTGCGTGTCGGGGTCACGGTGTACTGGTTGCCGGAGTCCGGGTTACGCCAGCTGGACGGCACCCCGGTGCGCACCGTTTCCAGCGAGTGAGCGGTCTTGAGTCGATCGGTCTGGTCCATGGACTGGCCGACAGAGCCGCCGATCGCGGCCCCCGCCAGCGTGCCGACGATGATCGCGGCAGTCCGCCCGGAACCCTGTCCGACCTGGTTCCCCAGGAGGCCGCCAAGCGCGCCGCCGATGACCATTCCGGCCTGTTCGTTGGGCCGATCGGCGGCACAGCCACCCACGGCGAGAGTCGCGCCGAGGACGGCTGCGGTCAGTATTTTGCGATGCATGGGATACCTCCAGGTTGGCATGCGTTTGAAAACTCGGGGGCAGACAGGGGCCAATGGCTCTTAGACCGCATTCTTTGCCTGAATATCCCGCAACAGGGCTGCCCAACCCGCCTGTTCGCTTTGCGGCAGGAAAAGGTCGCGGCGCGCGTGACAGGCGCTGGCAAGCGCCGCGTAATAGCTGCTGTCTGACTCGGCGCGCAACAGCCGCTCACGCAGTGCGCCGCTGTCCCGCACCGGGTAGTAGCCCGGGTAGTCCTCACCCAGCAATCCCACTGAGCCCTCGATATCGGAGGCGATGACCGGCAGTCCCGCCGTGACCGCCTCGGAGACGACGTTCGCGCCGCCTTCCATTACCGAGGGCAGAACCAGTAGGTGTGAGCGCGAGTAGACACGTCGTAACTCCGCATGCGCGATTTCCCCGTGCCAGCGGTAGCGGGGATTGATGCGCATCTCTTCGCGCGCCGAAGCCGCCCAGTCCGGGGTATGCGCTCCACCGTAGGCATCCACCCGGATGCGGCTGTCGAGCGGCAGATCACGCACCGCATAGGCCGGCCGCAGCGGATCTTTTTCCTCGCGCAGGTGCCCGGCGAAGCAAACCCGGAAACTGCGGCGCGCGGGTTTCCTCCGCTGCAGTGGGCGCGCCGACTGAACGATGACGCGCAGCTTGTGGCGCAGGCTCTCCGGCAGGACGTTGCCAATCAGCGAATGCAGGCCGACGATGTGGTCGGCGGCCTCGAGCGAGGCGAGCGTGGTCTCGCGGTGGCTGTGAATGAAGCGGTAGGCGTCGGTGCCTGTCAAAACCACCACCAGCGGCCGGTCCGGGTACGTGCCGGCAAACCGGGCGATCGCATCCGCGCTGCGCCAGGCATGCAGGCCCACCATCAGGTCGGCCGGCTCGCCATGGTAGTCGGTGGAAACCGTCACCCGGTGTCCGAGCCGGCGCAGTATCGTCGCCCAGCGGTTGGCCGAGGCACGGTTGCCGGCGCGCGAACCTGGCGGCGCGGGGGTAACCACGCAGATGTTCATGTGACATTCCAGGGCATCCCTGCGACCATAGCACGCGCCCCGCAAATATCATCGAAGCCCCATGTCGCAATTCCTGATCGACAGCATGCAAGACGCCCGCAGGCGTACCCTGACGCTCATCGAGGGGCTGGACGCGACGCAGCTGATGGGGCCGAAACTGCCGATCGTAAACCCGTTGCGCTGGGAGATCGGGCACGCCGCCTACTTCTACGAATACTGGATACTGCGCCAGCACCTCGGCCTGCAGGCCGTGAACGACTCGGTCGACCGCCTCTACGACTCGATCAGTATTGCGCATGACGAGCGCTGGGATCTGCCCCTGCCGAGCCTGCAGGACACCCTCGCCTACATGCAGACGGTGCACGAGCGGGTGCAGCATCACGTGCAGCAGGACGGTCCGGACCCGAAGCGGGATTACCTGCTGGAGTACGCTATCTATCACGAGGACATGCACACCGAGGCCTACACCTACACGCGCCAGACCCTGGCCTACCCCACGCCGGCCATCGGGGCAGTGCCGGACGAATTGCTGCAGGGGCGTCTGCAGGGCGACGCACACATCCCCGGCGGCGCTTTCATGCTCGGCGCCATGCCACAGCACGGCTTCGTGTTCGACAACGAAAAGTGGGCCCACGCCCGCGAGGTGCAGGCCTTCGCCATCGCCCGGGCGGCGGTCAGCAACGCCGAGTACGCCGCCTTCGTGGATGCCGGCGGCTACCGGGATATGGCGTATTGGGACGAAGCCGGCCAGACCTGGCTGCGCGAGTCCGGGCTGGCGTGCCCGCGCTACTGGCGGCGCGCCGGCGACGGCTGGCAGATGCGCCGCTTCGACCGCTGGGAACCCCTGCCCCTGGATGCGGCCGTGATCCATGTCTGCTGGCATGAGGCCCGCGCCTACTGTCGCTGGGCCGGGCGCCGCCTGCCGAGCGAGCTCGAGTGGGAGGTGGCCGCAGCCGCCGAGCCGGACGGCTGGGGCGGGCTGTCGCAAAGCAAGCGCCGCTACCCCTGGGGCGACGCACAACCCGCGCCGCACCTCGCCAACCTCGACGGCAGCGCACTCGGCACCATCGCGGTGGGCGCGCTGCAGGAAGGCGACAGCGCCTTTGGCTGTCGCCAGATGATCGGCAACGTCTGGGAGTGGACCGAGGACACTTTCGGGCCCTACCCGGGTTTCACGCCGGACATGTACCAGGATTACTCGCAGCCCCTGTTCGGCCACACCCGGGTATTGCGCGGCGGCGCCTGGAGCACCCGCGGACGCATGATCCGCAACACCTGGCGAACCTACTACGGCCCGGAACGCAACGATGTGTTTGCCGGTTTCCGCACCTGCGCTCTCTGATTCCCGATTGGCAAGACAACGACATGAGCAACACTCCAGTCAGCTTCCATGACTTGCACCTCACCGTCGACGACCTCGCGGCGGACGTGCTGACCGGCTTCTCCAGGTCGCAGAAATCGATTCCCCCCAAATACTTCTACGACGCTGAGGGATCGCGCCTGTTCGATGCCATCACCGAGCTGCCCGAGTACTACCCCACGCGCACCGAGACCGCGATGCTGCGCGAGTTCGCGGACGATATCGCACACAAGGCGGGCACCGGCCACCTCCTGGTCGAACCCGGCAGCGGCAGCTGCGCCAAGGCGCGCATCCTGTTCGAGGGCCTGCAGCCCTGCGCCTATGTACCCATGGATATCTCGCGCGATCACCTGCAGGTCGCCGCGCAGCAGGTCGCGGCCGAATACCCCTGGCTGGAGGTGCACGCGGCCTGCACCGACTTCACCCGCCTGATGACGCTGCCACCCGACAGCCCGGAGGGCCGCCGGCTGGCCTTTTTCCCCGGCTCGAGTATCGGCAACTTCGATCCCGAGGCGGCGGTCGGATTCCTGCGCATGATCGCCGAGATGGTCGGCCCGGGTGGGCAGCTGCTGATCGGCGTCGACCTGAAGAAGGACAAGGCGATCCTGGAGGCGGCCTACGACGATGCCCAGGGGATCACGGCCGCGTTCAACCTCAACCTGCTCAAGCGGATCAACCGCGAACTGGGCGCCGACTTCGATCTCACGCAGTGGCGCCACGAAGCCCTGTACAACGAGGACAAAGGCCGCATCGAGATGCACCTGGTCTCGCGCGCCACGCAACAGGTCCACCTGCTCGAACAGACCTTTTATTTCAGCGAAGGCGAGACCATCCACACCGAGAACTCCTACAAGTACAGCGTGGAAGAGTTCCGCGAGCTGGCCGCGCGCGCCGGCTTCACCGCCGACACGGTCTGGGTCGACGCGGACCGGTTGTTCAGCATCCACCTGCTGCAGACGGGGGCGCACGAATGAAAAACGACACACCCGTACTGAAGGACATCGTCCTGGTCGGCGGCGGGCATTCGCATGTCTCGGTGCTGCGCAGCTTCGGCATGCAGCCCATGCCCGGCGTACGCCTGACCCTGGTCACGCGTGACATCCACACCCCCTATTCGGGCATGCTGCCCGGGTATGTCGCGGGCCACTACGACTACGACGAGGTGCACATCGACCTCGGGCCGCTGGCGCGCTTCGCGGGTGCGCGCCTGTACCACGGCGAAGTCGAAGGCCTCGATCCCGGCGAGCGCCTGATAAAGGTACCCGGACGCCCACCGGTGCACTACGACCTGCTCTCGATCAACACCGGCTCGCGGCCACGCACCATCGATGTGCCGGGCGCCCTGGAGCACGCCTTGCCGGTCAAGCCGATCGACCGCTGGCTGCGGGACTGGGAAGCCCTGCAGGCGCGCGTGCTGGGCAGCCGGGGGGACTTCCGGGTACTGGTGGTGGGCGGCGGCGCGGGCGGCGTCGAACTGGCTTTGTCGACCCAGCATCGCCTCCGGCGGCTGTTACGCGAACAGGGCGACGAGGGCTCGCGCCTGCACTATGCACTGTTGACCGATGGTGCGGAGATACTCCCGACCCACAATGCCGGTGTGCGCCGCCGTTTCCAACGCGTGCTCGCAGAGCGGAACATCGCGGTCCACCCGGACAGCCGCGTGGTCGCAGTGCAGGCCGACGGGGTTCAGGTCGAGGGTGGCGCCTTCCGCCCCGCGGACGCGGTCCTGTGGGTGACCTACGCGGCCGCCCCGGCGTGGCCGGGCGAGTCGGGCCTGGCGGTCGATCCCGAGGGCTTTATCGTGGTCGACCGGGAATTGCGCTCGGTCTCCCACCCCGAGATCTTTGCCGCTGGCGACGTGGCCTCGCTCCCGGATCCGCGCCCCAAGTCCGGGGTCTTCGCGGTCCGCCAGGGACCGGTCCTGAGCGACAACCTGCGCAGCGCGGCGGCCGGTCGGCCGCTGCGACCCTACCGCGCGCAGAAGAACTTCCTCGGCCTGATCAGCACCGGCGATACCTATGCGGTGGCCTCGCGCGGCCGCTGGACCTTCGAGGGCAGGTTGCTGTGGAACTGGAAGGACTGGATCGACCGGCGCTTCATGCAGCGCTTCAACGAACTGCCGGAGATGGCGCAGGAGAGCGGCCCCGATTACGCCGGCATTGCCGACGCGGACGCCATCCGCGAACTCTCCACCCTGGCGATGCGCTGCGGCGGCTGCGGCGCCAAGGTGGGCAGCAGCGTACTCAGCCGGGTGATCAACCGCCTTCCGCCGCAGCGTCGTGATGACGTCCTGATCGGCCTGGATTCGCCCGACGATGCCGCCGTGTTCGAGGTGCCACCCGGCAAGGTGATGGTGCAGAGCGTGGACTACTTCCGCGCCTTCATCGACGATCCCTATACCTTCGGCCGCATCGCCGCCAACCATGCCCTCGGCGATATCTTCGCGATGGGCGCCGAGGCGCAGTCCGCGCTGGCGATCGCGACCGTGCCTTACGGGCGCGAGCAGATCGTCGAGCAGACCCTCTCCGAGGTCATGAGCGGCGCCCTCGACACCCTGGCGCCGACCGGCGCGGTGCTCGCGGGTGGCCACTCCAGCGAGGGCGCCGAGCTTGCCTTCGGCCTGACGGTCAATGGACTGATCGCCAAAGACGCGCTGCTGCGTAAGGGCGGGATGCAGCCGGGAGACAGGCTGATCCTGAGCAAGCCGATCGGCACCGGCACCCTGTTCGCAGCGGATATGCGCGGCAAGGCCAAGGGGCGCTGGGTGGATGGCGCGATCCAGTCCATGCTGGTCTCGAACCAGGATGGCGCCGCCTGCCTGTACCGCCATGGCGCGACCGCCTGCACCGATGTCACCGGCTTCGGTCTGCTCGGGCACCTGGTCGAGATGACCCGCGCCTCGGGGGTCGATGCGCATGTCGAACTCGTGGCCGTGCCCGTGCTCGACGGTGCGCAGCAGACCGTGGCAGCCGGCATCCTGTCCTCGCTGCAACCACAGAACGTGCGCCTGCGCCGAGCCGTGCGCGATCCGGAGGCCCTCAGCACGCACCCCCGCTACCCGCTGCTGTTCGACCCGCAGACGGCGGGTGGCCTGCTGGCCTCGGTACCGTCGGATCAGGCAGACGCCTGCCTGCAGGACTTGCGCGCCTGCGGCTACCCGCAGGCCGCGATCATCGGCCGAATCGAAGCGGCGAGCGGGGACGCCCCCCCGATACAGATCCTCACGGACTGATACCGGCAAGCCCGGCGCGGGCTTCAGGAACCCGCCAGGGCGATACCGGCCGCTGCGAGCGAGCTGCGCAATTCCGGCCAGCGACGCCGGACCGCCGCTTCGCCCGCGTCGATCAGTGCCGGCAATCCATTCTCGGCGCTCATGATCTGGTGCACATCCAGGCTAATGGCGAAATCGGCCCGCTTGATCTGCTCCTCGATCAGGCGGTTGACCATGATGTGGAACATCTGGAAGGCGACGTCGCTGATGCCCGAGATCGGTTCCTCGTAGGGACGATAGGCGACATCGAGCGCAATCACGAAGTCCGCGCCCAGTGCGCGCGCCGCATCCACCGGCACTGGCGCCGACAGCGCGCCATCGATCAGCCGGCGCCCCCCGATCCGGACCGGCTCGTATCGAATCGGCACGCTCGCGGACGCGGCCACCGCAGGCCCCGCGGGACCGTGATCGAGGACCACCGGCAGACCGCTGTCGAGGTCGGTGGCCAGCGCGGCGAAGCGGGTCGGCAGGGTCTCGATGGGCCGACCCGCAAGTTGCCGATCGATCAGATCACGCAGGCCATCCAGCTTGCCGATGCCCAGGCCGGGCAGGCGCAGGCCGCTGGATTCGCGCCAGCTGCGATCGTGCGAAAGAGTCTCGATCCGGTCGGCATCGAACCCGGCCGCCCAGAGCACACCGGCAATCGCACCCACGCTGGTGCCGGTGATGACATCCGGTTGCAGCCCAAGGCGCTCGAACGCGCGAATCGCGCCGATGTGCGCGAAACCGTGCAGGGCGCCGCTGCCGAGGCAGACCGCGATCGATCCTCCGTCATTTCCGGCCGCGGCCGGCGGGACCATCGCATGCAGCAGCCGGGGCGCCAGGCCGGCGGCGGCCGCTGCAAGCAGGAACCGGCGTCGTCGCAGACAGGTTGTCATGGGGCATCCCTCTACTCTGCATGGCGCGGGGCTGGAGCAAATACCCGGTGTTTCCACTCCCCCCCCGGATCCGGGCAATTATGGACCCGCCCACGGTTCAGTATAGGTATTTGATCTCGTCGTCGACGAAGGTGTAACGGGGTTGCTTGTACCACCCGTACACCAGCGACCAGCGTGGCTCCTTGTGTATCTTGGTTCGGAAGACCTGGAGTTCGCCACCGCTGTCGCGCATCCAGAAGTCGATGTCATACAGCTTCCCGGGCTCGCCCTGCGCATGGAAATCGGTGCAGGCGAAGTAGACATCGCCCCCGATCTGGCGCACGGGGTCGTGCACCTGGACGAATTTGAGCGCCAGATCCTCGCCGGTTTTCTCGTCGTTCATGCGAAACACGCCCTGCCCGTCGAGCACGCTCTCGATGTGTTGGCTGACCGCCGTCTTGATGTCCTGCACGTAGTACTGGCGCTGGGCTTTGCTGGCGCCGGCACTGACTTCCTCTGCCGCAAACGAGGGGCCCGCTGTCATGACGAGCAGCGCCACCAGGCCCGCCAGGCCCACCCGGTGGACTATTCCGGCGGCCGACACATCATTTGCACAGCAAGGGGTAGTCGCGAAAAAGCGGGGCATGTTCATCGATCCTCCGAAAGTATTCGAGGCCCATCACGCCAGGCCGGTGTTGCGGCGACTGAAGGGCTCACTGAACCAGACACGGTACGACAGCGTCCGGTCCCGCCCCTGCGGCAGGCCAATCGCGTCGTCGGTAAGCTGCGCACTGGGTACCTGGTTATAGCTTCCGAACAGCGGGTCCCAGAAGCTGAATATGGTGGAGAAATTCGCATCGCCGTAGCGCCGGTCGACCACGTGGTGCGAGGTATGGAAGCGCGGCGTGACGATGATCCGCGACAGCCAGCGCTCCACACGGTCCGGCAGGTCGATATTGCTGTGGTGGAACTGCGCGCACAGGCTGATCAGGCCCTCGAAGACGAACCATGCAATCGCGGTCGGCCCCCACAGCAGCACCCAGCCGGCCTTGGCGAAGGCGGACAACAACAGTTCGCCAGGGTGAAATCGCAGCGCAGTCGTGACGTCCATCTCCACATCCGCATGATGGGCCTTGTGGAAGCGCCACAGGAAGGGGACCCGGTGGTTGGCTCGGTGCCAGAAGTAATCGAAGGCATCCAGCACGATCAGCGACAGCAGGACCTCCAACCAACCCTCCAGCCCCAGCCAGCGCGAGATGCCCCAGCCCTGCTGCTCCACATAGACCACCCACATCAGGAAAGGCACGTACACGAACACGCGGATGAGCACGGTGTTGACAGCCGCGACGCTCGCATGGAAGAGCGCGCGCTTGAGGCGGCTGGTCTGCCAGCGACGGGCGGCGAATAGCGACTCCAGCAGGGCGAAGAGCATCAGGCCGCCGAGAAAGATGACGAGACGTCCACTATCGAGGTCCAGGTGCATCGCTTGCAGGTCTCCTGTCACGTTGGCCCGGGCACGCAGCCCGATGCCTTGACCGGAGCTTAACCCCGTCCGGACAGTGCTGCGAGACTGCGGCTGGTCGGCGTAACGGTAAATAGGGATCTGCTGTCCTCGACAGGATCGAACCCGGGTCAGCGAAAGGGACGGACAGTGCCACTGCGCGCAGTTGGCACACGTCTATACTCACTCAACCCGGGCCTGTTTGTGTTGGGCGTGGCTCGCTGAGCGCACAACGACCGGAGCAAAGGAGGCGAGGCAATGATCGCTCACTCCGAAACACCCATGAAAACAGGGGGATGGAGATGAAGAAATTCAGAAAACTGTTGCTCGCCGGCTTGCTTGGCGGAGCGACTTTGTGTGCGTCCAGCGTCGGTCTGGCACAGAATGGCAGCGGACAAGCTGGCTATGGCAGCTGGGGGGCCTACCCAGGCTACGGCGCACCACCCAACCCGGGCGGCTATTACCCCGCTCGCCCGGCCGAACATCCGGGGCGAGCGCCCGCTGAACACCCCGGAAAACGTCCCCCGGAACATCCGGGGAAAGGGGCCGGAGAGCACCCCGGCAAGGGGGCATCGGAACATCCCGGCCAAAGACCACCGATGTCTCCCCCACCGCGGCGGTCCGAGCATCCGGGCCGGGCCCCGGCAGAGCATCCCGGCAAGGCGCCCCCGATGCAGCCCCCCAGGGGGCAATCCGAGCATCCCGGCCGGATGCCACCCTACAGGCAGTAGCCGGACTGTCAGGCCTGACACGTGCGGCGCGCATTTTGGCGCGCCGCGCCCCTCGAACAGGCGATGTGACTGGCCACAGGGGAAATCAGGGCAGGGCAACCTTTGCGGCCTCGTTCAGGGTCCAGTCGTAGGCATAGCCGCTGATGTGCGGCTCTTGCGCCAGCCGCCCGGCCAGCGCCGGCGCCGCATAGCGCCGCAGGTGCGCCAGGACCCCACCATCGACCTCGAAGTCCGGCGCGAACCAGTTGTAGATCGAGGACAGCACGACTCCTTCACCCTGCACCTCCACACTCCTCGGGTGATTGATGTAGTCGCGCGCCGCCGCGTCCAGGAGGCGCCCGCTGTTGCCCGCAGTGAACGCTTCCCGCTGCAGGTTCGGGCAGCCAATGGAGGCGCAGTTGACCGCATAGTGGATGCGCGGGTCGCCCCAGATCGGGCGCAGCACCCGGTGCTCGATGTCGTTCAGTGTCATGGCCTCGCCCTCGACTTCGACCAGGGCCTTGTCCCATGGACCCGAGGCGAACAGCCCGGGCGAGATATCGATGTCCCGGATGCTCTCGACCGGGTAATGGTCGAGCACCAGTCTCAGCGTGAGGGCGTTGTACAGGTTGATCCAATAGGCCAGCTGCTGCGCCTTCGTATTTTGGCTGACCGGTTCGGCAGAGAGCGAGCGGACATAGTCATCCAGGCGCCCCCGGTCCTCTGCGCTCACCGCTGCATACGCCACACGGTGAATACCATCGGCCGAAGGAACGACGTAGCGCTGCAGAAACGCCTGCCAGGCGCTGTGGTCGATCGCCCGCCCGGGTGACTCTGCGTGCACCGCCCAGCGTGCCCAGAGCTCGGCCTTGGGCGCGAACAGCCGCTCGAGCGGGTTGGCCGCGACCGGCTCGAGCAACTGGGCGAACAACAGCGGGACGAGAAGAACGGCGCGATTCAGAGATAGCATGCATGCCTCGGCGAGTGGATCACGGGGCCAGCGGATTGCCGCCCTCCCCTTCTCAGACCCGCTGAAAGGCCAGGATATTCCGCAGCGTCGACAGGGGAGTTCCCGAAGGGTCGTTGCGGCGCGTGAATGATAATCTCCCCTCAGCCGGTCCTCTTCGTACGACCCGCACAGGAGCCGCCCGTGACCAAGAAAAAACTCGTTCTGTTGGCGGCGATAGCGATCGCGATTGCCCTGTTTTTCGCCCTCGACCTGGGGCGTTTCCTCAACCTCGAGTACTTCAAGCAACAGCAGGCCGCGATCGAGGCCTACCGCAGCGATCACCCGCTGCTGACCGCTGCGGCCTACTTCCTCATCTATGTCGCGGTGACCGGGCTGTCGCTGCCCGGGGCCGCGGTCATGACCCTGGCGGGCGGCGCGATATTCGGCCTGCTGTGGGGCACCGTGATCATCTCCTTCGCCTCCACCATCGGCGCCACCCTGGCCTTTCTCGCCAGCCGGCTGCTGTTTCGCGACAGCGTGCAGCAGCGCTTCGGCGCCAAGCTGCGCACCATCAACGAGGGCATGGCGCGCGAGGGCGCCTTCTACCTGTTCGCACTGCGCCTGGTGCCGATCTTCCCGTTCTTCGTGATCAACCTGCTGATGGGCCTGACCCCGATCCGCACCTGGACCTACTACTGGGTCAGCCAGGTCGGGATGCTGGCCGGCACCGTCGTGTACGTCAACGCGGGCACCCAACTGGCCGCGATCGAGAGCGTCGGCGGCATTCTGTCGCCTGGAATTCTGGGTTCTTTTGCCCTCCTGGCGGTGTTTCCTTTCATCGCCAAGAAGGTGGTCGCCGTGGTGGAGGCACGCAAGGCCTACGCTCCCTGGCGCGGGCGCCGGCCGAAGTCCTTCGACTACAACCTGATCGTTATTGGGGCCGGCTCGGCCGGCCTGGTCTCGGCCTACATCGCCGCCGCGGTGAAGGCAAAAGTCGCCTTGATCGAGAAACACAAAATGGGCGGTGACTGCCTCAATACCGGCTGCGTGCCGTCCAAGGCGCTGATCAGGTCGGCGCGCTTCATCGCCCAGGCCAGGCGCGCCACGCGCCTGGGGCTGAGCGCAGTGAATGTCGATTTCCGCTTCGCCGAGCTGATGGAGCGGGTCCAGCGGGTGGTCAAACAGGTGGAACCGCACGACTCGGTGGAGCGCTATACCCAGCTCGGGGTGGACTGCGTCCAGGGAAATGCCCGGATCACCTCGCCCTGGACGGTCGAGGTCGAGGGTCCTGAGGGCAAACGCGAGCTGAGCGCCCGCTCGCTGATCATCGCCGCTGGCGCGCGCCCCTTCGTGCCGCCGATACCCGGTCTCGAGGAGGTCGGCTACCTGACCTCCGACGATGTCTGGTCGCTGCGCGAGCTGCCCGAGCGCCTGCTGGTGCTCGGCGGCGGCCCGATCGGCTGCGAGCTGACCCAGGCCTTCGCCCGTCTCGGCGCCCGGGTCACCCAGGTGGAGATGGCCCCGCGGGTGATGGCGCGCGAGGACCCCGAGATTTCCGGGATGGTGATGCAGCGCTTCCGCGAGGAAGGCATCGACGTGCGCGTCGGTACCCGCGCCACGGCATTCCGCATAGCCGAAGGCGAGAAGCAGTTGATCGCGGAGTGCGACGGTGAACAACTCACGATCGGATTCGACCAGGTCCTGGTCGCGGTCGGGCGCGCGGCCAATACCGATGGCTACGGTCTCGAGGACATCGGCGTGCAGCTGAGCGAACGACGCACCGTCGCGGTCGACAACTACCTGCAGACCAGCCTGCCGAACATCTTCGCCTGTGGCGACGTCGCCGGGCCCTACCAGTTCACCCATACCGCGGCGCACACCGCCTGGTATGCCTCGGTCAACGCGTTGTTCGGCGGCTTGCGGCGCTTCAAGGTCGACTATTCGGTGATCCCCTGGGCGACCTTCACCGACCCCGAGGTGGCGCGCGTCGGCCTGAACGAGACCGAGGCCAGGGAGCGCGGCATCGACTACGAGCTCACCACCTACGGCATCGACGACCTCGACCGCGCCATCGCGGACGGTTCCGCCGAGGGCCTGGTCAAGGTGCTGACCGAACCGGGCAAGGACCGCATCCTCGGCGCGACCGTGGTCGGCGAACATGCCGGTGACCTGATCATCGAGTTCATCCTGGCGATGCGCCACGGCCTCGGCTTGAACAAGATCCTCGGCACCATCCACATCTACCCGACCTGGGTCGAGGCGAACAAGTACGCCGCCGGCAACTGGAAACGCGCGCATGCCCCGCAAGGGCTGCTGCAGTGGGTCGGGCGCTATCACCGCTGGCGGCGCGGCGCGCACTAGTAGGCCGCAGGAAACGCGACAGGCCACTCAAGGCCCGGCAGGCAGCACCTCGATCGCCTCGACCTCGAACAGCAGGTCCTTGCCCGCCAGGGGGTGATTCGCGTCGATGACCAGGTACTCATCCGTGACCTCCACGATGGTCACCGGCACATGGGTCGCCTGCTTTGCGCTCTCGTCGGCGAAAACCGCCGCATTGAGGCGCATGCCCACCCGGGGGTCGAGTCGGTGTGACAGGGATGCGCGCCGCAGGCGGGACTTCATACCCGGCTCGTCGCGATAGGGCCCGAAGGCCTGCTCGCTGGGAATGCGGATGCGCCGCTGCTCGCCGGCGCGGATGCCCAGCAGCCCGTTTTCGAAGGCCGGGATCACGCGGTTGCTGCCGATCACGATGCCGCGTGGCCCATCCTCGCGGGTGCTTTCGAAGACCTCTCCGGAGTCGGTCGATCCGGTGTAGTGCAGGATGACCGTATCCCCCTCCCGAGCCCCCGGGTCTGCACTGTCGGGAGGCACGGGGGATGACGCGCCGGCCGTGGTGACACTGGCCAACAGGAAAACAGAAATCAGACTCAGGTGATGGAGGGTACGCACGGCCGGGACCTGCAAAAAAGCAACCGCCCCGAAGGGCGGTGCAACTTCACTCATGGTTTCAACTTGCTCATCTTGCGGATCGCCTTGGTATGGGTCGCGTCATCCGGGGCATCGCCGTCGAGCTGGACCCGGTCACCCTCGTGGCAGGCGAGGCAGGTGCCGACGCGGCTGATGCGCTCCAGCTCTTCCTTGTTGAACGGACGCGAACCCTTGTGGTTGGTTGCCTGCAGCTGCTTGCCGTCCTCGGTCACGATGCGCTCGAGCTCGAAGTCGACCGGCGGCGGTCCATCCGGGAAGTTGTCCTTGATATCGTAGAAGCCGCTGCCCAGGCCGAGCGTCTTGCGGTTCATGTGGCAGTCCGCGCAGGTGCGCGACTTGGCGCTGATGGTATGTGGCTGAACCGGGTTATGCGCAAAGCCGCTGGTGCCGTCGACGGTGGTGTAGGCGTAGTTGCTCTTGCGGTTCTCCTTGCCGTCCATCTGGGTCAGGATGACCTGACAGCCGGTCATGAAGGGTGACACCTTGCCCTTGCTGTTGATACCCAGGATCGGGGACTCCCAGCGCAGGTAGGAACGGGACTCGCTCCAGGCAAAGGCGCTGTTCTCGCGGTTGCCCTTGAAGCTCTGCTTGCTGGGATCACCGCCCTGCTTGCCATTGAGCCAGTCGCCGCTGGTCTTGGCGACATCCTGCTTGGCGTGACAGCCATAGCATTGTGGCGCCCACTCCGCGTGGCAGGCATAGCACTCGAGCTTCTCCATGTGGGTCGGGATGTCGACCATCGCGGCATGTCCCTCGCGGGTCAGTTCGGCGCCCTTGAGGATCGGGATCTCGTGTTCCTTCTCGGTCATCTTGGCCACCAGGAACACCTTGCCGTCCCGCTTGACGATGTTGTCCAGCTCGTTGCCCTCGGTGGTGACGAAGGTCGGGGCGTCCTTGATCGTGCCGTGGCAGGTCTCGCAGCGGATCTCGACCGCGTTCTCACGCTTCTCGTAGAGATAGCCGTCGCCGTGCAGGTCGTGAGTCGCGTGACAATCGATACAGGTCATGCCGCGCTCGTAGTGGATATCACCCTCGAGGTGGTTGTAATACTTGCCGTGCAGCTTGGGCTGCTTCTCACCGTCCGGACGCCACGGCGTGCCGTAGCCGTCGCTCTCCATGGTGCCGATGAAGGACACACCGGTGCGCGCACCGCGGTTGTGGCAATGGATGCACTGGTACTCCGGCACCTTCGAGGTCATGCGGTGCACTCGGGGACGATCCTTCTGGGTCTTGTCGATCGCCTTGTCGCCGCCCTCGTAGGTGGCGTTGTCCGAGTAGATCATGTGGCAGGAGGCACAGCCACTGGCGCGATAATCGCCGTCACGCTGGTGCCCATCGCTCCACACGTGGCAGCGCAGGCACTGGTTGCGCAGGTAGTCGTCGCCGATCGAATTTTCCGGCCCCTCCGGTTTGTGCGGATCGTACATCGGGATCGCCTTTAGCGAGGCGACCGTGTTGGGCTTGCCGGTTTGCAGCGCCTTGACGTCGTAGGTCGCGTAGATGGCATCACGCGTCTGCGCCCCGAAGTCGTAGCGGGTGCCACTGATCACGCCGGCCATGGTGGCATGCAGTGATGTCTTGACCGCCGCGATCTCCTCTTCGTGGCAGTCGCCGCAGACCTCGTCCGCGACCCGCAGGTCGCTGGGGTTGGCGTACATGTCCTTGTGCGCGGTCTCGATGTCGCGGGCATCGCCATCGCCCTTGTGACAGTCGACACAGGTCAGCTTGGCCATCTTCTTGATGTCCGAGATGCGCTCGATGCCTTCGTGGCAGCTCATGCAGCCCTTGTTGTCGTCCCACTTCTTGCTCGCCGCCAGGGCTGAGGGCGTAAAGGTGGCCAGGGCCAGCAGCGTCAGGACGAGTACCGCCGAAAGTGCCGAGGTCAAAAGCTCGGCGCGGATGGGATTGCGCATCGTCATTCCTCCTTAGGGTGGGCTCCGTTCTGACGACGGATACCCTTAAAGTTATTGGGTATAGGCTAGTCGAGGAGCGGCAACTTGGAACATGCGCAATGCCCCAAGGGGTAGTCGCGGTTGTCTGCCGGAACAGTACTTTTCTAACTCTTAACAGGTACTTGGAGTTAATTAACCAGGCATTCCGGCGTTACGGCGGGCGAACAAAAGTTCATCAAACCACACTGTTTACTGATCCATATCAAGGTTGGCCGGCCGCAATGACGCACACCGGACTCGCCCGCACCGGTGGCAAAACCGCGCCAGGATTGCGCTTTACCCGTGCGACGTCTGAGGGGCGGGCATAATGAAATCTCTCGGCGGCCTGCCAGGTCTCTCTATATGCGGATACCCAAACGGCCGAACAATGAAGGACCACCGACCCCATGCCGGCTGCGGCCAAGCCAAAGACCCTGCTGCTGTTCAATTTCGACTGGGACGCGATTGCCTTCAGCGACCTGTCAACGCAGTGGCCGCAGGTGCATGCCGGCTTCGACCTGTTCAGCTTCCCCAGCAATACCCGCCTGGCCTGGTTCGACATGCAACGCTTCAGCGAGCTGGCGGCGCTCAAGGCAAAAGCCCTCGGCGCGCGCGCCGTGGTCAGTAACCATGAACAATTCGGCGCCCTGTGCGCAGCCCTGGTGGCGGAAAAGACCGGGTGGCCGGGGACCCCAGTCGAGGCGGTCCTTGCCTGCCAGCACAAGCTGTATGCGCGCGAGGTGCTGCAGCGCGTGGCCCCGCAAGGCAACGTGCCCTACCAGCGACTCGAGCTGGCGCACCCGGGCAGGATTCCCGGGAACCTGCGCTATCCCGCTTTCGTCAAACCGGTCAAGGCCGCCTTCTCTGTCCTGGCAAGACAGGTGAACGATCGCCAGGAGCTGGTCACGCATACCCGCTTCGACCCCTGGGAGTCGTGGGTGCTGAGACACCTGGTCGAGCCGTTCGAGAAGATCCGTCTCGAGCGTCTGCCCGGGGCGGGAAGCGCATACAGCCTGATGCTCGAGGAGCCGCAACGCGGCCGGCAGTACTGCCTGGATGGCTATGTCTTCGATGGCAGCTACCGGCGCCTCGGGGTGGTGGATGCGGTCATGTACCCGGGCACCAGCGCCTTCATGCGTTTCGACTACCCCGGACACCTGCCCGAGCCAGTCAAAAGACAGGCCGACGATATCGCGAGGCGCTTCCTGCGCGAGATCGGTTTCGCGCACGGCATGTTCAACATGGAGTTCATCCATGACGAGCAGACCGGCCAGGTCAGGGTGATCGAATTCAACCCGCGCCTGGCGGCCCAGTTCTCGGACCTGTACGCCCGCGTGGAGGGCATCAACCTGCACGCTATGGCGCTGGCGCTGGGACATGGTATCGATCCGGTCAGCCTGCCGCGCAGTGAACCCAGCGCGAAGTGCGCGTCCAGCTTCGTGTACCGCAGCTTCGACCCGGCCGAGGCGGTGGCGATGCCCGGCAAAGGCAGCGTGCAGGCCTTCCGCGCGGCCTTCCCCGATGGCCTGCTGTTCGAGTTCCCCAAGCTGCCGCGCCAGGTGCAGCGCGACTTCAAGTGGCTTGGCAGTTACCGCTACGGCATCGTCCACCTCGGCGGGCAGAGCGAGGAAGACCTCAGGTTGCGCTGCGAAAGGGCCAGCGCGCTGCTCGGCTGGCCGCCACCCTACGCTCAAAGTGCGGCGGAACCGGTAGCGTACGATCCCCAACATTCCCCATGGCCCGTGGCCACCGCTTCGCAGAAGGCCACGGGCTGAACCATCACTGACCTGACGGAGATTCTTGATATGGCTTCCAGAACCAGGCTATTCCGGATCGGTTTCCTGCTTGCGGCGGCGTTGCTGCTTGCCGGCTGCGGCGCGATGAACGCGCAGAACCCCGGGGGAAAACTCTCGCCGATCAATGCCATCGCCAGCGAGCGCGAGGACCACCTGATGCTGTTCGGTGCCGACGTGGTCGCCTACTTCACCGAAGGGCGCTTCGTGCAGGGCTCAGCCGAATATCGCAGCGAGATCGACGGGGTCGATTTCCACTTCGCCTCGGCCGAACACAAGGGGCTGTTCGATGCCGATCCGAATGCGTATATCCCGCAGTACGGCGGCTACTGCACCAATGGCATCGTCTTCGGCATCCCCTGGGGCGGCAACGCCGAGGACTTCATCGTGCACGATGGCAGGCTGTACATCTTCGGCGGCGAGACCTCGAAGCAGGCGGTCCTGCTGGACCTGGAGAAGAACCTCGCGCTCGCCGACCGGTACTGGTCGGAGGAAGTGCAGGGCAACAACAGCTTCTGGCAGCGCGGCAAGCGCCTGGTATGGCGGGTGCCGCACTACCAGACCGGTGAGGAACAGGCTGCGGCCATCGCGGCGGCGCGGCGTTAAGGCGACGCCCCCTCCCTACGCGTGGGGAGAGCTGGGGTGGGGATACACCGCATTCATCGTCCGAACGCTACCCCAACCTTCGCCTCCAGAGGGGGAAGGGGTGAAACGACAATCCAGCTGGCCGTCATCTGAATTCGCGGGCAAGCCCGCTCCCACGGCAAGGCGGTCTCGTGCGTGGACTGGCTGAGAGTTGCCGAACTTCCCAAGCAGCCCGTTAGTCCGGCCTCGGCCACGGATTGGCGACCACCAGCAGTGCGAGATTCATGAAGTTGAACAGCTGGTCCGAGAGCCTGTCGTATTCCTGTTGCGTCTCCGCATCGTCAAAGCGGAGATCGTTCCACGAGCCCTCACCACCGAATACCCAGCCCTCGATCACGGCCGTCAGCAATTGCTGATACTCCAGAGGTGCATACTCGGGCGGATAGACCTTGCGCTCCCAACGCACCTCTTTCAGGGCATTGAGACCACGCATGAAGGCCTCTGCGAAGTCCTCCTGGCCATGCGCCTTCGCGAACTTGCTGATGTCCCTGAGCGCTCCCTCCATCTTGGATTTGACCATCTGTGGCGGTGGCATCCGAGGCTCCGGCAACTCGGCGTTTTTCTGCACGCGCGCATAGGTGACCTGCCATTTGCCGCCGGCCTTGGCGGGGGCCTCCCAATGCCCCTCCCAGAAGTCCGATCCCTGCGGCTTGAGCGTCTCGATCAGCCAGCGCCCCCCTCCGCCCGGGTAACCGACTGTCAGACGATTCGACATCTCGGGGTCGTGGCTGGCGATGTAGCGGATGCGAAACTGCCTGACACCGGCTTCTTTCAGCTTCTCGAACCAGAACTCCGGGTCAGTCGCGAAGGCCTCCTCCTTCATTTCCTCACCCGACTCCTGGAGGTCGACAAAGCGAACGGATTGGCAGAACGCAAAGGTCTGGTGATACGGGAAATAGTCCGCTTCCAGCTTCCCGGAGAGGTAGGCGTTCCCATGGGCCGCCAAGGACAGCGGTTGGGCGATGGATCCTTGCATGCAGTTCCTCGTTCTGATGGCCTTTGTTGGCAAAGAATTATCGCAGGAAAAGAGGCGCGGAATGCCCCGGGCGTAATGCGCGTTCTTTGGAGAGGAAACACTGCCTTACTCCGCCTACGGCGGGTTCTACCCCGTCGGGGTATAGGAAGCATAAACGCCCTACCCTCGCTGATCGGTTTTTCGAACCTGCTCACTGGACATCCACCTACACCAACGCACGACTTGAGGGACTCAACGGTTTGTTCCAGGCGGCACGCGCCAGGGCGCGCGGCTACCGCAACACGGAGACCTTCATGACCATGATCTACATGATTGGAAGCCCGGCCGGCGCCGTGCTCAAATCCACTTGAAGCGTCAAAGAACCATAAATGTTCCCTGACTCGGTTTTTCTCAGTTTTTTGTTTGCGGGAGTTAAACTGCAGCGCAACGGATAATCGCTGTGTGCCGCGCGGATGGAACCCCTCCACCCCCTTTGCTAACAGGTGAACACATGAACACAAAGCAACTAATCGATGAGGCCGTATCGCTACCGGTCGAAGAACGTGCCCTGGTGGTGGATTCACTGCTGCGCAGCCTCAATCAACCGGAGTCAGCGATAGACAAAGAATGGGCTGAAGAAGCCAAGCGACGCCTTGCTGATCTCCGGTCTGGTGATGTGAAAGCAGTACCGGGCGATGATGTCTTCGCCAGGGTTTGGGGGAAGCTTGAGAAATGAGCTTTTCCTTTCACCCGGAAGCGGAGAAAGAGCTCACGGAGGCGATAGCTTATTACGAGCAAATTGAGCCGGGATTGGGGTATGACTTCGCGCTGGAGGTTTATTCAGCGATCAGGCGCTCAGTCGATTTCCCGGAAGCGTGGTCTGTGCTCGATGGCGATGTCAGAAGATCCCTAGTAAAAAGGTTCCCGTATGGGATTCTGTACGCCCAAGCGGAAGACGGAATACTCATCCTGGCAGTGATGAACCTGCATCGCGAACCCGGGTATTGGAAGAACCGGAAATAAGAAAACGTTGAATAAGGTCATTGGCTCAGACGGCTTCCGCCGTTTTCGTACCGCTTCCACGTAAAGAGACGCCGCCTCATGGTGATCCGTCCAAGGAACGCGAATCGATTCATCAATGGCGACAGGCAACGACAAAAAGGAAGAGTTGCGCGCCGATCTCCAAGAATTCAATGGAACATCCGGCCAGTTGTTTCCTTACAGGCTTGGGAGGGCTGTGGTCCTTCTTTTTCCGGGCTCGTCCGTCGAGGTTACTCGTGGCCCGTTAACACCAATTCGGGCCGTGTTGCCGGCGGCCATTTTTGCGCAGATCAAGGCGTTGTGGGCGTGATGTAGCCCGCTGCTCGAGGGAAGGGCAGCAGGGGGCAGCGGAAAAATGCCCCCAGCCCTTCGGGTTGCGCCCCAGCCGAAAGGCCCGACTCAGCCTCGGCAGGACTCGACCCGGGTGCTGAGCCGCAGGCGATCGCGGATCAGGCGCGACAGGCTGTCGATGCCGATATTCAGCAGCGCCGTAATGAAGATCAGCAGCATGGCGCGATCCAGGCGGATGTCGGCGATCGCGCTGTCGATGTAGAAGCCCAGGGTGGCGATCCCGAGCACGCCCAGGATGGCGGTCTCGCGCATGATCACCTCCCAGCGGTAGAACAGAAACGCGAGGAACTGCCCGTACATGCGCGGCACAATCTCGAAGGCATAGCGATTGATTCCGACCGGACTGTCCGGGCGCAGCCGGATCTCGTCGCTGTAGCGCCCCAGGAGATGGCCGATGATGGCGCCGTTGTGCAGCGCCAGGGCGACAACGGCCGGCAGCATCGATGGTCCCCACAACTGCAGGAAGATGTACACCAGGATGAACTCGGGTGTGGAGCGCAGCACCACCAGGAAGATGTGTCCCAGGGTGCGCCCGAAGCGGCCGAAGAACTTCTCCGAGATCAGCGGGAAGAAAGCCAGCGACAGAAAGGCTGTCGCGACCAGCGCGATCTGGGTCAGGAGCACGGTCGCAACGATCCCGGGCAGGGCCTGGTCTGCGAGCAGCATCCCCAGCCAGTCCGCGAGACCGGACCAGGTCCCGGCATCCAGCAGGTTCGCATCGCGCAGGGGAGCGGGCACGATGTCCTCGCCCAGAAAGCGCAGAACATTGTCCAGGCGGATCTGCGAGCTGCCGCTCAGCAGGAAGGGCGCAACCACGAGATACAGTCCCAGCAATCGGGGTTTCGCCCACACGCGCAGCGTCGCGATCAGGACGTAGAAGATCATCAGCAAAGCGGCCGCTTCTGAATAGTTGCCCTCGCTGAAGGCGGTCTCGAGGTAATAGCCGAGGGTCGGCAACCCGACGAAACCGAGCACCGCGCTCGAGCGCAGGCCGCATTCGAAGCGGTACAGGGTGTAGTTCTTGATGTGTACCCAGGCATCCGGCAGACGCACGAAGAAAAAGGTCGACAGGGTCGACACCCCGGCCGGCAGCACCTTGAGCGCGGCGGGCGGCGCCTCCTCCAGCGTCTCCGCGTAGACCTTGGCGCAGATGCCGGCATAGGGGATCGCGATCGCGAGCACCCCGGTCAGCGGCGACAGGCCGAACATCTGCAGAAAGATCAGGGCCCAGAAGATTTCGTGGATCGCGCGCGCCACGGCGCAAAGCAGGCGCACCAGACGCAGGTGAAAGAACTGCGCCATGACGAAACCGCTCACGGCCGCCAGGGCCACCCCGACCAGGGCGAAGGCGACCGTCTGCAGGATGGCGGTACCGAGGTTGCTCACCGCCAGGAAGTCCGGTGTCAGCACGCCCCACAGCATGCGCTCCATCTCGGTCCAGGGATCGAGCGTGCTGATCGAGAGATCGGCGAACGGCAGGCAGGCGGCCGCGATCGCAATGAACAGGAAACTGACCCAGACCGCACGCGAGTAGCGTGGTCGCAGGCCAGACGAGGTTTCAGCTGCGGGGGGCATCGCGATCCCGGTAGAGGAAGTCCAGGTCGGACACCTTCAGCCCGGTGTTGCGCCGGTCGAGTGCGATAACCCCGTCCTTGAGACCGACGATACGGGTCGCGTAGCGCAACGCGAGTTCGACGTCGTGCATTGCCAGCACCACGGTGCCGAACTGCTCGTGCAGGGCATCCAGCACGGTGCGCGCCTGGTGGCTGTCGACCGCGGATACCGGCTCGTCGCCGAGTACCAGCTCGCCTCCCTGGTGCAGGGCGCGACAGACGCCGACCCGTTGCTGCTGTCCGCCGGACAGTTCCCCGGCCCGCTCGAACAGCTTGTCCTGCAAGCCGAGGCGCGCCACCAACGGCCGGATCGCGGCAGTCTCCCTTTGCCGCGGCCACGCCAGGTTCAGCAGGTTGTACCAGCTCGGATGGCGGTTGAGCCGCCCCATGTAGACGTTGTGAAAAACGCTCAGCGAGGCAACCAGACCGGGATTCTGCGGCACCAACGCGGCACGGTCGCGCAGGCGGGCCTGGATGGCCGCGAGCAGGGTCGACTTGCCGGCGCCGCTCTCGCCCACCAGGGCGATGCGGTCACCCGCCTCGATGCCGAGCGAGACACCACGCAGCACAGGACCCCGGTCGTAACCGAGGTCCTGCTTGACCAGCTTCAGCAGCACCGGGTCAGTCGATCAGCTTGATCTCACGCGCGGTGTCGAGGATGGGCTGGAAGTCGGCGTTGGTGGCCGGAATAAAACCTTTGCGCGGGAACGAGGCCAGCAGGTCCGGGGCGTCCATGTCGAGCAGCGCCTGACGCACCTTTTCCTTGAAGCCCTCGCCCCAACGCTGATCGACATCGCCGCGAATGGTCCATTGGTAGTCGGGATAACCCGGCGTCTTCCAGATCACCGAGAGCTTGTCCGGATCGATCTTTCCCTCGGCGAGTTCGCGCTTCCAGACCTTGAAGTTGGTCGCGCCGACCTGGTAGGCGCCTGACTGCACCAGCGCAACGGTCTTGGAGTGGTTGCCGCTGAAGCCGACCTTGGAGAAGACCTCGTCCGGCGATTTACCGAACTGCTGGCGGATGTGGTACTCGGGCATCAGACGGCCCGAGGTTGAGCCCTTGGACCCGAACGTGAAGGTCATGCCGGCGATCTCCTTCGGGAAGTCCTGCGACGGTTTCAGGCCGGTGCTGACATGTGCGATGAAATAGGTCTCGAAGTTCGGGTCCTCGATCCCCTGGGCGATCGCCTCGGAGCCTTCGACCAGCAGGCGCGCACGCACGCCTGACAGGCCACCGAACCACGCCAGTTGCACCTGGTCGTTGCGGAAAGCGGTCACTGCAGCGGCATAGGACTTGACCGGCACGTAGCGGGTCTCGACGCCCAGCGCCTCGCTCAGGTAGGTGGCGACCTTGCCGAAGCGCTCCTTCAGGCGCGCCTCGTCCTGGTCAGGTATCGCCGTGAAAACAAAGGTATCGGCAACCGCCACCGATGTTGCCAGCAGGCCCGCGGCCAACGCGATGAAAAACCTACGCCCGATCAACTTTCCCATGATGACTTTTCCCTCAGATATGGTTTCGGAAGCAAATTCGCTCGCCGCTCACGTTAGTGGAAGCGGGCGCCAGGGCGCAACCACCAACGCATGACAAAAAGGAGGGTTGATCCGCAGTGTCTTCGGGGTAAAGAGCGACGGCCTCCGAAGAAGCGCAAGTCCACCCCGGCAGACAGGTGTCGAGCGGCGAGGTATCGGAGTCGGTAAGCGACGCCGACAGCCGGGCTTGGGAGTTTGCAGTAGGATGTTTGGCAGACAGTCAAGCGGCCGAACAGTAGAGATGCGAAACACAGATTCGGTAGTGGGGTCAGCGTTGTATTCATCGAGACCTCGCGAGAGACGCGCGCTACGGCTCTCTCAATCGCTGCTGGCACTGCTGTTTCTCAATTTCCTGACCACCTTCGGCAACCTCTGGCCGAGCGCGCTGATCGTACCGGGTGCACGCATCGGGCCGGAATTCGTCGCTCTATGGGTGTTCATCCTGGCCCTGGTGGCGTTGTTCGGTCATGTCGGACGCCGCGCCAGCCTGTTCCTGACGCTCCTGTTCGTGCTGATCAGCATCGGGCGCTACGCCGAAGTCACCATGCCCGCGCTGATGGGGCGCCCGCTCAACCTGTACTGGGATGCCCCGCAGCTGCCGAGATTCCTGAGTGTCGCCAGCCAGGACCTGAGCGGCTGGCAGATCGCCGGGATCATCGTGGCGTTCATCGCGGGCATGTGGCTGCTGGGCCGGATGATCCGCATCGCGATCGAGACCCTCTCCCGGCATGCCGCGCCCGCGGCGCTGCGCTCGCCCATCGCGCTGCTGCTCACCGTCGCCAGCCTCGCGCTGCTAACAGCCAGCGCCCTGAAAGTCGAAACCGGTGTGACGCTGGTAGCCAGCCCGGTCTCACCTTTCTACCTGCGCCAGGCGGATATCCTGCTGAATGCCCTGCTGCCCGCGCGGCGTGCGCAGGCACTGCCTCCATCCCCGCCGCTGAATTCCGACCTCGGGGCGCTGGCCGGGGCGGAGGTCAAGGTGCTGTTTCTCGAATCGTACGGCGCAATCACCTACGATCGCGACGATATGGCCCACGCAATCGGACCGGCGCGCGAGCGCTTCGCGCAGGCCGCCGGGGCGCAGGGAAGACAGGTGCTGTCCGGCTTCGTGCGCGCCGCCACCTTCGCTGGCGCCTCCGATCTCTCGCACCTGAGCTTCCTGTCGGGGCTCGACCTGAGCGACCCGCTGCGGCACGACCTGCTGCTCGAGACGAAGCGCAAGACACTCCTGGATGCCTTCGAGCAGGCCGGCTACCGCAGCATCGGCCTGTATCCGTCGGTGAGCTGGGACTGGCCCGAGAAGGCCTTCTACGACTTCGATCACTACCTGGACGGACCGAGCCTGGACTACCGTGGACCCCGGTTCGGGCTGTGGTGGCTGCCGGACCAGTTCGCCATGGCGCGGGTCGACGAACTGTTTCCGCCCGGGCCGGCAGAAAAACCCCGCTTGCTGTTCTTTCCCACGATGAGCAGTCACATACCGTTCCGTCCGACCCCGCCCTACCAGCCGGACTGGGGCCGCATCACGTCGGACCAGCCCTTCTCGGACGAGGCCAGCCGTGAGGCGCTGCGCGAGGGAACCGGCTGGTCCGACCTGCTACCCGCCTATATCCGCAGCATCGACTACACCTTCCAGTGGCTGAGCGGCTACCAGGCACTGCCGCAGGCACGCGAATCGGTACTGGTCCTGCTGGGCGACCATCAACCAGCCAGCCGCGTGAGCGGCCCGGGTTCGAATTGGGATGTGCCGGTGCATATCGTCACCGCCAATCCCATGATCGCCGATCGGTTGCGCCGCCTGGGCCTGCAGGATGGTGTCGAGCCGAAGCGCCGCCCCCTGGGTCATATCAGTGCGCTCGGGCCGATGCTGCTCTCGGTGTTCGATAGCGGCGAAGACCCGGTTGCCGGGCCAGGCCGCAAGGTCGCTGGCGACCACTGACAAGGCGTCCAGCCACACCGCGACCGCATGTCCTGAACATGTCCGCTCGATTGCTGCCAGATCCACGCCCGCCCCGAAGCAGGCGCACGCCGTCGGATGCGTTAGCCTGCTGGATTAATCGGAAGACGGGCTGGGGTCACGATGGCAAAAACAGCGCAACAGGCAGAGCCCCTTACGCAGCTGCCAGCACATCTCGGCGAGCGATGTCGCCTGCTCGGCGGCAGCGGCCTGCACCCCGAGGGCGAGTTCGTGCTCTACTGGATGCATCACGCCGTGCGGGCGCACGAAAACCCCGCGCTGGACACGGCGCTCGCGATCGGCAATCGACTCCAGCTGCCGGTGCTGGTCTATCAGGGCCTTGGCGGTGACCACCGATACAACAACGACCGCCATCACAGCTTCATCCTGCAGGGCGCGCGCGATGCCCACCGGGCGCTGCGCGCTCGCGGCATCCGTGCTGTTTTTCACCTGGCCAGCGACCAGCAGCAGCGATCTCCGCTGAACGCGCTGGCACGCCGGGCCGCCGCGGTCATCGTCGAGGACTTCCCGGCGCCACCCTTTCCCGCCTGGTCACGCCGGCTTGCCTCGCATGTCGACAGTCTGACGGTTGCCGTGGACTGCGGCTGCATCGTCCCGATGCGCTTGCAGTCCGGGCCGTTCAGCCGCGCCTATGCATTTCGCTTGGCAAACCGGGAGGAGTTTGCGCAGCGTGTTCCACTCCCATGGCAGGACGCCCAACCCAGCTGCCCAGCTTTTGCCGGCGACCCCGGCTTCGAGGCGCTCGATCTCGAGCAGGCGGACATCGCGGCGCTGTGTGCCGCCTGCGATATTGATCATGGGGTGCCACCCGTGGCCCACACTGTCGGGGGGACCGAGGCGGGTTATCTCCGCTGGGAGGCCTTCCGCACGGCCGGCCTCTCCGGCTATGCACGCCTGCGCAACGATGCGGCGATCGACTGGCCACGCGGCGTCAGCCGGCTGTCGCCCTACCTGCATCACGGCCATGTGTCACCGTTCCGGATCGCGCGCGAGGCCTGGCAGCACGGTGGCGACGGCGCGGAGAAGTTCCTCGACGAACTGCTGATCTGGCGCGAACTCGCGTTCAACTTCTGTTTTCATACCGCTGACCCCGAGTCGCTCGCCTGTCTGCCGGAGTGGGCCCGCCAGACCCTGCTCGAGCATGCCACGGATACCCGCGCCCAGCGGCTGGACGAGGACACCCTGGCCCGATCGCTCACCGGCGAGCCGCTCTGGGATCTGGCGCAGACCTCGCTGCGTATTCATGGCGAGCTGCACAACAACCTGCGCATGACCTGGGCCAAGGCCATCCCCTACTGGCGTCCGGACCCGGCCGCCGCGCTGCGCACCCTGATCGACCTCAACCACCGCTATGCGCTGGATGGCTCCGACCCCAACTCCTACGGTGGTCTGTTGTGGGCCCTCGGGCTGTTCGACCGCCCCTTCGACGAGACCCCGGTGCTCGGGCGGGTGCGCAACCGCAGCGTGCAGGCGCATACCCGCCGGCTGGACCTCGAGCACTACGCTGCGAGGGTCAGCCGACCCAGCGCTGGCGAAGTGCTGGACATCGCCGTGATCGGCGCCGGCGTCGCCGGGCTGAGCGCCGCCCGCAGCCTGCACGACCAGGGCCACCGGGTAACGGTGTTCGAGAAGTCCCGCGGGCTCGGCGGGCGCGCTGCCACCCGCCGCATCGGGGACATCGGCCTGGACCATGGCGCCCAGTACTTCAGCGCCGACGACCCGGCTTTCCGGCGGGTGGTGGATGCCTGGATCGAGCGCGGCCAGGTCGCTCCCTGGCGGGCGCGCATCGGGCGCATCACTTCGCAAAGCATCAGCGCCTCGCACGACGGGCGCGAACGCTTCGTCGCCGTGCCCGGCATGAGCGCACTCGGTCGCCTGCTCGGCGAGGGGCTGCATATCCAACGGCAGACACGGGTCGCGCCGCCAGTATTCAGCAGCGGGCGCTGGCAGCTTCGCGATGAGCGCGACAGCCCGCTGGGCGGGTTCGACGCCCTGGTGATCGCGGCGCCGGCACCCCAGGCCGCAGAACTGCTGCGACCGTCCTCAACCGAGCTGGCGCGCCAGGCCGAAGGCATCCGCTACCTGCCGGCCTGGGCGGCGATGCTCAGGCAGCGTTCAGCGGATGAGCTGGACTTCGACGGGCTGTTTTTCGACACCCCCGAGCTGGCTTGGGCGGCGCGCAACGGCAGCAAACCGGGGCGGCAGGGAAACACCTGGGTGCTGCACGCCTCCACCAGCTGGAGCCAGGCGCACCTGGAAACGGATCGCGAGCCCGCCGGTCAGAAACTGATGCAGGCATTCTGCGACCGAAGTGGCATCGATCCGAACGGCGTCGAGCTACTGGGCAGCCATCGCTGGCTGTACTCGCTGGTCGAGCGGCCGCTCGATGTCGGCGCGCTCTGGGACGCAGAGCGCCGCCTCGCGGTGTGTGGCGACTGGTGCCAGGGCGCGCGCATCCAGGGCGCCTACCTCAGCGGGCAGGCGGCTGCCGGGCACCTGTTGCGCGCCCTTTCGCAGGGGGTAAGGAGCGAGAGCGAGGCATCCGCGCCGTCGCTCGCTCTCGAGCTTCCGATGACCTGAGACCCGAGTTTGCCGGCGCGGCCATGAAACGGAGAAACGAGATGTTCCAGAAACCTGTTTTGATCCTGCTGCTGCTCATCGCTGCCCTGCCGGCACAGGCCTACGACCTGTCACAGCACCAGTGGCGTGACCGCCTGCTGATCCTGGCGGCGGATGATCCCGCCGATGCGGCGCTGCGCGAAAAGCTGGAGGCGGTCCGGCAGAAGCAGGCCGGGATCGACGACCGCCGGCTGGTCGTTTTCCAGCTTTCGGCCCACTCCGGATCGGTCGACGGGCGCTCCTTGAGCGCCAGCGATCTCTCGCGCCTGCGTGAGCTGCTGCGGATCGCGCCGGGTCAGCGGGAAATGATCCTGATAGGCCTCGATGGCGGGATCAAGCGCCGCAGCGATCTGGGTACGGATCTCGAGGAGATCTTCGCCGAGATCGATCGCATGCCGATGCGCCGGATCGAACTGGACCGGCGGCAGTAAAACCAAGCCGCCGCACAACGATCCGGATCTCAGACCTGCCAGGGGGCCCGCGCATTCGCCTCGACCGACGCCGCCAGCAGGCTGTCCAGTTCCGCAGCCGGCAGCGGCCGCGAGAACAGATAGCCCTGGCCAAAATCACAGCCCGCGGACAGCAGCAGATCCCGCTGCGATTCGGTCTCGATGCCCTCGGCCACGACCTTGAGTCCCAGCTTGTGCGCCATGATGATGATCGCCTCGCACAAGGCCAAGTCATCGGAGTCCGCCTCCAGATTGCGCACGAAGGCCCGGTCGATCTTGAGATAATCGATGTCGAACTTCTTGAGGTAGGAAAGCGACGAGTATCCGGTGCCGAAATCGTCCAGCGACACCTGGATGCCGGCGTCACGGAACATCAGTAGCCTCTCGGTCACTTTTTCGATGGCATCCATCAGTACGCCCTCGGTAATTTCGACTCCGATGGCTCCGCCGGGAAGTCCTCGCTCGCGCAGATAACGGCCCCAGTCATCCACCTCGAAACTCTCGCTCCGGTACTGCACCGGTGAGGTGTTGATGGTCACCTGGAAATCCGGGTTGAAGGCCTCACGCCAGGCCTCGCATTGGCGAACAGCCTGCCTGAACACCCAGTCACCGATATCCAGGATCATGCGTGTTTCCTCCGCCAGCGCCACAAACTCCGCGGGACTGACCAACCCCCTGGTGGGATGTATCCAGCGAATCAGGGCCTCCGCCTTTTCGAACCGGCCGCTCGACAGCGCCACGATCGGCTGATACCAGAGCTGGAACTGCTGCCCGGGCAATGCTGCGCGCAGATCCTTGATCATCTGGGCACGATGGACCGCCTTGTGCTGCATCGAGGGGGTGAAATACTGGTAGCAGTTACGCCCCTTGTCCTTGGCGGCATACATCGCGTGATCGCCGTTTTTCAGCATCTCACTGACTTCCCGGGCATCGTCCGGATAGAGGGTGATACCGATGCTTACGGTGACATGCGCCACCTCTTCTGCGAGCGTGAAAGGGGCCTGGAATTGCTGCAGGATGTCGTTCGCCACCCGTTCGACACTGCCCACTTCCTCCAACCCGCCCATGACGATGGTGAACTCGTCACCCCCCAGGCGGGCCACGGTGTCCGCCTCGCGAACGCAGGCGGTCAAACGTTTGGCCGCCTCCTGCAACAACAGATCGCCCAAACCGTGCCCGAGAGTGTCGTTGATGTCCTTGAACCGGTCCAGGTCGAGATACAGCAGCGCAACTTTGCCTCCCGCCCTGTGGGCATTCAGGATCTCGTGTTCCAGCCGGTCACGCAGCATGGAGCGGTTCGCGAGGCCGGTGAGCGTATCGAAGTTGGCCTGCCTCCAGATCACCTCCTGCGAGCGCTTGCGCGAGGTGATGTCTCGGAAGGTCCACACCCGGCCGAAATATTCGTCGTCCGTCCCGATCATGGGCGCCGAATGGCGTTCGAAGACCCGTCCATCCTTGAGCTCGATCTCGTCCATGCTGGTCTCGTGCCGACTGGCATACAGCTGATGGACGCGCTCGAGAAACTGTTCGGGATGGGCAAACTTGGCCAGCACGGCATTGAGGAGACGCTCGTCCGAGTGGGATTCCGCAATGTCCGGGGGAATCCCCCACAGGGAGAGGAAACGCTGATTGCGCGAGATCACCCGCCCCGGCTGTAGCCGAATATGTTCTCGGCAGATTTATTCCACTGGGTGCAGTGAAGATCCTTGTCCCAGGAGATCGCGGCCAGCGGGGTATTCTCCAAATGAAGAGACAATCGGGCCTGACTCTCGACGAGGTCGGCCTCGGTCTTCAGACGCTTCTCGATGTCCAGCAGCAGCAGACCCAGCAATGCGGTCGCCGGGGCAAAGGTCAGGATCAGCGGCAGCGCGACCGTGTCCATCACCTTGGCTACGGCGTCGTCCGGCAGCTGGGTAAACAGACCCACTTCGACGATATGCACGAGAAAACCGAACGCCAGCAGTCGACTGGCGCTGATACCCACCCAGCCGCGATGATGGGCGTAGCGATAGAAAAGGCCGAGCAAGGCGCAGACCAGCACCACGGCGACACCGACATAAACGCCGCCGCCCCCAAGCCAGAGACGATACCCGCCCGCAATCGCGACGGAGATCGCCGCCACGATCGCACCACCGAACAGGCCGGCCATGCTGAGGATGACCGAACGGGGGTCGAATATGACCCCGGGGGCGACCTCGATCGGCGCCATCATCCCGACCACACAGATTCCGCCAAACAGGCAGCCGGAAAGCACCTGCCGCAACGTCTCTCTGTTCTGCCAGTAGCGGGCGATCAGGCCCTGCAACAGGCTGAGCGCAAGCAGGAGGGCCGCCGCTTTGATTAACTCCAGAACCATGGACTTGTTTCACCCGTATCAGTAGTGAGCGCCTAAGGCCTTCAGGTTGCTCGCGGTCAACATGGGTCTGACTCCCTCCTGACAGGCACACAGGCCGCCCCGGGCAAACCATCCCGGCGAGATGATACCCAACTCTCCAGGTCGAATCCGCCCTTGCACAAAGGGAAACAGTCCATCCTGGTAACCCCCGTCTACACTCAGGAAGGCGGAAAAACTGAAATTTTCTTCAAGAATGCCGTTACTAGCGAAGCTACCGTCGATTACTCCACAGCCTGGCAAACAACCACTCATGCTTCGAAACCACTCAATAACCCGCTCGCAGAGTCACTCGGAATGACGCCCACCGAGTCCGGGACGCCCGACGGCAGTGCAATGCCCAAGCGGACCGGCTGGGGCCGACGATCCGTTGCCACCGTGCTACTGGTCGGACTGGCCGTGACGGTCGCCGCCTTCCTCCTGGTGCGAAACTGGGAACAGAGCGTTATCCAGGCGGAACTGCAGCGCCAGGCGAGCGCCCAGGTGGCGGTTATCCAGTCGATCATCGATCAGCATACTGAACTGCTCGAATCCCTCGCCGGGCTGTTCGCCGCCTCCAAGCTGGTCGAGCGTTCCGAATTCCGCCGGTTCGTACAACCCATCCTGGCCCGCCATCCGGAGGTCCAGGGGTACGGCTGGAATCCCCTGGTCCGTTCCGCTGAGCGGGCTGCTTTCGAGGCATACGCGAAGCGCGCCGGGCTGCCGGGCTTCCAGATAACCGAAGTGGACGAAAACGGGGACAGGATTGTGGCCGGGCAGCGCAGCAATTATCTGCCCGCGTTTTATCTCGAACCCCTGAGCGGCAATGAGCAGGCACTGGGCTTTGACATCCTCTCGGAAAGCACGCGCCGCGAGGCGCTGCTACTGGCCCGCGATCGCGGTCAGGCCGCCACCACTCACTGGATTCGACTGGTGCAGGAGACCGGGGATCAATACGGGATCCTGATCGTGCGTCCGATCTATACTCGGGATGCGGTACTCGACTCATTGCAGCAGCGTCGCGACGCGCTTATCGGCTATGTCCTCGGCGTCTTCCGCGTCGGCGACATGATCGAAGAGGCGCTCCGCCCGACCAGTCCGGCAGGCCTCGACTTCTGGGTGTTCGAGGATGCCGCTGCGAACGAATCGGTCCTGGCTTATTTCCACCCCTCGCGCACGCGCAGCAGCGGCAAGGAAAGCGGTCCGCGATTCCAGAAACTTGACCCCCGGAACGCGCAATCCCTGCAGCTGACGCTGCGGATTCCGGGGAGGACCTGGACCATCGCCTATAGTCCGGCGCCAGCCTTTCTTGCCGCCAACCGCCAATATGCGGCTTTCGGCGTACTGCTGAGCGGGATCCTGTTGACCTCGCTGCTGGGCTTCTACCTGCGAAACATGCTGCGGGACTCCGAGCGCAACGCCCGCCTCGGCAAGCAGCTGGCGACAACCAACGAAGAGCTGAAGCGCGAGATCGCCGAGCGTTTCGAGGCGGAAAAGGCCCTCTCCACCAGTGAGCAGGCCTATCGCTCCCTGGTAGAGAACGCGCCCGAGGCAATCACCATCCTGGACGCGCAGCTCGGTCACCTGATCGAGGCCAATCCCCACGCGACGCAGCTTTTTGCCATGACCCGGGAACAGCTGTTGAGCATCGGTCCGGCCGAATTCAGCCCTGAGTATCAGCCCGATGGTCGGCGCTCTGAAATCGCGGCTCCCGAGTACATAAGGCGCGCGGTCGAAGGGGAGACACCGGTGTTCGAGTGGATGCACAAGGACGCAGAGGGCGAGAACATCCCCTGTGAGGTCCGCCTGTCGCGCCTGCCCGACTCGGAGCGCATCCTGATACGCGGCACCATCATGGACATTCGCGACCGCAAAAAGGCCGAGGGTCTGCGCGAACGCCTCGGACGTATCCTCGACAACTCCAGCAACGAGATCTACGTGTTCGATGCCAGCACCCTGCGCTTCACCCAGGTGAATGCCAGCGCGCGGGCCAACCTCGGCTTCAGCAGTGAAGAGCTGGCCGGAATGACACCCCTGGATATCAGTCCTGAATTATCCCCGGATGCCTTCCGCAAGCAGGTCGAGCCGTTACTCGCCGGCCTGAGCAACGACCTGCGTTTCCAGAGCGTGCACCAGCGCAAGGATGGCACATGCTATCCCGTCGACGTCTCGCTGCAGTTGTCGCGCCATGAGAACCCCCAGGTTTTCGTCGCCATCCTGCAGGACATGAGCGAAAGGCTTGCCGCGGAGAACGCGCTGCGCGAGAGCGAGTCCTACAACCGGACCCTGTTCGAGGAATCCGCGATCGGCCTGCTGCTCTGCAACATGCAGGGAAGTATCGTCGATGCCAACCCGGCTTTCGCGGCCATCATAGGTCGTCCCGTGCAGGAAATTCAGAACCTCCGCTGCGGTGAGATCACGCCCGAATCGTTTTTCGACGAAGACAGGGAGCACCTCGAAGCGCTCGAACGGGACGGCCGGAGTGGGCCCTATGAAAAGGAGTTCATTCACAGTGACGGTCACCGGGTGCCGGTGCGACTCACCGGAAGAATTCTGCTGAAGGACGGCAAACAGTACGTCTGGTCGAGCGTGGAGGACATCACCGAGTACAAGCGGGCGCGTGACCGCATCGATCACCTCGCGTTTCACGATTCACTCACCGACCTGCCCAATCGCGAACTGGTACGCGACCGACTCGAACACGCCCTGCAGCTGGCGCAGCGCAACAAGACGCTGGTCGGGGCCATGTTCCTCGATATCGACCGATTCAAGACCATCAATGACAGCCTGGGACACCGCTTTGGCGATGAATTGCTCAAACAGGTCGCCGAGCGCCTGAAACGCAACGTGCGCGAGGCGGATACCGTGGCGCGCTTTGGCGGAGACGAGTTCATCGTGATCGCGGAGGGGTTCTCTGAGCGTCAACAGCTGGAGGAAGTCGCGGGAGCCCTGATCGACAGCATGCGGGAGCCTTTTCACATCGACGCCCAGACGTTGTTCGTCACCACCTCCATCGGCATCGCCGTCGGACCCGACGAGGGCGCGGACGTCGATACCCTGATCGCAAGGGCCGACATGGCGATGTACAAGGCCAAGGAATCCGGTCGCAACAATTACCAGTTCCATTCCCCCGAAATGGGCAAGGTCGCCTCCCTGGTCACGGCGATCGAGAGCGATCTGCGCGGCGCGCTGGAACGCAATGAATTGCGCGTCCACCTGCAACCGATCCACTCGGTGGAGACCCAACAACCGGTCGGCATGGAAGCACTCATGCGCTGGGAGCATCCGGAGCGCGGCCTGGTAAGCCCGGCGGAATTCATTCCGGTGATGGAAAACTCGGGAATGATTGCACCGGCCAGCCGCTGGATTCTGCAGGAATCCTGCCGTTTCTTACGTTCGGTGGGCGATGCGACCGGGAAGGAGCTCTCGATCGCGGTGAACTTTTCAGCGCCCTGCTTCTACGATACCGGGATCACCGCGTTCGTCGCCCAGACACTGGCGGCATCCGGCATCCAGGCCAAACAACTGACCATGGAAATCACCGAGAGCACCCTGTTCCAGGATCCGGAGCGGGTCTACCCGGTTCTGCTGGGCCTCAAGGACCTGGGTGTCCAGATCGCCCTGGATGACTTCGGCACCGGCCAGTCCTCGCTCAGCCATCTACGCAATTTCCCGATCGATATCGTGAAGATCGATCGCGGCTTCATCCGCGACGTGCCCGACCACGACAGCGACTGCAAGCTGGTCTCGGCCGTGATCGCGATGGCCCGCAACCTCAACAAGACGGTGGTGGCAGAGGGTGTCGAGGAAGAGGCCCAGCTGGCTTTTCTTAAACAACGGGATTGCGACCGGGTTCAGGGCTATTTCTTCAGCCCGCCGCTACCGGCTGAGGAGATGCTCGCCTACCTGCAGAAGGACGCGACGCCAGCGTAGCAATTGCGGTTCACCGGGAACATTCGCGGGCAAGCCCGCTCCTACGACTCGGGGCTCGTGTCGGCGCCGTACCTGTAGGAGCGTCCTTGGCCGCGAAGGTCCCGGCACCGGACCCGCCGCGTCAGACACCATTCGCGAGCAAGCTCGCTCCTACGCCTCATTTCAGCGTTCTGTAGGAGCGTCCTTGGCCGCGAAGGTCCCGGCACCGGACCCGCCACGTCAGACACCATTCGCGAGCAAGCTCGCTCCTACGCCTCATTTCAGCGTTCTGTAGGAGCGTCCTTGGCCGCGAAGGTCCCGGCACCGGACCCGCCGCGTCAGACACCATTCGCGAGCAAGCTCGCTCCTACGCCCGCCCGAAGACAAACCTCGGCCTGAGCCAGCTGACCAGCAGCGGCAGGAACAGCAGCGCGAGCACGACATCCAGTATCAGGGCCTCGGCGATGTAGAGACTGACCGACCACAGGTTCGCCATCTCGGTATTCATCAGCGGAATGATGCTCCCCAGCAGCACCACCACAGAGATCACGATCGCGGAGCCGGTGGTACGAATCGTCTCGCGCAATGCGTAAGCCCAATGATGCTGTTTGGCCTGCATCTCCTCCCGCAGGCGGGACACCATGTACACCGCGTAGTCGACACCCAGGCCCATCGCAATACTCAGGGCCACCTGGACGTGAAAGGCGAGATTGCCCGACCACTCCCCGATCGAGGTCATATAACCACCGAGGCCGTACTGCGACATCAGGGTCACGAAGCAGAGACCGATCAGGATGAAGGCGACCAGCCAGGAGCGGAACATCACCGCGGTCATCAGGAATACCGTGGCTGAGGTCATCGCCGGCGCATGCAGCCATTCTGCGAACGCCACATCGCGGGTGGCCTCGGTCACCCCGAGGAAGCCGCCAATCGCCGCCTTGCCCGGAATCGTATCGTCGGTGACCACCACGCGCGCGCCGGGCGTATTGTCGACCGGGATCGCCTCGCCACCCTCGATGCCGATGCGCAGCTTCGCCATACCCGGGTCATCCTGATGCTGCGCTATGTAGGCCTGGATCTCGCGCACGCTGCGATGGGTATGCGCCGGTTCCAGGGTATTGACGAACGCCACGATGATGCCCTCATCCCAGGTGCGGGTATTGACGAAGCCATCGAGTTCGCCCGCCCCGGCATTGGCCGCCAACATGCCGTTGTACAGCTGCACGGTCTGTTCCGGGTCCGGCAGTTGCGCCGGGTCTCCGCCATAGGCGTACAGGTTGGCACGCATGTGCGCCAGGGTGGGAATCGCGTACAGGTTGGCATGCCCGGTCGGCGCCTCGCCGGCCGGCGCATTGAGCACCATGTTGAGGGTCTTGATGAACTGTACATAGGAGGTCGTGAACCCCACATCCGCGCGACTGCGCAGCCAGTCCTCCATGTCGGCGAGCGCGGCCAGCACCTGCGGATCGTTGAATATCCCCTGCGGCGGATCCTCCTGTTCGTCAAAACATTGGTCCGGGCCGATCACCCGCTGGCCTTCGTCGTCCCAGGCCTCGATCCCGCAGGCTGGCAGGGTGCCGGCGCGCGAGCGCACCACCAGGTTGGCGGTGATCACCCCGGGCATCATTGCCGACAGGCGCTCGAGATCGACTATCGGGCGCACCGAACCCTCCCCATGCAGCAGTTCGCCGAGCAGGTAGTGCTCCTTGAAGGCCGCCCTCGGGTAATGGATCCCCTTCTCCACCCCCGGCATGATGTCGAACTCGTCCTGGATTCGGGCGACTTCCGGGTCGCTCCGCCCGGCCTCGCCGGCGAATATCGCGGACACTCCCCGGGGCAACTGCGCATAGTGTGCCGACGCCACCAGAATCAGCCCCACCAGCGCGAGCGGCAGCCACTTCCAGCCGCTGGTCAACACCCGGGTGACGCCCTTTGCCAACGCGTTCTCCCAAGCGCGTTCACGTTCCCCGACCGTCATATGCGGCGGCAGGCTGACCATCAGCAGGGGTATCAGGGTGGTCGTGGTCAGGATCAGGGTCGCCATGCCGAAGATGCCGAAATAGGCATAGGCCTTATAGAAAGAGATATCTACGAAGGAAATCGCGAAAAAGCCATGCAGATCGGTGCCGATCGACAACGCGGCGGGGATGATCGTATGCCGTATCGACTCCACCGCGGCGAGTTCCGGATCACCGGTACCGCATAATTCCTGCATGTAGCGGCGCGTGATCTGCATGGCATGTCCCACGCCGATCGCCAGCAGGAGCATCGGGGTCAGTGCCATCATGGTGGTGAGCTGGAACTGGGTGAATCCCATCAAGCCCAGGGTGAGCACGATGGTCATGCTGACCCCGAGCAGAGGGTAGACAGCGCAGCTCCAATGTTTGAACTGATAGCGCAGGACAAGCAGAACGATCGCCAGCGAGATCACAAACAACCAGGCCTTGTCGCGCAGTTCCTGGATCATCTTGGCGAGGATGAAAGGCTCTCCGGATACCAGGAACTCAACCCGGTCGCCGAATTCCTCCTGGTAACGCTCGAGCAGCGCGTCCGACGCCCGGATCCATGCCAGGCTGTTCTCCTTCATCCCGTTGCCGAAGTCGCCGATGATGAAGGTACCCCTGGCCTTGCAACGCTGGGTGACGCGAGCCACCGATGCGGTATCGATGCGTCCCTGCGCATCGAGCAAGTCACACTTTTTCCCTTCCCCGTCCTCGTAGTAGACGAGCAGGGGCTCGAGCACCAGGTGGCGCTGCAGCCCCCTGCGCAGATAATCGATCTGTTCGCGGCGTTCGTGCTCGTCCTGAGTGAGACCATTCGCGGGCATCAGGCGGCTGAAATCCAGGCTGCCATCGGCGGCGACCCCGATGTTGCGCAGCCTGGATGAGGGCAAACCGGCAAAGTTGGCGGCGTTGGCGAATTCGAGGCTGCTCGCCTCCGCATAGAAGCGGTGCAGCATCTCGAGGAACCACGGCTGATAGATGTCGCCTTCCCTGAGCTTGAAACCCCACACCATCAGGTTGCCCATGCCGTAGGTGTTGTCGGCGTAGAGATTGGTCGCGATGTAACGGTTGGAGAGCGGCAGCAGGGAGTCAGGATCGTTGCGCAGGTTGACCTTTGGAACATAAAAGGCCGCGACGATGGTGGCGAGCAACAGGAATACGATCACCGCACGTCGATGGCGCAGCATGAATCGGGCGTAACCCAGCGCGTATTGGTTCGCGGCCATGATTTTCGGTGCTCTCCGACCGACCCTTGCGCGCTCATCTGCCGATACCGGCGGCCCGGGTCCTGGGTTCAACCGCCAGCGGCGCACCCTGCTGGCTGGAATAAGATCTCCCGATAAACCGCATCGGCGCGGTGCACCTGTTCTTTCTTCTCCGACCGGGAATCGTCCCCCGGTTTCTTCCCCCTACTTCTTCTGAAGGTAGTCCCGGATCGTTTCTACAGACCAGAATTCGTCCGGGATATCCACGTTCGTGCCGATCGTCTCGCGCGGCACATACACCATGCTGTCGAGGCCATTGTCATGACTCACAGCATAGATGTAGCGCGGATAGGCGAGCGTCGTGTCCGTCTGCTGCAGGGGCTGCCAATCCACCCCTACCGTCTTGATCCTGTTTTCGTCTTTGTAATAGACCGTCCGATAGGGCCAGTAGCTACCTTGGTCGATCTCGGTGATACGGTAGTCGTACCACCAGTTCACAAACTTCGTGGTGCTCTTCAGTCGCCACACGGCCTTTCCGCGGACTTCGCATTGCTCCCCGGGCAAGGACTCGGTGTAGCGGTTCTTCTCCCAGGGCTGGAAGACCATCGTGGCGAGGCAACCTTCGAGCACCCCCTCGCCGAGGTACTCGTGGGTCTCGTCAGTCGGTTGGCGCAACACGAGTTCGCCATAGGTCAGGTTGGTTCCGAACCAGACATCCTCATGCGAAGGCTCGTTGACGTTCCTCGCCTTGCGCAGCGCCGGCAGCCAGATGCTTAGGAGCGCGCTGCGCGCGGGATCAGTGAAGCGGGTGACCAGAACCCCGGTGCCCTTGGCCTTGCCGGAGGTCAGGATCGCCATCTGCAGGGTGTCGAGCGCCGGATCGGCCGGTTGGTTGTTGATGTAGGTGTCGAAGGTCTTGATATGCGGCTTGCGTCCCTTGCGCATCTCCAGCGGAACGCGGTTCACCACCATCGGCGCCTCCCGCCCGTTGCGCTTGGCGACCGCGTTGCGCAGGGCCTCGTTATGCGACACGGCATGCACCTTCCTCGCCAGCTCATCGGCGTCAGGCGCCTCGCCCGCAAACGCCAGCGGAAAAATCCCCGTCAGGGCAGGGAGCGAAATCAACACCAGCAAAAGTCGGGCATGAAGCACACGCATCGGTCGATGCTGCCATGTCCACTGCTGATGCAGAAAGAGGGATATCCCCGGTATCGAAGCGCATCGCCGGCACGAGCACCCGGTTTGAATCCGCAAATCCGGGATAGGGTGGGCGCCAGGGAGGGGATCGACTGCCGCGCATCCGCTGGCCGCAGGAATGGCGCAGATGGATAGCCATGCTGGCAGGCGCACAGGCGGCGACTACAATTCCCCCACTCAGACCTCGAAGAAAAACAAACGACCGGAGCGAACCCTAATGTCCAACGACCGTTTTCAGGGGCCCAAGCAATTCGGGATCCTGCTGTCAGAGCTTTTTCACCTGCTACTGCTGTATGCCGGTGGATTTGCGATCATTTGGGCCGCTGCTATCGAGCTGATCGAGGTCATCCAGCATGGCGGCCCCAGCCTCAAAGATATTCTGATGCTGTTCATCTTCATCGAGCTCGGCGCGATGATAGCGATCTATTTCAAGACCAACCGCCTGTCGGTCCGCTTCCTGGTGTATGTCGCGATCACCGCGATCACCCGCCTGCTGGTGATCGACATCAAGGAGCTGGACAACCAAACGGTGCTGACTCTGACCGGGGCGATCGCGATCCTGGCGCTGTCCGTGTTTGGCCTCCAGGCGGCTACACACTGGTTCGGCAGCGATAACCAGGAGGAAGACTGAGAAGCCAATCTTGGCGTTAGGGCCCGATGCAGGGGCACATCCGCGAATCCGGATTTCAATCGTCCGACCGATCCAGGCCGCAGCAACTCGACCCGGCCGCCTGCCCCCCTTCCCCTGCCTCCAGCACCGACCCGGTGATCGCATTTGGGCGGTAGGTCGTGCAACCCTTCAGGCCCAGCCGGTAGGCCTGATGGTAGACCGAACGGAAGGACTCGAAGTCATAGTCGGCCGGTATATTGATGGTCTTGGAAATGGCGTTGTCGACATGGGGCTGCAGCGCGGCCTGCATTTCCAGGTGATCGCGGGGCGAAAGATCATGCGAATCGACGAAGCTCGCGTGCAGTGCCCGGTCACCGAAAAGCTCACGCCAGTGGCGCAAGGCGTAGTCGCTCAGCTCATACTGGGTGCTGGCGCCAGCGTGATCGCGCACCTGTCGGCGATAAGCGAAATCGAACACCGGCTCGATCCCGCTCGAGACGTTGTTCGCCAGCAGGCTGATGGTCCCGGTGGGGGCGATCGCGGTCAGGTGGCTGTTGCGCAGCCCGCGCGCGGCGATGCCGTCACGGATATCCTGCGGCAGCGCCTGTATAAAGGGCCTCTGCAGATAAGCCTCGCGGTCGAGGAACGGAAAGCTGTCCTTCTCTTCGGCAAGCGTGATGGAGGTCCGATAGGCGGCGTGGCAGATGGTTCGCATCGCCTCAGCGGCGATCTCTCTCGCGCGCGGCGAGCCGTAGTGCAGGCCGAGCATGATCAGGCTATCCGCAAGCCCCGTAATCCCCAGCCCGATACGTCGGCTGCCAAGCGCCTGGCGCCGTTGCGCCTCGAGCGGAAAGCGCGAAGCATCGATCACGTTGTCGAGCAGGCGCACCGCAACCCGGCTGGCCCGGGCGAGGGCGTCCAGGTCGAGCACCGCTTCATCGTTGAAGGGTTCGCGTACGAAGCGCGTCAGATTGAGCGAGCCGAGATTGCAGGCGCCATAGGGCGGCAGGGGTATCTCCCCACAGGGATTGGTTGCGCTGATCTGCTCGCGGTAGCCGAGGTTGTTTTCCCGGTTGATGCGGTCGATGAACAGCACCCCGGGCTCCGCTCGCTCATAGGTGGCGCGCATGATCTTCTGCCACAGCGCGCGCGCCGACACCTCGCGCCATACCGCACAGGGCACCGGCTCCAGGTGACCGGGCCAGGAGCGCAGCAGCTCTTCCCCAACACGCTGCGCGCGGCCGCCGAGACCGTCGACCGGGAAGACCAGCGGCCAGGCAGCGTCCTGCGCTACCGCCTGCATGAAGTCGTCGCTGACCAGCACAGACAAATTGAAATTGTGCAGCTCACCGCTGCAACGCTTGGCATCGATGAAGGTCTCGATGTCCGGGTGATCGCAGCGCAGGATAGCCATCATGGCGCCGCGCCGCGCTGCGGTCGACAGCAGCGTCTCGCACATGCGGTCCCATATCCGCATGAACGAGACCGGCCCCGAGGCCACCCCACCCACCCGCCAGGCCGGAGCGCCCTCGGGTCGCAGGGTGGAGAAGTCGTAACCGACTCCCCCGCCCTGTTGCATGGTCAAGGCGCCTTCTTTGAGAGCATCGAAGATACCCTCCATGGAGTCCTCGACAGGTCCCATCACGAAGCAGTTGAATAGGGTGACATCCTGGCCGGTGCCAGCGCCGGCCAGGATCCGGCCGCCCGGCAGGAAACGTAAGTCTTGCAGCAGATCGAGGAAATCCCGCTCCCAGCGTGAACGATCCGCCTTCTCGACGGCCGCGAGCGCAGCGGCGACCCGCTGCCAGCTATCGAGCACGCTGCGATCGCCGCGTCCGTCGGGCGCGCGATAGCGGTAGCGGCTGTCCCAGATATGCTGCGAGATGGGAATCTCGAAAGGAGCCTCGGTCATGCATTCATCTCCTGTTGTTGGGCCAGAGCATCCTGCACCGCGCAGCCGGTCTGGCCGCTCTCAAAGAAGACCTACACACCGCCCCCTTTGCCTCCCGGTTCCTGAGCCGGCTCGCCCTGTTACATCTACCCTCTCAGCATAGCTGCCCGTATAAGTCTGTTGTGATCCAAGCAGGCGCAGTTGAACCAGACCGTTGAACTCGATCGGCCGGTTGCGTTTACCGACGTGATCGCACTGGTAGTCAGCCACCGCCCGATCACGCAACAGCAACGACACTTCAATCTCCAAGCGGGGATCGCGAGACTCGATCGGGTAATTCAGGTTCGTTTACAGGAGTGAAGCCAAGAGTGGCGAACGGCCCTGCAGCTTCTCTCAATTCGCGATGTGGCGGACTGGGATTGAGAGTGAAGACAAACCTGCTCGGTGCGCACGCGGCATTCCTCGCTGTTCATACTGGATGGGGAGCGGTGCTCCAATCATCGGAGGACAACCGCTAATAAATCCCTGGGATGAATTTATAGGGGGTTTTCTCTTTGTAAGAGACATAGTCCGGATTGGAATTCGTCATGAAGTCGTCTTCCCTTTCCGACCTGAGGTAATACAACAATATGAACATCCCGATAGCTGCACCCTGCGGCAGACCCGTCGCCCCGCGAAGCTCCAACATCACGAACATCAATGCCTCCAAGGTGTAGTTTGGATGACGGATAACGCTGTACCAGCCGGTGGAACACACACCCTTGTCGGTCATCACCCCAAACCGTTTACCCAGATTCCAGATGGATGACGTATAGAAAATATTCAACATCAGCTCTGTCACGAGCATCAGATAATAGAGTGGGCCTTGGGTAACAACAGGGTCACTCCCGGCCAGTGGCGGCATCATTTGCCAGATCACGACACCGAGCAGGGGATAGCAGGCCGCATTGGTAACCCACCCCATCACGGTGAAATCGAGGTTTCGAATATGCTTTCCCCATAGAACGCCGACGATGGAGTGCCCATATCCAATGAGGCAGCCAACGATCGTGATCGACCAGAGTGCGTAACGGGCAATCTCGAACCCTTCTTCAATACTCGCCACCTGCGGCCGGTGGGTGAGCACATGAACCAATCCGTGAAACGCACCGTTCAAGTTCGCAAAGCTCAGATTTGCTTCAGGCCAGCCCAGGCGGGCCAAGGCGCTCATATTTCCGATCAGGAATGAATGCAGAGTACTGGCAAAGGCATAGGCGATGACCAAATGCAGGAGCCAGATGATCAAGCGACGGTTCAGCCAACCCAACTCCGGGTAACCCCGGGGTCGGTAGCGAAATTGATCCCAGAAAGCCAGAACTGGCGATCTCTGCCTGGTAATCAGGTATAACAAAAACCAGAAGGCCACCACAGCGTAGAGGATGCGGATATCGAGCAGTCCAACGATCGGTTTGCCAGAAAGAAATCCCTCGACAACAGGCATCTCCAGCAACTGCTCAACGACAAAATAGTCGAACATCTCCACGATAAAATTGACAGTCAGCCATACGAACGGAACCAGCAGCCCAATGCTGGTTATCCATATCACGGTCTTTGAGTCCAAGCGTAGATGCTTACTCACTTGGTGCTTTATCGTGACAGCGAGCGATCGTCTACGAGTGAGCAGTTTGAACAACCATCAGCAGACTGCCAGCGCGATGATGGCAAGCTCGCCAATAAATACATACGGATTCTTGAAATAGGCGATTTGAGTCGGCACCGAGAACTCGGATGCAGTCAAGCCACGCAGATCCGCTTTCGACGAGGAAAGAAGCGTTCCCCAGGCGCTCTGTGTCGAGATTTCCTTTAGTTCGATTCTGCCGACTTGGCGTCTGCCATCGAAAAGAACCAACTGATCGCCAGCTTTCAACCCAAGCGCGCTACCGATGTTGACTTGCACCCAGTCAGGCAATTGAGCAGTGACCTGACCCTGCCTGCCCATCGGCCAGCTGAAGTGTTCTTTGTCAAAGTGAGCGACGAATTTGTCGCCGTCTTGCTCGGCGACTCTGACCTTCCCGATTTCGACTTTCCAGTCTGCACTGAACCGGTAGACAGGCAGGACATCACCTACTTCAAGAAACGGGTCATCGTTGTAGAAGACAACGCTTGCGCCGGGTAGCGTCTGGGCAACGTTTATGTTCTGGGTCGCGTACTTGTGCACCACCGCCAACAGAACGGCGACGATCGTCAGAATGACAACCAGATCGAGAGCGTAATAACAGACGTTACCGATGAACGAACGTTCGCTTTTCGAAACTATTTCATGACCCATCTGAAAAACCGGGGACGAGCCCCATTTATCCTTATGTCCCGGATCAGCGCACCCGCACCGCCGTCCCACTCACGCTGACCATCAGCATGCCGCCCTTCTCGCCAAGCACCTCGTAATCGATATCGATGCCGACCACCGCGTTGGCGCCGAGCTTTTCGGCCTCGGCGCCGATTTCCTCCAGGGCAATGCTGCGTGCCTTGCGCAATTCCTTCTCATAGGCCGCCGAGCGCCCGCCGACAATGTCGCGGATGCCGGCGAAAAGGTCCTTGAAGATGTTGGCGCCCATCACCGCCTCGCCGGTGATGACCCCGAGATAGGTGTCGATCGATTTACCCTCGATACTGGGTGTCGTGGTCAGGATCATGGCTCCTCCTGTGCTGGTCCGCCGAATGGCATCGGCAGACGGAGATACGATAGCGCCAACGGGACTCTCCCGCAGCCCACCATTCCGAGCTGGTTTAATATTACCCACCGGAGCGGAAAGACCCGACCGGCCGTATTCCGCTGTTGAGGCACCCGACATGCTTTACCGTCAGAGTATCACCCAGGGCGCCATTCTCATCGTCGCCTCCGAGTTCATGTTTGCCAGCATGGGGGCCGCGGTAAAGACCGCCTCATTGACCCTGCCCAACGAGATGCTGGTGTTCATGCGCAACCTGGTCGGCCTGGGCATTCTGCTGCCGCTGCTGCTGCGCGGCGGTCTCAGCAGCCTGGTGACCCAGGTACCCCATCTGCACCTGTTGCGCGCCCTGGCCGGCGTCTCGGCGATGTATTGCTTCTTCTACGCGCTCGCGAATCTGCCCCTGGCCGATGGCATGCTGCTGAAGATGACCGCACCCATCTTCATGCCACTGGTCGCCTGGCTGTGGTTGCGCGAGGAACTCACACCGCTGGCATTGCTCGCGGTCCCGGTCGGCTTCCTGGGCGTGGCCCTGGTGCTGCGCCCGGAGGGCACGCTCACCTACGTGGCCCTGGTCGGGGTGGCGGGCGGCGCACTGGCCGCCCTGGCCAAGAGTACCGTGCGACGCCTCACCCACACCGAACCGGCCACGCGCATCGTTTTCTACTTCGCCATTCTGGCCGCACTGGTGTCAGCGGTTCCCCTCGCCTGGGCCTGGCGCATGCCGCAGGGCCAGGAATGGGGTCTGCTGCTGTTCGTTGGCGCGGCCGGCACCGCTGGCCAGTTTCTGCTCACCCGGGGCTATGCCGCGGCGCCCGCCGCTCGGGTAGGCCCGTTCACCTATTTCTCGGTGATCTTCGCCGCCCTGTATGGCTACCTGTTCTGGGGCGAGGGACTCACCCTGGGATTCGTCAGTGGAGCGGTGTTGATCGCGCTGGCCGGAGTGCTCGCGTTGAGGGGGCGCCCCCGTTCACTCGCGGTCGCCAGGGTGCCGGAGTGAAGATAATCACCCCTCCGGATTGGTTCAGACCAGGCTGGCGAACACCCGGCGAACCCGGCTGTGGGGGACCGCAAAGCCCACGGGATCGATCAGGCACGATCGCAGATCGCTATTGGCTGTCGCGCAAAACCAGGCCCCAGTCTCCCTCGCAGAGATGAAGTTCGCTTGTTACCGAAACTGGGATCAACTGCCTGCGGGCGCCAATGCGCTGTTTGAGCAAGCCGCGCAGACGAGCGTTTTCTTTTCCAGGCAATGGTTCGAAACGCTGTCGGCAAGCACCCTGGGAAATGATCAGGCGATGTTGCTGGCCGGCGTGGTGGAGAAAGAGCGCCTGCTGGCCTTGCTGCCGTTGGTCGAGTTCGATGGGGGGAGCCTGGGCTCTCTGCGGCATCGATATACCCCCGTGTACAGCCTGCTGCTGGCCGAACAGGACCAAACGGCCATTCTCCGCTGCCTCGTCGAGGGTCTGGCAGCACGTCCCGTGGACAGCCTGCAGCTGGAGCCAGTGGCCGACAAGGACCGCAATATCCTGACGCTGCAGCAGGCGATGCAGGCGGCCGGCTATGCATCGCATCGTCACTTCCGCTTTTACAACTGGTTCCATCGCACTCGAGGCGAGTCCTTCGACGCCTACCTGCAAGGGCGTCCCACGCGGGTGCGCAACACCATCGCGCGCAAGCGACGCCAACTGGAGCGCGAGCACGGCTATGCCATCCGCATGTTCCGAGGCAACGGGGTGCAGCAGGGATTGCACGACTACCACCGCGCCTACACCGCCAGCTGGAAGGCAAACGAGCAGTACCGTAGTTTGCTCGATGCGCTTGCGGTCAACCTGGCCGCACCGGACTGGACCCGGCTCGCGGTGCTCTATATCGGTGACAAGCCCGCTGCCGCACAGCTCTGGTTCGTCGCGCACCGTAAGGCCAATATCTTCCGCCTGGCGTATGACGAGGACTGGAAACGCTACTCCCCAGGCTCCATCCTGACCGCCTATCTCATGCAGCACGTGATCGACCAGGACAGGGTCGAGGAGATCGACTTCCTGACCGGCAATGAACCCTACAAGCAGGACTGGATGTCCGAACGCCGCGAGCGGCAGGGGCTGATATTCAGCAAGCCCCCAGGACCGCGCAGTCGCTGGGAGGCGCTGATCGCGACACTCAAAGGTGCGTTCAAAAAGGGATGAGGAGCAGACCAGTAAGGGGCCTGCCCACGCGCACAGGTCAGTGCGCCGGGTCGCTTGGCCATTTCGCGATATAACGGTCGAGTACTTCCAGGACTTCATCCGGGACGTTCTGCGTGGCCGCCTGACGTCGCCCGTCGGCAAGGAAGCCGGGCATGTCATACGGCAGGCGCCGGCCCAGTCTGTCAAAGATATCGGCCATCAATTGCGGATCCAGGGAACGGGTGGCAGCGATACCGGTATTGAGATTGAGCACCCGCCATGGCCGCAAGGGGTCGCTGCGATCCTGGTCCAGCGCCACTTGCCCGGACGCCGCTTCGGCCACCCCGTCCATGGTCCGGCACACCCCGGCAAGCTCTTCGGTATCACTGAGGCCATTGACGACCCAGGCGAAGCCGTCTGCAACCCCTTCCAGGTTTTTCAATACTGCCTTGTGGCGCACCAGCCAGACCCCGAGAGAGGTGTACACGCGGGACATGCGCTCGCGCTGATCCATGATCTCGAGCAACCTGAGCTGATAGGCAAGCCGGTCGAGCAGGTCCAGGCCATAGTCGCCGAACTCCGCCATCTGCTCCTCGTCGAGCTGGTTCTGGCCGCTCTCCAGGGTCGAGGCGATCATGAAGAAGTCCGACAGGGCCGAGGCCAGCGCCAACGGACCGAGACCGTCTTCCGTCAGTTTTTTTGTCTCTTCGTTTTTCTCCAGGACCGCCTTCATGACCTGCACGGCGAGTTCGGAGATGGCATCGATTTCGGAAAGCAGTAACTTCATATTCAGGTTCAATCTGTTGAGTTGGATATTTCACGCGCACCTTACTGTAGAGCGAAGGACAACGTCATCCCCAGCCCTTTGACCAGGACGCGGGCTGGCCGAGGGAGTCACGCCGAAGCTCATCAGCCGGCGGGGATCGGAGCATGCCTCCGGATTACAGTCTGCGCCGCCGGTTGTTCACTCTTGCGAGGCAGCGCCAGGCACCTGTGGCTGCGGAAAGACCACCAGGTGTTCGATCTCGAGCACGATGCCCAGGTTCTCCCCAACCGCGTGATCGTGGTGGGAATGCACCATGGAAAGCAGCCGGACCCCGCCCTGCAGTTCCAGCGTGTACAGGTAACTGGCGCCCCGGAATTCGCGTTTTCGGATGATCGCCTTTCGCGGGCTGCAGTCGTCGTGAATGATGTCATCCGGACGCACCAGCACCTTGACCTTGCAGCCCGGCTTGCACCCCGTGGGCACGCGGCCTTCCAAGGTCACGAGGTCGGTCTCGACCCGGTCGTTATCCAGCACGACCCCGTCGATCAGCACGCCCTGGCCGATGAAATCCGCCACTGAAATGGTCGCCGGCTGATGATAGAGCCTGTAGCCGGTGTCCCATTGCTGCAGGCGTCCATCGAACATCACGCCGATGACATCCGCCATGGCGAAAGCCTCGTTCTGGTCATGGGTGACCAGAATCGCCGTGATTCCCTCCTTCTTGAGGATGCCGCGCACATCCGCGGCGAGCTGTTCGCGCAGTTCGACGTCCATGCTGGAAAAGGGCTCGTCCAGGAGCAACAGGTCCGGCCTCGGCGCCAGCGCACGCGCCACCGCAATGCGCTGCTGCTGGCCACCCGAGAGCTCGTGCGGATAGCGTGTCCCGAAACCTGACATGCCGACCAGTTCGAGCAGTTCCCGGATGCGCGCCTTCTGCTCCGAACGGGCGAGTTCACGAATGCCGAAACCGATATTGTCGGCGATGGTCAGGTGCGGGAACAGGGCGAAATCCTGGAACACCATGCCGACCGCACGCTTCTCGGGCGGCAGGGTGCGCTTCAATGAGCTGACCGTGGCGCCCCCGATACTGATCGCGCCCTGGCTGACGTCCTCAAAACCGGCAATCGCGCGCAACAGGGTCGTCTTGCCGCAACCGCTGGGGCCGAGCAGGCAGCCGATCTCCCCCGGCTCGAGTGCGAAACTGACGTCGTGCACGACCGTGTTGCTGCCGTAACTGACCGAGACATTGCTGACCTGCAACGCGCTCATGGGGCATTTCCTCCGGCGCGCGAACGCCCGATCGCGCGGCTCAGAATGATGACGGGAAGGATGCCGGCCAGCACGATCATCAGTGCGGGGGCGCCGGCATCGGCAAGGCGCTCGTCGGCCGCCATCTCGTAGGCGCGCACCGCAAGCGTATTGAAATTGAAGGGGCGCAGGATCAGGGTCGCCGGCAACTCCTTGAGCACATCCACGAACACCAGCAGAAGCGCGGTCATCACCGTGCCCTTCATCAGGGGGAGATGGATCTTGCGCAGCACACCCATGGGCGACAGCCCGAGCGAACGACCGGCATCGTCCATCGAGGGTTTGATCTTGCCAAGCCCGGACTCCACCGACTGGATCGACACCGACAGAAACCGCACGGTGTAGGCAAACACCAGGGCAACCAGGGTGCCGGAGAGGAGCAGGCCCGTGGATATACCGAAGTTGGCGCGCATCCAGGCGTCGATACTGTTGTCCAGCCAGGCGAACGGGATCAACACCCCGACCGCGATGACCGTGCCGGGAACGGCGTAACCCAGCGAGGCCGCGCGCACGCCACTCTCGACCAGCGGGGTGGAATGCAGGCGTTTGCCGTAGGCGAGCAATAACGCCAGCAGCACCGCGATCAAAGCCGTCAGCGTGGCCAGCATCAGGCTGTTGCCAGCCAGGACGAAGAAGGCCGCATCGAGAGTCTCTTCGGCCGTGGTGAAAGTCCACATCAACAGCTGCAGGGCCGGCAACAGGAATCCAAACAATACCGGCAGCAGGCTGGCCACGAAGGCGAGCCCCTTTTTGAACCCGCGCAGCTGGTAGCGATGGATCTGGGAATACTTGTTGCTGGTGTGATGGAAACGGGCGCGCCGGCGCGACCAGCGCTCGAGCAGGATCAGCATGAACACGAAGCCCAACAGCATGCCGGAGAGTTGCGCCGCCGAGGCGCTGTCGCCCATGCCGAACCAGACACGAAAAATGCCGGTGGTGAAGGTGGTGACACCGAAGTACTGCACCGTGCCGAAGTCCGCCAGGGTTTCCATCAGGGCCAGTGACAGGCCGGTGACAATGGCCGGGCGCGCCAGCGGCAGCGCCACCCGGAAGAAGCTGCTGGTCGGCGAGTTGCCGAGCGTGCGGCTGACCTCGAGGACACAGATCGATTGCTCGAGGAAGGCCGCGCGCGCCAGCATGTAAACGTACGGGTAGAGCACCAGCGACAGCATCAGGATGGCGCCGCCGAGCGAACGCACCTCGGGGAACCAGTAGTCCCCATAGCCCCAGCCGGTCGATTCGCGGAGTGCGGACTGCACCGGCCCCTCGAAATCGAGCATGCCGGTGTAAGTGTAGGCAATGATATAGGCGGGGATCGCGAGCGGCAGCAGCAGCGCCCAGGTCAGCAGGCGGCGCCCGGGAAACTCGCACATGCTGGTCAGCCAGGCCGTGGTGACACCGATGGATAGCACCCCGGCAGTAACGCCGAGCATGAGCAGCAGCGAGTTGCTGACATAGTCGGCCAGCAGGTTCTCGGCGAGGTGGTGCCAGTTGTCATTGACCGGCTCGAAGACGAACGCCGCGATCACCAGCACCGGCACGGCCATCAGCAGGGCGATGCCCAGGACGGAGCCGTCCCACATAAAAGACCGCGGCAACCGGAGGTTGCCGCGGCGCCGGATATCGAGCACGCCGTTGGCCATCAGGGCAATGGAAGCATGGGTTCACACATCAGAGCTGAAGCTTACACGCTTGCGCGGCTGACTATTTCCAGCCGGCACGGTCCATCAGCCGGACCGCCGTGGCATTCAACTCGCCGAGTTTCGCCAGATTCAGGGTGTCGGCCTTGAATTCGCCCCAGGATTTGAGGATTTCGCCCCACTCGACACCGGGACGCACCGGATATTCATGATTGATCTCCGCGTACCATTTTTGCGCGTCCGGGCTGACCAGGAATTCCATCAGCTTGAGCGCATTGTCCTTGTTCCTGGCGGCTGCGGTCATCCCAATGCCGCTCACGTTGACATGCGCCCCGCGGCCGTCCTGGTTGGGCCAGTAGATCGCCAGCTTGGCGATCGCGGCGCGCTGCGCCTTGTCCTTGCCCTTGACCATCATGCCCGCATAGTAGGTATTGGCAATCGCGATGTCGCATTGCCCCGCGGCGGCGGCCTTGAGTTGATCGCGATCACCACCCTTCGGCGGCCGCGCCAGGTTTGCGACCAGCCCACTGGCCCATTGCTCGGTCTCCTGTTCACCGATGTTGGCGACCATGGACGCAACCAGCGACTGGTTATAGATGTTGTCGGAGGAACGCACGCAGATACGCCCTTTCCATTGCGGCCCGGCGAGGGCCTCGTAGGTGGAGAGTTCTTCCGGCTTGACCCGGTCCCTGGCATAGAAAACCGGCCGGGCACGCTGTGACAGCCCGAACCAGTAACCTTCCGGATCGCGCAGGTTCTCGGGGATCGCCGCCGTCAGGGCCTCGGAGTGGACCGGCTGCATCACCCCCGCCTCCCTGGCGCGATGCAGGCGGCCGGCATCCACGGTGATGAACAGGTCCGCCGGGGAGTTGCGCCCTTCAATCTGGAGACGCTTGAGCAGCGCGTCCGCTTTGCCGGTCACCAGGTTGACGGTGATCCCGGTTTCCGCGGTGAACCTGTCGAGCATCGGCTTGATCAGGTTTTCCTTGCGTGCCGAGTAGAGATTGACTTCTTCGGCTGCCACAACCGGCAGGGACAGTGCGGCAGTCAGAACCGCGGTCGCCAGAACAACAAGGCGCTGTTTCATCGTAAATACCGTCAGTTGAAAAACGAGCCTGGATGTTATTCGTAATGAGAATGGTTTGCAATCGCAATTTTATTTGGAGCCTCGCCGGCACACCGGCGAACGCTCACACGCCAGATGGGTCATCGCTGATATTTGCCCGCATCTGGCGGTAGTCGAGTTGCACCCGATGCCTGGCCAGCCAGTTGTGACCGATGATTCCGCCGATGCGAATACCCAGTTCACGCCCAAGACTGAAGCCCGGCAAGACCGCCGCGGGGAGCTCCGGGTACTCGAGGTCCGCATGCCGGAAATCCCTGATGCGAACCGCCTTGGCCGACAGCGCACCACCTCCTCCGTGGGCCTCGATATCGCCGTCCAGGGCCTCGGCCCCGTGACGTTTCGCCGCTGACTCGGAACAGGCCAGGTCGATGCCGCTCATGCCGCTGTCGATGAACCAGGATGACGCCGGCCCGCCATTCGCCTGGCAGGGCGTGAGTGGATAATGCGGACCCGCGATCCAAAGGGGTTCCCCGCCCGTCAGGCCCGGGGAGCCGAGCCGGAACTGCGCCTGGCGGTAATCGATGTCGACTCCCCCGGCGGCGCGCAACAGCCCCGCACCCACGATGCCATCCACCGGGCTATCCGCGAAGCCATGCTGGAAGGCCATATCGAGCGGAGAAATCATCGCGGGCAGCATCTCGAAGCGTGACCCACCAATGGACAGGCTGTCGACACGCGCCAGCTGCCAGTGGCCGAGACGCCCCCCGGCAAAGCTCGCCTGGTCGTGCGGCCCGGGCTCGACCCCGGCAAGGCGCGCAAAGCGGCTATCCAGGAGGCAGTCACCCGTCCCCGTATCGAGCACGAAGCGCCCGCTGACCCCGTTGACGGTCACTTCGAACAGCGGCAGGGGGTATTCGATGTCCACCGGGACAGCGCCGGCGGACAGCTCCTTCAAGCGGTACCAGTCGCCATCGAAGCCTTCCAGGTGATCGGCGCGGGCATGCCGGCCCAGCTGCCGCAGCGAGGTCGCCGCGGCCGCGAGATCGCCTCTGCGTATCGCCATGTCGGCCTCCAGCCCGACGAAGTACACGTGCAGTCCGTACTCGTCGCGGGCGATTTCCAACTGTTCGCTCACATCGGACATGCGATCGCTGAGCATGCCGATCTGCGCCCGACGCAATGCAATCTGTGCGCGGTCGCCCTCGGTCAGGTCGGCCAGCTGCTCCAGCACCGTGTCGGCGTGCAGGTAGTGACCGTCGGTAAACAACTGGGTTGCGAGGCGGCGCAAATGGTCGATATCAAGAGCGCGATAGTGGTACACGGTAATCCTTCGGCAATGCTTCCGGACTTTCACGACGACCGCAAACCGCAAGCTCCAGCCAGGGTGGAAGACGCGGGTTTGTGGCAGTGCAAAGAAAGCGTGGTTATCTTCGCTTCAATACTAACCCAGCCGAATTGGCAACCGGCACCCCGCCGGGAGCGCCTTGTCCTGGAAAAGCGTGCGAAACGCGCTCAGGAAAAAAAGGCGCCGACGAACGACTCTGAACCCACCAGGGAACCCCTCGATACGAGGCCGCGTTATCAGTGATCCTGCCGGACGTCGCAGGGATTCCATCAAGCGTTCAAGACTTTAACGAAACGTTCAGCAAAGCCCGCGGCAAGGACTGCCTGGGCGCTCCCGGACAAAACTTCAGGTCCCTGTTATTTATAGGAATTACCGCGAACGAATCACCTGGCATGTCAGTTGCTAGGTGTTAATCAAGCAATCACAGAGCATTGATTGCCGATCGCAACAATAAGGACATTAAGGAGAACTCTCATGAAAAAGATCATCCTCATTACCGCGCTCAGCCTTGCCACAGGCGGCGCCTTCGCCCTGGATAGCCACTTGTCAGGCTCGGACGAGTATTACCAGAGCCCGTTGACTGACCACGGTCCAGGATCCACGACGGAAACCATCGGAGTCGGGCACGACCACGGTGACGACACCATCCGGAATTTCACCGGACACGATCACGATATGCCGGTCGTGGACAAACCGGCCTCCTCCAGCGACGGCACCACGCCGAAGCTTCACGACCACGGTGATGATGTCATCAAGGAATTCATCCCACACGTGGAGAGCTGATGCGGTCGGCGCAGGCCACCGGCTACAGCCGGTGGCTTTGCGTTGTTCAGACCAGTGCCGACATTTTCCTTGAGGTGCTTGAACTTGAACCAGTGCGCATTCTCCGGCACATAGAAGTACCTCCCTGAATACTGGTCAGCGCCCTTCAGCAATGTCTCAATAGCCGCATCTGGTATGCCCTGTTCCTTAAACTCCTTCTCCAGTTCTTCGCGGCGCTGGTCGAACAGGTCACTGGCGCGCTTGAGGAACAGCATGCCGAAGATGTACTCCTTTTACTCACTGGCATCCATATTGCCGCGCAGATCATCACAGGCCCGCAGCAGAAGGCCGTCAAGTTGGGAGAGGGTCAGTTTGGACATGCTTTTTTCGTTCTCGTTATGCGCTGGGAGCTGGCGCCTCGGTCTGAGGCGCCGGCTTGTAGTTGTTGTCGCGATAGCCTTTGACGAAGGCATCCAGTAAGGACCGGTGCCGCTCATACTGCGTGTCCGCCTGGGTGCACGATTCTTCAACCAGGCGCTCCAGGTCGAGCTTTCCTATGCCTTCGTCGATCAGTTGGTCCAGCAGTGCAGCCGTGTCGCTCAGGAGCACTGGCGCTACGTGCCTGCCCAGCATTTCGGCGGCAGCCAGGGCGATATCCCAGTCATGGGATTCCATGAGTTCTTCATCGCCATAGCACTCGTCCAGGGCGGCAGGAAGACGCTCATAACTCTCCAGGACGTAGGTGATGTCTCTGGCATCCTTGACGCGTAATTCTGCGGGGCGCTCCGTCCAGGCAATCAACTTCAGAACGATCAGCCCAACCGGCGTTGCTACTCGGACCGCCAGGCCGGTGTCCGTGCTCAGAGAGACACGCACGGCCGTTTGCAACGCCTCGGCAAGGCCCAGCACCGTCATTTCGATCTCGCCGGAGGGCGGCCAGGCGATCTTTGAACCGTTCTGCTGGACTTCGCCGAACGGCACAATGTCCACGACCCCATTCGCCGGACTGATGAGGCGATGGAGCTTTTTCGTGTCCTTGTAGCCCCGTTCCAGCAATGCCTGCCTCAAGGCTTCGAAAGCGGACCAATCCGGCACCTGAATGGCGAAGTCCACATCCTGGGTCACTCGCTCGATCTTGGCACCGTAGTGATGGTGCAGGAGCAGATCTCTCGCCGTCGCGCCGATCACCACATAGGGGAGCCCCAACCCGCTGGCGATCTGCTCAACAAGTTCAAGGACCTCGGCCGTGGCCGGGTCAATCTTCCCGGCAATGTCGAGCGATGTACTCGTCATAGATCATTCCTGCCACTTCGCGGTTTCGCGGGTCGCCGGTAGCCAGCAAATCGGCATAGGCCAAGACCGGCGGCACCAGCCCCCTCATGGCCGCTCCATCTTCAAGTCCCAGAAGCTCTGGCCAAAAGGTTTTGTAGAGGCGCACATTGCCCGGCTCTGCTTTCGCACCAACCGGGGCTTTCCGCAGGCGCGCCTTAGCCAAAAGTTTTCCAGTATTTCCCTCTGGCAGGTACGCGGTGGCAACCGCCGGTTTTAGGTAGTTGGTGTAGATAGCCGCTGCGGTTTCCCCGCCCCAGTAGCCACCGAATTCGCGGATATCGATCTCCTTCCACCAGTACGGATCCTCTGCCTGGTAGTTGCCCACGAGGAGTTTGGGGCGGAGCTTTTCGGGGTAGGCCTCGACCCAACGGTCCAGCATCCGGCGGTACTCAGTGATCCGGCGCCCTTTGTGCTTGCCCTTGTCGAGAACCAGGCCTGCGGCCTTGAGGCCATTCAGTACCCAACCGACCGTACCGAGCGCCACATCCGCCATGTCGGCAATTTCGCGATAGGGGGCATTGATAAGCGCCGGGTCGCAAAGAAAGGCGAAGACCACCTTGAGACCCGTTCGGTCGAATGCGCGATTCGGGGCCTCTTTTACTGTGGCAGTACCCATGGGCCTGGGCTTGCCGGCCACGAACACATACGCAGGCGGCTGGTTGATGTAGGCGTTGCCGACGGTGTCGATGAATTGCACATCTTCCCGCCGTAACTTGTCCGCCATCTTGGGGTTGATGTAGTCGGCGACCAGCACCCCCTGCAACGGCAAGGCCTTGATCTGGTGAATCAAGGCTCCCAGGTTCGCGTGCCCTGCCCAGCGCTTGACCTCTGCCGCCAGGTGATCGCCCCCCGGGGCCAGCCGGAGAACTGCATCCAGCTGGTGTCTGTGCGCCTTGGTCTCTCGCTGTTCGATGACCAGACGAAGCCCTGCCTCGCGCTCTACGGCGCCCAGGGCACGCTCCAATACGTCAGCATCGAGATCTTGGGGTTCCATGGTTCTCTGTCCGTTGACTGCCCCACAGCCGCTCGACTCCGCACATGACAGAGCCACCCGCGACCCAGAGCGATTGTTCACGATATTAGCACGTACATTAATAATGTACACTCACCAATAGTGAACAAATATTCTGTCCCAGTAATGCTAAGCACTCCCTGTGCTAATGCCCTGCCAAGCCACGATGGCATGCCTGGCAGGCCTACCCTATGGCCCCCAGACGCTACCCGCAGCTAGCTCTCCACGCGTTCGAGCAGATCGCCTACTTGGCAGTTGAACAGATCGCACAGGCGATCCAGTGCAACCAGATCAATTCGGCTCGCCGAAAACCCCGAGCATGTCTGCAACTTAAGGCCTGACTTCGTCGTTGAGACCTTCCAGACCCTCACCAAGCTGATCGAGGAATCCCTGCACCCCTGACATTTTTTTGCCCGTGCGCCGAAATCCATTCCCGGCCTTGCCTCAAGAAAGCCGCGGGGTTTACGGATCCCCTGTCGGGGACTCCAAACATGTTTATTCGGAGCTGCGCGGCAGCTGAATGGTCACGCAGGTGCCGAGCGCCCTGTCCCAGGTCAGGCTGACACGCCCACCGTGCTCTTCGATGATTCGTTTGACCAGGCCCAGTCCGAGGCCAGACCCCTTTGGCTTGGTCGAGTAGAAGAGGTCGAATGCATGATCCAGGGTTTCCCGGGAGGGTGGCTCTCCGCCATTGGCGACGAGCAACTCCAGTTCATCGCCCCGGGCCTTCAGACTGACCAGGATCCTGCCGCCATCCGGGCTGGCTTCCAGTGCATTTTTCAACACGTTCAGGAGCGCCTGGTGCATCTTGCCCTCATCCATGCGAGCCACCAGGCATTCGCCGCATTCCTCGCGACGAATCTTCAGACTGCGGCGATCGAGAAGCGGCTGTTGTTGTGCAATAACGCTGGTCAACAGCTTGTCCAGACTCACCGGTCGATTCGAGAGCTGAATGGGACGCGCATAATCCAGGGTCTGCGAAAGCAGGGTATCGAGACGGTCGACCTCGCCGATCACCAGGTCGACTCGCCGCTGCTCGCGTTTGGCCAGGGATTCCCTGCTGCCCATGCCGGACAGGGCCAGCTTTATCGACGCCAGCGGGTTGCGCATCTCATGCGCCAGGACCGACGCCGTCTGCCCGATGGTGGCCAGCCTGGTCTTGGCCAGTACCTCCCGGTGGGCCTCCTCCAATTCCCCGCTACGCCGCTGCAGCAAATACTCGAGGCGCCTCTCGTAGGCGCGGCCGATGCCCCGCATGGCAAAGACCCCGATCAGACCTATCATCGCGTAGGTCGTGAGCAGAATGGCGTCCAGTTGCAGGTGCAGGTCACCGAGAAAATCGTTCAGTTGGTGCTGATCGCTGGCAACCCCCAGATAGACGTTCCCGTCCGAATCCGGGCCCTGGAGTCTCTCCAACCAGATCACCTGCGGATAGCCTGCTTCGTTGGTCGCGCTGGCCTCTCCTCCCCCTGCCGGGACCTCTCTCCGTGACCACTCCAGATCGTCGAGCCAGCCCTCACCCAAAGACCTCGGAAGCGCGCCATCGGCGCCACTGTCCAGGAGCAGATCGCCCTGCCCTGAAACCAGGAATATCCGGTAACCGAAAGACCCATAGAAATCGACGGACGGTGCCGCCTTATCGAACTCCCGCGCCGTATCGCCGGCGAGTTGGGATCTGATCAGAGGCTCTATCCGCTGGGCTATTTCACGGTTGTGACCCAGATCATGCTGGGCCATCCGCTGCTGCAGGTATTCGATCACCAGCCTCGTGCCCATCAGGCCAACTGCCGCAACCACCGCACCCATAATGAGGAGGCTGAGCCATGACACCGCTCCCGGAGTCCAGCACAACAGACGTTTTCCAAATTTCATGCCAAACCCGCTATAAATTGACTAGCAGCCTGTCGGACATAACCGTTTGAAGCGAAAATTCATGGGAGCGAATCAAAAGTGTTTATCGGGCAAGGCGAATAGCCCGGCCTATTTAACGAGTCCGATAAGCGCAGTTGATCGCTCTCCATGGATTTGCAGCCAAACAGTGTTAAGTCCGACAGGCTGCTAGCCCTTTGCAAAGGGATCATGCCCACCGGTACCCACCAGCGTAGACCGGTATGGCCCGCTAACAAGAGAGGCTGACGCGATGGCCGATATTCTGATCGTCGAAGATGACCCGGTTTTTGGCGAAGTTCTGCAGATGCACCTCGAAGACGGCGGACACCACCCCAGACTGCTGAACAGCGTGAGGGAGGCGCTCGGCTATCTCGAGCAGTCCACACCGGACGCGGTCCTGCTGGACCACCAGCTGCCGGATGGCTATGGCCTGGACCTGCTGCGGGAGATTTCGGCCCGAACCGCCGCGCCACCGGTGATCATGATTACCGGTGTAAGCGATAACACACTGGCCATCAAGGCAATGCAGCTCGGTGCGTTCGACTTCATCCGCAAACCCATGGACGAGATCGAACTGGATGTCACCCTGGCCAACGCCCTGAACAGGCATCGCCTGACACGCCAGGTATCCGCGATACTGGAGACCGAAGGCGGGCTTGTGGATGTCGATCAGATCGTGGGCGAGAGCCCGGAGATCCTGGATGTCTGCAAGACGATCGGCGCGGTTGCCACGCACAGTGCACCGGTATTGATTACCGGTGAAAGCGGCACTGGCAAGGAGGTCATCGCCAGAGCGATTCATCACCATTCCGAGAGAAGCGGTCCGTTCCTGGCGGTCAACTGCTCGGCGCTGGCGGAAGGCGTTCTCGAAAGCGAGCTCTTCGGTCACGAGAAGGGCAGCTTCACCGGCGCCAGCCATCGTAGAGAGGGGCGTTTCGAACTCGCCAGCGGCGGCACACTCTTCCTCGATGAACTCGGCGACATACCGCTCCCCCTGCAGGCAAAACTGTTGAGGGTTTTGCAGGAAGGCACTTTCGAGCGCGTCGGCGGCACCCGAACGCTTCGCTCGGATGCACGGGTTGTGGCCGCCACCCATCGCGACCTGCGGACCATGATCGCTGAGGGCGGGTTCCGTGAAGACCTGTTTTATCGGCTGAACGTCATCCACATGAACCTGCCGCCACTGCGCGAGCGTATGCTGGATCTGCCCGCGCTGACCGAGCACATGCTCAAAAAAATCAATCAACGCCAGCACACCGCGATCAGACATGTCGCCGACGCAACCTGGCGAAAAATGAAGGAATATGCCTGGCCCGGCAACGTGAGGGAACTCGAGAACCTGCTCACGCGAGCCGCCTTACTCGCCAGAAGCGACACGATAAGCCCCGACCTCATCGCTTTGTCGCCTGAATCGCCGCATCGCATCCAGATCGATCCGCAGGAGGAGAAAGCGACGCCCCAACTCAAAAGCCTCGATCAACTGGAAAGCGAGCACGTGGCAGCCATCCTGGCACATGTGAAATGGCACAAGGGCAGGGCCTGCGAGATCCTGGGGATCTCCCGGCCCGCGCTGGAAAGAAAGATAAACAAATACGGCCTCTCGTGAGGACATCTTTCAGCCCATGTTCATAGCGCTCCAGTCGACCAGCGGCCCGCACGTTCCAGGGTCAGACTCCCAGCGATAGCGCGGCGCGCCCGCAGTCCGGGCTCGATCAAATTGAACCTCCGGGTGCCGGTATTCAACCCACAGCCCGGCCTTCGGTTTGAAGTCGCCCACGCCATTGTTTAGGATCAAATCAAATTCAAGCTGTAAAGTGGTGCCTGTCTCATGTGCGGAATCTGCGGCGAAATCCGCTTTGACGGCGCCCAGCCGTCGGTCGAACCGATTGCGCGCATGAACCGCGTGCTGTTCCCCCGCGGCCCGGACGGCAGCGGCATATTCCAGGCCCGTCATATCGCGGTCGGCCACCAGCGACTCAAGATCCTCGACCTGAGCGAACACGCCCAGCAGCCGATGGTCGATAATGAGCTGGGTCTGGGCATCGTATTCAATGGCTGCATCTATAATTTTCGCGAGCTGCGCGCCCAGCTGCGCAGCCTGGGCTACCGGTTCTTCTCCGACGGCGATACCGAGGTCATCCTCAAGGCTTACGCTGCCTGGGGCGCGGACTGCGTCGAGAAATTCCATGGCATGTTCGCCTTCGCGATCTGGGAGCGGGACTCCGGCCGTCTGGTGCTCGGGCGCGACCGTCTCGGAATCAAACCCCTCTACTACACGGAAACCGGGCACGGCCTGCGCTTCGCCTCGACCCTGCCAGCGCTGTTGGCGGCAGGCGGCGTCGACACCGACATCGACCCGGTCGCACTGCACCACTACATGAGCTTCCATGCGGTGGTGCCGGCACCGCACACCATTCTGCGCGGGGTGCGCAAATTGCCACCGGCGACCGTGCGCGTGATCGAGCCGGACGGCCGCAGCCGGGACCATTGCTACTGGCGTCTGCACTTCGGACCGCAGGGTGATGACAGCGAGCGCAACTACGAGGACTGGCAGGAGATCACCCTTAATGGCCTGCGCAAAGCGGTCGAACGCCGCCTGATCGCGGACGTACCGGTGGGCGTGCTGCTCTCCGGCGGCCTCGACTCCAGCCTGATCGTCGGCCTGCTTGCCGAGCAGGGCCAGCGCGGACTCAACACCTTTTCGGTCGGCTTCGAATCGGTCGACCAGGAAAAGGGTGACGAATTCCAGTATTCCGACATCATCGCCCGTCACTTCGATACCGAGCATCACCAGATCCGGGTCGATTCGGCACAACTGCTGCCGGCCCTGAACGACTGCATCCTGGCGATGAGCGAACCGATGGTCAGCCATGACGTGATCGGGTTCTACCTGCTCTCGCAACGCGTGGCACAGCATGTCAAGGTGGTCCAGAGCGGCCAGGGCGCCGACGAGGTCTTCGCCGGCTACCACTGGTATCCGCCGCTGACCGAGAGCAGCGACCCCGTGGGCGACTACGCGCGCGTGTTCTTCGACCGCGAACACAGCGAGTTCGCGCAGGCCATCGATCCACGCTTTGTTGCCGAGGATTACAGCCGGGCGTTCGTCGAACACCACTTCGCCATCCCCGGGGCACAGCAGCCGATCGACAAGGCGCTGCGCCTCGACACCCAGATCATGCTGGTCGACGACCCGGTCAAGCGGGTCGACAACATGACCATGGCGTGGGGCCTCGAGGCGAGGGTGCCCTTCCTCGATCACGAACTGGTCGAACTCGCCGCGCGCATCCCCGCACAGTACAAGATCGCCGATGGCGGCAAAGGGGTGGTCAAAGAGGCGGCTCGCGCGGTGATCCCGCACGAGGTCATCGACCGGCCCAAAGGCTACTTCCCGGTGCCGGCGCTCAAGTACCTCCAGGGTGAATACCTGGATTACGTCGAGAACTCACTGGCACAACCCGCGGCACGCCAGCGAGGGTTGTTCCAGGAGGACTATCTCAAAAGGCTGATGGCCGACCCGAAGCAGCACATCACGCCGCTGCGCGGCTCCAAGGTCTGGCAGATTGCGCTGCTCGAACTGTGGTTCCAGCAGCATGGCATCTGAGGAAACGGGGGGAACGACATGAGCCGGGAGGAAAACTACCGTGAGCGCCTCGCGCGGCAGCGAGGACGCAGTGTCGCCGGACCCGCAGTGCGACAGTCACCGGATGCTGAAAAACCAAGCCCCAACGCAATCGTCGACTTGGGCTGGGGACGGCTGATCTTCGCGCACACCTTCAGCGAGTACCGCAAGCTGGCGGACGCGCTGCTGGCCGAACTGCCAGGCAAGCGCGACATCGCCTTTTATGTGCATGATCCGCATGTGCTGCTGGCGATGGCGCCGCACAACCTGTTCCTGGACCCCTCGCACACCTACCGACTGTGGCTGGATCGCTACAAGGTATCGCCACTGCGCCCGCGCGGCTTCACGGTCCGCCTGCTGAACAGCCGCGAGGATGCCGAGGCGATCCAGCGCGTCTACCTGGCCCGTCAGATGATTCCGCCACCCATCGATTTCATGTGGCGGCATCGCGCCTCACGCACGGTGCAGTTCTTCGTTGCCTCGGACAATCACACCGGAGAAGTCCTCGGCGCCGCGACCGGTGTCGATCATGTGGAGGCCTTCAGCGATCCCGAGAAGGGATCGAGTCTGTGGGCCCTTGCGGTCGATCCACAGGCGCGCCACCCGGGCATCGGCCAGGCATTGGTCCGGCACATGGCCGAGTTTTTCATCACCCGTGGGCGCAGCTACCTCGACCTGTCGGTGATCCACAGCAACCGCGAGGCGATCCGGCTGTATGAGCGCCTGAAGTTCCAGCGCATCAATACCTTCACGGTCAAGAACAAGAACTCCTTCAACGAGCCCCTGTTCATTGGCGCGCTGCCCCAGGAAAAGCTCAACCCCTACGCCAAGATCATCGTCCGTGAGGCGCAGCGGCGCGGTATCAGTGCCGAGGTTCTGGATGCGGAGGCCGGTTTCTTCGAACTCTCCTTCGGCGGCCGCTCGGTCACCTGTCGCGAATCACTCAGCGAGTTGACCACCTCAATCGCGATGAGCCGCTGCGACGACAAGGCCGTGACCCACCGCATCCTCGAGCGCGCCAAATTGCGCGTACCCGGCCAGATGGTATGTCGTGAGCAGGCCGATGCGGAGCGCTTCCTGGAGGAATTCGGTTCGGTCGTGGTCAAACCCGCGCGCGGCGAGCAGGGCGCAGGGATCAGCGTCGATGTGCGTGACCGGGAGTCACTGCGGCACGCGGTCGACGAGGCGAAAAAGCATTGCGAAACGGTCCTGCTCGAGGAATTCGTACAGGGTACCGACCTGCGCATCATCGTGATCAACGGCGAGGTGGTCGCCGCAGCCACCCGTCGGCCGCCGCGAATCCAGGGAACCGGGCGGACCAGCATACGCGAGCTGATCGAGAAGCAAAGCAGGCGCCGACAGGCGGCCACCGGTGGCGAAAGCAGCATCCCGATCGACCGCGAGACCGAGCGTTGCGTGCAGGAGGCCGGTTATTCGATGGACCAGGTGCTCCCCTATGGGGATTATCTCACCGTGCGCAAGACGGCCAATCTGCACACCGGCGGCACCATTCATGATGTCACGTCGAAGCTGCACCCGACCCTGGTAAACGCCGCCGTAAAGACGGCGCAGGCGCTCGATATCCCGGTAACCGGGCTGGATTTCATCGTCCCGGACCCGACCGCTGAAGAGTATGTGATCATAGAGGCGAACGAGCGGCCAGGGCTGGCCAATCACGAGCCGCAACCGACGGCAGAACGATTCGTCGATCTGCTCTTCCCGAACACCGTCGGTGCTTAAAACAAGAATGAGTATTCACAACACATGAAACTGTTGCCTATCGATCAGACCTACGTCCAGGACGTCCTTTTCCGACTGCTCAACACGCCCAGCCCTTCGGGTTACACCGACCGTGCGGTGCACCTGGTCGCGGACGAACTCGACAAGCTCGGCGTACCGGTCGAGCTGACCCGTCGCGGCGCCATTCGCGCCACGATCAAGGGCGAACACAGCAGTCCGGACCGCGCGGTGGTCGCCCACATCGACACCCTGGGCGCGATGGTCAAAGCGCTCAAACCCAACGGCCGTCTCGAGGTGATACCGGTCGGACACTGGAACGCCCGTTTCGCCGAGGGCGCACGGGGCACCCTGTTCACCGACATCGGCGCGCACCGCGGCACCATACTGCCGCTGAAGGCCTCGGGACATACCTTTGCCGACCAGATCGACAAACAACCATCCAACTGGCAGAACCTGGAATTGCGGGTCGACGAGATCTGTGCCTCGCAGGGCGAACTGATGCGGCTCGGCGTGCACGTCGGGGACTTCATCTCGATCGACCCACAGCCGGAGGTCATGGAGAACGGTTATATCGTCTCGCGCCACCTCGACGACAAGGCGGGGGCGGCCGTCCTGCTCGGCGCCATCAAGGCGGTAAGCGAGAGCGACGTCACCCTCCCGGTCGACTGCCATCCGCTGTTCACCATCTCGGAGGAAGTGGGCTCCGGCGCATCTGCCGCGCTGCACCAGGATGTCGCCGAGATGCTGACCCTGGACAACGGCACCACCGCGCCCGGGCAGAACTCCAGCGAATTCGGCGTGACCTTCTGCATGGCCGACATGAGCGGACCGTTCGACTATCACCTGACTCGCTACCTGATCCAGCTGTGCCAGGAGTTCGAGATTCCCTACCAGCGTGACATCTTCCGCTTCTACCGTTCGGACAGCGCAGCGGCGGTCGAGTCCGGCGCCGATCTGCGCACTGCGCTCGCCACGTTCGGCATCGACGCCTCGCACGGCTGGGAGCGGATCCACTGGAATGCCCTGGAATCCCTGGCCCAACTGACCACCATCTACATGCAATCACCGCCGCTGTTTCTGCGCGAGCAGGACGAACTCGCGCCGCGCGCCGGCTTCCCGATACAGCCCGGATGAAGACGGCAGCATTCAGCGGTTGAAGGGCTCTGCGCCAGCCCGGAACGTATGCGGTCCCGGGGCCAATCCGGATCGCTGGATTGACGCAGGAACTGACTGATCAGAACGCCCAGATCAGCGGCACCAGTCCCACTGTGACGATCCCCACCAGCACGGTCAGCGGCAGGCCGATGCGCATGAAGTCCATGAACCGGTAGCCCCCCGCGTTGTAGACCATCAGGTTGGTCTGATAGCCGATTGGCGTGGCAAAACTGGTCGACGCGGCAATCATGATCGTTACCGCGAAGGGCAGCACCCCGACATTCATATGGCTGGCGGCGGCAAGCGCAATCGGAAAAGCCAATACCGCCGCCACGTTGTTTGTGGCAATGGCGGACAACAGCGCGGTTGCGACAAATACCAGGGTCAACGTGGCCCAGGGGTGCCCCCCCGCCAGATCGATGATCGACTCTGCCAGCACGCCCGCCGCGCCACTCTTATCGAGGGCCGCGCCTATTCCAAAAGATGCCGCAATGACCACCAGCACCTGCCAGTCAGGCGCCTGACGCGCCACCCGTCCGCTGGTACAGCCGGTCAGAATCATCAAGCCCGCCGCCACCAGGGCCGCCTCCAGCATGCTCAGAATGCCGCTGGCTGCCAGCAGCACCATGCCGGTCACAGTGGCCAGCGCGACCGGGGCACCCTTGTAGTTGAGCGGGTGGGCCTCACCGATCTCGCTGACGAGCAGAAAATCCCGTGACCTGCCGAACTGCTCGATAAAACTGGGACGTGCCTCCAGCAACAAGGTGTCCCCGGTGCGCAGCACCACGTCGCCGATCTTTCCCCGCAAACGCTCGCCGTTACGCGCCATCGCCAGAATCACCGCCTGGTAGCGGGTCCGGAAGCGTCCCTCGCGAACCCGCTTACCCACCAGTGGGCAGGTATCCGACACGACGGCCTCGAAAAAGCTGCGATCCTTGCGCTCGCCTTCGAGTTTCATCACCTGGTCAGTTGCCGGCTTCAGGCCGTGCATCCCGTGCAGGTCGACCACGGACTCCATGGCGCCGACGAAAACCAGCCGGTCATTCGCCTGCAATCGCTCTCGAGGACTCACCGCCGGCAATACCGCGCCGTCACGTTCGATTTCGGCAAGAAAAAGCCCGGGCAGGGAGCGCAGCCCGGCGTCCCGGATGCTGCTGCCCACCAGGGGGCTGCCGTCCTCCACCATCATCTCCGCCATGTACTCGCGGATACTCTCGCCATGCGCCAGGGGCGCCTCGCGCTCAGGCAGAAACCTGTTGCCAAACAGAAACAGGAACAACAGCACGCTCAGGGTAATCGGGAGGCCAACCCAGGCCAGATCGAACATGGCCAGCCCCGGCATGCCCGCCTGATCGACCAACAGACCATTGACTACCAGGTTGGTGCTGGTCCCGATCAGGGTACAGGTGCCACCGACGATACTGGCGTAACTCAGCGGTATCAGCAGCCGGGAGAGGCTCAGGTTGTTGCGCCGCGCCCAGACCTTGACCGCCGGCAGAAACACCGCGACGACAGGGGTGTTGTTGAGAAAGGCGCTCAGTGCCGCCGCCGGCGCCATCACCCGGGCCTGCGCCTGCTGCATCCCGCGCGGCTTGCCCAGGATGTAATGCACCACCCAGCCGATCGCCCCTGTCTCGGTCAGGCCGCTGACCACGATATACAACACCGCGACAGTCAACATGCCTTGGTTCGCAAACCCGGCCAGGGCCTCCGCGGGCAACAGCACCCCGGAAACCAGCAACACCGTCAGCCCCGCCGACATGATGATATCCGGCGAGACCCAGGTGAACGCGATCAGCCCGAAACAGGCGATGACAACGGATAAAGTCAGCCAAGCTTCCCAGCCCATCAATCCAACCCGAAGTGTGAGGCAAGCATGCGATTCGTGTGCGAATGGAAAAGATATGGGAGCAGCATCCCATCCATCTTAATGACAGCGAGCATAGCCCTCGCGTGGCACAAGGTTCCAGCGGCTGACGTAGGACGGAAAACAGCTCAATCAGGGTCTCGGCAGTCAGTCCCACAACTGAAGACCCGAAGAGCTATCCAGCCAATCCCAGGTTTGAAAAAATTCGGTGAAGGCGGGCCGGATCGGCCCACCAATGTGCAAACTTCAGAGGCGCTTGCCGTCCGGGTGACGATGATGCTTGCGCACCCGCATCTGCTGCAGGCGCGCACGCTGCTCCCCGGTCAGAACGGTCCCCAGATCGGCACGCTGGCGGGCCCGCAGCACGATCATCTCGGCTTTCAGGTCACCCTGCTTTTCGGCCAAGCGGCGTATGGCAGCCTCATCGAAGTCTGCCTGCCTGGTCAGCTCTCTCAGCTCGCTCCGGTTCTGGCGCATCCGATCGCGCAGGTCGACCTTCATGTCCCGGTATTTGTTGCTGATGGCCTTCGTCTGTGCACGCTGCTCCTCGCTCAGGTCAAGGCGTTTGGCGAGGCGCTCCATATCCGGCCGTTTGGCATAGTGATGCCTGCCTTTCGCCACGTAATCAGCAGCGCGTTTGCAGCCTGCGCCATCTTCGAAGGAGGAAGCCGAGACCATCGAAACCACGCCTGCGGTACTGATGATCAGCGACATTGCCACTAGGGTTTTACTGAGCTTTTTCACGGTTTGATCTCCACTTTAAATGGTTTTTCGAACAGCACCCTGCTGTCCATGAAGGGGTAGCGTCTTTGTAAAGACAGGTAAAATCCGGTCTGTTCAAGGCGAAGCGGTGGACACCACTTCCCAGCTGCCATCCGGATTTCGGCAGGCCGTTCCATAGGCACTCTCCTTGCTGCCACCGATGGTGACTTGCTGTTGGAACTCGCGACAGTAACGGCCCGAGGTGCTGGTCCCATCGCGCAGCACCGTGACGGCCCCGGAGGCGCCACCCCGGTGCCATCGGATCGTTTCGCCGATATTCGCCCGGGTTGCGCTGACCTGTGCCGATTCGTGCTCGCGTTGCTGCTCCTCGTTGAGGTTGTCCAGCAGCTTCAGCGAGATGGCGGTGAAGGACAGCCACCGGTAGGCATGATCATCCGTACGATAGCGCCCGTAACCGCGATACCAGCGCCCATGTGGCCGCACTATCGTGACATGACGAAAATGGCGGATACGGTCTGGCCGCACCGCCCGGGCCGGCCCCCGATGGATGACCACCGGCGGCCGGTGATGCAGATGCCGTTTGGCTCCCCAATGTGGCGCCCCCTCGTCGTAATGAGGCGCTGCATGGGACGGGCCTGATGCCATCGTCCCCATCAGGCCTATGATCCCGACCGACAAGGTCGTGAGAACTATTCCGGGTCTTCTTTTCATTGCCCACCTCCAGGCTTGGCTTCGATTGAACATCGCACACAGCCAAGCTTGCCCGGCCCACCGGCAAAGTCGGGTAAGGGGGTGTAAAGATGTGTAAATGTCGCGGCTGGGAGTGCAACCGCAGGGAACGCCTGTGGCACCATCCCCTGAGCTTTTGGAATGACCGTTATGAATCGAATACTGTTGGCGGATGATGATATCGAGCTGTGCGACATGCTCCGGGAATACCTGCAGGCTGAGGGCTTTCAGGTCGAAGCGGTACACGACGGCGACGCGGCATTGCAACAGGCCGGCACAAACGATCACGAGCTGCTGGTACTCGATGTGATGATGCCGGAACGCAACGGTTTCGATGTTCTGCGCGAGCTGCGCAAGCATTCTCAAATGCCGGTGCTTATGCTGACCGCGCGTGATGAGGACATCGACAGCATCGTGGGTCTCGAGTTGGGCGCGGACGACTACGTCACAAAACCCTGCAACCCCAGGGTGCTGGTCGCAAGGATCCGGGCCACACTCCGGCGCGCCCACATGATGGCCGAAGATGGCTCCGGCCCGGGTTCACCGGAAGTCCTGACCCTGGACGACCTGCAGATGCACACCGGCTCCCGCAACGTTGCCTTGAACGGACAGGCGGTCGCCATGACCAGCACCGAGTACAGCGTACTCGAAGTGCTGCTGCGCGAGGCCGGCCACGTGGTGTCCAAGGCGGATTTGTCCGAGCGCGCTCTGGGCAGGAAGCTGACCCGCTATGACCGCAGCCTGGATATGCACCTGAGCAGCCTGCGCAGGAAGCTCGGCCCTTTGCCCAACGGCGCGGAACGCATCAAGACAGTGCGTGGCGTCGGCTATCAATACACCTCACCCTGAAACGATTCACATGCATCGACTGGTCTGGAAAATCTTTTTCTCCTTCTGGTTCTCGCTGATCATTTTTGCCGGGGCCAGTCTTACGCTCGCCTCTCTCTTCGTCGAGCAGGCGCGGCTTGACGATTCCAGCCAGAGCCCCCGCGACCGTCTCAAGCAGCACCTGGAGGAGGCGCGTCGTGTCGCACAAAGCGAGGACGCCGACGGGCTTGTTGCCTGGCTGAAGGAACTCGACCGGCGCGAGGTGGTGCCCATCCTGTTGATCGACAGGCATGGCAGAGACCTGCTCGGGCGTTCGGTATCCGACCACCTGGCCGAACGTATCGAGCGACCACCCCCGCCGCGCGGCCGGCATCGGCGTACCCTTCCACGTGGCCTAGTGCAGATCCCCGGGGGCGCCGAGTATCGCCTGGTGCCCGATTTTCGTGCCGTGACCCTCCAGCGGGTATTGACCCGGCCACGCGTCATGGCCATACCTTTCATCGCCGCCGCCATCATAAGCGGCCTGATGTCCTTTTTTCTGGCCAGGTACCTGAGCCGGCCGATACGGCGACTCAGTCGCGCCACCCGGCGGTTCGGGTCGGGCGACCTGGGCCTGCGCGTGGCCCCCACCCTCGGAGGCCGTCGCGACGAAGTGGCCGAACTGGCGCACGACTTCGATCATATGGCCGAGCGGCTACAGACCCTTATTTCCGCGCAGCGGCAACTGCTGAGCGACGTCTCGCATGAACTTCGCTCTCCCCTCGCCCGTCTGCAGGTGGCGCTGGGCCTGGCACGCCAACGCGATACTACCCAGCCATCTCCGGAGCTGGATCGCATCGAACGCGAGGCCGAACGCCTCAACGAGCTGATCGCACAACTCCTGTCGCTGGCGCGCCTCGAAACCGGCGCCGGACTGTCACACACCGAAAGCGTTGATCTCGCCGATCTTGTTGCCGAGATCGCCGAGAACACGGATTTCGAGATCGCCCCCTCCGGGCGGCGGGTTGTTATCGTCAATCGCACCCCCACGCCGGTCGAGGCCAACCCCCCGCTGTTGCACAGCGCCTTGGAAAATGTGGTGCGCAACGCGGCCAAATACACCGCCGAAGGGACCAGCGTGGAGATCGCATTGACACCCGATGATCAGCACCCGGGCTGGGTGTTGATACAGGTGCGCGACCACGGTCCGGGCGTGCCGGAAAACAGGCTCGATCATTTGTTCGAGCCCTTCGTCCGGGTGGGCGATGCCCGCGACCGGGCCAGTGGCGGTTACGGGTTGGGCCTGGCCATCGCCAAACGGGCAATCCAACTACATGGGGGCCAGGTTTCAGCAAGCAATCACGCGGAAGGCGGCTTGGCTGTAAGCATCAGGCTGCCAACCGACCCGAATCGTGAGCACGGATGACGGCGCAGGCGAACCGAATATCCAGCCCCCCGTCAACGGGGGCGACCGTGAATAACGCACGAAAGCCTACGCAAATGGCAGCGGTATTTTCGTCTGATCGACCGGCAGGAACTCTCTGGCCACTGGCTTCGCCCTGCTATTCGGGCAGCCAGCGTTCGTGCAATGGGGCGGGGCGCCACTCTTTGACTTGCGCACCCGGGATACTCACGGGGTAAACTAGTAGGCACCACGCGCACAGCTGGATCCTGCGCATGACAACCTCCAAGCAATGTCCCGTTCTCAACGATGCCGGTCTGCGGGGACTGGTGTGGGTGTTTATCGGTCTCGTATACGCCTTTATCTTCGTCTCGGTAGCCGAGTCCACCCGAGACCTCCTGGGCTCGCCGCTCAATTTCCTGTTTGCGACAGTAGCGGCCTCCACCCTGACGGCCCTGTTCTATGGCAGCATGCGTCTGGCAGTGATCATCGCCAACGTGGTCCTGGTGACCACCCTCCTGTTCCTGATGTTCGGCAAGGACAGCGGCCTGTTCACCCTTCCCCTGCTCATCCTGGTTCCGGCCGCTCTGGGCATGCTGATCGGCGCAGGCTACGGCTGGCGGGACCGCGGATCGAGAGTCTGTTGCGCAGACGCCAAGATTGTCGCAGGTCTTTTTGCGGGCTGCGTGACCTTATTGCCGTCTCTGCTGGTACTGGCCGTGTTCGGCGGCAGCGATCGGGTGGTCTATCCCTGGTTGGTCATGCTGCTCGCGCCGATGGCCGGATCAATCTACGTGACCTCTGCCTGCTGGTTCGTGAGACGCCTGCACAAGCTGCTGCCGCCAATAGGCGATGGCGCGCTCGTGGGCTTGGGCGTCGGCGCCATCACCGGCCTGCTTTTTGTCGTGATCGCCGGGACCTTCGAGCCCGACGTCACCGGACACGGGCGCCCTCTGCTTTTCATCGAAAACGTTTACAGAGTGCTCGATGCGGCGCTGATCGGCGCCGCCGCCAGCTGCTTTGCCCTCGGTATCGCCCGCGCGTTCATGCGAGTCGACTGGTACAGGCTTTAGGAATGTATCGATACAAGCGGGTGAAGAGGCTTCCCGGCCCGATCACCCCGCCTACGACGCGGTCTCCTTATAATGCTGCCGTCCTGTCGGTCATCAACCCGTGAGTAAAGAATCGCATCTTCGGTCGCTACACTTGCGATCCAGTCCTGTTGTCCACCAGAGGTACCCGGTATGACAAACACCAAAGATCACCATGGGCTTTTCGTAATTGCCGGGGCCCTGCTGATTCAGCTCTCTCTCGGCGCGATCTATGCGTGGTCGGTTTTCGCCAAACCGCTGCAGGAGCTGGGCTGGACGACTGCGCAGACCCAATGGCCGTTTACCGTCGGCCTGGTGACGTTCGCGGTCGTCATGGTGTTCGCCGGACGCAAGCTGCATGCGTTCGGGCCACGCCGGCTGACGATCGCCGGTGGCGTGCTGCTCGGCGCCGGCTATTTTCTGGCCGGCGTCACGGGCGGCGACAGCTTCTGGCCGATTCTGATCGGTGTGGGGCTTTTGGGTGGCGCCGGGATTGGGCTTGGCTATGTAGTGCCGATCGCGGTCGGGATGCAATGGTTTCCCGACAAGAAGGGGCTCATCACCGGGGTCGCGGTTGCGGGTTTTGGGCTCGGGGCCATGATCTGGGTGAAACTGGCCGGTACCTGGGGTGGCCTGATCACGGACCTTGGCCTTGGCCCGACCTTCATGATTTACGGTGGGATATTCCTGTTGCTGGTGATGCTTGGCAGCGTCTGGATGCGCTTTCCCGCGTCTTTCGTCCCTCCCCACCCGGACCACAAGGTCGGCAAACTCGATTTCCGCAGCGACGAGATGCTCCGCACGCCGCAGTACTGGTCGATCTTCGCAACCTTTGCCATCGGCGCAACGGCCGGACTGATGTGCATCGGGCTGATGAAACAGTTCCCATCCCAGGCCCTGGTATCCGGTGGCATGTCGACGACGCTGGCTGACGCCGCCGCCGGAACTGCGATGGTCGTGTTCGCGATCTTCAATGCTATCGGGCGCATCGGATGGGGCAGGATCAGCGATATGATCGGGCATGCCGTCAGTTGTGATCACCGGGGACGCAAGACCGCGCTGATGGCGATGGCGGCCAGCCAGGGTGTCTTCGTGGTGCTGTTTCCCTACTTTGCCGGGAGCGAGTACCTGTTGTACCTGTTCGCGGCGCTGATCGGTTTCAACTTCGGCGGCAACTTCGCCCTGTTCCCGGCCATCACCACGGACACCTTCGGTCACAAATTCTTCGGTCAGAACTACGGCTACGTGTTTCTTGCCTACGGCCTGGGTGGAACGGTCGGACCCATGCTGGGCGGTTATCTCGGCGACATGAACAATTTCCTGCTGGCCTTCATCATCACCGGGGTAATGAGCCTGGTGGCGGCCGGGATCATCTCGACGGTACGGATCCCGATCAAGCCCGGTACGGACGAGGCTGGCAGCGTGGCCGAAGCGCGCGCCGCGACAGCCAACGCAACGGTTTCAGATTAGCGCGCCGCGCCAATTGAACGCCGTCTTGCTGGCCAGGGGTCGAACGCAGAACCGCCTGCGGCGCGGTCGCTTGAAACCAGCAACACCCTGGCGGAACATGCAGTAAAAACCCGCAATCAAACGGAGACAGGCAATGACGCCAGAACAGAAAGCACTCGTTAAAGACTCCTGGGCCAAGGTCCTGCCGATTCAGGAAACCGCGGCAGACCTTTTCTATAACCGCCTGTTCTCGGAGTATCCCGAGGTGAAGCCGTATTTCAAAGGCGATATGAAAGAGCAGGGCAGTAAGCTGATGGCCATGCTCAACACCGCGGTCATCGGCCTGGATAACCTGGAAGCCCTGATCGCGCCACTCAAGGCCTCCGGCAAAGCGCACAAGGGCTACGGTGTAAAAGCCGAGGATTATGACAAGGTCGGCGCGTCTTTCCTGTGGACCCTGGAACAGGGACTGGGCGAGGCGTTCACCCCCGAAGTCAAGGAGGCCTGGAGCGTCACCTATACCACCGTCGCATCGGTGATGATCGACGGCGCGGAATATTGAAGCGCCGCGCAATGCAAACGAAAGCAGTTCGGGTGGAGAGACATTCTCGGCGCAAAAAAGGCATCCTGAACCAAGGGCGCCAAACACCATTATTGGAACTGCTGCGCAATGGCGGCAGCCGCACTGGCGCCTCTCGACCGATACCCCCAAGGCGTTTTACTACTGGACTTCTAAAGCCCCTCCTGCCCTAGCCGTTTACCATTGGGCGAACTATATAGTGTTTCCATCCGGCCATAATCGCCAGCTGTGAGTTTCAGGGGGTTCCATGTTTTCCTTCATTCATCAATGGTTCAGCGACAGTTCCGTGGATCTCGACGGCCTGTCGGAACACGAAGTGGAGGAGGCGATCGAGACGGCGATCAATAAGACCGACAAACGCCTGCGGCTGGTCGGCAGCTACCAGCGCAAGCTCCGCCCGGCGATCGTGGAGGCCCTGTTGCACGCGCGTGACCTGATCCATCAGATTCCCGGGCCGGTCGAGATCAACCGCCGCACCTATGCACACGATGTCCTGGTGCATAGCCTGTTCGGAGCGGCGGACCAGGTGGGGGAGGTGTTCAGCCAATCGGCAGAGGCGCAGGCCTTCACAAAAAGGGCCTGGAGCAGCGGCAACGACCACCTGTTCGGCCTGCTGACGATGACCCTGAATCGGAAAACCCGCCCGGGTTTCGTGCTGAATGGCGACATGCTGCAGGGTGATGTCATGCAGAAGATCGTCTTCTTCAGCGACCATGCACTGGTGAAAGTGGCCGGCTCAGAGGACCAGGTCAGAACAATGCTGCGGGAGCGGGCGCTCGAGGCCATGTTCCAGGAGTACAAACGGCGGGTCGCCGAGCACACCCGGCAGAGCAGTGAATTGGATCGCGAGCGGGCACGCCTGCGGCGTGAAGCCAAACTGGAGGACCAAGAGCGCCTCGCGGATGTCGAACGTGAGCTGCAGGCACTGTCCCAGAGCATGCTCCACATCGACGACCACCTGGACCTTCTCATCGAGGTACTGACAAACCCGAACGACCATTGTGGCCTGGAGCATCGCGAACTGAGACTGGACCGGGACGGTGTTGATCGGGGCGCGGCTGCGGACGATGGTTACCAGGTGCCCTACGCAGAGATCACTGTCGGCGAACTCCAGCGCGCGGCCCTGCTGGTGAAGTATCCACTGCAGGAGTTGCTCGACATGAATCACATGAATTCACTGTCACGCGTTGCCTTGTGAGGGCCCCGCCCGCCCCCTGCGATACCAGGCGCGCAATGAAAGTCGACTAGTCCATCGGATCCCTTCCCCGTGAGTGCCGTGGGAGATCTCGCACCAACCGCGACCTGGCCCAGCGAAACCGCACCCCTTTTCCCGTCTTCGCCAATCACATCCCCGCATCCTGTTGCTCCAGCGCCTGGAGCAGCTGGAAATCGCTGTTGCAAACAAACAAGCCGTACAATCGTGAACTGTGCAGAGCGCAGTACATCTTGCATAGGCGGAAGCAGAAATGACGCAAAACATCTACGTGGCGGGCGCAGAGGCCAGCAGCGGCAAATCGGTGGTCGCCCTCGGGCTGATGGAACTGCTCTCGACGCAAACCAACCGACTGGGTTTCTTTCGCCCGGTAGTGCCGAGCGAGGAGACGATCGACCCACTCATAGAACTGATGCAGACGCGTTATTCGCTGAGCCACGCCTACGAGTCGATGTACGGTTGTGGCTACGCCACGGCCAGAAAGCTGCTGGCGCAGGACCATGAAGCCGAACTGTTGAAGCTGATCCTGGGCAAGTTCAAGGCCCTGCAGCAGCATTGTGATCACATCGTATGCCTTGGCACCGACTTCAGCGGCGTTGGCACGGCGCTCGAGTTCGACTTCAACGCGGACGTCGCGAACAACCTCGGCTGTCACGTCGTGCCCGTGGTGCTGGGCTACCGGCGCAATCCGGCCCAGGTGACCGAAGCGGCACGGGCATTCGTTCACCTGCTGGAGGAACGTCGTTGCGAGATCCTCGCGACCGTGGTCAATCGCGTCGAGCCGAACGCACTGGTCGAAGTGAAGCAGGCGGTCGGGCAGGCGATCGATCATGGGTATCCCGTGTATCTGCTTGCGGAGAATCCCTCGCTCGGAAAACCGACCATGGCAGACATCGCGAACGCGCTGGATGCCGAGTGCCTGTACTGCGAGCCGGAAACGCTGGAACGCGAGGTGCATAACTACAAGGTGGCCGCGATGCTGCTGCCGGACTTCCTCGAGCATGTCGAAACGAACAGCCTGATCATCACGCCCGGCGATCGCTCCGATATCATCCTCGGCAGCCTGATGTCGTTTCCGTCGCGCACGTTTCCACAGGTCGCCGGCCTGCTGTTGACCGGCGACCAGAAGCCGGCGCCGGCTGTCACACGCCTGATCGACGGACTGGGCAAGGTACCGGTGGCGGTCCTCAGCCTGGCCGCCGACACCTTCAGCAGCGCGATGCAGGTCAACGCAGTGAGCGCGGGTCTGCGGGCGGGCAAGGAGCGCAAGATCGCGCTGGCGCTGGGTCTCTTCGAGTCCGGGATCGATGCCGACGGCCTGCTGCAGCGGATCAGCACGACGCACTCGACCCGGGTCACGCCATTGATGTTCGAGTACGAACTCATCCGCAAGGCGCGCGCGCAGCGCCGACACATCGTGTTGCCCGAGGGCGCCGAACCGCGCATCCAGCTCGCGACCGAGGTCCTGGTATTGCGCGATGTGGCGCGCATCACCCTGCTCGGCAATGAGGACGAAATCCGCGCCAGGATCGCCGAGCTCGACCTGCACATCGATGGCGTCGAAATTATCGACCCTTTGACTTCCGGTCTGCGCAGTGAATTCGCCCAGACCTACTATGAGCTGCGCCGACACAAAGGCATCTCGAAGGAGATGGCCTACGACGCGATGGGCGATGTCAGCTACTTCGGCACGATGATGGTGTACCACGATCTCGCGGACGGCATGGTGTCCGGTGCGGTGCACACCACCCAGCACACGATCCGGCCCGCTTTCGAAACCATCAAGACCCGGCCCGGCGCGAAGATCGTATCCAGCGTATTCTTCATGTGCATGCCGGATCGTGTGCTGGTATTCGGCGACTGCGCGATCAACCCCAACCCGGATGCCGAACAGCTCGCTGACATCGCGATCAATGCCGCGGATACCGCGCAGCGCTTCGGCGTCGAGCCACGCATCGCGATGCTCTCCTATTCCACCGGCGAATCCGGCAAGGGCGAGGCCGTCGACAAGGTGCGGCGGGCTACCGCACTGGTACGCTCCTTGCGTCCGGACCTCAAGGTCACCGGCCCGATCCAATACGACGCCGCGGTCGATGCCAGCGTCGCGCGCACCAAGATCAAGAACAGCGACCCGGACGCGGAAACAGTCGCTGGCCGCGCCACCGTGTGTATCTTCCCGGACCTGAATACCGGTAACAACACCTACAAGGCGGTCCAGCGCTCCGCCAATACGCTCGCGATCGGGCCGGTGCTGCAGGGCCTGAACAAACCGGTCAATGACCTCAGCCGCGGCTGCACCGTGCCGGACATCGTCAATACGGTCGCTATCACCGCCATCCAGGCGCAGCGGGACTGAGACCGGTCGGGAGCCACACGCCATCATTCCTTCGTGCGCGCCCCTCCAGGGTTAAGCGCCCTCGGCCACCCCGTGGTTTGGAGCGTCATTCCCGGTTTTTGGCTCTTGGGTTGAGCGGCCGGCTATTGCACACTACGGCTCCGAAAAACTTCCGAGAGAAGCGCAAGTGCAAGCCGATATCCTGACCAAGATCATCCTGCCGCTGTCGCTTTTCCTGATCATGTACGGCATCGGCATTTCGCTGAAGCCAGTCGATTTCAGAAATGTACTGCGCCATCCCAAGGCGCTGGGCGTTGGCCTTGGCGGACAGCTGGTGGTTCTGCCATTGGTCGCTTTTGGCATTGCGACCGCAATGCAATTGCCGCCGGAGATTGCGGTCGGCCTGATCATCATCGCCCTTGCCCCCGGAGGCGCCACCTCGAACATGTTCACCGACCTGTTCAGGGGTGACGTTTCGCTCTCGATCAGCCTGACCGCCGTTACCAGCCTGGTAACGCCCTTCACCATCCCGGTGATCACCGCGTTCGCGATGGATTACTTCATGGGCAGCAACGCGACCTTCTCTCTGCCTGTCGGCAAGACCATCGCGCAGCTGCTCCTGATTACGCTGATTCCGGTTGCGCTCGGCATGTTCACGCTGGCCAGGTGGCCCGCAGCCGCCACCCGAATCGAGAAATTACTGAAGGTCTTCTCGATCTTTTTCCTGGCGCTGATCATCGCGCTGATCGTGCTCAAAAATAAGGACGAGATGGCCGGATTTTTCGCCCGGGTCGGCCTGGCTACCCTGATCCTGAATGTCGTTGTGCTCTGGCTGGGGTATCAACTGGCCCGCTTGACAAAACTCAGCCAGGCGCAATCGATCACGCTTGGCTTCGAGGTGGGGATCCAGAACGGCACCCTTGCGCTCGTGGTCGCAGGCACCCTGATCGGCAACGCCAGCATGATGATTCCGGCGGTCACCTATTCGCTGATCATGTTCGCCAGTGGCGCCGGCTTCGGCTGGCTGATGAGCAGAAAGCGGGCGGCCGCGGCACACTCATAGGCCCAAGCTTTCGGCAGTCGGCAAGGCCTGCATACAGGCTTCAACGCCGTTGATAATGCGCCCGGTCGGGGATGACGTTCCGAATCCCGCCCCTGGGGTTTTCCACATCCCCCTGGTAGCGCGGCAAGACGATTACGTGCAGGTGATCGATGCTCCGCCCCGCCGCCCGGCCATCATTGTTGCCCACGGTATAGGCGTCGGGTTGCCTACCCAGAAAGGGAAGCGCCAGCACCATCTGGATCTGGTCCATCGGCCGGTCACTGAGATCTTCCCTGGCCATCATGCGCGGATAGAGTTGCGCGAAGTCGGTGGTTTCGATCACCGCTTTGACGCCGGCCAGTGCATCGAAGTAATCGCCCTGCTCCTGGGCATTCAGGTCGAAAATGGATTCGACATGTCGCCTGGGAATAACCAGGGCGTGGCCGGGGTTCACCGGGTGGGTATCGAAGATGGCAACAAAGGATCTGTTCTCGAAAATGAAGGGATCAGCCTGGCCGCTGGATACCTTGCAGAAATAACAGGCCTGTTCAGAAGGGGTACTGCTCATTGTCCTCGCTCTTTTCTCATCCAGGGATTGGGGTCGCCGCGAGAGCGGGGCGACCTGCGTATGACTGATTTTACCCGAGTCTCCATATCACTACTTTCGAGCCTCTTTTTTGGGAAACGAAACCCCCGGGCTTAACCGGTGGGCTGTTCACGGGACGTCTGAAGAAGAAAAGCCGCCATCCCTGATCACCTGGAACGACGGCGGCATTTAGCTAATTGATGAGAGGAGCGTGCCCAGCGGGCAAGCAGGACGGCCGCCCGCTGGGATTCCTCTCAGGCCAGGTCGAAGCGGTCCGCGTTCATGACCTTGGTCCACGCCTTGACGAAATCGTCAACGAACTTCCGCTTGTTGTCATCCTGGGCATAGACCTCGGCATACGATCGCAGGATCGAATTGGAGCCGAACACCAGGTCGACCCGGGTTGCGGTCCACTTGACCTGATCCGTCTTGCGGTCGCGTATTTCATACAGATTCTCATCCACCGGCTTCCAGGTGTTGCCCATGTCGGTCAGGTTGACGAAAAAGTCGTTCGTCAGTACGCCTTCCCGATCGGTCAACACACCGTGCGCGGCGCCTCCGTGGTTGGCGCCAAGAACCCGCATTCCGCCGACCAGCACGGTCATCTCGGGCGCCGTCAGACCCATGAGTTGGGTACGGTCGAGCATCAGCTCTTCCGCACTCACGACGTAGTCATCCTTGAGCCAGTTGCGGTAGGCGTCGTGGACCGGCTCGAGCGGCTCGAATGAATCGACATCGGTCATCTCATCGGTGGCGTCGCCACGCCCGGGCGCAAAGGGAACATCCACATCGAAACCGGCTGCCCTGGCCGCCTGCTCCACACCAACATTGCCGGCGAGCACGATCAGATCCGCAACGCTCGCGCCGGTTTCCGCCGCGATACCCTCGAGCACCGCAAGCACCCTGGCAAGACGCTCGGGCTCGTTGCCGGGCCAGTCCTTCTGCGGCGCCAGGCGGATACGCGCACCATTGGCGCCGCCGCGCATGTCCGAACCACGGAAGGTCCTTGCGCTGTCCCAGGCTGTCGCGACCATTTCACTGATGCGCAAGCCGCCGGCCGCGATCCTGGCCTTGGCCGAAGAGATATCGTAATCCGTGCTGCCTGCAGGCACCGGGTCCTGCCAGATGAGATCTTCGGCCGGCACGTCGGGTCCAAGATAGCGCGCCTTGGGACCCATGTCGCGGTGGGTCAGCTTGAACCAGGCGCGCGCGAAGGTTTCCGCGAAATACTCCGGATCCCCGGCGAAGCGTTCCGAAATCCTGCGGTAGGCCGGATCCACCTTCATTGCCATGTCGGCGTCGGTCATCATCGGCATCACCCGCTTGCCCGGGTCCTCGGCGTCGACCGGCATGTCTTCCTCCCTGATATCCACCGGCTCCCACTGCCAGGCGCCCGCCGGGCTCTTGACCGACTGCCACTCATGCCCGAGCAACATCTCGAAATAGCCGTTGTCCCATTGGGTCGGATGGGCAGTCCAGGCGCCCTCCAGGCCACTCGTGAGCGCATCGTGGCCAACGCCGCGCTTGCTCTTGTTCAGCCAGCCGAATCCCTGGTCCTCTATCGGAGCCCCTTCCGGCTCCGGTCCGAGCAGCGCGGGATCACCGTTGCCGTGCGCCTTTCCGACGGTATGACCGCCGGCGGTGAGCGCGACGGTTTCCTCATCGTCCATCGCCATGCGGGCAAAGGTTTCGCGCACGTCGCGCGCCGTCCTGATCGGATCCGGCTTGCCATCGACGCCTTCCGGGTTCACGTAAATCAGTCCCATCATCACCGCTGCGAGCGGATTTTCCAGGTCACGCTCACCGGAATAGCGGGTGCCCTCGCTACCGCTCGGGGCCAACCAATCCTTCTCCGAGCCCCAGTAGGTATCCTTCTCCGGGTGCCAGATATCCTCGCGGCCGAATCCGAAGCCGAAGGTCTTGAGACCCATCGACTCATAGGCGACCGTTCCCGCGAGGATGATCAGATCCGCCCAGCTGAGCTTGTTGCCGTACCTCTGCTTGATCGGCCAGAGCAGGCGCCGCGCCTTGTCGAGGTTGCCGTTGTCCGGCCACGAGTTGAGCGGCGCAAAACGCTGGTTGCCGGTACCGGCGCCGCCGCGACCGTCGGCGACCCGGTAGGAGCCGGCCGCGTGCCAGGCCATGCGGATCATCAGACCGCCGTAGTGACCCCAGTCCGCGGGCCACCATTCCTGGCTGTCGGTCATGAACGCATGCAGGTCCTTCTTCAGGGCGTTGACGTCGAGCGACTTGACCGCCTCCCGATAGTCGAAGCCCTCCCCCATCGGGTCGGTCTTTCTGTCGTGTTGATGAAGAATGTCCAGATTGAGCGAATTGGGCCACCACTTGGTGACAGACTGTCCCTCCGAAGTCAGCGCGCCATGCATTACCGGGCATTTACCGTGCGTATCCGACATAACTGCAGCCATGTTCCTTTCTCCTATGGTGTTTACCGCACCAACTGGTGATGTACTACAGGTTTAGCTGCCGGTAACCAATTTAGCCAATTGATTAATTGAAATTAATCGATAGTTTTTACCGATCCCATTTCAATCCGGTTCCGATCCGCACCCGTCACGCGGCCGGGCAGAGGTTCACGGCGGTGGAAGCCTGTCGCCCGGTCCGGGAAACGCGCGGCCTGGGAACCCCTCCGCCGCGGGCGATGGAGGGGTGGTGGACCTGCCGCCTGTGTCCAGGCTCTACTCGAAGTGCGTCCTGGCGAGAAGCTCGTCTTTCTCCAGCGAAACGTCCGCCAGGGTGACCCCGTCCGATGCCACCCCCACGACGACTCCCTTCCCCGCGACAGGAATCAGCTTGTCGATTTTGAATCGACCCGATGCACCCCGGATGAAGCATTCCTCGTCGAAAAACAGGCGGTCGCTGCCGTCGCCGATTTGATCCGACTCGATCGAGTCGTAGCCCACCAGCGCCGCAATCGCCTCGAGGTCACCCACCTCCGTCGCTTCGATGGTCTTGTCTTCGGGTGAAATCATAAAGGCCTTGGCCATATATCCCTCCGGATCAATACTGGAAAAAAGGCGGACGCGACAGGCGCCACGCCGCGAATCGTCGGCTCGAGAGTCATCACAAGCTATCAGCGTTCACCCAGGCATCCCAGCCGAGCCATTCTTCTTCCCGAGGGACATCCGGATCACCGGCATGGCTTTCAAACCCAGGGAATGACTGGCAAGGCGGCAGGATGCTTTCTCTTCGGAACGGGCACAGGAATCGTGTCAACATGGGGATAAGCTCGAATATCTGAACGACCTTACACGACCATAGACCCCGGCGGGAAACGGGTGAAGTTGAAAGTTTCAAAGGTCGCGATAGGCGTCCGCTATCCCGGGAATACCTCCGCAAAGCCAGGGGATGAATCGTCGCGCTGGCAGCATCGCCCGCCCGGACTATTCGTCACCACGATAGCTCGTGACAGGCCGCCAGGCGCCCCGTTTCAAAGAACATTCCAGCCACCCGGAGAACAGGATTGCCTCGTCCCAGGTGGCAGTCGAGAATACCCGAGAGGAAGAGCGGAAGACGCCGGGATTCACACCCTTGGGGTTCCAGCACCATCAGCCAGCTAAAAAAACCAACCGCGGAACATGTCCGGATGAACAAAGCCACAGCCAGCAAGAAAGGCAAGAAGAAGAGCCCCCAGAAGAAACCGAAGCGCTTCCAGGAACTGCTGCTACGCAATACCCGCATCGACGATTACGACGATATCGCATCGATGATGAATCGCATCTATCCGGATTGGGACGGCGCCTGGTCGCTGGAACAGTTCGAATCCCAGATCCGTCGCTTCCCGGAGGGTCAGGTCTGCATCGAGGACAACGGCAAGGTCATCGCGGCGTCGAACGCTTTGATCGTCAGCATGGAACGTTTCGGCGACCGGCATACCTACGAGGAGGTTACCGGCGAAGGCTTCTTCACAACCCATGACCCGAAGGGTGACACCCTGTACGGTGCGGACATCTTCGTTGACCCGGACTACCGCGGTCTGCGTCTCGGGCGGCGCCTGTACGATGCCCGCAAGACCTTGTGCGAGAATCTCAACCTGCGCCGGATCGTCGCCGGCGGACGCATCCCGGGGTACGCAAAGCACGCCGAGGCGATGTCCGCGGCGCAATACATCGAGCTGGTCAAGCGCAAGGAACTGCGCGACCCGGTGTTGTCATTCCAACTCAGCAACGACTTTCATGTCCTCAAACTGATACCGCAGTACGAGCGCATGGACGAGGCATCCCGCTCCTTCGCCACCCTGATCGAGTGGATCAATATCCACTACCAGGGGAAGGCGCCGCTGCTTCGCACACGCAGCAGCCGGGTGCGCGTCGGTGCGGCGCAGTGGAAGATGCGCCAGGCGCCGACGCTCGATGTACTCAAGCAGCAAATCAAGTACTTCGTCGATGTGTTCGCCAGCTACAACGCCGACTTCGTGCTGTTCCCGGAGTTCTTCACCTTTCCGCTGATGGTGCAGTTCAACCAGGACAACCCGGCCAAGGCGATTCGCGATGTCTCGGTATTCACGGAACAGATCCGAGACGAAATGCTGGCACTGGCAGTCAGCTACAACATCAACATCATCGCCGGCTCGATGCCGGTCTACAGCGAGCAGCGCCTGCATAACGCCAGCTACCTGCTTCGTCGTGACGGCAGCTGGGACGCGCAGTACAAATTGCATGTCACGCCGGACGAGACCGCCTATTGGGGAATGCAGGGCGGCGACAGACTGCAGGTGTTCGACACCGATGTCGGACGGATCGGCATTCTGATCTGCTATGACGTCGAGTTCCCCGAGCTACCACGCATTTTGGCCGAGCAAAATATGCAGCTGCTTTTCGTGCCCTACTGGACCGACACCAAGAACGGGTATGAGCGGGTGCGCCGCTGCGCCCAGGCGCGCGCGATCGAAAACGAGTGTTACGTGGTCATCACGGGCAGCGTTGGCAACCTGCCGAACGTCGAGAACATGGACATCCAATACTCGCAATCGGCCGTGTTCACCCCATCGGATTACGCCTTTCCGCACGATGCCATCGCCGCGGAGGCGACGCCGAATACCGAGATGGCGCTGATCGCGGACCTCGACCTCGACAAACTCGACGACCTGCGGCGCAGTGGATCGGTTCGGAACCTCCAGGACCGCCGCCTCGACCTGTATCAGTTGAACTGGAAAAGCAACAACAAGGACTGAAAGCTGGCGGAACCTTACCGCAGCCGCCAGGCCAGCTCCTCGTTTGCCTTCAGCGGGGTGACACCGCCGGCATGATCCGGCGGCACCGTATGGCTTTCCTTCACCAGGGTGAGGGTTTCAGCATTGCGCGGCAGACGGTAGAAATCCGGACCGAAATGACTGGCGAAATCCTCCAGCTTGTCCAGGGCGCCTGCCGCCTCGAAGACCTCGGCGTACAACTCGATCGCGGCATGCGCCGTGTAGATCCCGGCGCAACCGCAAGACGTCTCCTTGGCATGCGTGGCATGCGGGGCGCTGTCAGTGCCCAGGAAGAACTTGGGATTGCCGCTGATGGCCGCACCAAGCAGGGCCTCGCGATGCGTCTCCCGCTTGAGCACCGGCAGGCAGTAGTAATGGGGCCGGATACCACCCTGGAACATGGCGTTGCGGTTGTACAGCAGGTGGTGCGCGGTGATGGTGGCCGCGACGTTGGCTGGCGCAGCCGCCACGAACTCAGCGGCCTGGCGGGTGGTGATGTGCTCCAGCACCACCCTCAGCTCCGGCTGCCGCTGCAGCAGCGGCGTCAGGATGCGCTCTATGAAAACCGCCTCGCGATCAAAAACGTCGACTTCCGGGTCGGTTACCTCGCCGTGCAGCAAGAGCGGCATGCCCGCTTCCTGCATGGCCTCCAGCGCATCCGCCACCCGACCGATGTCGGTCACACCGGAATCCGAATTGGTGGTCGCTCCGGCGGGGTAGTACTTCACCGCGTGCACGAAGCCGCTGTCTTTCGCCTTTAAAATCTCTGCCGGCGATGTGTTGTCCGTCAGGTACAGGGTCATCAGCGGTTCAAAGTCCATCCCGGCGGGCAAGGCCGCCAGGACACGTTCCCGATAAGCGGCGGCTTCCGCGACGGTCCGAACCGGTGGCTTGAGGTTGGGCATCACGATGGCTCGCGCAAAGCGCCGCGCCGTGTCCGGCAATACTGCGGCGAGCATGTCGTCATCGCGCAGGTGGACGTGCCAGTCGTCTGGCCGGGTGATAGTCAACGTGTGCATATCTCGGTCTCTTGCTCCAGCTTGAACTCGGTGAGCATCGGAAGCACAGACAGCATGCCCCCACACCGCAGAATACCTCAATCCGGCGATCGAACGACGCCAGCCATAACGACTGACATCTTGGTTCGCGGGAGCTGAGGCGCAGCGCGCATCGCCAGGCGCATGCTGAGAGAAGCCACTCTCTGTTGCCTGATAAACAGGACTAGCCCGGCCGTTTATCCTTATCTTCCCTGTTTTCTTTATGCTTGATGCTGTTCGGCAGACTCCTACCATCAGCAGTCACAGGAAACAATCTCGGTCGCATTGGCAGAGGGGATGAAATGGCATGAAGAGCGTACTCGGATTGATTGGGTCCTTGCTGCTGGCAACGGCCTCCGCGACGCTGGCGAGCGAGGCAACACGGATCAGCTGGGCAACCGCAACCAAGGGTGGCGGCTTCCAGCTGTTTGGCGAACACCTCGCCGAGGTGATCAATGCCGCGGACCGCCGCATCCGGGTCGAAACGCGCGTCAGCGGAGGCAGCCAGGAGAACATCAGGCTCCTGCAAGCCGGCGAGGTGGACGTCGGCCAGGTGGAAGGCAACGCCGCGCGGATTGCACTGGCGGGCATCCAGCAACCGGCCCCGAATCTCAAGGTACTCTCAGTGATGTACCCGAACCCCGGGATGTTCGTTGTGCGCGCTGATTCCAGCTACCAACGCATTGAAGACCTCAAGGGACAGCCAGTCGCCTTGGGCACCGAGGCATCCGGACTACGGATACTCGCAAACGACGTCCTCGGTGGCCTGGGCCTGTCGCCGGACGAGGATTTCCAGCCGATCATTCTGGTCAATGCCGCGCAAGGTCCGAAGCTGGTCGACGAGCGCAAAGCCGAAGCACTGTGGGGGGCCGGCATCGGCTGGCCGGGTTTCGAAGCCGTGGCGGACGGATCGGCCGGCGCCCGCTTCATTGCACCGTTGCCGGAGCAGATACAGCAGATCATCGAGGCGAAACCGTATTTACAGGAAATGACGGTTCCCGCCGGCACCTACAAGGGCCAGGACGCAGATATTCATTCGCTTGGGCTGTGGTCTCTGATTCTGGCCAGGCCCGAGCTCGGCGATGAAACGGCCTATCGGCTCGCGCGTGCGATTCATCTCGGGCACAAAGAGCTGCTCAGGCGCCTGCCGCAAGGCCGCTATACACAGGTGGCCAATACCGTGAAATACGTGCCGGCGACACAGCTACACCCCGGCGCCGCCAGGTACTACCAGGAAATCGGCTTGCTGCCCGCCGTCGATAAACTCGTGAAGGTCACCCCGGTTGGCAGCCATGACGGCGATTTCTGCCGCTATGACCGCGCCCTGGTCTTCGAGGATCCCGATGGCACGCGCCTATTGTACGACGCCGGGCGAACCGTCGCAGGCCCGGACGACCCCCGGCTCGGCTCTATCGACGTGGTGCTGGTGAGCCATATGCATGGCGATCACGTCGGTGACCGCCATATTCCGGAGGTGAACGCTGGCGAGTGTGGCGCACCGGAATTCTCGGTTGGGGCGCTGCCCAATACCAACAGCGTCAATATCGCCCTGGCCAAAGGCGCCACGATCCTCACCGGCAGCGAAATGCCGAAGTTTTTTGCCGCCAAGCTGGAGGCACTGGGCGGAAGCCCTTCGCAGTCGCAATTAGTGCGGTTTGGCGCCTCGAGAAAAATCAATGGCGTGACGCTGACGACCGTGCCCGCGGCACATTCCAACGGAATCGCCGGGGCCATGATTGGCAGCAAACTGGGCGCCCTGCTGGATGCCGCGGGGCTGACCGCCTACGCCGGGCCGCCAACCGGCTACGTCGTGATTTTCTCGAATGGACTGAAGGTCTATCTTTCCGGAGACACGGGGATCACTGCAGAACAGGGAACCGCCGTCCGGGATCACTATGGCGTGCATCTGGCGGTCATGAACATCGGCGATACCTTCACCACCGGACCCAGGGAAGCCGCCTTTGTGATCAATGACCTGGTTAAACCGAACGCGGTCATCCCCTCGCATGCGAACGAACAGGCGACTGCCAATGGGGGACTGATTGCAGGTACCCGAACCGATCAATTCATGCAGGCTGCCGAGGTGCCGGTGCACATCCCGCTGAGCGGAAAGAGCATGGGGTTCGATGCGCAGGGTCGATGTCAGTCCGGGTGCGAATAATCGGGGACGGGGCGCGTAAGCGGGCCCGGCTATTCATCCCCACCGCCAGCCAATTGCTGACAAGCAAACCGCAACGGTCGGACCGGCAGGCGCAGTGGCCTGGATGACCCGAGGGGTCAGCGGCGGCGACCGCCTTTGCGCTTGTGTAAAGCCGACTCCGGCCCTACGCGAAGTGTGCTTGCACTCCCGTCCAGGCTTTTACCATCCAGCGCCGCAATTGCTGCGCGCGCCTCATGGCCTTCCATCCCGATAATCGCGATCCCTTTGCACTCGCCTGAAAAGAGATCTTTTATCAACTTGAGGGAACGCACGGTTCCATATTGCGAAAATAGTTCAGTCAGGCTCTCCTCAGTGGTCGACCTCGGGAGCCCACGAACGGCTAGGGTAATCAAATTGTTACACCTTCGGTAACGCAGCCAGACAGCCGGGCCGGGCAACACGGATAGTCCGAATTACCCGGCCCTTGTCAGCCGAATCGGCTGCTGGGTGTGTCTTTACAGAGGGACGACGTTCTCGGCTTGCGGGCCTTTCTGCCCTGCCACCTCGGTGAACTCGACCTTTTGACCCTCTTCCAGAGAGCGGTGTCCTTCACCGACGATTGCGCGAAAATGAACGAAAAGATCCTTTCCGGATTCACGCTCGATGAAGCCATAGCCCTTGCCGCTGTCGAACCACTTCACGGTTCCGGTTTGTCTGTCAGACATTGTTGAAAAACCTCAGTTGGAATTGAATATTGTCCATCTCTCGCGAGCGAACAGTCACCACAAATCTCGAAAAACACTATGTAGCTCGATTCGGGTGTATCTACTGAGGAAACAGCGAACGTGAAGCGAAATAGGGAAGATAAAGATTTTGCAGGCAACACACATTATATGCCCGGGGTCCTGAAAGCAAACCGAATGCCCGCCCCTGCCGAATCGGCGTGCCTCAGCAGGGTGGCCGATGCACCGCGAGGCCTGCAGTGGCGCGGCCCGTTGCAGGTTTTGCCGGGCGATCCGCTGAACGGATGAAATTCCACCGATCCATGGTCAAATTTGGCAATAATGCGAATCGATCGAGCCATTCCTCTCATTGGCGCAACGACAGGAGACACCGTGGTGTCTTGCTGCGAGTTGTAAAGCCGCTTCGGAGACCAGACAGAGATGAAAATACTCGCCTTCGCCGCCTCCAACAGCCGACGGTCGATCAACCGGCAGCTGGTCGCCTGCGCGACCGGAATGCTCGCTGAGCAGGTCGGTGAAGATGCCGAGGTGGAGATCATCGACCTCAACGACTACGAGATGCCGATCTACAGCATCGATCGGGAAAACGAGGCCGGGGTTCCTTCCGAGGCGCATCGCTTCCTCAACCAGGTTCGGGAAGCCGACCGTATACTGATCGCATTCGCCGAGCACAATGGCTCTTATACGAGCGCCTACAAGAACCTGTACGACTGGGCATCGCGCATCAACAGGCGCGTCTACCAGAACAAGCCGATGCTGCTGCTGGCAACCTCGCCCGGACCCGGGGGCGCCTCGAGCGTTCTGAAAACCGCATCCGAGGCGCTGCCCCATTTCGGTGCTGACGTTCGGGGGACCTTCTCTCTCGGCAGCTTCCATGAACACTTCGATGAGGAATTCGGCCGCCTGAGCAACCCCACGCACACCGAACAGCTCCGCGACCTGATCGGTCGGTTGCTGCTGGCCGAGCCAGCAAGCAACTGAGTACCCCGGGAAGCAAAACATACCGCTTCGACTTGCGAAACCCCGCCCGGAAACGACCCTTGGCGACACATTCCGCTGGTTTCTGTGACGAGCGGGCCAGGTGATCCCGGCGCCGTTGGCCAGCGGCGCGCTGCACGAATAACCATCGACACGCAGGCCGCCCTCGCGCTGCGGCGTAATACGGACGACTGACATGAGCACAAAATACCGGGCCAGAGCCCTGTGGATTATCCCACCCATCGTCATCGGCGTACTGGCGCTGTTGCTCCTGAAGGGCGGCAAGGACGCCCCGCTGAGGGTCGAAGCAGAGCAGCCAGCGCGCGTGGTGCGAACGATTTCCGTACCGCGTGTCGATTTGCGCCCGGTTGCCGAGGCCTACGGCGTGGTGCAGCCGGCCCGCGTATGGACGGCGGTGGCCCAGGTGTCCGGCCGGGTGGTGGAGATGCACCCGCGTCTTCAGGATGGCGAAATCCTGCCCGCTGGCACGCTCCTGTTCCGCATCGACCCGGTCGACTACGAACTCGCGCTGGCGCAGCGCCAGGCGCAACTGGCCGAACTCGAAATGCAGCAACAGAACACCGCCAACCTGCTGGCGATCGAGCAGCGCAATTTCGAACTCGCACAGCAGGAGGCCAGGCGCCTGCAGAAGCTCGCCGACAAGGGCACCACCTCCCGCAGCAACGCCGATGAGGCGGAACGCGCGATGCTCAGTTCACGCACCGCGTTGCAGAACCTAAAGAACACCCTGGCACTGCTGCCGAGCCAGCGCCGCGTGATCGAGGCGCAACTGACACAGGCCGAGCGTGATCTTGAAAACACCCGGGTGCGGGCGCCGTTCAATCTTCGTATCGCCGGTTTGGCGATGGAAACCGACCAGTACGTCAGCACCGGACAGAAGCTGTTCGAAGGCGACGGTGTCGACCGTTCGGAAGTGGTCGCCCAGGTGGGCTTTTCCTCGCTGCGACACCTGTTCATGGGACACGGGGACCAGGCACCCGAAGCAGCGCAATTCAGCGATGGCGGCTTGAGCAGGTACGCCGACCTGCAGGCAGTGATCGAAATGGACATGGGCGACCATACCGCGCAGTGGCAGGCGGAGTTCGTGCGTTTCACCGACAGCATCGATAGTGAGACGCGCACGATCGGGGCCGTCGTGGCGCTCGACAAGCCGTTCGAGAAGATCATCCCCGGACGACGCCCCCCCTTGTCCAAGGGCATGTTCGTCAACGTCCGTCTGATCGGGCGCGCCCAGCCCGGGCAACTGGTGGTGCCGCGCAGCGCAATCCGCAACGGCCGGGTGATGGTGATCGATCCGCAGGACCGTCTGGCCATTGTCGCGGTCGAGGTTCTGTATCACCAGGGCGACATCAGCGTCATCGGGTCCGGCCTCGAGGCCGGCCAGCAAGTCGTGGTTTCCGACCTGATACCTGCGGTCGAGGGCATGCGCCTGCAGGCTCACGGCGACCAGGCATTGCAGCGGATCATCGACGCGGCCGGGCCGACCCGATGATCGCCTGGTTCACTCGTCACCCGACCGCCGCCAACCTGCTGATGGCGGCGATCATCCTGCTCGGGCTGGTCACCCTGCCGCAACTGCAAAGGGAGACCTTCCCGGAGATCAAGAACGACAAGGTGCAGGTGAGCGTCATCTACCCGGGGGCAACCGCATCCGAGGTCGAGGATGCCATCTGCCGGCGCCTGGAAGACGCCACCGAAAGCGTGGTCGGACTGGACGAGACGCGCTGCGAGGCCAGCGAAGGTCGAGGGGTTGCCACCCTGGTGATGCTCGAAGGCGGCAACATGGCGCGCTTCCTGGATGACATCAAGTCCAATGTGGACGCGATCGATGACTTCCCCGATCAGACGGAACTGCCGATTGTCGAGGAACTCGGACGTACCGACGCTGTGGTATCGATCGCGATTACCGGGCCGGACGATCCGGTGACGCTCAAGGCCTATGCCGAGGCGGTCAAGGCGCGCCTGAAAAAACGCGCGGATGTCGCCGAGGTCAATATCAAGGGATTCACCGATCACCAGTTGCGCATCGAAATACCGCTGCAACGGCTGCGCCAGTACGGACTCTCCGCGGCGGACGTGGCGAATTCGGTCAAGCAGCAGAGTATCGGCACGCCGATGGGTCAGCTGGAGGGCGAACAGGAAGAGATCCTGTTGCGCTTCGACGACCAGCGCAAGAGTGTCGCCGCACTGCAGGAACTGGTGGTGATCTCCGGCAGAACGGGAGCCGCCATCAAACTCGGTGAGATCGCCACCATCACTGACCGCTTCGAAAGCGACGACAACAAGATCCTTTTCGATGGCAGGCGTGCGGCCATCCTGAACATCACCAAGACGCCCGAACAGGACGTACTCAGTGTGTACGACCAGGTGGCCTCCTTCGTCGCCGAAGAACAGGCCAGCGCCCCGGAGAACATCCAGCTGACGCTGACCCAGAACGTCTCTTCGGTAGTGCGTGACCGGCTCGACATGCTGCTGGGCAATGGCCTGACCGGTCTGCTGCTGGTGTTCCTGGTGCTGTGGCTGTTCTTCAGTTTCCGCTACAGCTTCTGGGTAACCATGGGCCTGCCGGTATCGTTCCTTGGCGGCCTCTTCCTGCTGCCGCTGTTCGGCATCACGATCAACATGATATCGATGGTCGGCCTGCTGATCGGCATCGGTCTGCTGATGGACGATGCCATCGTGATCGCTGAAAACATCGCCGCGCGCCTCGCGCGAGGCGACAAGCCGATGCAGGCCGCGGTCACCGGGGTAACCCAGGTGCTACCCGGGATAGCCTCCTCTTTCACCACCACTGTCCTCATCTTCGGTTCACTGGCCTTTATCAGCGGTGAAATCGGGCAGATCCTGCGGGTCATGCCGATCGTGTTGCTGGTGGTGCTCAGCGTAAGCCTGGTCGAGGCCTTTCTGATCCTGCCCAACCATCTCGGCCACTCCCTCAGTCACATGCAGAAGCGGGAGGATTCGCGGTTCCGGCGTGCGTTCGAGCGGGGCTTCGACACGCTGCGCGAAAAGGTGTTCGGCAGGATCGTCGATCATGCGGTGGAGTACCGCTACCTGACACTCGGCATCGTGATCATGCTGATGCTTCTCGCGATTGCCATGCCGGTCGGTGGCAAGCTGAAGTTCGTCGGCTTTCCTTCGATCGAGGGAGACATCGTCGAGGCGCGCGTGCTGCTGCCACAGGGCACGCCGCTGCACCGCACCGAGGCCATCGTGGCGCGCATCACCGCGGCATTGGAGGAAACCAATCGCCACTTCCAGCCGCGCCAGCCCAATGGCCAGGACCTGGTCCGGCACGTCACGGTCATATACGGGGAAAATCCGGATGCCAATGAATCCGGCCCGCACGTGGCACGCATCGTTGCCGACCTGCTGAGCGGCGAGGAGCGCGACGCGCCCCTGGAAGACTTCCGCCAGGTATGGCGTGAGCGAACCGGCGCACTGCCTGACGTGATCAGCATCACCTACACCGAGCCGACCATCGGTCCCGGCGGTCGCCAGCTCGATATCCGCCTGATCGGCGATGACCTCGGGCACCTGCAGGCCGCTGCGGCCGAGGTCAAAGACTGGCTGGGCGGATTTGACGGGGTAACCGACCTCAACGACGACCTGCGTCCGGGCAAGCGCGAGTATCGCCTGAGCCTCAAGGACAGTGCCGGCGTGCTCGGCGTGGATGCGCAGAACGTCTCCAATCAGGTTCGAACCGCCTTCCAGGGCATGCAGATCGACGAGTTCCCGGTGGGCGCCGAGACCTACGAGGTCGACTTGCGCCTGACCGCCGGCAACCGCCGCGACAGCGGCGATCTCGACCAGCTCAGCATTGTCGGTCGCAACGGCGCGCTGATTCCGCTGGACAGGGTGGCGGATGTCGAGGCGGCGCGCGGCTGGGCACGCATCTATCGGGTCGATGGCGAGCGAGCGGTCAACGTGCAGGGCGACGTGCAGAGCGAGATCGCGAATGCCCAGGAACTGCTCACCCTGGCCGGTCAGGAGCTGTTCCCCCGGCTGACCGACAAGTACCCGAGCCTGCGCGTCGACATCCAGGGACAGAGCAAGGAATCGGCCAAAACCGGCGCATCCATCGTACGCAACGTGCTGTTGGGCATGGCCGGCATCTACATGCTGCTGGCGCTGCAGTTCCGCGGTTACCTTGCGCCGATCACGGTGATGTCAGTGATCCCCACCGCACTGATTGGCGTCGTGTTCGGCCACATGGCGCTGGGTCTCGACCTGACCCTGCCGAGCATCATTGGGATGGCCTCGCTGTTCGGCGTCGTGGTCAATGACTCGATCCTGCTGGTGGTGTTCATCCGCGACGCGCGCGCGCACGGCGTGGCGGCCCCCGCAGCGGCCAAACAGGCGGCCCGGGCGCGTTTTCGCCCGATTCTGCTGACCTCCATCACGACCATTGCCGGCCTGACGCCGCTGCTCGCGGAGACCAGCCTGCAGGCACAGATCCTGATACCGCTCGCGGCAAGTCTGGCATTCGGCCTGACCTCCGCAACGCTCATCGCGATCTTCCTGGTACCCGCCATTTACTGTGTGCTGAATGACTTCAATGCCCTGGGGGAAGTCACCCTGTCGCAGAAGACAGCAGGCTGATCGCCGCAGCCCGCCAGCCGCGGTCTGGCCGCCTGAACTCGCGCCTTGCAGTTGCCTCCCGGAGACCGGCGGCGACCGACCCGGTCCCGCCGACTGGCGGGAACTCAGACCGGCCGGGACTCGAGCACCACAACACACCGTCCCTGCACCTCGAGCCGTGCTGAATCGATGCCGGGCTGCACCCCGGGCTCGAACACGCCCTGGGCGTCGAAAGTATCGACCGCCAGGTGCCACTGCCGGCCGGCCAGCGCCGGCAGGGCGAACGCCTGCGCCTCCGGCGACATGTTCATCACGATGTGCAGCGGCGACTCCTCCGGTCCGACCCCGGCGAGGGTAAATGCCAGATGGCAGGCGGCATGATCCTCCCAGGGCGCCGCATCCAGCTCGACGCCATGCCAGCTGACATCCGGCAGCTTGCCCTCGGGCCCACTCCGACCAGTGAGAAAGCGTGGCCGGCACAAGGCCGGGTGGCGGCGCCGCAGCCGGATCATGCCCTGCACGAAAGCCAGCATATCGGCGTTCGGTTCCGCCAGGCTCCAGTCATGCCAGGACAGCTCGTTGTCCTGGCAATAGGTGTTGTTGTTGCCCTGTTTGGTGGCCAGCACCTCATCGCTGCCATGCAGCATCGGCACGCCCTGGCTGAGCATCAGGATCGCGATGAAATTCTTGGCCTGACGGCGGCGCAGGCGATCGATTTCCGGATCGTCGCTGGGCCCCTCGACGCCATAGTTGGCGCTCAGGTTGTGGTTGTGACCATCGCGGTTGTCCTCGCCATTGGCCAGGTTGTGCTTACCCTCGTAGCTGACCAGGTCCCACAGGGTGTAGCCATCGTGGCAGGTGACGAAGTTGATCGAGTTCCACGGCAGGCGCCCGCGTGAGGCGTACAGGTCACTGGAGCCGCACAGGCGGGTAGCGACCTCGGACACCAGGCCAGCGTCGCCGCGCACGAAGGCACGGATCACATCCCGGTAGCGGCCGTTCCATTCGGCCCAGCGCAAACCGGGAAAGTCTCCCAACTGGTAGAGGCCTGCGGCGTCCCAGGCCTCCGCGATGATGTGGGTGCGGCTCAGAAACGGCGACAACTCGGTGTGCCAGAGCATCGGCGCATGGTAGAGCGGCCGGCCGTCCTCACCGCGCGCCATCGCGCTGGCGAGATCGAAGCGGAAGCCATCCACATGCATCTCCTCCACCCAGTAGCGCAGCGCATCCACCAGGAAGCGGCTCACCATCGGGTGGTTGCAGTTCACGGTGTTGCCGCATCCGGTGTAGTCCCGGTAGCGGGTCAGGTCGCTAAAGTCCAGGTGGTAGAAGATCTCGTTGCCGAGTCCCTTGAAACTGATGGTGGGACCAAACGGGCCGCCTTCCGAGGTGTGATTGAACACGACATCGAGTATCACGCCGATCCCGGCCCGGTGCAGCGCCTTGACCATGTCGCGGAACTCGTCACGGACACGCGCCGGCTGCACCGCATAGCGCGGATGAGGGGCATAGAAACTGTGGGTGCTATAGCCCCAATAGTTACTCAGTCCCAAGGATGCGGTCTTCGGCGGAAGATCCTCGGGGTCAAAGGCCATCACCGGCATGAGTTCCACGTGCGTGATGCCGAGCCTCTGCAGATGCGGGATCTTCTCGATGACACCGGCATAACTCCCGGGGTACTCGACCCCGGATGAGGGATGCCGGGTGAAACCGCCAATGTGCATCTCGTAGATGATTGACTCGTGCAGGGGTATGTACAGCGGGACATCCGCCTCCCAGTCGTAGTCATCCGCCTGGACCATCGAGCGCATCGCCCGGGCGACATTGTCGCCCGGGCGGCATGCGGCCTCACGGCTCCAGAGCCGGTCGCTCACGGTGGTCGCCCAGGGGTCGAGCAGGGCCTTACCGGGATCGATGCGACTGCCCGTACCGGGGGTGTCGCTGGGACCATGGACACGCCAGTTGTAGTAGACCCCCTCCGGCAGATCGAGCACCAGGACGTGCCAGAAGAAGAAGGTTCGATGCTTGTCCGGATGCAGGCTGATCACCTGGAAGGGCTCCGGGCTGTCGTCGTGCTCGAACAACAACAGCTCGAGGCGCTCCGCATGCCGCGAGAAAATGCAGAAATTGACACCCGCGTCGATCACGGTGGCGCCGCCACGGTTCCAGTCTCCCGGAGCGATGCGATAGCTTGTATTCGCCATCTCGATATCCCCCTTACACAAGCAAAGCGGCCGAACAACCCGGGGCGATCGCGCTGACGCGAGAGAAGGCGCCGCCGGGTGTTGCGACGATTGGCAACGAGAAAATGTCGGATTCCGGCGTCACGGATTGCGGCTCACGACTTTTCAGAGGTTCCCTATAATGTATCCCGTCCACAGGCACTGGCGAACCGACCGGCGCAATCTGGCTTCACCCTGACCGATCCCCAAGCTACGCGAGCTGTTGCTCACCGTCGGCCCAAAGATCCCCATCGTACCGCACGCTGCCAGCCCTTTGGCCGGGATCCGCATCGGGGAGCGACTCCTGCACCAGAATTGTGCATCGAGTGGGTGGCTGAATGGGGGCGTGCGTCAATACGGACCGTACCGTCCGCGCGGTCGGTCATTGGATCTGTGACAATGCGACCGCAATGCGCACTGGGAAACGCCTGCCACGAGAGGAGGCCCCCTGGGGTGCTGGCGGTCCCGATCTTCGGCTGGGACGCGCGTGTACGGCAAGGCACAATCGAAAGACGCCAACCTGGGGACTTTCGGTCATGAAAATTGCAAAGCAGATCGAGGCTTCTGCAACGACGGGACTGCGATAGGACACCGGATCACCATGAGTAAAGAAAAAGCCCAGATCATCTACACCCTGACCGACGAATCCCCCCTGCTGTCGACCGGCTCCCTGTTGCCGATCATCCGGACTTTTCTGGCTCCGGCCGGCGTGCAGGTCGCGGAGAGCGACATTTCGCTGCCAGCCCGGATTCTGGCCGCCTTTCCCGATCGCCTCGACGAGGACCAGCGCATCCCTGACGCGCTGGCCGAGCTCAGTGCGCTGATCCAGCAACCGGAAGCAAACATCATCAAACTGCCCAACATCAGCGCTTCGGTGAACCAGCTGCGCGCCGCGATCGCGGAACTGCAGTCCAAGGGTTACCCGCTCCCGGACTATCCGGAAGCGCCGCAGAGCGAGCAGGAGCGGGAAATCAAGGCCCGCTACGCCAAGGTGCTCGGCAGCGCAGTCAACCCAATGCTGCGCGAAGGCAACTCCGACCGGCGCGCGCCGGCGGCGGTCAAGCGGTATGCACGCGCCCACCCGCACAGCATGGGCAAATGGAGCCCGGCATCGCGCACCCACGTGGCGCACATGCGCGGCGGCGACTTCTACTCCAGTGAAAAATGCATGACCATGGAGCGCGCCCGCGAGGTGCGCATGGACCTGGTCACCAAGTACGGCGAGGAGATCGTGCTGAAAGAACGCGTCCCGCTGCTCGAAGGCGAGATCATCGACAGCATGTTCATGAGCAAGCGGGCGCTCTGCCAGTTCCTGGAAGAACAGATGCAGGACGCCCTCGAGACCGGCGTGCTGTTCTCACTGCACGTCAAGGCCACCATGATGAAGGTCTCGCATCCGATCGTGTTCGGGCATGCGGTGCGCGTTTACTTCAAGGACCTGTTCGACAAGCACGGTGAGCTGTTCGAGCGCCTCGGCATCAACCCCAACAACGGCATCAGCAGCGTGTACGAGAAGATCCAGGTGCTGCCGCGTTCGGTACGCGAGGAGATCGAAGACGACATCCACGCCTGTCACCAGAACCGCCCGGTACTGGCGATGGTCGATACCCGCAAACGCATCTCCAATCTGCATTCACCGAACGACGTGATTGTCGATGCCTCCATGCCGGCTATGATCCGCGAGGGCGGCAAGATGTGGGGCCCGGACGACAAGCCACAGGACACCAAGGCGGTCAACCCCGAGAGCACCTACTCCCGCATGTACCAGGAGATGATCAACTTCTGTAAAACCAATGGCGCTTTCGACCCCACCACCCTGGGCACGGTGCCGAACGTTGGCCTGATGGCGCAGAAGGCCGAGGAGTACGGCTCGCACGACAAGACCTTCGAGATCCCGGTCGACGGCATTGCGCGCATCGTCGAGATCGGCGGCGAAGTCCTGATCGAGCAAAAGGTCGAGAAGGGCGACATCTGGCGCATGTGCCAGACCAAGGATGCGGCGGTGCGTGACTGGGTGAAACTGGCGGTCACGCGCGCCCGCCAATCCGGCATGCCGGCGGTATTCTGGCTCGACCCCTACCGGCCGCACGATGCCGAACTGATCAGGAAGGTCGAGCAATACCTGGCGGAGCACGACCTGCAAGGACTCGACATCCGGCGCATGTCGCAGGTGCGTGCGATGCGTTACTCGCTGGAGCGCATCATCCGCGGCAAGGACACGATCTCGGTCACCGGCAATATCCTGCGCGATTACCTGACTGACCTGTTCCCGATCATGGAGGTGGGCACCAGCGCCAAGATGCTCTCCGTGGTGCCGTTGCTCAATGGCGGCAGCCTGTTCGAAACCGGCGCCGGGGGGACAGCGCCGAAGCTGCTGCAACAATTGGTCGAGGAAAACCATCTGAGCTGGGATTCACTGGGTGAGATACTGGCGCTGACGGTGTCGATCGAGGATCTTGCGATCAAGACCGAAAATCCGCAGGCGGGAATACTCGCCAGGACACTCGACGAGGCCACCGGCACGCTGCTCGAGAGCGACAAGTCGCCGTCCCCCAGGACCGGCGAGCTGGACAACCGCGGCAGCCATTTCTATCTCGCCAGGTACTGGGCGGAGGCACTTGCCGCTCAGACTGACGACGCTGAACTGGCCGAGCATTTCGCGCCACTCGCGCAGGCCCTGCAGGACAAAGAAGATCAAATTGTTGCCGAGTTCGCGGCCATCCAGGGCCAGGCGGTCGATCTGGGTGGCTACTACGCGCCGGACGCCGGGAAGGTCGAGCAGGTCATGCGGCCCAGCCCGACTTTCAATGCGCTGCTTGCCGCTGCCGGCGGATGAGAGTGCCGGGTTCGACGCGGCGATACCGAAGCTGCGGGGGATTGACGCACTTCCCTGTGATGGCTGCCGAGGCGACGGTTCCACGCGGCGCACTCCCATGACGGAGCTATCGGCATGAACCGGGACTCTCTCGCACAACTCGAGCGCTACTACCAACAGGTGACGCGCGTCATTCTTTCGCGCCAGCACCCCATCACCGGCTTGCTGCCGGCGAGTACGGCCATCACGGCGCATGGCGACTACACCGACGCCTGGGTTCGCGACAACGTCTACAGCATCCTGGCGGCCTGGGGGCTGGGCCTGGCCTACCGCAGGCTGGACGAGAGTGATGGCCGCACCGTGCTGCTGGAACAGAGCGTGGTCAAGCTGATGCGCGGCCTGTTGACTGCGATGATGCGGCAGTCCTCCAAGGTGGAGCGCTTCAAGCAGAGCCAGGATCCACGCGACGCCCTGCACGCCAAGTACGACACCGGCAGCGGGGATCCGGTCGTTGGTGACGACGAATGGGGACACCTGCAACTGGACGCCACCTCGCTGTTCCTGCTGATGCTGGCACAGATGACGGCCTCGGGTCTGCGCATCGTCTTTACCATCGACGAGGTCAATTTCGTGCAGAACCTCGTGCACTACATCGGGCGAGCCTATCGCACCCCGGATTTCGGCATCTGGGAGCGCGGCAACAAGATCAATCACGGCATCGCCGAGATCAACAGCAGTTCGGTCGGCCTCGCCAAGGCGGCACTGGAGGCGATGAACGGCTTCAATCTGTTCGGCACTGGCGGCGGACAGGCATCAGTGGTGCATGTGGTGCCCGACGAAGTGGCGCGCGCACGGATCACGCTCGAATCCAATCTGCCGAGCGAATCCCTGTCGAAAGAGGTCGACGCAGCGACCCTGAGCGTGGTCGGCTATCCCGCTTTTGCGGTCGAGGATGCGGCGCTGGTCGAACAGACCGTTGCAGAGGTCGTGACCAAGCTGGAAGGCCGCTATGGCTGCAAGCGTTTTCTGCGCGACGGCCACCAGACCCTGATCGAGGACCACAACCGGCTGCACTACGAACCCGAGGAGATGCTGCAGTTCGAGCATATCGAAAGCGAATGGCCGCTGTTCTTCACCTACCTGCTGCTCTACCACCTGTTTCGCGGCGATGAGCAAAAGGCAAAGGCCTACCGCGAGAAACTCGAGAACCTGCTGGTTGAAAGTGACGGCGACCTGTTGTTGCCGGAGCTTTACCGCGTACCGCAGGACCTTATCGATGCGGAGCGAGACGACCCGCACAGCCAGGTTCGTGAGCCTAACGAGAACGTGCCGCTGGTATGGGCGCAGAGCCTGTACATCCTCGGCGCGCTGATCCAGGACGGTCTGCTCGACGTGGCCGATGTCGACCCGCTCGGCCGTCGGCAACGGATCGGACGCGAGCGTGGACGGCGGGTGCAGTTTGCCCTGCTGGCGGATTCGCCGAGCGTAAAGCTGCGACTCGAGGAAAAGGGGATCAAGGCCGAGACCCGCAACGAGGTCTCGCCGGTATTGATCCAGGAAGCCGACGCGCTGGCCGAGGCTTACTGTCAGCTCGGGCGCAACCCGCGACTCGGCCTCAGTGGCAGACCCCTGCGCCATCTGCGCGGCCTGGCAACCAGCATGTTCTACACATTCGAAGGTCAACGCATTCTGTTCCAGCCGCAGTTCATGAACCGGCACGATTTCTACCTGAGTCTCGACAACGCCATGTTGGTCGAGCGCCTGAAGATGCTGCTCGCTTACGTCAGCAGGCAGTGGGACGCCCCGGGACATCCCGTGGTGGCGGTGGTGGTCAGCGAACGCATGTTGAGCGACGAGGGCAGCGCTGCCTTGCTCAAATTCATGGAGGAGTGCCGCGAAGGCCGGGTCGGCGACACCCCCGTGCAGCTCGGTCGTATCGCCAGCTTTCTGCCGACGGCCGGGCGCGAGCGCATCGATGTATTACACGATTACCGCTTTCCGGACGGCGGCAGTGAGCAGGCGAATCGCCCCTGCTTCCCATTGCTGCCTACCGAAGAGGAAGGCAAGGCAGCGCAGACCGGCGCGGCCACCGGCGAAGCACAGGAGCCTGCCGGTCCCGCGGAATCACTGGACGACGCCGAACTGCTGAAACGGATGACAAGGCATGCGGACCTGGAGATCCAGTTCGAGGCCCTGCGCCAGCTCGCATCCCGGCACGGCCTCGCTTTCGATACCGGCCTGTGCGACCTGGAGGACCAGCCGGCACGGGTATCTGACCTGCTCGAGGAAGTCTACATACGCGCCTGCGAGGAGCGCCGCTGGGGTTTGATCCGACTCAGCGCCGCATTACTCGGCAAACACGACATCAATCTCGAAGGTGCCGCCACCGAGATCATCGTGCGCCAGATCGCATTGAGCGTATCGCGCTCTTACAGCCGACACTCGACATTCCGCCGCCCGATGGGCTCAGACGAGCTTCTGCAGGCCATCCGTCAGTTCAACCCGGATGACCTGCGCGCCCAGATCCTGACCCAGGAGCTGATCCTCAACCTCGGGCTGCTGCTGCGCTCGCACCCGGAACTGTTCGACAACATGACCCTGATCCGCACCGGGCAGCTGCTCCAGCTGATTGCGGTGCGCGTGCGGCCGGAGGCACGTTTGACCATCAGCCAGGCCCTGGATGAGCTGATGGAGATGGCGCCGCATCAATTGGCGCATGCGGTGCGCGACGTGCTCAGCCATTATCAGGACGCCAAAGACTCCCTGCTGCGGCTCGAACTGATGCACGTGTCGTCCGACTCGAGTGGCATGATCATGGTGACATTCGACAGCAGCATGGACCCCGATCTCGCTGGCGCGGCAAACTGGCATGAATGGCGCGTCGTCCAGGGCAAACTCGGCCGCTTCAGCGACGCCTTCTTCGAAGGTGTTTGGGACATCGTCAATCAGAGCCAGGGCCTGGTCATCGGCGATCAATGGAACCCCAAGCTGCGCCTCGATCACGGCTTGTGCGCCGACATGACACGCGGAGAGAAGCTGTTCCGCGATCGCGTCTCGCACATTCTCAACAAGACCCCGGCACCGGACAGCCTGCAGCTTTACACCGAGGCGTTGCAGGTCCTGATGGTCGTCTTGTGGAAGAACCCCGAGCTGCGCATCGCCGATACACTTTTCCTGGATGTCATTCTCGGCCACGCGGTGCGCCTGGCCTGGGAACACGATCACCCCAACGAGGCGTCGGCCTACGATTTTCATCGGGCCAACGCCTGGAGAGCGTTTTACCTCAGCCCGCCGTCCGCAGTGGCCAACCAGGTGATGGCGGCGTTCGCGTATCTGCTCAACAGTGACACGAGAGAAGCATGATGAAGGCGGTACTCGCAGGAGATGTCGGCGGCACCAAGACGGTCCTGTGCCTGTATCAGTTCGATCAGCAGGCCGGCCCCAAGCCACCCCTGAGGGAAGTCCATAAGGCCACCTACCCCAGTTCGGCTTACGCCGATTTCACCGAACTGATGGCCACTTTTCTCAACGATATCCCATCCCTGGGCCCGAGCGCGGCCTGCCTGGGCATCGCCGGGCCGATTCACGAGCAGCGTTGCAACGCCACCAACCTGCCCTGGGTGATCGATGCAGCCGCGCTCGCGGACCGCTTCGGGCTGGCGGATGTCCATCTGCTCAACGACCTCGAAGCCGCGGCGCACGGCATGCTGCACCTGTCAGTGGATGAGTTCGTCGAGCTTAACCCCCGGGCGCTGCCACAGAGCGGGCATGCCGCCGTGATTGCCGCGGGAACTGGCCTGGGCGAGGCCATACTGGCCTGGGACGGAGAGCGCCACATCGTGCTGCCGACCGAGGGCGGGCACTGCGACTTTGCCCCCAACACGGAGCAGGAGGACGCCCTGCTGATCCACCTGCGCAAGCGTTTCGGCGGCCACGTCAGCAATGAGCGCATTCTCGCCGGCGACGGTTTCGGCAATCTGTACGACTTCCTGCGCGCCAGCGATTACGCGGAGGCAGACCCCGACATCGAGGCCGAGATGTCCCACGGCAACCGCAACGCCGTGATCAGTCGTCACGGACTGCTGGGGAAAGATCCACTCTGCACCGAAGTCATGCGCTTGTTCGCCCGCATCTACGGCAGCGAGGCAGGCAATCTCGCACTGAAATGCCTGCCGCGGGGCGGCATTTACATTGGCGGAGGTATCGGCCCAAAGATCCGCGCGGCGCTGGCGGCAGGGGAATTCGTGCGAGGGTTTCTCGACAAGGGGCGCATGGCGCGCGCTATCGAACACATCCCCCTGCGCCTGTCGCTGAACGCCGAGGCGCCGCTGCTCGGTGCGGCGCACATGGCCGCACAGCGTGCGCAGCAGTGATGGCTGCCGCCCTGCTGGAATAAGCAGGCCATTGCAACGGACGAGCGCTGGCGGCGTCCCGTCGAACCGACGGCCACCGCTACCCTGAGCGGCGGGACATGCGCTAATCTGAGCGGGTGTCTACGGATCTCCGACAACAGCGCGGACGACGCCTGGTATTCGGCGCCAGCGGGTATATCGGCTCGAACCTGGTGCCACGGCTGCTGGCTGAAGGCATCCCGGTGCGGGCCGCCTCACGCCGGGCCGAGGTGCTCGAGGCGCGCAACTGGCGGAATGTGGAGATACGCGCCGCGGATGCACTCCAGCCGGCCACCCTCGCAGCGGTACTGGAAGGTGTCGATACCGCCTATTACCTGGTGCATTCGATGGCCGCGGGCAGGAATTTCGGGCAGCTGGACCTGCAGGCCGCGGCCAATTTCGCTGCCGCCGCGGCAACGGCCGGCATCAGGCGCATCGTCTATCTCGGCGGGCTGGTCCCCGATGACAGCCACTCGGAACACATCCAGTCCCGCCGCGATACCGGCAATATCCTGCGTCAGGGTAGCGTTGCAGTCACCGAAGTGCGCGCCGGAATCATCGTCGGACCCGGTTCGGCAGCATTCGAGGTGATGCGCGACCTCGTCTATCACCTGCCGGTCATGCTGACCCCGCGCTGGGTGCGGGCGAAGTCGCCACCGATCGCACTCGACAACCTGCTTGACTACCTCGTGCGCGTACCGGAGATCGATCAGGCGGCCGGTCGGGTCTTCGACGCCGCCGGACCGGAGACCCTGAGCTATGAGGAGATGATGCGCGTGTTGGCCGATGTCGCCGGCAGGCGTCGCCCGCTGGTCGTGCCGGTGCCCCTGCTGTCGCCGAGGCTGTCCTCGTACTGGTTGAAATACGTCACCTCGGTTCCCACCGGCATTGCGCGGGCGCTGATCGGGGGACTGAAACACGACTTCACTGCCGATACCGCCGCCCTGCAGGCATTGGTGCCACTGCAGCTGCTCGACTTCCGCGAGAGTGTCGAGGCCGCATTTGCCGCGGAACGCCGCAGCCGTGTCGAGGCACGTTGGGTCGAAGGAGCCTTTGGGATGCGAAAGAGACGCATTGATTACGCCTATTACGCCAAGCGCGCCTCGGGCAGCGCCGTATCCACGGCATCGCCGGCCGCACTCTGGAAGGTCGTTTCGGCGATCGGAGGCGAAAACCGGTACTACTACCTCAATACGCTCTGGACCCTGCGTGAAATGCTGGACTGGCTGGTCGGTGGACACGGTCTGCAGCACCGTCGCCGCCATCCGCAGGAGCTGCGCGTCGGCGACAAGGTCGACTCGTGGGAGGTGATCGGGGTCGAGCCGGAACGGCGCCTGAGCATGGCCTTCGGTATGCGCGCGCCGGGGGCCGGCGTGCTGGAATTCGAGATCGAACCGCTGCCGCAAGGACGCACGCGGATCACGGCGACCGCTTACTGGCACCCAGCCGGCGTGCTGGGGCTCGCGTACTGGTTCTCGCTCGAACCGGCGCACCGGGTGATCTTCAAGGGGCTCACCCAGGAAATAGCCCGGCGTGCCGAGGCCTTGAAGCTCACCGCATAAAGCACCGGCGGTGGCGCTGAGCGGCCAAAGCGACCGCAGCCTCCCTCCGCGTCGTCTTGGATCCGGGGCAAACGGGCAGCGACGCCAGCGCTTGCGAATACCGTTGCAAGGACAAGCCTTGTTCCAGGTTTGGAGCTGATACATTCCGCTTTTCCCCGCTGGATTCGAAAATGCAGCCCGCGACTTCAAAAAGTGAACGCGCCGCCTCGCGCAAGCTGGGCACCCTGCTCCAGCTCGTCGGCTTTCTGCGTCCCTACCGCGGCCGACTGGCGATCGCCGCCTTTGCCCTGCTGGTCGCCGCGGCCAGCGTGTTGGCATTCGGCGTGGTGATCCGCGAGGTGGTCGACCATGGCATCGGCAGCGGAGAGAAGGCCTCGCTGAATCACTCGCTGCTGCTGTTTCTCGTGGTCGTATCGATCATGGCCTTATCGGTCGGCGCCCGGGTCTACCTGGTCAACTGGTTGGGCGAACGTGTGGTCGCCGACGTGCGCAAGGCGGTTTTCTCGCACGTGCTGTCGCTGGATGCCGGTTTCTTCGAAACCACCCGTATCGGCGAGGTGATCTCACGCCTGACCACCGACACCACGCTGTTGCAGACCGTGGTCGGTTCAACCCTGGCGGTCAGCGTACGCAACCTGCTGTTGATCATCGGCGGCGTCGTGATGCTACTCATCACGAGTCTCAAGCTGACCCTGCTGGTATTGGTCGGGGTGCCGCTGGTGGTGATACCGGTGTGGCTACTGGGATCGCGCGTCCGGCGGCTGTCGCGCATCAGCCAGGACCGTATTGCGGATGTCGCTGCGCGGGTCGACGAGGCCCTGTACGGGATACGCACGGTCCAGGCCTTTCGCCATGAACCGGTCGACCGGCGGCTTTACGCGGAGCAGGTCGAAGCCGCTTTCGCGGCGGCCACGGCCCGCGCCCGGGTCAGCGGCACCCTAGCCGCGCTGGTCATGTTGTTGACCTTTGCCGCCGTTGGACTGGTGTTGTGGCTCGGTGGCCAGGATGTTCTGGCGGGGCGCATGAGCGGCGGCGAACTGTCGGCCTTCGTATTTTTTGCGGTCCTGGTCGCAGGTTCGGTGGGCGCCCTGAGCGAAGTGGCGGGTGAACTGATGCGGGCCGCCGGAGCGACGGAACGCCTGCTGGCGCTGCTCGCGACCCGCCCGGCGGTGAAGGCGCCGGCCATGCCCATCCCCCTGCCTGAACCGGCAATTGGGCAGGTCGCCTTCAAGGCCGTTTCCTTCAGCTATCCGTCGCGCCCCGGGCAGGCGGTCCTGCACCAGTTCGATCTGCGCATTCAACCGGGCGAGACGGTGGCGCTGGTCGGCCCGTCGGGGGCCGGCAAGTCGACCTTGATGCAGTTGCTGTTGCGCTTCTACGACCCACAGCAGGGAAGCATCGAACTCGATGGCGTCGATCTGCGCCAGGCCGAACCGGGCGAAATCCGGCGGCGTCTCGCCGTGGTGCCGCAGGAACCGGTGATATTCGGCGCCAGCGTCCGGGAAAACATCGCCTATGGGCTTGCCGACGTCAGTGACCGGGATATCCTCGCGGTCGCCACGGCGGCGCATGCCCGCGAGTTCATCGAGCAGCTGCCGGAGGGGCTGGACACCTATCTCGGGGAGCGTGGTGTGCGCCTGTCGGGCGGCCAGCGGCAGCGCATTGCCATCGCGCGCGCCCTGCTGCGGGATCCGGCGGTGCTCCTGCTGGATGAAGCAACCAGCGCGCTGGATGCGCAGAGCGAAAAGGCCGTGCAGCTGGCATTGGACGAACTGATGGCCGGGCGTAGCACGCTGGTGGTCGCGCACCGACTCGCCACCGTACGCAAGGCGGACCGTATCGTGGTCATGGACGAGGGACAGATCGTCGCCATCGGCAGGCACGAAGAACTGGTTGCCGCGGGCGGCCTGTATGCCAGTCTGGCGGCGCTGCAGTTCCGGGATGCGCCACCGCAGGAACAACACCGACCCGCCGCCCGGTAGCGGGCGATCAGCAAACTGGAGACCCCAGACATTGGTGGAAAATAATGGCAGTCCGCAAGCCTCATCGACTCCCGCTGAAGGCGGCCTGATGCGCCTGGGTCGATGCATCCTGGCCTGGTTCGACCGCAATATTCTCGAGCTCGGCCGCGAGATGCGCTTTTCCTACCTCCCCCCGCTGCTGGTCTACGCGGCAGCCGGCATCTCCGGCCTGACCGGGATTGTCGGCACCTTCTTCGTCAAGGATTACCTCAACCTGTCGGCGGAGTTCCTGGCCGCACTGGCCTTCTGGGCTGGTATTCCCTGGGCCCTGAAGATGCCGCTCGGCCACCTGGTCGATCTGATCTGGCGGTTCAAGTCGGTGCTGGTGTTCATCGGCGCCGGAATGATCACGGTCAGTCTGCTGATCATGCTCGCGCTGCTGTCCAACCCCGATGCGCTGGCGCAGCATATGCCGGTCGAGGCCTGGTTCGTGCTGAGCGCCTTGCTCGCGCCGGTGGGCTACGTGGTACAGGACGTGGTCGCCGACGCGATGACCGTGGAGGCGGTCCCGCGGGTCGATCAACGCGGCCAGGCGCTCGATCCTGCAACGCGACGCCTGATGCACACCACCATGCAGACCCTGGGACGGGTCGCGATCATCGGCGGCGGCATCTTCGTTGCGCTGCTGAACGTGCTCCTGTTCGACGGCGTCGAGGGCATGCCCGAGACAGAAAAGCTGGCCACTTACATCCGTGTCTACGAACTGGCGCTCGCGATCCCGGTGATTTCGGTGCTGGGCGTGGTACTCGGTGGCTGGAGCAAGTGGCGACGCCTGCAGCGGTTGCGCGGCCAGGGCTTCGATGCGGAAAAGGCCCACGAGCTGGCCTTCGGCATCCTGGAGAAGACCGATCCCAACTGGTGGATCCTCGGCGGCAGCCTGGTGTTCGTGATGTTCACGGTCACGATGGGGCTGGCCGAGGTGCCGTACAACAAGGAAATCATTTTTGGCGGCTCGATGGCGATCATCCTGTTCCTCATGAGCCGTCTGCTGCGCGTGCTCGATGCCGATGCCCGGCGCGTGCTGGTCGGCACCGCCGTGATCATCTTCATCTACCGCGCAATGCCGACCCCCGGGGCCGGCCAGACCTGGTGGATGATCGACCAGCTCGGTTTCGATCAGCAGTTTCTTGCGGTGCTGTCCCTGATCGGCAGCGTACTGACGCTGTTCGGCATGTTCATCTTCCGGCGTTTCATGGCGGAACGCTCGATCGCCTACGTGATCGTCTTCCTGACGCTGGTCGGCACCCTGCTGTACATGCCCATCGTCGGGATGTACCACGGGCTGCACGAGTGGACTGCAGCGGCGACCGGCGGCGTGGTTGACGCCCGCTTCATTGCGGTGGTCGATACCGCGCTGGAATCACCGCTCGGCCAGATCGCCATGATCCCGATGCTCGCGTGGATCGCCAACTCTGCGCCGGCCAAGCTCAAGGCGACCTTCTTCGCGGTGATGGCTTCCTTTACCAACCTCGCGCTGTCGGCCAGCCAGCTGGGGACCAAGTACCTGAACCAGATCTACAGCGTGACCCGCGAGGTCCAGGATCGCGCGACCGGGGCGATCACCGTGCCGGCCGATTACAGCGAACTCGGGTGGCTGATGCTGACCGCCATGCTGCTCGGCCTGGCCGTGCCGCTGGTCGCGGTGCTGCTGATTAGGGTGTCGCCGCTCAAGAGTGCCTAGTGGGCTGCTTGGCAAGTTCGGTAACACTCAGCCGATCCACAAGCGTCATCGGCAAGGCTCGCGAGCGCAGGACTAGCCGTTGCTAATTCAAGCGAGCGAAACACAGGCGATGGCGCTGGTGGACCGGCCCGAAGGGAGCCCCCCCATCCCAACCTTCCCCCTCCAGAGGGGGAAGGGGTAAAACGACAATCCGGCCAAAGCCGGGGGCTTCGGGTTACGGCTGCAAGCCGGATCGGTCGGCCATCCGGCCGACTTCCCCCTCCCCACCTGTGGGGAGGGCTGGGGTGGGGATACACCTCTGCCATTGTCCAAACGCCCCCCCATCCCAACCTTCCCCCTGGATAAGGGGAAGGGGTAAAACGACAATCCGGCCAAAGCCGGGGGTTACGGATCCCCTATCGGGGATCTCTAAAACCGAAGCGTGGCCCCGACATGCAGCGCCCTGTCCTCTCCGACAAAGTAACGATCGACACCCTGATTGAAGTCCGCACGCTCCGCATAGCGGACATCGAAGAGATTGCTGACCGCAGCCGAAAGTCGAAGGGTGTCGCTGACATCCCAGGTCCCGCGCAGATTGAACACATCATGCCCGGGGTAGGTGGCCTGGTTGCCCGGATCGGTGAAATACTCTCCAAGGTGCATCCATTCCAGTTCGATCCGGAGGTCTTCGGATGGCATGTAACCCAGGCGCGCGTTGGCCAGCGTTCGCGGGGCCGTATCCACATCGTCGCCCGAGGCTATATTGTTGTTCGGGTCGCCGACATCGCGATCGAAGTCATACTGGTGGATGGCATAGGACCCGGCCACTGTGATGTCGAACTGATCGCCAAGGGTTCGGAAGAGCTCCAGCTCGAGCCCGTAGTGTCTGGTGCGCCCATCGATCACGTTTTCGTTGTTCGCATCGCGGAAGAAGAAGTTTTTCTTCTTCATATGGAAGGCGCTCACATCGAACTGTATCGCTGCGATCCGCCCCCGAGCGCCTATCTCGATACTGTCCAGGACCTCGGCCCTCGCCTCGCCCGGCACCTGATTGAACTGCATACGATAGAGATCGGTCGCCTGCGGGGCACGCGCGCCACGGGACAGGTTGAGAAAACCGCTCAGATCGTCCGAGAACCTGTGGCTCAAACCGAGCTTGGGAGTCAGCGCGAGGAACCGATCGCTTCGGTCCGGGGTGCGCAGAAAGCGGCCCTTGCTGCCGAAGTAGCCGTCCGCGGTCTGGTTGTCGTAGTCGTAGTGGGTGTAATCGAGGCGCAAGCCGGTCGTCAATTCGGTCGAATCAGCGAGAGACCAGGAAGCGTGCAGATACGGCGACAGGTTGATGGCGTCGACGCTGTAATCGTAGTGCAGGCCTTGTTCAAAGCTGAATATATCCGGATCCGTCTGCAGTTCACTCAGGTAGCCGGATGAGTACTCCAGGTCTGCGCCAAGGATGAGCTTGTGCCCCTGCCCAAAGGACTGCCGGTAGGCGCTCTGCAGGCCAATACTCCAATGCCCGTTCTCCTCGATCGCCTGGCTCGGCAGGTAGTGCATGCGGAACTGCATGTGATTGACGCGCGCATAGGGCGTAACGGAAAGCTGTGACCGCTCATTGAGGTCATGGGTCCAATGCAAGGCGCCGCGCAAGGCCCAGGCGTCCCGAAAGGCCTCCGGATGGCTGTTGGTTTTTCTGAGCAAGTCGTTCCTGTAGGCATCCCTGCCTTGCACGTAACCCGCGGTTTCCTGATTGAGGTTCATCGCACTGAGCGTCAGGAAGGCAGTATCCGCCGCCGTCGCGAAATCGTGGCGCAGCTGAAACTTGTGCTGGCTGAACCCGGACTGGTCCTGGAAACCGCCATCCTCCGCCAGCGAGTAGCTGGCACGAACGGCTTTCGAACGCTCCCGCTGCCCGAAACCGCTGCTGGCCGTCGTCAGCACATGCCGCCTGCCGTGCGGTCCGAAACGCAAACGGAACAGCGCCTCGGGTTCCTGCGCAGGCGCACGGGAAATGAAATTGATCATCCCGTGGACGGCGTTGGAACCGTACAGCGCACTGCCGGGGCCGCGGACCACCTCGACCGAATCGAGCAGCGAGTCGAACGCGTCGAACAGCCCATTGACGTTGGAAAACCCGGCGGCGCGCATCGGCACGCCGTCCTCCAGATAGAGAAAGGAACCGGCACCGGCGCCACCGGTCAGCACCGGTGAGCGAATGGCAGTGAGATGCTCCTGGCCATTGCCTCGCTGGACATTGACGCCGGGAAGCCGATTGACGAGCTGTTGCACATGATCCGCCTGAACAGACTCGACTTGCTCTCCATCCAGTCTCGAGATGTTCCCGGCATGGCTCCCTCTCGCACTGCCGGAGCGAGTGCTGGTGACCACGATGGCGTCCAGCACGTCTACCGACGCGCCATGGTCTGCGTTCACAGCCTGTGACGCGTTTGCGGCGGCTGCGAGGCAGGTGGTCATCGTCAGCGCGCAGAGGGAAGGCACCCACCTGGAGGTCGAATGCGGCGCCAGCACAAAGTACCGGCGCGACGACCCGTTGCTTCGTTCCACCGACATATCGGGACCGTCGGCCGGTTCCTGCCCACCCCTGCCCTTGGACCATGAAAGCACCACAATCCCTTGCCCTGCAACTGCTCGCAAGCTCTATCCCCTGCTCTTGCATAGTGCCGGGGTTACCCGGCGATCCGCATCTCTGGTTCCGTGGTCACCATTGTCGTAGCTCGCGCTGTGGAATGCGACCGGTGGCAACAGGGACGCCATCACAGTGTGCGCACACTTCAGTCGCAGGCACGCGGGGTTTTGTTCAGAGCAGCAGGTCGGCGCGCGGTTTTGCGCGCGGAGAGCTCAGATCGAATTTCGGCTGGCAGCTGATCAGGCGCTTCGGCTGGGCGTTCTGTTTGTCGATCAGGAAACGGCTTACTGTATCCGCGCGTTGGATTGCGAGCGCCTTGAGCTGTTTTGCCAGCAGCGCCGTATCAGGTTCGAACGCCGGCAAGGCTTCGCTCTCCTCCTGCTTGGCGGTTGTTTCCTGCGCCTTCTGCCTGGCTGCCGCGGCCTGACTGTCCTGCTGCTGTTTGAGAAAGGCCTGTTTCATCTGATCGATCAGGTGACTCTCGTCACTGGTCGTGGCCACACCGCATACCTTGACGTGGATCTCCGGCTTCTCTTCGAGCACACCGGCGACCTTTTCCAGGTAAGCCGGATAATCGTCCATCAGGTCGCTCGACCCGGGTTCAAAGATTACCGGATCCAGTTTCACCTGCATGGCTTGTCCTGCGGCGACGTCTGCTACCACCAGGAGCGTGCCAAACGGAAACAGGGCGGCAGCAAGATACGTCTTGGCGCCTCGTTGCAGCGCCGATCCGAGCGCCTGATTGATGATGTCACTGGGATCGACCTGCAGATTGTCGAACGAACCCTTCACCGGGACGCTCAACGCGATCGTATTGTGCTTGTCCTTGAGCATCGACAACCCCGTCTCCAGGCCGGGATTCAGGGTCGCGTCCAGCGCCTTGAGCTCTTCCTCCGTGAGTGCTCTGATATCGAGCTGGTGCAAAGCCAGTTCGGTGGTCGAATCCAGCTGGCCCTCCTTCGCCGACAGGCTGGCCTCCGCGTTCAGGGAACCGGATTCGACCTCGTAGCCCAGGTACTTTTTCAGGAACAGGCCATAGGGCAGCAGTGACAGGGCCTGTATATCCCCCTTGAGTTCAAAAGTGGGTTCTGGGGCAAACAACGCCACCTGACCCTGGATGTCGACGCTGCCGGTTTCCAGTTTCGCCACGAGTTCCAGGTCGCTGCCCGCCCTGGGTTTGCTCGAATCGATATCAGTCAGCTGAAAGGCATCGATATCGATTCTCTGCGCAAACGGCTCGGCAAAACTGCGGTCGACGATATAAAGGGAACCACCCTGCTCGACCAGGACCGCGTCAATTCTGACCGCCAGTTTCTCCTCCACCGGCGCGTCTCCGTTCGCCTCCTGAGCGGACCCGACGGCTTGCCTGTCGTCGGTCTTTGCGGCGAGTTTATCCATGGCCTGGAGGAATGAATCGAAACCCCAGGTACCGGTTTCTGTTTTGATCAAAGCATGCCGGGCGCCAGACATGACGATTTTTCCGATGTGCACACCAGTTTCCGCCGAGTAATCGACCTGCTCCAGCAACAGGGCCTCATGGTTGGAAAATCCGGGCAGTGCCTGGTCGAATTCATCCAGCTTCTGCTCCTGCCCAAGGCTCAGCCCGCTGATGGCGAGCTGCTCCAGCGACGCCTCATCGAGTGCTTTGATCAGGAGGTTTTTCGCCTCCACCTTGTCCGCCAGCACCATTGGTTCTTTCGTATCCAGGGTCTGCATTCTGAGGCCGGACAGATCGAGGTTGCTCGAGGATTCCAGCGCCAAGCGGTCGTTCACCGTCTGCAGGCTGAGCTCGCCCTGCCAGTGCAGCTGCCTATTGACCAGGTCGAGCTGCTGCGCCGGGCGCTGCAGCGCAAAACCGGTGTTGTGCAACCGGCCTTGCGTCACGACGGTCATGCCACCCGCTGCGGCGAGGTCAACATTCACGCTTCCCTGCCAGTCGAGTTCGCCATTCTGTAACTGCATCGGCTGCGCAGGCATACCCACTGCCAGCTGCCGGTTGCGCAGCTGCCCATTCAGGGTCAGCTCGAGGTCCCTGCCAGGAGTGAGCGCGGTCTCGGACCTGCCTTCCCAGACAAGCTGCTGATCCTGGATCGAAAGCCCTGAATCCCGGTCCTCGAATCCCAGGTCGTTTCCGCGCAAGCGCCCATTCGTGTTCAAGCGGAGCGCGTTCCTTGCGGACACCTGGGCGGATATGTCGCCGCCCCAGCCCAGTCGCTGCGCATTGAGCGCCAATGCGCCGTCCTGCCAGCGAACCTCCTGCAGCGCCCACTCGCCGGCCTGCTCGAGGGTAAATCCGCCATCGGCCGATCGCACGATATCGAGCTTGCTGTCGACGCTGACGATCGCCGTGTTCTGCTGCATCTCCTCGGCCAGCCTTTTCAGGTAGCGACCGAGCGGCAGGCCCTCGAGCACAACGCGCCCGTCGAAACCGGGCTCCGCGGAAAACAGATCCAGCCTGCCGTCGAGTGCAAACGGGGCAGCGTCGATGACGCCCTTGAGCGAGATGTCAGCGGGCTCTGCGAGCGGGTCGGTGTCGAGCCTCTCGATTGACAGGGTTTCGACATCGATCACCGACTGCAGCGCCGGGTGTTTATAGGCCAGCTTGAAATCCCTCAGGCGAAGGTCCACCAGCTGGAAACTCCAGGGCTCTTCCTCCGTCTCTGGCTCGGGCGCTTGCTGAACAACCAGGTTCTTCAGCAGGATCCCGCCGACATGCTCCTGCCCCGGTTGCGACTGGTCGAGCGTGAGCTGCGCGCCGTTGAGGCTCACCCGCTCAATCACGAAGCGGCGCGCGAAGAGGTCTTTCCAACGCGCCTTCAGGGTAAGTTCGGGCAGCTGGAACGGCCGGTAGCCCGAGCGCTCGATCACGACGTTGTAAAAACCCAGCTCGGCAGTGAAGGGGTTGAAATCCACGTTTTCCAGCGTGACTTTCTCACCACCGTTGGCCAGCACCCACTTCTGAAACTGCTGCGAAATCAGCAGCGGCGCACCCGCCAGCACGACTCCCAGGACGAACAGAACAAGCAGCGCGCCAATCCAGGCCGGTTTCCAGCGCTTCAGTACATTCTTTTGGTTTGCGGACGTTTCTTGGGCTGACATGCTCATTTACCCGGAAATATCGCCGTCGGTCCTGCGGAAACTCGAAGAACAGCTGTCGCCGAACAGGATAGCAGCGACAGAGAATAAAGAGGATGGGACTGAGGCTTGTGTGAACCCGGCAGCGTGTTGACGGGCAGGTCGAGGGTATCGACCGGTGTTGGAAATCGGATATACGGGGAATCGCGCTGGCGCGAGTGAAGGCGCCCTGGGGTGTTGCGAAGGTTTGGAACGAAGAGCTGGAGCATTTGGCGCTCAAGCAGCTTGCTTACGAGTACTCAGAGGCTCCTTAAGCGACCCTCATCCTTCGCAAAGATGCGATCGCCTGAGTCCCGGAGCCGGGCTCGATAAGCAATTCCAATATCGCCACTGAAGGCAGCTTGACCTCATGATCCTCGATCTCGACAGTTGCGCCGGTCGGGCTGAAGTTCCACTGCTGACGCACGATCTCACTGGTCGGCTGGTCGCTTTCAGGAGACCACCGCAAGACATATTCCTGCAATCGAGTGACCTTTGTCTCCTCAAAATGGAGCTGGATACGGGTCACTTTCTGGGGAGGGGAAAAGCGTAATCTGATCAGCTGTTGCCCTGGGGCAGCAGCACGCCATCCCGTATCGGGTCCGGGAATCAGGGCGGCCTCGATGGGATACTCGGGATCCTCGGAGCTTATCTCAACCTCTGCGAGTGCGCCGAGATCAAGCCATAAGTCATCATCACTGGGTTTGGTCTCCTGCCCAAGCGGCACGATCCGTTTCTTCATTTCAGGTGACCTCCTGCTACGACAAATACGCTATTCCATCGCCGTTGTTAACCCTGCCACCAAATAAGTCGGGTTAATGGGAAATAACGGCGCTGCGAATGCAGCGCCGTCGGGGACAACTTACCAGCTGGGTCCACGGGAGCTACGCTCGCCACGTGGCTTTGCCTGATTGACCTTCAGGTTACGCCCACCCATCGCGGTCTCATTGAGCGCCTTGATGGCTGCATCGGCGGCAGAGTTGTCTGCCATCTCGACAAAGGCGAAACCCTTGGACTGACCGGTATCCCTGTCGGTGATCAGGTTGACGCTGTTCACGTCACCGTACGCCGCAAAGGCACTACGCAGTTCGTCTTCGGTGGCACTGTAAGGCAAATTGCCCACATAAATATTCATCATCTTTAACATTCCTAGTCTGTGTTGCGAGAGAGAAGCACTATCGTTGCTCCAACACACAAAACGCGATAGTGATTTGCCATTGCTGGCGAATTCAAGGGGTGGTAACTGGAGCCACCTGGCTCCGGGTGAGCGCTTGCGCGACCGGGAAACCGTCGCTGTCGCATCACCGCCTGTAAATCGGGAGAAAGAAGCCGTGCAAAACTAGCCGATTACGGGCCGCGGCAGACCCTGAGTCGCTACCGCGCATGGCGAACCGGCCGTCAGGCCGCGCTTTTTGAATTGCATGACTGCTCCAAATCCAGCCTACCCGTATGGTCAGGGGGCCGATCGAAGGCAGGACTATGAATTGTTCGGGAGGGTCTTTCGGGGAGGGAGACTTTCGCGAGACAGGCGCACTGATCGGTTAGTGCTTCGAGGCAGTATATACAGTCGTGGGACAAACACAAATTAATCTTTTGCAGCAAACCGCCGGATAGCCGGTGACAGGCAGCGGCGGGGAACCGATCGGAAACCGGAGTCGCTTTCAGGCTGAGCGGCGACCCAGGAACAGTTCATCCTCGGCCTCGATGGCTATCGTCATGTAGTCGCGAAATGCCAGTACCCGCGCGGTTCGTTTGAGGTCGGGGTGCAGCAGGATCCAGAGGCCCAGGTCCCACTCGGGGCGGGGATCACAGCAGCGCACCAGCACCGGGTCGGTGTCGCCCATGAAACAGGGCAGAATCGAGACCCCGAGTCCTTCGTTGAGCGCTGCCTTGGTCAGTAGCGTGTCGTCCACACAGAAACGATGTGCCCGATCACCGCATTCCTGTTTCGTCCACGAGCGATGGAAGGTACAACAATCGACGCCCAGCCAATCGGGCTCCGCGCCACTCTCCTGCAGGCCTTCGACATAGTCACGCCTACCATAGACCGCCGATGAAACAGTCCCGACCCGCCTGCCGATCAGTGTATCCGGCGGCGTGTTGGTGAGACGTATCGCGACGTCCGCCTCGCGCTGCGCCAGACTGGCATCGATATTGGACATCATGAGATGCAGCATGACCTCGGGGTATTCCCGACTGAACCCGGCGAACATCGGCATCAGCACAGTGGTCGCCATATTGTCGATCGCGGTGACGCGCAGCGGGCCGGACGGCTTCATATCCTTGCCGGACAGTGCGCCATCCACTGAGAGCACCTCGCATTCCATGCGCCCTGCCGCCAGTAACAGGCTCTCTCCCTCGGTCGTGAGGACATAGCCACTGGGCACCTTGTCGAACAGTCTCACCCCAAGCGCCTGTTCGAGCTTGCGCATGCGCCGCGACACGGTCGAATGCTGCAGACCGAGCAGGCGGGCACCGCGCGAGATCGACCCGCTACGCGCCACTGCCAGAAACAGTCTCAGATCGTCCCAGTTCACTCCGCCCTCAGCTTGTTTCCAGCAGCTGTGCATATTTGCACATACCGTTTCGATTTATTCGGAATAGGCACCAAACACCATAGACCTAGACTTCCCTGCATCCCAGTCGCGACCCGCGACAAGGGCTGAAGCGCGATGCCGGAGACCCGAAGCCAGCAGACAGTTTTAGAGAGCATCGCCAGGTTTGGAAGCAGTTCAGGCCGTTATCCCGGCTATTCGGGACAAATCACCCGGTCATGACTGGCTGCGGAATGCCGGGCGCCGCCTGCCCGGATTGACTGTCAAAACGAGGACACCACGATGAATACCTACATTATCCTGAGACGCAGCGGCTGGAGTTCACCCGAGCAACTCCAGGAGGCAGCTGCACGATCCGAGGCGACCGGTGAGGACATGACAGACGATATCCGCTGGATCCGCAGCTATGTCATGGACGAGGACAACGGCTCTCTCGGCACCGTGTGCATCTACCAGGCCACCAGTCCGGAGGCCATCCGCCGGCACGCCGAGAGCGCAGTACTGCCGGTCGACGAAATCATTCCGGTGGCGGACACCGTGGTCAAGCGGGCAGACCCCCAGAAAAAGCCAGCTGCGAGCTGAGGAGAGAAACGTCATGCCAAAGATCGCCGTCATCCAACACGCACCCCGGGTACTGGACCGGGCTGCGACCATCGACCGGGCGCAGCAACTCATTGCCGGGGCGGCCGCCGACGGTGCGCAGCTGATCGTCTTTCCGGAGGCTTTTGTGCCGGGTTACCCGGCCTGGGTGTGGCGTCTCCGGCCGGGTAGCGACTGGGACCTGAGCGAGCGCATCCATCAGCGCCTGCTGGACAATGCCGTGGACCTTGCGCGAGACGAGCTCGCCGGCGTGCGCGCCGCGGCCGCCGAGGCGGAAGTCACCGTGGTCATCGGCATTAACGAACGGGACGGCACCCTGGGGCGCAGCACCCTGTACAACAGCCTGGTGGTCATAGGACCCGACGGCAAGCTTCTCAATCACCACCGCAAGCTGATGCCCACCAACCCCGAACGCATGGTTTGGGGTTTCGGCGACGGTGCCGGGCTCAGGGCCGTGGACACGCCGGTCGGAAGGATTGGCGCGCTGCTATGCTGGGAAAACTACATGCCGCTGGCGCGCTTCGCACTTTACGCGCAGGGCATAGATATCCATATTGCGCCGACCTACGACAGTGGCGCGGGCTGGACCGGCACGATGCAGCACATTGCACGGGAAGGCGGCTGCTGGGTTATCAGCGCCGGGGTTGCGCTGCGGAACCGCGACCTGCCGCAGGATCTGCCGCAACGCGACGGACTCTATCCGCCGGAGGAAGACTGGATCAACCCGGGCGACTCACTGGTCGTCGCACCGGGTGGTGAGATCGTGGCAGGCCCGCTGCACGAACAACAGGACATCCTGTATGCAGAGGTCGATGCCGAGCGCGCCGCGCTTGCACGCCGCACGTTCGACGTTGCCGGACACTACGCCCGCCCGGACGTCTTCACCCTCCAGGTCAACCGCCGCAGACAGTCGCCGATCGAGTTCGAAACATGAGCGCCATAAGGTAATCCCTGTGCCGGCGGGCTTTGGCGCACCCATTGGCGCAGCATCGGCGCATAATGGATCGATCATGAAACGCCAGGGATCGAACTGATGTGGCTGCGTACGGAATGCAATCTGGTCTTTGATATCCCGGCACCGACGCCGTTCGTACTTATGCTCAGGCCGCGCAGTGGAGCGCAACAGTGGATTGCCCGCGAGGAGTACCGCCTGCAGCCCAGCGTACCCGTGTTCGAATTCACCGACGGCTACGGGAATCTCTGTCAACGCCTGATCGCGCCTGCGGGCACCTTCCGGATCCATACCAGCGCGGAAGTGATGACCGCGGACAGCATCGATCAGGGCTTCGGCGCACCCTTCGCCGAGATCCAGAACCTCCCCGATGCCGTGCTCAGCTATCTGCTTCCCAGCCGATACTGCGAGTCGGACCGGTTTCACGACATGGCAAGCGAGATCAGCGCTGGCTGGCAACCGGGATACGAGCAAGTTGCTGCGATCGTCGATTGGCTGCGCCGCAGTATCCGATATCGGCCGGGGAGCAGCGATGTGCCGATCTCCGCGGCCGAGGTCAACAGCAAGGGGGAAGGGGTCTGCCGCGACCTCGCCCACCTGGGCATCGCCCTGGTCCGCAGCCTCAGCATTCCTGCACGTATGGTGGTAGGTTATCTGCACCGGCTCGAGCCCATGGATCTGCATGCCTGGTTCGAGGCGTATGTCGGCGATCGCTGGTACCTGTTCGACGCCACCCAAGATCAACTGAGCGGGGGCTACGTGGCGATAGGTTATGGACGCGATGCTGCGGATGTCGCCGTCTACAATCAATTTGGCCCGCCCGTCTTTCCTGTGTCTCAGGCTGTGAACGTGCAACGAATCCAGCCATGATCAATGCCAGGATTCGCTCGCCCGATTGAACCTCCTCGCCGGGATATGTTTCTGATCGGCCGTGGTTATTAACCCGGCCACCCATTAGATCGGGTTCAGCAAGCTGTGCCGATCCACAGCAAGGCGTCGGCACGCCTCAATAGCATTTACAGCAAGTGGCGACAACGCAGTCTGTGGGCTGGCACAGCTTGGCCTGTCCGTATACGCTCGACCAGTCAGGGATGCAGAGAATGGCGCTCTAGCGCGTTCTGGCTCTTGGCAAGGGCTTGCCATTACCTGCGAGCCACGCCTTGTATAGCGGCCTTCTCTGCATCCTGAACGCGACCTATTGGGTGGTCGGGTTAATAGAGAGGTCAGTTGCCTTATGTACTTCAAGATCGAGCATCAAACACGCTACCGTTATTCCTCGCCCGTCCAACTCGGGCCGCAGACCTTGCGCTTCTGTCCTCGCGACGACGGCGCGCAGCGAGTCACCGACTTTCAACTCCAGGTCTCGCCCGAACCCCAGGGGCGCAATGAACATATCGACCTCGAGGGCAACCGGGTGACCCAGGTGTGGTTCGGGTCCGATACCGATCATTTCGAAATCACCCTGTCGATGCAGGTCGAAACCCTGCGACGCAACCCCTTCGACTTCCTCTTGAGTCCGGAGGCGATATCCCTGCCCATCAACCACGCGCAGGACATGATTTGCGCACGGGCCTACCTGGAACGCATCCAGGCGGACGATGCGGTGACGGTGTTCGCCGCCAATCTCAGCCTGGACGTTGGACGTGACACCCTGAGGTTTCTCGACCGCCTCAACCAGCAACTGTTTACCGACTACGGTCATATCCATCGTGAGACCGGCACCCCGCAAACGCCGGCCGAGACACTCCAGACCCGCCAAGGCGCCTGCCGGGACCTGACCGTGTTGTTCGTCGACTGCTGTCGCGCCGAGGGTATTGCCGCGCGCTTTGCCAGCGGCTACCAGCGGGGCAATCTGCAAAGCGAGCGACGCCACCTGCATGCCTGGCCGGAGGTCTATCTGCCCGGCGCCGGCTGGCGCGGTTATGATCCCACCCACGGTGAAACAATCGCTGACACCCATGTGACTGTCGCCGCGGCGGCCCACCCGCGCGATACGATGCCGGTCAGTGGCAGCTTCGAGGGTGCGGGCGCGAGCAGTTCCCTGGACTACGATCTGCGTATCGAGGTTACCGACCAAGCGCCCCCCGCCGGAACCGCCTGAAGGGCGAACCCAACGGTCTTCAAAGATCCCGGGGCGGACATTTATTGCGAACGCATTACGCATCCGGATGAACCAGCGGGGAGCAATCCACGTGTATCGCCAGATTATCCTGATCGCCGCTCTCATCGCGCTGTCGGCCTGCAGTCGTACTGAGCTGGTCTATCGCAACGCCGATTGGCTGGCGTATCGCTGGGTGGATGGTCTTCTGGATGCCGATCAGACGCAAAGCGAACAATGGCCGCTGGCATTCGAGCGGGTCATGCAGGCGCATCGGCGCGAACTCCTGCCGCGGGTGGTCGGGCTGCTGCAGCATGCATCCACCCTGGCCGAACGAGGGCTGTCGGCCGAGGACCTGGACTGTCTCTGGCTTGGCACCAATGGACTGATCGAGACGCACGCGCGTCTGATTGTGCCCACCGCCACGCAGGTCCTCAGCGATGTCTCGGCGGCACAGATTCAACACCTGCGCGCCGAACTGGATGAGCGCAATGCGGAATATCGCAGCGATTACCTCGACCCCGATCCACGCGAGCGCGAGGCGGCGCGCGTGGCGCGTTTCATCGATCGCATCGAACGCTGGACCGGCGATCTGTCGATCGCTCAGACGCAGCTGGTGGCCGGGTTTCTGCAAGGCATGCCAGACATCGCCGCGGACTGGCTGCGCTACCGGGAAAGCCAGCAGCAACGCCTGCTGAGCCTGATGGGTCAGGAGAACCCGCGGGCACTCCAGGATTTTCTGACCGCCTGGTGGGTCGATCAGGCCGACCGCGGTCCCGCGCTGCTGGCGGCCCGCCCGATCCTGCGCGAGGGCTGGATCGGGATGCTGGTGGCGCTGGATGCGACCCTGGATGAAGCGCAGCGCGACCACCTGCTGACCACTATCACCGATCTGCGCGATGACCTTGCCGGTGAGATCGCGGGTAAGGCTGAAGTACTTCCGGACCTGTGCGTCCGGATGGAACAAACCACCCCGGTCAGTATCAGCCCGCCGTCATCGAACAACCACCCGCCAATCGATTCCTTATAGGATTTATCCAGGCTGCAGGCTCATCTGCATCCGGATTCCGGACTCCCGAGATCAGGTGATCCCCGTCTTCATCTTGTTGTCCTCCGCTTCATTCCGGTAATCATGGACCGCACCAGGTTCTCGCGATGCAGCAAGCTGGTGAACGCCACACCGGCCAGGTGCAGAATGACAAGCAGCAGCGTCAGGTTGGCCAGCACTTCATGAAAGTCTTCCAGGACGTCCCCCCAGCCTGCCGAGAGGCCACCGAGCATCGGAGCCAAAGGCCCCGACAGCTCTTGAGCCCCGTACACGGCAAGTCCGGTCAGCCCCGTGGCAGCAAGGCTCAGCAAGAGCGCCACCACCATGGCGCCACCGGCGGGGTTGTGGCCAAGGTGACGCGCTGCTCTCAATCCGACAGCATCTTTCAGATACGCGATGATCTCTGCCGGCGTCTTCACAAAATCGGACCAACGCGCATGCTGCGGCCCCACCAGCCCCCAAAGGAGCCGAAACAGGATCAAGCCAAGGACGATGTAGCCGGCCCAGACGTGGACACTCAGCAGCTCATCCTCGGTCAGGAACGCAACCGCGAACGTCGCTGCCAGACTCCAGTGGAAAAACCGCACCAGTGGATCCCATACGCGCACCCGCACCATTCGCGCCTCGAGCGCGTGCGGTTGCGCCAAGCGTGCTTTCTCGTTCATGCCTGCTCTCTCGGTAATTTGCTTGTCTCCATCCCCTGTCAGCTGTCCCGGTCTTCGTACTTTCCCCCGCAACCGGGCATGCCCGTCGTGGGATCGAGGTACATCTCGGCCCGCGCACCGTTTCCGTCTGTCACATAGGCCTCGATACAGCCATCGTCTGCCTTCAGGCGACGCACCTGATAGCCCATCTCATTGAGCTTTGCTTCGATCTGTTGCTTGGATAACCACTGCGCGCGCGCGTCCGGACTACGGTAGTCGTCGTTGCTCGCTCCGGCATTTATTACAACGGCGGTGAGAGCGACGGCACACAGGGCTGAAATGGTCGAAAGTTTCATGGCGAGTTCCTCAAAAATGGATCTGGTTTGATGTATGGATCGCGAACCGATTCCCGATTCACGGGGCCAAACTAGCGAATGGGTGCTGACCGATCCCTGAACGCCACTGTCAGCGATTTGTCAGGCGGGCATGCGCCATAATGGTGGGCATGAAAAAGCCTGCGATCTGGTTCCTCCTGATGATCGGGCTTGCAGTCATGGCCACGACTGGAAGCCACGTCACTTTGAGCAGCGAAGACGAGCGTCATTGGGAAGACGAAAATCACGCCTACGACCGGGCACGGCGTGCGGTCGACCGCGGCGAGGCACTCCCAATCGAGAAGCTGCTGGAACGGTTGCAGGCTCAGGTTCCCGGTGAAGTAATCGGGATCGAGTTCGAGCGCAAGCACGGCAGATGGATGTACGAGTTCAAGGTGATCGACGGCAGAGGCCGCCTACTCGAAGTCTATGTCGATGCGCACACCGGTGAGCTTCTCTCGATGGAGGAAGACTGATGCGAATCCTCCTGGTAGAGGACGACGAGAAGACGGCTGAAGCCGTCAGCGCCTCGCTGAATAACGCCGGATATGTCGTTGATCATGAAAGCGACGGCAAAGAGGCCTGGTTCAAGGGTGATACTGAACCCTATGCGGCTGTGGTGCTCGACCTCGGTCTACCGGGCATGGACGGCTTGTCCATTCTCAGAAAGTGGCGCCAGGCCGGACAGACCTTTCCCGTGCTGATACTCACCGCGCGTGGCAACTGGGACGAACGTGTCGAGGGTATTGACGCGGGTGCGGATGACTATCTGCCGAAGCCATTCCAAACCCAGGAATTACTGGCCCGCTTGCGGGCGATCGTTCGGCGGTCTGCGGGCCAGGCGGCACCTGTCATCACGATAGGGGAGGTCTCACTCGACCCGCGTCAGATGCAAGTCAGCGTTAGCGGGGTTCCGATTCATTTCTCGCCGCAGGAATATCGCCTGGTGAGCTATCTCATGCACCATGCCGGCCGCGTGATATCACAGCTGGAATTGACCGAGCAGTTGTATGCCCAGGATTTCGAGCGTGATTCCAACGCTATCGAAGTACTTGTCGGACGCGTGCGCAGGAAACTGGGTGTCGACCTGATCAAGACGCGCCGCGGATTCGGATACGTCATTGGGACATCCGAGTCGTGACAAGGCGCTCGCTGCGTTTCCGCTTGCTTGTTTCTGCGGTTTTCGCAGTGGCAGCGGCGCTGCTCATTGCCGGCATCAGCCTGGTACTCATGTTCGAGCAGCACGTCGAACGGCGCCTCGTTTCGGAACTGGAAACCTACCTCAACCAGATCACCGCCAGCGTCCAGCTGAGCAACGACGGTCGTATCGCCTTTCGCCAGGACCTGCCAGACCCGCGCTTTGCTCAGCCGCTTAGCGGACTCTATTGGCAAATCCAGGACGAGGCGCGCCCCACCCTGCTGCGCTCCCGGTCACTCTGGGACACCATCATCGAACTTCCAGAGGATCAACTCACCCTCGGCAGCATTCATGAGCACGTACTGCCGGGTCCCGCTGGACAAACACTCGCGGTCCGCGAGCGCCAGATCATCCTGCAGCCCGATTCCGGAGAACGCCGCATACGCGTCGCTGTGGCATTGGATAAAGCGCATCTCATCGAGGCGCGCAACGCTTTCGCGACGGACATGCTGCCATATCTCACGATGGTCGCCGCCGTGCTGCTCCTGGCAAGCTGGATGCAGATCCGGATAGGACTGGTGCCGCTTGATGCGGTGCGCCGAGGGGTAATGGGAATCCGATCCGGCGCCACACGCCGTCTCGAACGCACATATCCGGATGAAGTGATGCCGCTGGTCGACGAGATGAACGGACTGCTCGACGCCCAGGAACAAGCGATCGAACGTGCCCGGGCCTGGACCGCAGACCTTGCGCATGGTCTGAAAACACCGTTGATGGCGCTCAGCGCGGATTCGCAGCGGCTGCGCGAGGAGGGCAACACGTCCATCGCTGACGATGTCGAGCAACTCGCTGAAACCATGCGCAGACGCATTGACCGCGAGTTGATACGCGCCCGCGTTCGCTCCGGCATACAGGCAAGGGGCGCGCGTGCCGACGTTAGTGAAGCCGTGGCTCGCGTTGTCCGAACCCTGAAACGCACGCCCCGTGGTAGCGCCCTCGCCTGGTCTGTCGATGCCCCCGTCAGGATTGAAGCCCCCATTCTCGCGGAAGATCTGACTGAACTCCTGGGCAATATCCTGGAAAACGCCACAAAGTGGGCCGAAGAGACGATCTCCGTTTCGGTATCCGAGAATCACGTCATACAGATCACCGTCGAAGATGATGGTCCCGGTGTGCCAGCGGACCAGCTGGGCAGTCTTGGCCTGCGTGGCGTCAGGCTGGATGAACAGAAACAGGGCTCTGGCCTGGGTCTGGCGATCGCGCTGGATATCGTAGAGGCCTATAACGGCGACCTGTCTTTCAGAGACAGGCCTCAAGGGGGCCTGGTCGTCACTGTCCTGCTTCCTGTTGCCAAGTGAATTACTGACATCATCGGTCGGCTGGCGATCAAGGCCGGACACGCTCAAGAGCTGGATGGCCGCAACCGTACTGAAACGGACTCCAGGGCCGCCGCGGGAATCGAATCAGGCCATCCGCGTCTCCCGCAAGCACCCCTCGGCCTGACCCCCTTGGGCGTTCCGAACCCATGGCTTCACGATCGGAAGTTTTTTCGTCACGCCGCATTCACAGCTTGCTCAATCCGGCAAAGGAATGAAGAATTAGCCTGACTCAGCTATAGAGAGACCGACCGCGACAATGTACCTGGATGAACAAACCGAAGGCCAGATGCGTGCGCGGTTGACCGAGTTGCGGCGCGAACATCGCGCGCTGGACGACACCCTGCAAACGCTGTCCGAGAATGCCTACGCGGACCAGCTGCAGGTAAAACGGATGAAAAAGCACAAGCTCGTGCTCAAGGACGCCATTGCTCGGCTGGAGAGCAGGCTGATTCCCGATCTCGACGCCTAGCCCCCCTCAGCCCCCTTCAGCCCCCCTTTCCCCTTTCCTTTTTCGTACCGACAGCACGGCTCAGCCGCAGTCATGCCTGGGTCTGGCCGCACTTCGGAAAGCGCCGCTGGGAGGCCTCCCTCCATCCCTCTTCCGCAGTGATCGGCCGGCCAATCCAGGCCGGACAGCCCTGTTGCCATGCGCGAAATTGTTTGCGGCAGGTCATAGCGGATGCAGATTATTGCCGAATGCCCTGCTCGATGGCCCGACGCCTTGATAACATTGGGTTTTTCAATCGTCAGCCCTCCGCTAGGTGATGCAGCATGAACGAACAGAACACCCCCCCACAGACTGTCCATTATCGCGGCAAAGACCTCACCCTCGAGGACCTGTTGACCAAGGTCGAGGATCAGAAAAAGGAAATCACCAATCTGCAGAAGAAGCGCAGCAAGGCGCTGCGGCGATGCAATCGCGAGGAAGACCTCAAACCCTACCAGGCCGAGCTGATCCAGCTGCAGCAGTATCTGGAACAGAACCAGCGGCGCATGATCATCCTGTTCGAGGGGCGTGACGCCGCCGGCAAGGGCGGCACCATCCGCCGCGTGACGCGTTACATGAACGAAAAACACTACCGTGTGGTCGCGCTCGGCAAACCGACCGAGGAGCAGAAGACCCAGTGGTTCTTTCAGAAGTACGTGCGCGAGATGCCGCGCGGCGGCGAGGTCGTGCTGTTCGACCGCAGCTGGTACAACCGCGCGGTGGTCGAGCGGGTGTTTGGCTTCTGCGGCGACGAGGAATACGAGAATTTCATGATCGGCTGCCCGGGCTTCGAGAAAGACATCGTCCGCCAGGGGACGATCCTGGTGAAGCTGTACTTCTCGGTGACCAAGGAGGAACAGGCCAGGCGGTTTGAACGGCGCAAGACGGACCCGCTGCGGCAGTGGAAACTGTCCGAGATCGACGTCCAGGCGCAGGACCGCTGGGACGAGTTCACCACTCAGAAGTACGAGATGCTGAAGCGCACCAACACCACGCATGCGCCGTGGGTGATCATCCGCTCCAACAACAAGCACAAGGCACGCATGAACGCGATGAAGGTGATCCTGAACGCGGTGCCGTACCAGCGTATGAACCCGGAACTCGACTACGTGCCCGACCCGGAGATCGTGGTTTCGGGATCGCGTGAACTGGAACTGATGGAGGCGCAGCGCCTGCACGAGGGTCGGTTCGTCGGTTGACGCGGGAGAAGGGATCCTGGGGCGGTTCGCTCCTCCAATCTTCCGGGTAAACCCCGAGTGAACAGGCTACCGAGAGATCACCGCCAGAGACCGCAGCCAGGCAGTTTTCGCTGATCATTTTCCCATCGGGCGGCCAGGGGCAGGCAACGACCTGGCTTTAACCCGACCCTGTTCGGCCGTGTCAGCTCTGACTGGTGGTCGCTTCCTGGCCGAGCATCGCGGCGGTCACCAGGACCACGCCATTGCGCGTGACGCGGAACCGCTTCGCATCGGCTTCGAGGTCCTCGCCGATCACTGTACCGGGCGGGATGCGACAGCCGCGGTCGATGATTGCGCGATGAATTCGGCAGTTCCGCCCTATCTCCACTTCGGGCAGCAGAACCGATTCACTGACCGTGCCGTAGGAATGGATCCGGACATTTGAAAACAACAGCGAATCAACGACGGCCGAGCCGGAGATTACGCATCCGGCGGAGACGACCGAGTCGAGCGCCTTGCCCTCCCGGCCGGGATCGCGGAACACGAACTTGGCCGACGGCAGCTGCTGATGATAGGTGCGAATCGGCCATTCGCGATCGTACAGGTTCAACTCGGGTTCAACGCTGACCAGTTCCATATTGGCCTCGTAGAACGAGTCCAGCGTCCCCACGTCGCGCCAGTACGGTTGCCGGCCGGTCTCCTCGTCGAGGAAGGGATAGGCAAACACGCGATGCTTGTCGATGATCGACGGAATGATGTCATGGCCGAAGTCGTGCGAAGAGCCGCCGTCGCGGGCATCCTCCTCCAGCAGGCGGAACAGGAAGTCGGTGTTGAACACGTAGTTGCCCATCGAGGCCAGCGCGATATCCGGCGTGCCGGGCATCGGCTGCGGGTTGGCCGGCTTCTCATCGAAGCGGGATACGCGGAAATCGTCATCGACGCCCATGATGCCGAAGCCTTTTGCGTCTTCGAGTGAAACGCCGACGCAGGCGACCGTGAGGTCCGCCTGCTGCTGCTCGTGGTGTGCCAGCAGGGCGCCGTAATCCATCTTGTAGACATGATCGCCGGACAACACCAGCACGTACTTGGGCAGGAGCGTACGCACGATATCGAGATTCTGGTAAAGCGCATCCGCGGTGCCGCTGTACCATTCGCCCGTCGTACGCTGCGACGCGGGCAGGATCTCGACAAACTCGCCGAGATCGCGTTGGAAGAAGCTCCAGCCCTCGGTCAGGTGGCGGATCAGTGAATGTGACTTGTACTGCGTCAGCACGCCAATGCGTCGAATGCCCGAGTTGATGCAGTTGGATAGCGGGAAGTCGATGAGTCGGAACTTGCCACCGAAGTACAGCGCCGGCTTGGCCCGCCGCTCGGTCAGTTCATGCAGGCGCGAGCCGCGCCCACCGGCCAAAACCAGCGCCAGGGTATCGCGGGTCAGGCGGTCCAGATAGCGAGGATTTTCAGGTGCCATTGCAGGGAATCCTTTGGTTGTATTGCGGATGCAAGCGGCTCAAAGGCCGGCTGTTTCCGCTTGAACAGGGGTGAGGAGCGTATTGCAGAGACCGTTGGGCTCTGACAGTAACACCGATGCACTCTGATGGTCTGATGATGGGCAATGCCCGGGAGATCGGCCAATCAATTCTCAGGGAAAGATCGCGATTTTTCACCACAGGTATTCTCGCAACGATACCGTCACGGTTTGGGTCTGCATCGGGGCGCGGGTATCGCTTGCCAAATTGAGCAGGCTACCGAGCGCAGCTGCGGAAACCGCGAGACGTCGCACTAAACCGAGCCCTGTCCCCAATCATTCGCCGCTCCAGAAAGAGTTTCGGCCAAACGTTTTGCGCGAGTTGCTAATTCCGTGTTTTCCGGGTGATTTTCAAGGGTGACTTTACCGACCTTGTTACCTCACCGCTCCCGCAATTTCGATTAACATCGCCAAACGCAAGCCGGAACGGCAGCAAGGAGACAGCCATGCAGGGTTCCCATTTCATCCGCGTTTCAACCTTAGCGGTAGCTCTTTTCACACTGAACAGTATTTCGAATGCCGCTCCCCAGACCCCGACAAGACTCACCGCCGAAGAGTCCGACCCGAAGGTGCTCGGATGGATGGAGGGCTCTCCCCCGCCGGCCGGAAAAATGATCACGCAGCCCGACTCCAACTACTTCAGCTTTCCCAAGCTGCGCTGGAGCGTCTGTCATTTGCGCGAGTTCCTGCCAACTGAGCAGGTCAGCCGAGGTATCGATGCCCCCGTTCCGCTCAGCTACGATCTCGATGAGACGGCCATCGATGCACTGAGATTCAAGCCGACCGGCAGCAATGAGGAGATGACCTGGCAGGAGTCGCTGTTGGTCAACTATACCGATGGCATGCTGATCCTCCACAAAGGGAAGATCGTCTACGAGCGCTACTTCGGCTGCCTTGACGAGTCGGGCAAGCACGCCGCCATGTCGATGACCAAATCCCTGACCGGCTTACTCGCCGAAATCCTGGTAGCAGAAGGCGCGCTCGACGATACCGCGTTGGTATCTTCGATCATTCCCGAACTAGGCGACAGCGCCTTCGGCAACGCCACCGTGCGCCAGGTCATGGACATGACCACCGGGCTCGCCTATAGCGAGGATTATTCAGAACCGGATGCCGATATCTGGAAGTATTCCGCGGCCGCAAGCCCGCTTCCAAAAGCGGCGGACCACGAGGGTCCGGACGGCTATTTCGAGTACCTGCAAACAGTGCGGCCGGAAGGCGTTCACGGGGATGCCTTTCATTACAAGACCATAAACACGGACGCATTGGGGTGGATCATATCGCGCGTCAGCGGCCGCGAAGTCACCGAACTGTTGTCCGAGAGAATCTGGCGCCGCATGGGCGCAGAACAGGACGGCTACATGACTGTCGATGGCAAGGGAACGCCCTTTGCAGGTGGAGGGCTGAGCGCTGGTCTGCGCGATCTCGGCCGCATCGGGCTGCTGATGTTAAACGAGGGCGAGATCAATGGCCAACGGCTTTTTCCCTCACAGGTCGTCGCCAACATCCGCTCGGGCGGAAGCAAGGAGGCTTTCGCGAAGGCGGGATACAAGACGCTGGAGGGCGGCAGCTATCGCGGCATGTGGTGGCTGTTCCACAATACGAACGGTGCATTCGCCGCGCGCGGCGTGCATGGTCAGACGATCTATGTCGACCCGAGCGCCGATATGGTCATCGCACGGCTTGCCTCTTTTCCGAGCGCGAAAAATGCAAACATCGACCCGACATCGCTACCCGCTTACCAGGCAGTAGCAGACTACCTGCTATCCAAGTCGTAGATCCACCCGGCTGCTGGCAGCCAATTTGCGGATGGAAAGACAGAGTAGCGTTGCCTTCGCAGACCGGTGGTCAACGAAGTTAAGACAAAACCCCAACAAGAGAGAATGCAAGCGCCGCGAAAATTGAGGCGACCCACTCTCTTGTCCCGCAAGCTGCTAACTCGCCGATCCCCGTGGACATTCCCAACCCACTACTTCTAAATCGTCTTAATTAATTCGCAAACACCACGCCCCCCCTTTAGCGATCGTCCCAGGAAAAGGTTCGGCCAAAATTGTTGCCCAGAGTGGTTTTTTAGCGGATTACGCGTAGTTGGAGAGGCGAGTAAAAGGGCTGTCGGCGATTTCGCCGCCAGTTGCCTGCCGACTATATGCAGAGCGCAGAGGAATATGCCCGCACGCCGCCGGCCAACCAGTCGTCCTCGGCGTCTCGCTCCGACGGCTGCTGCCTTCCAAGTCAGCGGCTGATGCGCGATCTACGAGGTCGTCCCGGCGTATTGCTCACTTGATGGCGGCAGACCGGGATCTGCGGCCTCTCTCCCACATGAAATAACACTTCAGCTCTTGCCAAAATCCGCATCGTAGAATTCCGGCACGAAGGATTGGTCGGAAAGCGGTGGACGGATGTAAGCTGAACTGCTTTTGCGTGGCCCCAGGGTAATCGGCTCGGACGGAATTTCCTCATACGGAATCATGCTCAGCAGGTGCTTGATGCAGTTCAGCCGGGCATGCTTCTTGACGTCCGAGTTGACGACATACCACGGCGACTGCTTGGTGTCGGTATAGGAAAACATGTCGTCCTTCGCCCTCGAGTATTCCACCCAGCGATCGCGCGACTCGATGTCCATGGGACTCAGCTTCCAGCGCTTTTTGGGATCATTGAGGCGCGCCTGAAAACGCCGCTCCTGTTCCTCGTCGCTGACCGAGAACCAGTACTTGACCAGTACGATCCCCGATCGGATGAGCATGCGCTCGAACTCAGGGGCAGTACGCAGGAAATCCTGGTACTCGTCTTCCGTGCAAAAATTCATGACACGTTCCACTCCCGCGCGGTTGTACCAGCTGCGGTCGAACAGAACGATCTCGCCCGCGGCAGGCAGATGCGGCACATAGCGCTGAAAGTACCACTGGGTTTTCTCGCGTTCCGTTGGCGTGCCCAATGCCACGACGCGGCAGACCCTCGGGTTCAGGTATTCGGTGATGCGCTTGATGACACCGCCCTTTCCGGCGGCATCGCGACCCTCGAATATCACCACGACCTTCAGACCCTTGGCGACGACCCATTCCTTGAGGTTGACCAGTTCGTCCTGCAACTTTGCCAGTTCGGCTTCATAGACCGCATTGCTGATTTTCTTTCTTTTGCCTTTGGAAGCGGAAACAGATTTCGGCTGCTTGTTTTTTCCCATGATGATCCGGTGCTCCTCAATCTCATTTAAGTATCGCCACATGCCATGAGCGTAGGCCCATGGGTGGTGATGGTTTTCAGAATCGCCCGCAAGTCGACCAGTCGGCGCACCGTAGCGTCCCGGGTGGGCGTTTTCAGAGCGCGACCATGTGAAAGATAGACCACGGACATCAGGATTTAAGGCAAAATTCTGAAGGGCCGGAATTGCCTGCCGCTCTGAAACCCGGCGCTCAGCCTGCCGCGGGGCGCCAACCCGGATGGTTTGTGAGCTCGGGAATTATCAAAAACTTTTCGCAAGCGCTCCGAAACGGCCGGAAAACAAGCGGCCCGGCGTCAGAAACAAAGGCTGAAAGGGGTCCGCGCTGATCCCTTTTCGGAGAGCCGATGAATGAAATCCCGCTATAAAAAAGGCATCTGCTGTTCGTTCATCGGGTTTACGAAAAGGTTAAATCCACCTCCACGCTTCAACCCGAAACGGAGAACAGAATGAAATCCCGTTTGTTCCAAAAGCTTACGCAGGGCCTTTTATCTGCGACCCTGGTGTTGGCTGCTTATGGCAGCGTCGCGGAGCCTCTGCCCTTCGCGGACATCCACATCCACTGGAAGTGGAATCAAAAAGAGCTGACTACGCCAGCTCAAGCCATAGACATCCTGCAGGAAAACAATATTGGCTTGGCCGTGGTGACGGGAACACCGCCGGAACTTGCCCTTGAATTGCGCGATGCCGCGCCCGACATCGTCATTCCGATATACGGGATCTATCGCATACCCGGTGAATGGTCCATGTGGCATCGTGACGAAACCCTGATTGAGAGGGTTCGCTCGGCTCTTGAAAGCGGCGATTATCGCGGTATCGGCGAGGTTCACCTGATCGGAGGCTTCATCAGCGACTGGAAGAATCCGATCATCCGTGACCTGTTCGAGCTGGCCGCCGAGTTTGATGTGCCGGTTCTGATACACACCGAATTCTCGCGCGCCAATTACACCCTGGGACTGTGTCAGGCACATCCCAAAACGCGATTTCTCTGGGCACATGCCGGGTCGATGCTCAAACCCTCGGAGGTCGAACGTGTCCTGGAGGGTTGCCCCAATGTCGCAGCCGAGCTGTCGGCCCGTGATCCGTGGCGACACCGTGGCAACCTGATCAGCGATAGCGAGGGTCGACTTCTACCGGAGTGGCGTGAGCTGCTGCTGAAATACTCAGACCGCTTCATGGTCGGCTCTGATCCGGTGTGGCCTGTCGAACAGCTCAACCCCTGGGATGAGCCTGATAGCGGCTGGCAGGAATTACACCGGTTCGTCGACTTTCATCGATCCTGGCTGGCGACACTGCCAGAAGACAAGGCCGCAGCCATTCGCTGGGACAATGCCATCCGGTTTTTCAGGTGACCGAAAAGCGGAACCGCGCAAGGGCTTAGCCACAAAGGGGCCTCTCGAATCTGGTTTTACCCAGAGCTGCGCCAGGCAGCGAAAAGGGGACGGAGGAATCTAATCCACACCGGTACGCTGGTACTTCCGATTGATGTATTGCGCGTACCGACTGCCGACCACCTTCATCGTTTCGGAGATGGAAGCTGCCCGCTCTGGCGTAGCAAGAAAATGGACGTGATTCGTCATCAGGCAATAGGCGTGAACCGCTACGCCGTACCTCGCTGATGCCTCCTGCCAGAGAGCAAGATACAGCTGGTAATTTTCGGGCTCGATAAAACAGGCTTTTCGATTATTACCGAGTTGCACGATGTGATACGGAAGCCCCGGCACATAGTGGCTTGGTCGCCTTGGCATTCCCGCCTCCCTGCGTATGCCGATTCCTGATTAAACACTAACCTCCTCAAAACGATCGGTCAAAGTGGCGCCAGCTGTCGGCATAAATGTCTCCGCCCCTTTTTCTGGAAAACAAACGCGACAAGATTCGTGCGCTGCTGAAGAAGCTCAGAAAGCGGCAAAAAGCGCTTGAGGAAAAATTGAAAAAGGAATCCGATGCGAAAACACGCAAACGCACCAAGACCGAATTGAAGGGATTGCGTGCCCAGCGCAAAAAAAGGCATCCACTTGTGCCGGGAATGCAGCAAATAAAATAATAGCCTGGGTAGATGTTCAGGCCTGCTGCGGCTGACAGACCGGACAGTAATTGAGCCGCCGGCTGGCCACGGTCGTCAACAACACCGGCGTGCCGCATTGCCGACATGGCCGACCTGTACGGCTGAACACCCAGTGCCGATAGCGGCTGCGCGGCTGGCCTGCGGCCTTCAGCTCGCGGGCTATGCGCAGGTCGCAGGTGACGCCATTGTGCCGGTAAGAACGCCGGGCCAGTGTGGTGGCCGCTTCGGCCAGGGCCTCCAACTGCTCAGGGGAACAGTCGCTGGGGCGCAGTCTTGGGTGCAGGCCCGAGACGAACAGGATCTCGCTGCGCAGGTAGTTGCCGACCCCGGCCAGAAAGTGCTGGTCCAGTAGCAACGCACCCAACTGGCGACGCGCGAACCGCGGCTCGCGGATTTGCTTCAGCACCACCCCGGTTTCCGCTGAGACCACGTCTGGCCCCAACCGGGACAAAAAAGGGTGGAGCGCGATCTGTCCAGGAGTCAGTACATCGATGTCTGAGGCACTGTAGAGCAGGGCCGATTTGTGCGCGTTGTGGATGGCCAGGCGCAGCTGCCGACCGGTACGCGGATAACTATGCGCCGGTCGCACAAACCAGCGCCCATAAAGCTGGTTGTAACTGTAGATACTGAGCCGGTTTTCAAAGTGAATCAGCAGTCCCTTGCCCCGGGTCTCCACACTTTCCACACGCTGACCGCCAAGCTGCCGTTCAAATGGCTTGAGGTGTTCGAAGGCAAAGAACACCGCCTCGGCAGACTGCCCCTTCAGTGCGCGCTCCAGGCGGTCGGCCGCGCGGCGGATTTCGGGTCCTTCAGGCAAGGGTCAGTCGCCCCTTGTGCGGCTCGAAGCGCTGGCGATCGGCGATGGCGCCAGCAGTCTTGCGGTCGTTGGCAAGCCGCCGCTGGAGTCGGTGCTGCGATCGATCGACAAAGGACGCTGCGCCACGTACAGGCCGCAGAACACCAGCAGCAACGCGACGGCATGCGTGAGCTCGGGCTGCTCGCCGAGGAAGAGTATCCCGAGCACAACTGCCCACAACGGCACCAGGTAGTTGAGCTGGGATACAAACGCAGCCCCGACACGTTCGATCAGTTTGAAATAGACGACCGCAGCGATCGCCGTCGAAAAGATCCCCAGCAAAAGCACCGCCAGCCAGGCCTCTGCCGGTACCAGCCAGAGCTCGTCCGACGCATCCAAATCCCAAGCAAGCCAGGGCAAAAGCACCGCTGCTCCGGCCAGCGTGGTGGCAGCGGCGGCACCGGTTGCGTCATCACGCGGCTTCAGCTTGGCCAGCACGGCAGCGGCCGCATAGCAGGCGGCACCGGCCACCACTGCCAGTTTGGCCAGCAAAGGCGACTCTGCTTCGGTCATCAGGAGCAACGACTCCGGACCCATGAGCACGACGATGCCGGCAAAGCCAAGCAGAAAACCCGCTATTCGCCGCCTCGTCAGCGGTTCTTCCGGCAACAGGTAGTGCGCGAACAGCAGCGTGAACAACGGCATCACTGCCATCAGGATGCCGGCCTGGCCGCTGGCGATAGCCTGTTGCCCCCAACTGATCAGGAGGAAAGGCACCGCGTTGCCAACGACGCCGATCGAGATGTAGAAAAACCAGTGCCGACGGGTTCGACCGAAGCCGCGCCGGAGCAGCAGCAGTGCCAACAGCAACACCAACGCGCCCGTGATCATGCGCGCCCCGACCACGAGCGCGGGCGCCAAATCAGTGACCGCGATCTTGGTCCAGGTGAAAGCCGTGCCCCACATGACCACCAGTGCGAGCAGCAGCGTCCAGTCGAGCCAAACCACCCGCTTCACCGGAAAAGACCGTCATTGCAGAGTTTTTCGCACATGCGGGCAGTATCCGCGCGGACCCCGCGCTGATAAAACTGAGAGGGAATAGGGTAAGCGCCGCTGAACCTTTCCACGCGCCGAACGCTTCTCCCTGCCGAGGCGATACAGGCGCAGCAACCCCCGAGTGCCCGGAATTCCCGATTAACTGCCAGGAATATCAGGCTTGGTGATAACGTCGAATGTTTAAAGGAACCGATCGGATCTTTGGAGACCCATGTGAAAACGCTCGTCAGACTTGCTGCTCTCACGGCCATTTGCCTTACTGCTGCCTTGTCCCCAGTGCTCGCAGAAAACGCTACCGGCTTCCAGACCCTCGACGGCAAGGACCGCAATATCGAAAGTTACCTCGGGCAGGGACAATGGTTGGTGGTCATGTTGTGGGCTCACGACTGCCATGTCTGCAACCAGGAAGCGGAACAGTATGCGCAGTTCCACGACGACCATGTCGATGAGGGCGCCGCGGTGCTTGGTATCAGTATCGACGGGCTTGAGGAACGCGAAGCGGCGCAACGCTTTGTCGCCCGTCACGACTTACCATTTCCCAGCCTGATTGCTGAAACAGAGGTCGTGATGCGTTGGTACCGGGGACAAACTGGCACCCGTTTTCTCGGCACACCGACCCTGTTGATCTATGCACCGGATGGCAAACTGAAAGCCGCACAAGCCGGCGCAGTACCAGTCGAGGTGATCGAACAGTTCATCGTCGAGAACAGTTGAGCGGAATCCCGGGTCAGAGAAGAATGGCACTTACTTAAGCTTCTTTGGATGCCCGTGTTTGCGCACGTTTTCCCGTGCCAAGTGTCGCGGCACAGTGAGTAACGGGTAAGCTTTCGGTCTTCTTTTTACCGCTCTTGGCTCGATTCTGCCGGGTCGATTCCCAACACGTTGTTGAGCCATTAACACGTACAACGCAAGCAGCTGTTCTTCATCAGAGGTATCCGCCTGCTGGCTCCAGAAAAGCCACAGCTGCAAACAATGTTTGAAGCTGAGAGTCCTCGGCAGGATATCTGCCGCAAAGGCGGATTGAACCATCAGCAGCCGGATCAGATTGTAGGCCAGCAGGTAAACCCAGATTTCCTTGAGAGCCATGTCGGCTGTCTTACACGTAAGGATATTCATCCCCATCGTGTCCTTGATCTGGCGAATATCCAACTCGACGGCCCAGCGCTGTTTGTAGAGTGCCTTGAGCTCATCTTTGGGTGCAGATTTTGGGCAGACCAGCGTGGTTACCATGACCTTTCCACCCGCCTTGAACTCTCGCACCGTAATAG
>JAPTHR010000020.1 GCA_029228645.1 Gammaproteobacteria bacterium Milos-ODIII6
GGGATGGATATCCTGCGCKGCCGCGCCCCGGCCATGGTGACCAAGGAAATCCTGATGCATCTGATCGTTTACAACGCAATCCGGTCACTGATTTTCGATGCAGCCCGCGAAATCGATCACCCCTCTCGACGCATCAGTTTCAAGGCCAGTTTGCAGGCACTACGCCAATGGGAGCCGCTACTCAATCAGCCCGATCTCAAAGATCGTGAACTTCGCCAGCGAATGGCTTCGCTACGCGCCACCATTGCCGACGCCATTACCCCCGATAGACCTGGGCGGCAGGAGCCACGTTGTGTGAAACGAAGGCCAAAACCTTTCCAGCTAATGAACCGCCCTCGACACGAAATGAAAGAGATACAACACCGCAACCGATACCGTGCTGAACGTCCTTAACTTAGTGCCATTCCCCTTTGACCTCATTCGTACAAGGCCAGGATCTCCCCACCCTAGCCCGTCCAATCGCAAACGGTTGCTTAAGCGCAACCCTTCCCCACAAGTGGGGAGGGAAACACCGTTTTATCTTTTTCCCACAAGTGGGGAGGGAAATAACGTTTCATCCTTTTCCCACGAGTGAGGAGGGAAATAACGTTTCATCCTTTTCCCACGAGTGGGGAGGGAAATTCCTCTTTATCCCCTCCCCCACAGGGTGGGGGAGGTTGGGAGGGGGAAAACAGGCGGGGTTGAACCCCGTTTACGACTCCGCCCCGGTGGTATGTTCCTGCCCGAAACTCTTGGACTGGACGAACCCCAGCAGGCTGCCCACCGTTTCGAAGATATCCGGGTCGATCTCTTCGTCGAGGATCTCGATCCCGTAGCGACTTTGCAAACCACTGATCAGGTTGAGCACGGCCAGCGAATCGAATTCCGGCAGGGCGCCAAGCAGCGGTGTCTGTGCGTCCATCGCCGCACCCCGTCCGTCCAGTTCCAGCACCTCATCCAGTAGCGCGCACAAATCGTCGAGGTCGACCGCGCTCACTCCCTGCCGAACTCCTGTTCGATCTGCTCCAGGCTGGTGTGGCGCACGTCTTTGCCCTTGACGAAGTAGATGATGTACTCGGAGATGTTGCAACAGCGATCGCCGATGCGCTCCATTGCGCGTGCCGACCAGATGATGTCCATGAGCAGGGGGATCGAGCGGGGATCCTCCATCATGTAGGTCATACCCTGGCGCATGATGCTCTCGTATTCACGGTCGATGCGCTTGTCGTCGTGGGCCACCTCGATGGCCTCGTCAACATCCATGCGGGCGAAGGCATCCAGGGATCGGTGCAGCATCTGCCGTACCTGGTCGCCGAGGTGCTCGATCCGGAGGTAAAGGTTCGGCCCCGGATCGGTTTTGGCGGAACGGATCGCCATGCGCGCCACGCGTTTGGCCTCGTCGCCAATGCGCTCGAGGTCAGCGGTCGTCTTGATCACGGTGAGCACCAGCCGCAGGTCGCTTGCGGTCGGCTGACGCAAGGCGATCACCTTGGCGCACAGTTCGTCGATGCTAACGTCGAGCGCATTCACCTTGTAGTCATTGGCGACCACCATCTCACCCAGTTCCGCCTCCGACTGCTTTAGCGAATCGATGGCCTTCTCCAGCTGTTGCTCGACCAGGCCGCCCATTTCCAACACTCGCGTCCTGAGGGTTTCCAGGTCGGCGTTGAACTGTTGCGAGTAGTGGTGCATCAGATCAGACTGATCCATAGAAATATACCTTAACTCTCTGATTAAGCATAATTATCATTTACGTTGGCGGAGTGCGCCAGCGGCTTGGCCGGCTCCACCCTGAGACGCTCGGGAAAACGGCAGATGAACTGGCTGCCCTCACCCGGCGTACTCATGATTTCGAGACGTGCATCGTGCACCCGGAGGATGTGTTTAACGATCGCCAGTCCGAGCCCGGTGCCGCCGCGTTCGCGTGAGCGGCCGGTGTCGACCCGGTAGAAACGCTCGGTCAGGCGCGGGATGTGCTCCGGCGCGATGCCTTCACCGCTGTCCTCCACGAGGATGCAGCTTGCGTCGGGTTCATCCACCCAATGCAGAGTGATCTTTCCGGCCACAGGCGTATGCCGGATCGCGTTGCCGATCAGGTTGCCGATTGCCGCGCGCAACAGCCCGGTGTCAGCATTCAGACACCATTCTGACACGATATTCAATGACACCTGCGGACCCTCCGGTGCGAGCAGGTGGGCCTCTTCCGCCTGGGTCCGGAGCATCGCCGCGACGTCCACGCGCTCGTGGCGGAGGTTTCCCTCGCCGCCCTCGAGCCGCGCGAGCAGCAGCAGGTCCTCGACAATCTGTCGCATGCGCGCGGCCTGATCTGTGATCAGCGCGAGCGGCCGGCGCCACGGCGCCGGGCACAGCTCGGGGTCGGTCTGCATGTTCTCCAGGAAGCCCGAGATCACCGTCAGCGGGGTTTTCAATTCATGCGAGACATTTGCCACGAAGTCGCGCCGCAGGCGCTCGACATGGTATCGCTCAGTGACATCCTGGATGATCAGTAGCAACAGCCGCTGCCGGTACGGCGTAGCCCGCAGGGACAGGTGGCGGGGCTCCCTGCCCGGCCAAGTCAGCTCGAGGGCCTGGTCGAAGCGTCGCGCGGCCAGGTACTGCCGCAGGCCCGGCGCGCGAAAGAGGTTCACCAGCGGTCGACCGCTGTCGGAATCGAGCCTCAGGCCGAGCAGCTCCTCGGCGGCCGGGTTGAGCCAAAGGATCTCGTCATGGGGTCCGAGTGCCACGACCGCATCCGGCAGCGCCTCGGCCGCGCTCTGGAACTGTTCCAGGACCGTGCGCAGGCCGCTCTCAGCCAGCTCCTGCTGCACGAGTTGGCGCGAAATGCGCGCATACACCTCGCCCCACAGGCCGCCTTGGTCCGGTATGCCGCCCGGCTCCGGATCGTTCAGCCAGCGCAAAAATTGCCGCAGCGTGTAGAGCTGACGGAAGACGTACAGTGTCAGGCCCACCAGGGCGAATAGCACGGGATAACCGAAGGCGAGCCCAAGCAGGGCGCACGCCGTGATCAGTAAAACGACCTTCCAGGCCTCGCCGACCCAGCTCTTAACCCACATCTTGCGATTCCGGCTGTGCGCGACCCGCACGCCCGGGGCGACAGTAGCCCGCTTGCCTCATCCGGGCTGTTCCGAAAAGCGGTAGCCCACACCGCGTACCGTCTGCACCAGCGGGTCCATGCCCTCGGGCTCGAGCGCCTTGCGCAGGCGCCGGATGTGCACGTCGACCGTGCGCTCCTCGATGAAAACGTGACTGCCCCAGACCAGGTCCAGCAGTTGCGCGCGTGAGTAGACTCTGTCCGGATGGGTCATGAAGAAATGCAGCAGTTTGAATTCGGTTGGCCCCAGCTGCAGAGTCTGGTTATGCGCCATCACCCGGTGTTGGGCGAGATCGATCTCCAGGCCGGCGCGGGTCTTGATCACCTTGCTGTCGTCGCTGCCGACGCGACGCAGCACGGCCTTGATGCGGGCCAGCAGCTCACGCGTAGAGAAAGGCTTGGTGACATAGTCGTCCACGCCGCCCTCGAGGCCCTGAACCTTCGCGTTCTCCTCGTCCTTTGCGGTCAACATGATGATCGGGACCCCGGAGAAGCGCTCGTCCTTTCTCAGCCACTTGGCCAGTTCGATCCCGCTCATACCGGGCAGCATCCAGTCGAGCAGCAACAGCCCCGGTATGAAGTGCGAAAAAAGATCCCTGGCCTTGTGCGCGTCGGGGACCGAGGTCACCTGAAAGCCCGCCCCTTCCAGCGTGGCCGTCAACAGTTCGCGGACTGCGCTCTCGTCCTCGACCACCAAAATATGAACATCCGTCACGACAACTCACCCTGATTATTCCTTGCCGATTGGGATTACACGGGGTGAATATGACAGAAAGATGTATTTGGGTCATAAATGTGACAATTTTTTCAGCGTAAGCCCGGAACCCAACCGCTGAGACGCGCCAGCGCCTCCGCGCCGGCTATGCCGATACGCTCCGCGAAGCGCTCGAAGGGATCCTCTTCGGCGGTGAAATCGACCACCTTTTCGATTTCCACGACCTCGCGCGCGACATGGCCGAGGTCACCGATCTCGTCCGCCAGGCCGAGCTCGATGGCGCGCTTCCCGGTCCAGAACAGGCCGCTGAAGACATCATCGTCTTCGCTGAGGCGATCCCCTCGGCCATCCTTTACCGCATCGATGAAGGCGCCGTGAATCTCCTGTAACACGCGATCGGCGAGGCCGCGATCCTCCTCGCTCAGCGGGCTGAAGGGGTCGAGTATCCCCTTGTGCTCACCGGCGGTCAGCAGGCGCCGCTCGATCCCCAGTTTGTCCATCGCGGCGGTGAAGCCGAAACCGTTCATCAGTACCCCGATCGACCCGACGATGCTGGATTCGTTGACGAATATCTTGTCCGCCGCGGCGGCCACGTAGTAGCCGCCGGAGGCGCACATGTCCTCGACCACCACGTACAGCGGTATGTCCTCGTACTTGGCACGCAGGCGACGCAGCTCGCTATTGATCAGGCTCGCCTGCACCGGCGTGCCACCCGGACTGTTGATCCGGAGCACCACCGCGCGGGTGTGCTTGTCCTTGAATGCCTTGCGCAGCCCCTTGTTGACCAGGTCCGCACTTGCCTTGCCGCTCGGCTCGATCACGCCCTCGAGTTCGATCAAAGCGACATGATCCTTGCCGGAGACCTGGTCCAGGTCGAGATCCGTGTCGGGGAGCAGCAGATAGAGGAGAACGCCGAAGTAGGCGAAGGTCAGGAGCTTGAAGAAGATGCTCCAGTGGCGTGCGCGCCGCTTCTCCTTGAGCGCGTCGGTGGCGAGGTTCTCGATCAGATCCCGCTCCCAGCCCTCAGGCTTCGAACCGTCGTCCCTTGTCATGCGTTCATCTCCCGGCTTTGCTGATTGTTCGTGTGCAGCCATTTTGGCAATTCCTCGAGGTGGTTCAGTACGGTCAGTGCGCCATGCGCGCGCAGGCGATCGCTACTGTGGACACCGTGAACCACGCCCACGGCGTCCACCCCGGCACTGCCCGCCATCTGCATGTCGTACTCGGTGTCGCCGATCACCAGCGCCTCCGATGGCGAAGTATCGAGGTCGGTCAGGATGTCCTGCAGCATCTGCGGATGCGGCTTGGAATGCGCCTCGTCGGCGCAACGCGTCATGTGGAACAGCGGTCCGAGACCGGTATCCGCGAGCACCCTGTCGAGTCCGTGGCGGCTCTTCCCCGTCGCCACGGCGAGTAGGTAGCCCGCCTCGGCGAACTGCTGCAAAACCGTCTCGGCACCGGGAAAAAGGGTGGAATCCGGAATCCCCGTGCCCAACCAATGGTCACGGTAGGCATCGATGAGTCCGGTACGGGTTTGCTCGCTCAGGCCGGGGAACAGCAGCTCGACCGCCTCCTGCAGGCCCAGGCCGATGATGTTGCGCACCGCCTCCGTGGCGGGGACCTCGTGGCCGCTGTCGCTGGCCGCCAGCTGCATGCAGGTGACGATGCGGTGGGCCGAGTCCATCAGCGTCCCATCCCAGTCAAATACCAGCAGTTCGTAGGTTTTCATGTCAGCTTGTCCAGACAGTCCTGTAGCGCCGCCGGCAGCGGCGCTTCGAAATGATACCCGCGCGGTTGGCCCTGCCAGGGCAGGTCCAGTTTCCACGCGTGCAGAAAGAGGCGCTTCAGGCCGAGTTCGCGGAACCGGCGATTGGTATCCTCGTCACCGTACTTCTCATCGCCCAGGATCGGGTTGCCCAGGTGCGCCGCATGCACCCGGATCTGGTGCGTCCGACCGGTCTCCAGCTGCGCCTCCACCAGCATCGCGTTGGCGAAGCGGCGCAGCACGTGGAAGTGAGTCACCGAGGCCTTGCCCCTCGGATCGACCCGGACGACGCGCTCCCCGCTCTTGAGTTCGTTCTTCAGCAGCGGCGCATCCACGCTCACCCGATCCTTGCGCCAACGGCCCTGCAAGAGAGCCAGATAGCGCTTTTGGACCTTGCCGGCGAGCTGAAGTTTCTGCAATTGACGCAGCGCGGGACGCCGTTTCGCCAGCATCAGACAGCCCGAGGTATCCCGGTCCAGGCGGTGCGCCAGTTCGAGATAGGGGGCATCGGGCATCATCGCACGCAGGATTTCGATCACGCCGAAGGAGACACCGCTGCCGCCATGCACCGCCACTCCGGAGGGTTTGTCCACCACCAGCAGATCGGCATCCTGGTGGAGGATGCTGGATTCAATCAGACGACGTAGCCCGGCGCCGGGTCCCGGCCCCTCGCTGCTCTCACGCATGCGCACCGGCGGAATTCTGACCTCGTCCCCTATCTGCAGGCGGCGGGTCGGTTTCACCCGGCCCTTGTTCACCCGCACCTCGCCACGGCGCAGGACACGGTACACCCAGCTCTTCGGCACGCCCTTCAGACGGGCGAGCAGGTAGTTGTCGATACGCTGCCCCTCGGCGTCTTCCTTGACAACCAGATGCTGAACTTTCGGTGTGCTTTTACTGCCGTTACCCACAATTCAGCCTCAGTTCACAAAAATGGTGCATGTTGCAGAGTTTTAATGTATTTTCCGCCGATGCAGCCGCGCCCCGAACCGGGTTCGGACGCATGGCGTTGGCCCATCCGGGTTGGATGGTTCGACGATTTGGGCACCTGGGCGGATTTACCCGGCAGCGTCGCTGCACGTGGGCGAATGCTAAGGGGGCCGCCGACAACTCGCAACCGAACAGTCGGAGCACTGTTGCTTTCATCTCACCAGTGTCCCGGGAGTGCAGGAGTTGGGACTCAGCACATGCCCGCATTCTGTTTCGGCAGTTGCCATGCAGGCCCTTCGAAGACTTCCGCCAGTACCGGTTATCGACTGCCGGTCAGGCGCCAGTGAACAGACGTAAATATAAAGTACCGATCCGTGGGGCACGGCGTTTTTGGCGCACTCAGCCCCTTCGGCGCCCGAAGAAAGAATTACAGCGGGTGTATTGACCCTTCAGCGACCGGTTTTCGCGCCCTTGAGTGGCTGCAGACCGGCGCCGTGACGGCCGCAAGGCCGCGGTCATGCACACCCGCCCAAAGAGAATAGTGACAATATGAAACGCATGCTGATCAACGCAACTCAGCCCGAAGAGTTGCGTGTGGCCATCGTCGATGGCCAGAAACTCTTCAACCTCGATATCGAAGTCCCCGGCCGGGAACTCAAAAAAGCCAACATCTACAAGGGTCGAATAACCCGCGTGGAACCCAGCCTGGAAGCGGCCTTCGTCGACTACGGCGCGGAACGGCACGGCTTCCTGCCGATGAAGGAGATCTCGCGCAGCTACTTCAGCGAGGAATCGGTCGAGGGTGGCAAACGGCCGAATATCAGAGACGCCCTCAAGGAAGGCCAGCAGGTCATCGTCCAGGTCGAGAAAGAGGAACGCGGCAACAAGGGAGCGGCACTGACCACCTTCCTTTCGCTGGCGGGACGCTACCTGGTGCTGATGCCGAACAACCCGCGCGCCGGCGGCGTGTCACGCCGCATCGAGGGCCAGGACAGGGCCGAGCTGCGCGAGGCCATGGCGCAACTCGAGATTCCCGAGGGGATGGGCCTGATTGTGCGCACCGCGGGTATCGGCAAGCAGATCGAGGAGCTGCAATGGGACCTCGATTACCTGCTGCAGCTGTGGACTGCGATCGACGGCTCCGCTTCGGGCCGGGACGCACCGTTCCTGATCTATCAGGAGAGCAACGTCATCATCCGCTCGATCCGCGACCATCTGCGCGCGGATATCGGCGAGATCGTGATCGACGACGAGAGCACCTTCAGCCAGGCACGCCAGTTCATCCGCCAGGTGATGCCGCACAACGAACGCAAACTGCGCCGCTACGAGGACCGGGTGCCACTGTTCTCCCGGTATCAGATCGAGTCCCAGATCGAGTCGGCCTTCCAGCGTGACGTCCGCCTCCCCTCCGGCGGCTCCATCGTGATCGACCATACCGAGGCACTCACTTCGATCGACATCAACTCCGCGCGCGCCACCAAGGGCTCGGATATCGAGGAAACCGCCCTCAACACCAACCTCGAGGCGGCGGATGAGATCGCACGCCAGTTACGCCTGCGCGACCTCGGCGGCCTGTTCGTGATCGATTTCATCGACATGACCCCGTCGCGCAATCAGCGCGAGGTGGAAAACCGTCTGCGCGAGGCACTCAAAGAGGACCGCGCACGCGTCCAGATCGGGCGTATCTCACGTTTTGGCCTGCTGGAGATGTCCCGGCAACGGATCCGTCCTTCCCTGGGCGACTCCTCCAACCAGGTCTGCCCGCGTTGCGAGGGTCACGGTTTCATCCGCAGCGTCGACTCGCTGGCTTTGTCGGTCCTGCGCATCATTGAGGAAGAGACCCTCAAGGACGGCACCGGGCGAGTCGTTGCCCAGTTGCCGGTCGATGTGGCGACCTACCTGCTGAACGAGAAGAGGCAGATGATCGCCGACATCGAGCAGCGCCACCGGGTCGCCATTCTGCTCATCCCCAACAAGCACATGCTCACGCCAAAGTACGAGATCGAGCGTCTCAAGCGGCAGGATGCGGACGAGGATGACAAACCCAGTTACGAGATTGTGTCCGAAGCGGGGTCCACGCCCCAGATGCCCTACAGCGGCAGCGGGCCGGCGCCCCGTGCGGAAGAGCCTGCAGTCAAACAGATCTCACCCGCCGCACCCGCTCCCACGCCAGCGCCTGCACCGGCACCGGCACCGGAGCCGGCTCCAGTCGCGCGCCCTCAGGCTGCACCCGGGCAAGCCACACCTTCGGGTGGGCTGATCAAGCGCCTGTTCACCAGCATATTCACGCCGCGTGCGCCGAGCGAGCCAGACCAGCCGGAAGCCAAGGCCGAGGAACCCAAACCGAAAAAGCGCACCTCGAGTGGCCAGTCCGATCGGGATCGCAGTCAGAAACCACGCTCGCGTGGAAGATCCCGCAGCGGTACGCGCCGCGACGGCGAGGAAGGCGGCCGCAAACCGTCGCGCGGTACCTCCGCCCGGGGGCGCAGGGGCCCGCGCAAAGAGGAAACCGACAAGAGCGCCGAGGGGGAGCAGCCGCGCGCGCAATCCTCAGGCGCCCAGGAACAGTCGCCCAAGGGTGACGGCGATCAGCCCAAGCGCTCCTCGCGGCGCGGCCGGCGTGGCGGCAGGCGGCGCCGCAGTGGTGCTGCTGCAGAGGGCGAGAATGCGAACGTGAACGCGGCTGGCCAGGACAACAACGCCTCCGGCGAGCCGCAGAAAGCGGCCGAAGAGAAACCCGGCGACAAACAGAAACCCGCCGCCTCGAAGGACTCCCCGGGCAAGGATAAGGCCTCCGCCTCCACCTCCGGGCCGAAGGGCGAACCGGCGGACAGTGGCAAGGAATCCAGGCCCAAGGAATCCAGGCCCAGGGACACCCGCAGGGCGCCGGCAGCTGGAGACAACGGCGGAGCCTCCCCGGCGGCAGCCGTATCGGGTGCGCCGTCCGAGCCCGCGGCACCTGCCGAAAAACAGGAAAAGCGGCCTCGCCGCAAACCCAGCGCCGCGAAGACGGCTGCCGAATCCAGCACCGCAGAGAGCACCAGGGTGGAGTCAGATCGGCCTGCCCGGGCGGCGAAAAAGCCCGCGGCGGAAGCTGAACCCTCTTCCAGGAAGGCATCCCCGGAAAAGGCTTCAAGCGAGGGCCCGGGCGAGGGCCCGGGCGAGGGCCCGGGCAAGACCTCGGCCACGCCCGCAACGGTCTCACCCTCGCCTGCCCCCAAGGAGGCAGCGAAGGCGAAAGTGAACTCTGGGTCAGAAAGCAAGACGGCGACGGCCGAGGCGGCACCCAAGGCGCCGCCCTCGGCCGATTGATCCGCTCAGCTGCTCGCCACGGTGGGCAGGAGCGACGCGCGCGAGCTCGATCCGCAGAAAGCGCCGTGGTCAGGATGGAAGGCCACGGCGCTTCCGCTTAATCAGAAGCGTCGCCTGATGTCCTCGAGCAAACCCTGGGATGCGGCGTCCACCAGGTCGAACACGTACTCGAAGCCCTTGGCCCCGCCGTAGTAGGGATCCGGCACCTCGCGAACACCCTGTTCCGGTGCAAAATCAAGAAACATCCGCACCCGGTGATGATGCTCCGGAGGACACTGCCCCGCCAGGATGGCGTAATTGTCCTCGTCCATAGCGAGCACATAGTCGTACTCACTGAAATCCTCCGGCCTCACCTGGCGGGCGCGCAGATCTGAAAGATCGAAGCCCCGGCTACGCGCCGTCGCCTGGGATCGCTCGTCGGGTGGATTGCCAACATGGTAGGCATGCGTCCCGGCCGAATCGATCCCGATCAGATCCTCGAGACCCTCGCTTCTCACCAGTTCCCGGAATACCCCGTGGGCGGTGGGCGAACGGCAGATATTGCCCATGCAGACAAACAAAACCTTTACCATGCTTTCTTCTCTCGTATTCACGATGCGGTTGGTCCCATGCCGAGTGCGCTCCATCAGAATCTTCGCAAGCTCATCGGGCAGCATTATCGTTATCTTTCCGATGAATGGATACTCATCGAGGTGTTGTCCGGCGAAGACCGCGTAGTCCTCGAGCGCGCCGGTAGTGGCGCCATCCCGCAGCTGCAGGCCGACCAATATGGCCAGGCAAAGCGGCACGTCGCCGAGACGCTCACGCTCGCCATATCGAACCCGGACGATACGGACACCTACTCCGAAGAGATGCTGCTGCTACTGCGCGGTCGGATCTGAATCCGACGCGAGGCAGGACAGGACCCTGAGATAGTCCTCCTCGGTATCCACCCCTGCCGGCGGCGCGCTGTCCACGATCGCGACCGCGATCCGTTCTCCCTGCCACAACACCCGTAGCTGCTCCAGCGACTCCTGCTGCTCGATAGGCGCGGGCTCCCAGGTGACATAGCGGCGCAGAAAACCGACCCGGTAGGCATACAGGCCGAGATGACGATACATCCCGTCCGGGTTCTCCCTGCCCTGTTCGAACGCGCCACGCTTCCAGGGTATGGCGGCGCGGCTGAAGTACAGCGCCATGCCATGGCGGTCGGTGACCACCTTGACGGCATTGCTGTTGAACACCTCGTCGGCCGCCAGCGGCACGCCGAGGGTCGCCACCGAGGCATCCGGGTGCGCGTGCAGGGCCTCGGCGACCTTGTCGAGCAGTTCCGGTGGCATCAGCGGTTCATCACCCTGCAGGTTGACCACCACCTCGTCGTCCGCCCAGCCCATGGACAGGGCAACCTCGGCGATCCGATCGGTACCACTCTGGTGATGGTCCGCGGTCATGCAGACGTCGCCCTCGAAGGCACACACCGCGTCGTGGATGCGCTGATCATCGGTTGCGACCACTACCCTGTGCGCGCGGCTCTCGACCGCCCGCTGGTACACGTGCCAAACCATCGGACGACCGGCGATATCCAGCAGCGGTTTGCCGGGCAGCCGCGAGGAAGCATGCCGCGCGGGGATGACGACGTGGTAGCGCATGATCAGTCCGGGACTTCCTCGTCCGCCGGCAGTTCGCGCGCCTCATCGACCAGCATGACGGGGATGTCGTCCCGCACCGGGAAGGCAAGGCGGTCCAGCTTGCAGATGAGTTCGCCCGCCTCCTTGCGATACACGAGTTTGCCCTTGCAGACCGGGCACACGAGGATGTCCAACAACTTTTTGTCCATGAGGGCTCCTAAAGGCTTCGCAATGTCTGTGTGATCTGGGTGAGGCGGTGGACGAAGGGATCATCGAGCTCGGCTTCCACCCGCACCACCCAGGCGTCCCCGATCGCCAGGCGACGGCATTTTACGGCATCTTTCTCGGTCATCAGGATCGGCAGGCTCTCGTCGAAGACGAAATCCGCTGCCTGATAGGCATGGTGATCCGGAAAGGGCTGTTCCACCACATCGATGGCATGCTCGCGAAGCATATCGAAAAAGCGTGCCGGGTTGCCGATCCCCGCGACCGCCCTGACCCGCTTGCCGCGAAACATCGCGATCTCGTCCAGCTGTTGCGGACCGGAGAGCCGCGAGACGCGCGGCTGGCGCAGGCGCATGCGGTATTCGCCGCGCTCCGGCTCCCCGTTGCAGACCACGAAATCAACCGTTTTGAGACGCGAGCGCGGTTCGCGCAGCGGCCCGGCCGGCAGTAAGAGGCCGTTTCCGAGACGGCGCTCGCCATCGATCACCGCGATCTCGAGATCCCGACGCATCGCATAGTGCTGCAGGCCGTCGTCCGAGATCACGATGTCGCAGTCGGTATAACGCAGCAGGGCATCGATGGCGGCCGGCCTGTCGGGACCGACGCACACCGGTCGACCGGTGCGTTCCGCCAGCAGGATCGCTTCGTCCCCGGCGCTCGCCGGGTCGCCATCCGGTCGCACCTGCTGCGGGTAACTGCTGGCCTTGCCGCCGTAACCACGCGCCACGATGCCGGGCGAGAACCCCTGCCCCACCAGCCAGTCGCTCAGCCAGATCACCAGGGGTGTCTTGCCGCTGCCGCCAACCGTGATGTTGCCCACCACGATGACCGGGCAGGCCGCCCGCCGCGCACGCAGGACATGCAGCCGGTAGAGAGCGCGCCGGAGGAAAACGATCAACCGGAACAGCAGCGAAAGGGGGAACAGCAGAACCGCCAGGAACCCGAGCCGTTGCCAATGGCGGTGGGGATCGACCCGAGCCACCTTATCTGCTACCTGCCCTGCTCCTGCGAGGCCTTGATCTGGAGCCGCGTCATACCAAGCCGCGCGGTCACGTCCATGACGGTCACCATGGCCTGCAGCGGGGCGCGTCGATCGCCGGACACCAGCACCGGGAGCTCGGTATTGCCCTTGGCGGCCTTTTCGATGGCACGTCGCAGCGTGGGCGCATCGTGCGTGACCAATTCGCGGTCATTGACGTAGAAATTGCCTTTCGGGTCGATGGTGATCTCGACCCGGTCGTCCTGCGCCGGTTGCTGTTCCGTTGCGCTGGCCGATGGCAGATCGACTTTCAACTGGGTCTGCTTGTCGAACGTGGTCGAGACCATGAAGAAGATCAGCATCAGGAAGACGACGTCGATCAGTGCCGTTATATCGACCGACGGCGGCAGAGGGCGACGCGGGCGCAGGTTCATCTCAACGCTCCCGTTCGCCGTGCATCACCTCAACCATCTTGAGCGACTCGGCCTCCATGGAGATGACCAGACGGTCCACGCGCCCGCTGAGGTAACGATGGAAGATGAGCGCCGGAATCGCCACGCTCAGACCGGCTGCGGTGGTGATCAGGGCTTCGGAGATGCCGCCCGCGAGCACGCCGGGATTGCCGACCCCGGCTGAGGTGATCGCGGTGAACACCTTGATCATGCCGATAACGGTTCCGAGGAGTCCGAGCAGCGGCGATATGGCGGCGATGGTGCCGAGCGAGTTGAGGTAACGATCGAGTTCGTGCACCACCTGGCGGCCTTCCTCCTCAATCGACTCCTTCATGATTTCGCGCGAGTGCGCGCGGTTGACCAGCCCAGCGGCCAGGATACGACCGAGGGGCGAACCGTCCCGGATGGTGGCGATGTGCGCCGCGCTGATCTCTCCCTTCTGGTGCAGCTGCCAAATCTGGGCGAGCAGATAGTCGGGAATGACCTTGCGGGTCTGATAGGCCCAGAGGCGCTCCAGGACGATCGCCACCGAGATCACGGAACAGGCGATAATGGGCCACATCAAAAAACCGCCTGCCTTGATCAGTTCCAACACGCCGGATCTCCTGTGGATCGTCAGTCCGCTATTGATTTGAGGCCGCCAATCATACTGGATGGTACCGGCAGGGTCATCTCGCACGGCGTGTCCGGAAAGTGCCAGTAACGCCGATGCCCGGGCATATGCGTCTGCGGTTCCTCCCGGGCGCTCGTGGGCGAGCTGAAATCGAATCCGATCAGGCCACAGCCGTCGGTGCGCCAGCGCCGCGCGCCGGCCTCGGCCCAACGGCGGTCGATCGCCTCGCGCGGGAAGCCATAGCGATTGCGGTAGCCGACCGAATAGATCACATGCCTGGCCTGCATCGCCTGCACGAAAGCAGGCGATGAGGATGTCGCACTGCCGTGATGCCCGGCGATCACCACGTCGAGCGGTGCAGCCCCTTGCAGCTGTGCAAGCATGGCCCGCTCGATGCGCTCCTCAGCATCGCCGGTCAACAGCACGGAACCCCAGCTCCCCTGAACCAGGAGCACGCAGGAGGCGTTGTTTCCCCCCAGTCTGGCGGCCCAGGGTGGCTGGATGAATCCGAGCACAACCCCATCCCAGCGCCAGAAGTACTGGCTCGGGCACAGCGAAGATTCCGGCGCCACCCGTGCCGGCTCACCGCTGAGGATCCGGCCGATCCGCAGGCGCCTGGCGAGCGCCACCGCGGCGCCGGCATGATCGTTGTCGCCATGGCTGAGCACGAGCCGGTCCGCTGCATTGATGCCGTGCCGCCACAACCAGGGCAGGACCACCGCGTCCGCGAGGTTGTAGCCGCTCGGATAGGCGGCGCCGGTGTCGAAAATCAGGCGATGATGGCGGGTCTGGAGCACCGCCGACAGGCCCTGCCCGACATCCAGTACGCTCAGACGGAAGCCGCCCGCCGGAATGTCCGGGGCCTTCGGAAAATGCACAATCGCCAGCATCGCCAGGCCGGCCGCGCGCGATCTGACCCCCGGGCCTGCGAGCAGCAGCACGACGCCCAGGATGAGGCCCGAAAGCAACGCGAGACCTGCGCCGGGGCGATCCAGGCGCGTTGGACTCCACTGGGCGCCCCATGCCAATGCCCTCCAGGTGGCGTCGAGCGCGTGAGCGACCGTTTCAAGCGGCCAGCTGAGGCCCGGCAGAAATACCGTGAGCACCGCAGCGATCAACGCCGCCGGGATCAGCAACAGGCTGAACAGCGGCACCAGCAGCAGGTTGTAGAGCATCCCCAGGGGAGCGGTCTGCATGTCGAAGGCAAGCAGAACCGGGTACAGCGCGACGGCGATGCCCGCCTGCATCGCCGGGAGGGCGAGCCACCACGGCCTCGAGCGCACCTGGGGCAGCATCACGAGTATCGCGGCAACCGCACCGAAGGAGAGCCACAAACCGGCCTCGAGGACCGCATCGGGCTGCACCAGGAGTACGCACAGCAACACGATGGCGAAAACCTGCCAGGCGCTCCGGAAGCGCCGCTGGAACAGCAGCAACACGCCCACGGCGAGCACCAGCAAGGCGCGTTGGGTGGGCAGCGCCAATCCCGAAATGGCGGCGTAAGCGCCGGCCAGCAACAGCCCGACCGAGGCCCCCGCGAGCATGGCCGGTACGCGTTGCGCCAGGCGCGTGCGTCGCCAGGCCCAGGCGAACAGTATCGCGGCCAGGCCGCCCACCAGGCTGATATGCAAGCCGGAGATGGCCAGCAGGTGCGAGACGCCGGTGAGCGCCGCGAGTTCGCGCATCTCGCGCGTCATCCCGGAGCGGTCACCCAGCGCCAAAGCGAGTAACAGGGCTCGCCCGGCTTCGGGCAGGGCCGCGGCGGACAATTGCTCACGCAGCGATTGGCGCAGGGTCTGGAGCGGACAACAGTCGCCCTCCCGCAGCAGGCGCCAGCCCTGCGCGGTGACATAACCACGGTAACGGATGCCCTGCCGGTAGAGCCAGCCCGCATAGTCCCAGCTGCCGGGGTTATGGTGACTGTGTGCCGGTTTGAGGCGCAGCTGGGCTCGATAGACCTGTCCTACCCGGAGCCTGGGCGGATTGCGCCAGTTCAGCCGAACCCGCCACACCGCGGAACCGTCGTTCTGCGGCGGGCGGATCGCCGCGATGAAGCGCGAGCCCTCGGGACGTGTTTCCGGAAGGGAGAGGACGGTCAGGTCAAAGGCCGCCGTTTGCCCGACCCAGTCATCCGGGAGGGGTGGCGGCTGATGCCACAGCGCAAACAGCGCCGCCCAGGACCAGCCCAGCGGCAGACCCAGGCCGGCGCGCCATCCCCAGCGCTGGGCCAGCGCCAGGACAAGCAGCAGGCCCAGCGCGGGCAGCCACCAGGACGGCAGCTGTGTGGACCTTTGGAACAGCAGGTCCCCAAAAAGAAAAGCCATTGCCATCCATGGCATGTCGCGTCGGCCTCCTGCCGATCCAAACGTCCCCAGTGGGACAAAATTCCTTTTTTTACTTCGCGGCTATTGTAAAGAATCTTTCATCCCGATCGTTATGGCCAAAAGGATCGAGACATGCTTCAATCTGCCCAGCCTCAGGGCGCACCCATGCCGCGAAAATTCTTCAAACGATTCGTACCACACCCGGAATCGATCAGGAAACACCAGAGCCTGAGATGGCTGGCCAGGTTTCTCGGAGATCCCTACCTGTTTCACCTCAACCGACGCTCGGTCTCCGGGGCGGTTGCGGCCGGTCTCTTCTGGGCTTTCATGCCGATTCCGCTGCAGATGCTGGCGGCGGCCGTCACCGCGATCCTGGTGCGCATCAACCTGCCGCTCTCTGTGGCGCTGGTGTGGATCACCAACCCGTTCACCATGCCGCCGGCCTTCTATTTCAACTACCTGGTCGGCACCTGGATCCTCGGGCATCCGGCCGACGTGGGTGAGTTCCACATGACCATGGAATGGATCGGGGCACAGCTGCATGCCATCTGGCTGCCGCTGTATCTCGGCAGCTTCGTGGTGGGCACCCTGGCGGGATTGGTCGGTTACCTGGGTATGCGCGGCTTCTGGCGCTGGCACGTGATCGACAACTACCGCAAGCGCCGTGAGCGTCGCCGCGACGCAGCCGAACGTTCCACTCCCGGCTGAGACGGGTTTCGTTCAGTCGTGCGGTTGGAGCGGGCTCAGTCGCCCGTCGCGCAGTTCCAGTATCTCCCCGGTGCGGGCCGCCAGCTCGAGGTCATGCGTGACCAGGATAAAGGCCGTGCCCTGCTCCCGGTTCATCTCCAGAAGCAATTCATAGACCGCATCTGCGGTCTTGGGATCGAGATTGCCGGTCGGTTCGTCCGCGAGCAGGCACGAAGGGTTGCCCACCAGGGCGCGCGCGATCGCGGTGCGCTGGCGTTCCCCGCCGGAAAGTTCCGCCGGCTTGTGACGCATGCGTCGCTCGAGTCCCACGCGTTCGAGGATCGCCATCGCGGCGGCGCTGGCCCGCGGTGGGCGCTCGCCACGGATCAGCAGCGGCATGGCCACGTTTTCCAGGGCGGTGAATTCGGGCAGCAGGTGGTGGAACTGGTACACGAACCCGAGATGGCGGTTGCGCCACAGCCCGCGGTCGCGCTCGGAGAGCTCATCGAAGCGGCGCCCGGACACCCGTACCTCACCGCCATCCGGACGCTCCAGCCCGCCCAGGCAATGCAGCAGGGTACTCTTGCCCGAGCCCGAGGCTCCGACGATCGCCATCTGCTGAGCCCGCTGCACGCGCAGATCGACCCCCTGGAGCACGTCCACCCGCGAGGGACCGAGCCGGAAGGCTTTCTGCAGTCCCTGCGCCTCGAGCACCGGGTCACTCATAGCGCAGCGCCTCCGCCGGTTCGGTGCGGTAGGCGCGCCACGCCGGATAGAGCGTCATCAGCAGGCTCAGCAGGACCGAACCCGAGGCCACCAGCAGCACATCGCTGCTGTGCAGGTCAGAGGGCAGCTTGCTGATGTAGTACACGCTGGGATCGATGAAATGCACGCCGAACAGGCGTTCGATGGCAGCCACCACTTCCTCGACATTGAGCGCCAGCAGGACGCCGAGGACCGTGCCAAGCGCGGTACCGACGATGCCCAGGGTCGCGCCCTGGACCACGAAGATACCCATCACGCTGCCCGGGGAGGAGCCGAAGGTCTTGAGAATGGCAATATCCGACTGCTTGTCGATCACCATCATCACCAGGGTGGTAATGATGTTGAAGGCCGCGATCACCACCAGCAGGAACAGCAGCACGCCCATCATGCGTTTTTCCATCTTGAGGGCGGCAAAGAAGTTGCGGTGGTAATCGGTCCAGTTGAGCACCCGGTAGGCGCCCGGCAACTGGTTGGCCAGTTGCAGCGAGACCGCGCGTGCCTCCCATACATCGGGAATGCGAATGCGTACACCGGTGACCGCATCGCCCATGCGCAGCAGCCTCGCGGCATCCTGCACATGGACCATGGCCACGCTGCTGTCGTACTGGTGCATGCCGACCTCGAAGATCCCGACCACTGCAAAACGGCGCATGCGCGGCAGGCTGCCCGCGATGGTGACGGTCATCTCCGGCACCACCATGGTCACCTTGTCGCCCACCGAGACGCCCAGCGTCTGCGCCAGTTCCCTGCCCAGGATGATCCCATAGCGGCCCGGCGCGAGATCCGCGAGCCTGCCCCGCTGCATGTGCTGGTCGACATCCACCACGCCCGGTTCCAGGGCCGGATCGACGCCACGCACCACCGCGCCGGAGACTTCCCCGGCATGCGTGAGCATCGCCTGCGCCTCGACGTAGGGCGCCGCCGCCAGCACATTGGGGTTCTGCTGAACCTGTTGCAGCGCCTCGCGCCACTCCAGCATGCGGCCGTTCAGGGCCTGCACATCACCGTGCGAGGCCATCCCCAGGATGCGTTCGCGGATCTCCTTGTGAAAGCCGTTCATCACCGAGAGCACCGTGATCAGGGCGATCACGCCGAGCGCGATGCCGAGCGCGGAAAACAGCGAAATGAAGGAGATGAAATGGTTTCGCCGCCGCGAGCGTGTGTAGCGCAGGCCGATGTACAGAGGAAGCGGGCGAAACATGCGCCGCATTAGAACATATCGTCGACGCCCCAAGGTATCTGGAGACGCATGGAGTGAGCGAATGTGCGCTGTATCCTTGCCAAGGGAACTGACGTTTGTACACTTGCCCGGGTCAGAAAATCGCACCCAGGCTCACGGAGTTCCCATGTCCAGATTGCTGCCCCTGTTTTTGCTACTCGGGCTGTTCGCCCTGCCGGTCCAGGCCGAGACCCTTCTGATCGAGGCGATTGAACAGGCGCCGTCGAACGACTCGCAGGGACTGCTGCGGCCCCGTCGCGGCGAGCGTATGGCAACCGTGGAGACGCGCTTCGGGCGCCCCGATGGGGTCATGGGGCCGATCGGCGAACCGCCGATCTCTCGCTGGGACTATCCCGGGTTCAGCGTCTTCTTCGAGCACGACACGGTAATCAACACCGTCGTCCAGCGCTGAGACGGCGATGCCCGGCGCCCGCCTCCCGGCCGAATGGGAGAAACAGTCCGGCGTGATGCTCACCTGGCCGCATGCCGGGACCGACTGGCATGACATCCTGGATGCCGCCGAGTCGGTCTACATCCAGATCGCGCGCGCGGTCACCGCGGACGAACAGCTGTTGCTGGTCTGCCGTGATCCCGCCCACCGCGACCACGTGCTCGCAAAACTCGTTGACGCCGGCGTGCGCAGTGATCGCGTGGTGTTCGCCCTGGCCGACAGCAACGACACCTGGGCGCGCGACCACGGCCCCATCACCACCCTGGACGAGGCGGGCAAGCCGACCCTGCACGACTTCGTGTTCGACGGCTGGGGCGGCAAGTACCCGGCGCACAAGGACACCCACATCAATACGGCCCTGCACGAGCAGATGGTTTTCGGCGATAGCCGAATGCGCTTGCACAAGCTGGTGCTCGAGGGCGGCGCAATCGAGACCGACGGACAGGGAACCCTGCTGGCGACCCGCTCCAGCGTGCTGGATCCACGGCGCAACCCGGAGCTCTCCAGCGCGCAGATAGAACAACGGCTGCGCGAGACGCTCGGCCTGGCGCGTTTCCTGTGGCTGGACCACGGTCAGCTGAGCGGCGATGACACCGACGCCCATATCGACGTGCTGGCGCGCTTCACCGACCCGGGCACCATCGTTTACAGCACCGCCCCGTCCGGCGAGCCCGACCATGCAGCGCTGCAGGCAATGCAGGATCAGTTGCGCGCCTTCCGCACCGCCAATGGCGACCCCTACCGGCTGATCCCACTGCCCTTTCCCGGCATCCACCGCGACAGCGAGGGGCGTCGCCTGCCGGCCGGCTATGCCAATTTCCTGATCACCAACGGCTCGCTGCTGTTGCCCGTTTACGGCGTTCCCGCGGACCGCGAGGCCGCAGTCATCCTGGCGCAATGCTTCCCGGGGCGTCGCGTCGTCCCGATCGACTGCCGCGCCCTGATCGCCCAGAATGGCAGCCTGCACTGCGTCAGCATGCAGTTCCCGGCTGCAGTGCCTCTCGGTGCGCCCGGATGATCCCGCCTGACCCTGAGTAGACCACGACATGCCAAAGACACTGCGTGCAGCCCTGGTGCAGCAAGACAACAAGGGCGATGTGACCGCCAACCAGGCCCATATCGCCGCCATGGCCGCGCAGGCACAGGCCGCCGGCGCACAGCTGCTGCTGTTGCAGGAACTGCACAACGAGCGTTACTTCTGCCAGACCGAGGACAGCGATTGCTTCGACCTGGCCGAACCGGTCCCCGGGCCGAGCACCGAGTTTCTCGCCGGGCTGGCGCGTCAGCATGCGCTGGTGATCGTGGGCTCGCTGTTCGAACGGCGCGCCGCCGGCCTCTATCACAACACCGCGGTGGTGCTCGACAGCGACGGCCGTCTCGCCGGGCGCTACCGCAAGATGCACATCCCGGACGATCCGGGTTTCTACGAGAAGTTCTACTTCACCCCGGGCGACCTCGGCTTCACCCCGATCCAGACGAGCATCGGGCGGCTCGGGGTGCTGGTGTGCTGGGACCAGTGGTACCCGGAGGCGGCGCGCCTGATGGCGCTCGCGGGCGCCGAACTGCTGCTCTACCCGACCGCGATCGGCTGGGATCGTCAGGACACCCCGGAGGAACAGCAGCGCCAGCTGAGCGCCTGGCAGACGGTGCAGCGGGCGCACGCGGTGGCCAACGGCATCCCGGTACTGAGCTGCAACCGCACCGGTTTCGAGCCCTCGCCAAACCCATCCGACCCCGGAATCGCCTTCTGGGGTCACTCCTTCGCATGCGGCCCGCAGGGCGAACTCCTGGCCGAGGCGCATACCGAGGAGAGCCTGCTGATTGCAGACATCGATCTGGCGCGCAGCGAGCAGGTGCGGCGTATCTGGCCGTTCCTGCGGGATCGCCGCATCGACGACTACCCGGGGCTCACCCGCCGCTATCTCGACCCGGAGTGATTCCCCGGTTTTTGCGCGCGCGTTTTCCTTATAATTTCCTGCCAGTTGTAGACAGCATGCGAGTACCGCCATGAACGCACCCGCCACCGCCATCCCCGACCCGCAACAGCTCGACGAGATGATGTTCTCGATCATCCAGCGCATTGCCACAGGCCCGGATCTCTCCAAGGACATCGAGATGGAGGAGGCCCGCCTCGGCATGCTCGGCCTGCTGCAGAACGCCATCGACCCGGTGCGCGCCGGCATCTTCCTTATTGCGCTGCGCATGAAGCGCGAGACGCGCGAAGAGAACCGCGGCATATTGCAGGCGATCCTGGACATGACCGACCGCACAGTGGCGGACGTCGACGAGGTCGTCGACATCGCCGACCCCTACGACGGCTATAACCGCACCCTGCCGGCCTCGCCCTTCCTTGGACCGCTGCTGGCCGAGCTCGGCGTACACGCGGTCACCCATGGCCTGGACGCGGTCGGACCCAAGTTCGGCATCACCCATCGACACGTGCTCGCGGCCGCCGGTGTGCCGGTCGACCTCAGCACCGCGGAGGCGGCCAAGCGCCTCTCCGATCCCGCGCTCGGCTGGGCCTATGTCGACCAGGCCAACTTCTGCGCCCCGCTGCACGACCTCATGGATCTGCGCCGCAAGATGATCAAGCGCTCGGTGATCACCACCGTCGAGGTGCTGGCCAAGCCGATCGCCGGCAGGAACAAGACCCGCTTCGTCACCGGCTATGTGCACAAGCCCTACCCGCCCGTTTACGCCGACCTGGCCCGCCTGGCCGGCTTCGAATCCGCGCTGCTGATCCGCGGCGTCGAGGGCGGTGTCATCCCGTCGCTGCGCCAGGCCGGCAAGTACTTCGCCTACCAATCCATGGGCGAGGAGACCGGCTTCGATATCGACCCGACCGCCATCGGCATCCAGCAGGCCACCCGCTGTGTGCCGGTGCCGGAAGACATCCCGCAGAGCGCCAAGGGCGAAGGTACCGTGACCATCACCGACGTCCCGGCCGGCGCCAAACGCTCCGCCGACATCGGCCTGGCCGCGCTCGGCGGCGAGCAAGGCGCGACCTACGACTCGCTGGTCTACTCGGGCGCGCTGATACTTCAGCACCTGGGCAAGGCGAGGTCGCTGGCCGAAGGCGCCGAGCAGATCCGCGCGGTGCTCGACAGCGGCAAAGCCGCGGCAAGGGTGGCGTGATGGGCGACGCGGCTTACATCGCGGTCGCACAGGTCGGCGAGCTGCAACCGGACGAGATGAAGGCCTTCGAACACGACGGCAAACGCCTGCTGCTGGTGTTCGCCGACGGCGACTACTTCGTGGTGGACGAGATGTGCACCCACGAGGACTACTCGTTGGCGCTCGGCTGCATCAAGGGCCGCCGCATCAAGTGCTCGCTGCACGGCAGCTACTTCGACCTCGAGACCGGCGTACCGGACGAGGAACCCGCGGACGAACCGATCTGCAGCTACGGGGTCAAGGTGTCCAACGGCAGCGTGTGGTTCAACCCGGCGAGCCGGCGCTAACGCGCCAGGGTCAGCGAGGCCCAGAAGCTCTCCCATTGATGGGTGGGCACCCCATCCGGGGCGGGCACCATGTGCACCGCCTTGATCAGCCACAGCCCACGACCAGGAATCGGTAACCGCACCGTCCCCCGGGCATCGGTGCGCGCACTCAGCCTTGGCGCATCCTTGTCCTCCGAGTAGGCCACCACCCGCACATCCGGCAGGGGATCACCGCGGAAGCTCAGGCGCAAGGGCAGTGGCTCAGCGGCACCGTCGTAGGGATTGCGCAAAGGGGTCAGTTCCAGCGGCATGCCGAAATCGAATCCCCAGGCATCCCCCCGGTCGCCTTGCGGCTGGATGATCGCCTTGGCATAGCGCGAGAACCATTCACGCACGGCCTGTTCCTGTTCACCGCGCCGCTTCCGCTCGGCGATGACCCACTCCAGCCCCTCTTGCGCGAGATACTGATGGAACTTGCCGGCATCCAGGTTCGCGACCTGGCGATGACTCTGGTAGACCACGCTCGTGGTGGCGCCCAGCGGCGCGATGGAACCCGCCGGGTCGTCGCCGAGCTCACCGGGCACCGTGCGGACACCGCTGCCATCCTGGTAGTCGAAACGCACGATCCAGGCATCGATCCTCGGGAGTATCTCGCCGGCGAAGTCCTCGCCCACGTGCAGGCTGAGCTCAACCCCTTGTTCCGGTTCCGGGTGGTAGTCCGATGCACGAATCCAGAAGTCATGCGCATATACCACCGGGGACGATAGAATGGCGAGACACACGGGAAGTATCCATCGCAGTAGCCCCTCGCACAGTCTCGCCATGTTCATCCTTCGCATCCTGTTCCTGCTCCTGTTGAGCACAGCCACCGGCGCGCATGAACTGCGCCCGCCGGTGGTGACCATCGATCTCTCCGAACCGCCGCGCCTGGACATCGAGGTCAAGGCCAATCTCGAGGCCATCCTCGCCGGCATCGGCACCGCGCACAAGGATACCGAGGACGCGCCCGAGGCCGATAGTTATCGTACTTTGCGCGCCCGGTCCGCAGACGAATTGCGTGAAGTGGCGCGTGGCCGGCTGTCCGGTCTGGCAGCAGAGATCGGCCTGCGCTTCGACGATGCGCCAGCCACTTTGTCCTTGCTCGCAATCGATATCCCGGACGACCCGGACACCAGCCGCGCCCGCACCAGCGTCATACACTTCCAGGCGGAACTGCCCGCCGGCGCACAGGGCATGCAATGGGCCTGGCCGGCACGCCTGGGTGACAGTGTCCTGCGGGTCCGCCTGCCCGAACAGGACGGCCTGCACAGTGCCTGGCTGCGTGCCGGTGAGCAGAGCGAGCGGATCGCGCTGCAGGGCATCGCCGAGCCAAGCACCGGCGAGACCTTCGAGCGTTACCTGGTGCTCGGCTTCACCCACATCGTGCCCCTGGGGATCGACCACATCCTGTTCGTGCTCGGCCTGTTCCTGCTCAGCACCCATTGGCGGCCCCTGCTGTACCAGGTGACCGCGTTCACCCTGGCGCATACCCTCACCCTGGGCCTGTCGATCTACGGCATCTTTTCCCTGCCCCCGAGTATCGTGGAGCCGCTGATCGCGGCCTCTATCGTTTTCATCGCAATCGAGAACGTGCTCAGCGCGCAGCTGCATCCGTGGCGGGTGGCGGTGGTGTTCGTGTTCGGCCTGCTGCACGGGCTGGGCTTCGCCGGGGTGCTGGGTGAACTCGGCATGCCGGCATCGCAGTTCCTGACCGCGTTGCTGAGCTTCAACATCGGCGTGGAACTGGGCCAGCTCGCGGGCATCGCCGGCGCCTTCCTGCTGGTGCTGCCCTGGATGCATCGGTCGGGCTATCGCCGCCTGATCGTGATCCCCGCCTCGCTCGCGATCGCTGCGGTGGGCGCGTGGTGGACGGTCGAGCGTGTCTTTCTGTGACTTTTCCAAGTGACTGTTTTAATTACTGAATCGACGCACCAATCCAATCATTACCCCTGGTAATACTGCTATTAATTCACGCGGGAAGGACTATGCTTGCGGGAAACGACCTTAGGGGGATTTTCCGATGCGCCTGACTCGCTACGCCTTGCTGGGCCTGTTACTGGGTCTTGCCCCAGCCGCTCCCGCCGAGGGCACCCTGGTGCAAACGCCCTACGAAGAGCCGCGCGTGGTGTTCGACTTCTTCTTCGACGATCCACGCCACATCAACAGCGCGCTGTTCTGGGTGCGCTCCTACATCAACCCGCTGCTCGAATCGCCCTACGACCTGTCGCCGGAGTTCATGGAGATCGTGGTGGTGATCCACGGCACCGAACTGGTCACGGTGGCGAAGAAGAATTACGAGAAGTACCAGGAGGCGGTCGACCGCATGCGCTACTACGCCCAGCTCGGGGTCAAATTCCGGGTATGCGGCCTGGCGGCGCATGACTACGGCTACCAGGTCGAGGACTTCCAGGACTTCATCGAAGTCGCGCCATCCGCGATCACCGAGCTGGCGCACTGGCAGCAACAGGGCTACGGCCTGATCACGCCGATGATCCGGGACAAGAAATTCTCGATCGAAGAGATCCGCTGAAAGCCGGATGAGTTACCCCCTCCCCACTTGTGGGGAAGGGTTGCACTTAAGCAACCGTTTGCGATTGGACGGGCTGGGGTGGGGAGGAAACCTCGCCATTCCTTGAACATCACCCCCATCCCAACCTTCCCCCTCGAGAGGAGGAAGGGGTAAAACACTGCCCCCTTCCCACTCGTGGGGAAGGGGTGCGCTTAAGCAACCGTTTGCGATTGGACGGGCTGGGGTGAGGAGGACGCCTCGCTATACTTGCGATAACACCCGACCATTCGATTGAGATTCCATCCGCGCTGACCTAGGCTCTGGAGTAAAGGTGGAACGCCAGGTCCGGGCAATCCGGGGCGCGACACCCATTCATCCGCGACCTGCAAGAACCCGGCATTCACCATGGAATCCATCCTGCTGTCGATCGACCCGCGCGACCCGCTCTGGATCGCGGTCGCCTTCCTGGCTGGGTTTGCGGTCAAGCAGTACGGGCTGCCACCCCTGATCGGATTTCTTGCAGCCGGCTTTGCACTCAACGCCGCCGGCGCCGAGGGCGGCGAATTCCTGCGCGCGACCGCCGACCTGGGCGTCACCCTGCTGTTGTTCAGCATCGGTCTGAAACTGCGCCTGCGTTCACTGATCAAGCCCGAGGTGATGGGCGTGGCGGTGATCCACATGGCGCTGGTCACGGCGCTGTTCACCGGGCTGTTCCTGGCGTTGAGCCTGACCGGCCTGCCGCTGCTGATCGGGCTGCAGACCGAGACGGCACTCACCATCGGCTTCGTGCTGTCTTTCTCCAGCACCGTGTTCGCGATCAAACTGCTGGAGGAACTCGGTGCGCTGGGCTCGCGTCACGGCACCATCGCCATCGGCGTGCTGATCGTGCAGGACATCGCCGCGGTCGCCTACCTGGCGATGTCCACCGGCTCGCCACCTACGCTGTGGGCATTCGCCCTGCTCGCCCTGATCCCGCTGCGCCCGCTGCTGATCCGCCTGCTGGCGCGCAGCGGGCATGGGGAACTGCTGATCCTGTATGGCATCGTGCTGGCGCTCTCCGGCGCGGACCTGTTCGAACTGGTCGGCCTCAAGGGCGACCTCGGCGCCCTGGTGGTGGGTATGCTGCTCGCCGGCCACAAGCAGGCCAACGAGATGGCGAAGTCGCTGCTGGGTTTCAAGGACCTGTTCCTGGTGGGATTCTTCCTCAGTGTCGGCATGACGGTGCTGCCGGGCTGGGAGGAACTGGCCATCGCGCTGCTGTTGCTGCTCGTGCTGCCGCTCAAGGTGGGGCTCTACTTCGTGCTGTTCGCCGGCTTCCACGTGCGCACCGGCACCGCCTGGCGGGCCTCGCTCAACCTGGCCAACTACAGCGAGTTCGGCCTGATCGTAGGCACCATTGCCGCCTATTCCGGCTGGCTGCCCCAGGAATGGCTGGCGATCTTCGCCATCGCACTGTCGCTCTCCTTCATGACCACCGCGCCGCTATTGCGCATCCGCGACCGCCTCTACCGACGCTGGCGACGCCGCTTCAAAAAGTTCGAGCGCCCCGGACGGCTTGCCGGCGAGGAGGCAATCAGTTTCCATAAAGCGACCGTGGTGATCTTCGGCATGGGCCGTATCGGTACAGCCGTGTACGACGCGCTGGTCGAGACCGATGGCAAGGAACTGGTCGGAGTGGACGTCGATACCCAGGTGGTGAAAAAACACCGGGCCGCGGGGCGCAATATCCTGCTGGGCGACCCGACTGGCCCGGACTTCTGGTCGCGGGTCGACAACTGCACCCTGCACCTCGACTGGGTGCTGCTGGCCATGCCCAGCCATACCGCCAACCTGATGGCCATCGAGCGCCTGCAGGAATGCGGCTACCGGGGACGCATCGCCGCCACCTCGCAATACCCCGAGGAGGTCCGGGCCCTGATCAAGGCCGGCGTGGATTTCGCCTTCAACATCTACGATGAAGCCGGCGCCGGGCTGGCGGACAGCCTGCACCAGTGGGATGCGGAAGAGTCTGGCGCTCGGCAGTAGAACCGTTATCGAAGCAACACGCCTGCGACGACAGCAAACCGCACAAGCCTTTGACGCTTTAACGTTATAGCGTTAATTTGTCGTTCGGAGGTTTTCCCCATGAGCGAATTATCCAAGCGATCCACGATCTACTTTGCGCCCGAAATCCACCATGCCTTGCGCTTGAAGGCAGCCAATACCCACCAATCGGTCTCCGAGGTCGTCAACGAAGCCGTGCGACTCGCCCTGCGCGAAGATCAGGAGGACCTGGCAGCGTTCGAGGACCGCGTCGCAGAGCCCACAATGAGCTACGAGGCTTTGCTCAAAGACCTGAAAGCGCATGGCAAGCTATGAACTGAGGTTCAAGCAATCCGTTGCCAAAGATCTCCGCAGCATCCCGAAGAAGGATGTGATGGGCATCCTGAAAAGGATCGAGGCCCTGCGAGAAGACCCACGCGGCGAAGGATGTACCAAGCTTTCCGCCCTGGAGCGCTACCGGGTACGACAGGGGGTATACCGGATCGTCTATGAAATCCGTGACAGTGAACCCCTTATCATGGTGATCAAGGTTGCGCATCGCTCTGCAGTCCACAAACGCACCTGATCCTATCCGGTCGGGCCACGCCTGATTGAAGATGCCCTCGCCCCGTTGTTCGGGAGTTTCAGCTCGCGGCATAGTTCCAGGGAGGGGGTCCAAGGAATAACAGGCAAGCCAATAAACACGCGGGAAATCATGGAAAAAGTCACGATTCTTGTCGACGCCCAGAATGTCTACTACACCACCAAGCAGGCCTACGGCTGCGGCTTCGACTACAACGCCTTCTGGGCGATGGCGACAGCCGACAGGGAAATCACCCGGGCCATCGCCTATTCCTGTGCACGCGGCGATCCGAAACAAAACCAGTTTCAGAACATCCTGCGGGCGATTGGGTTTGAAGTCCGGTTGAAACCTTACATCCAGAGATCCGATGGCTCCGCGAAGTGCGACTGGGATGTCGGAATCGCCATAGACGCGCTCGAAGCGGCAAAGGATTCCGATGTGATCGTACTGGTCAGCGGCGATGGCGACTTCGACCTGCTGATGCAGAAACTGGAAACCGATCTCGGCGTCAGGACCGAAGTCTACGGTGTGCCCAGACTGACCGCCGCCTCGTTGATACAGGCCACGTCGACATACGTACCGATAGAAAACGGCTTGCTGATGAAGAAATGAGCATACCCAAAGGCAGGTGCGGCAACTCGGTTCACATCAACCAGAGACAGCCGGAGACTGATTGACATCACCCGGCAATATGGGAATATCGGGATTCCTATCGCAGTATCAAACTGCACCGCCAATCGCACCGGCCAGACAGGGACAGGAGGAACAGGGAGCCATGTTCATCGCACTACAGCCGAGGGGACCGGCGCGACAGCGATCGGTACTTTCGAATCCACGAATTCCCCTGCCCAAGCGGCATAAGTCGATTATGGCGTCAGCCACATAATCAGCGGTTAGCCGTGAAAGGCGGCTTGAAACAACCACAACAAAGTGGACTACTGAAAGGAGAAGGAAGAATGAAGAAAATTGTTTGTGCTGTCGTTTCCTTGCTTGCTGTTTGTTCGGCTCACGCTGGTGAGCGTCTCTCAAGTGATGAGTTGAAAGCGTTCTATACCGATGCCACGATCTCGGGTGTTCATTTCAAGCTCGGCCCAGGTAAAACGTACTTCGGCGCCGATGGTGGAGTACACAGCAAATCCGATGGCGGAAAGGAGCGCATAGGAAAGTGGTGGATCGATGATGCGGCAGGTAAGCGGTGCATACGGTGGAATAGCAAGAACAAAGATCTATGCCACTACACAGAGCGCAACGGAGATGGAACACATACGCTAATTCACGGAAAAAACGGTAAGCGTCTTGTCGAAATCAAATCCACGCAACAAGGCAATCATCTGTAGTTGGTTCGCGGCTAACAAGGCGGTCAAGCCGTTCGCCTGCGGCTCACTCGGACGCTCAGCACTCCGCACTTGCTCGGGCATGGCTGCGCCATTATTGCCCGAGCAACTGCTCCATGCTGAGCGCCGCTTACCTTGGCGTTATGTGCGAATACGCTCGTGCCAGTAACCAGGTTTACGGGAATGGTGCGCAAGGGCAGCAACGATATATTCATCAGATCGCTGAATTACGATCAAAGAGAAGGGGAAACGCCGAAGAATTATCCGTTTTGCCCCCAGCTTTCTGGCAGCTCCGTCCACCGGCAACAATGGAGGCATTTTCCCGCGCAGGAGGCCAGTGGCATGTTCAAACGCGTTAACCAACCTTCCACCGAGGCCGGGGGACTCCTGTTCATACCATTGAACAGCTTCTTCCAACTCCCTCGCAGCATCCCTGCTAATCCGAACCTTTGTCATCGGAGCTATGAAATACGTTTTCGAATGTCAGAAATTACTTCCGAGGCATCAAGCAATGTGGCATTCCCAGTATCTATCTCATTGATACGGCGAATTATTTCCCTATCCCATGCCTCGGCAACACCTTGCTCTGCTGGTCCATCTAAACTAGCTACTAAGTCATGTGCCAGGTGGGCTCGTTCAGCTTCACTCAAAGCCAGAGCGTCTTCTCGCAATACAGAAAGGTCACGTGTGGCCATAAGGCACCTCGGTTATCCGAAGGGGTTCACCAAGTATCAGTCGAGAAGCAGGCACATAACAAGGAGTTCCAGCGGACCGCGAACACTGCGCGTCTTTTTGCGAATGCCTTCGGCATTGTTGCGCAAATGCCACAGCGCCTTCGTGCCCGCTGAACATGGGCGTTATGTTTAAAAAGATCAGATCAAGCAGCAACTAAAATGCCACAAGGGAAATTCAAAAAATCGCTGTTAAAAAAGGCTCGGAAAGGCCAGAAAGGCTATCCCGTCGCTACGGTTGCGTTTTACGGTCCTGATAACACCCATGCTTCAAAAGTCGTATGCAGCATTTTTGAGGCTCTTCGCTATTTCGAGTGGAATTCACCCTGAAACCCATGCCAGTGTATCCGGGAATTTGAGTGCGAGGAACCGGGATGGACAGCAAAGAGATTCTGCTACTGGGCTTGGGCATACAGGCGCCCTGGCAGTTGGTTGATCAGCGGCTCGAAACGGACAAGAATCCGCATGAGCTGCATCTTGAAGTGAAGGCGGAACGAGGCTCGAAGTACGCGTGCCCTGAATGTGGCAAGGCCTGCGCCGCCCATGATTTCCAGGAGAAGACGTGGCGTCATCTGAACTTCTTCCAGCACCATTGCTATGTGCATGCC
>JAPTHR010000021.1 GCA_029228645.1 Gammaproteobacteria bacterium Milos-ODIII6
TTCCAGCACTGATCGCCACGCCGCTGTTGGAGGCTATTGGCCGTGTGCGAAAGCAGGGTTTCCAAAGTCGCCGTACTGAGTTTGCTGCGCGCCTGGCAGTAGGCTGAGGTCGACGTCGAGGGCTTCGGTAATGCGCGTGACGCCGAAACCGCCTGCACTTTGCGTACGGCTTCCTGGCAGCCACCATCGGCATCCAGTACTTGGGAGAAGAATGCCCAGAACGTATTCTCTTTGCTGAACACGCGCCGACGACTGAAGGCGCCGGATGTATCTCCGCCCAACTCCTGCACCGGAATGAATGACCCAAAGCTGTCACCGAGTCGGCTGAGCGAATGGTGCCGAATCCGCGCATGTTCCTCAGCGAGCTTTTCGCGTGCTGAGCGAGGCTTTTTACGAAGGCTGGCGAGGTGAAATCCGGGCAGGTAATAGGAGCTGTTTTCCATGCCCGATTTTCTCATTCTAGGCCAAACAAAACAGCTCCTATTTGCATGCTGGAGAGGCTTAACTTAGTGCCATTCGGGACGGAGGGATTTAAGTTTCACTCGTGAATGACATCGGAATATTCGGTTTTGTTCGCGGCCCAACGAGCATGCGCCACGTCAGGCACCCATCGCCTTGAGCGCCACATAAGGCGCCAGACTGGTTACAAAGATGGCTATCTTGTAATTGCCCAGGAAGTTGAAGTAAGGCACTGCCAACTCGTCCGGGGGGATGTTCGCGATCTTGGAATGTATCTTTTTCACGGGCCGGCCGAATAGCGTCAGCATGCCGGCACTGAAGACATACAGCCCGATGTGAATGAGCGTGCACCAGCCGAAAAAGGCTGCCAGCTGTGAAATATTTTGCATGCGGTTCCCCTGTGTTCGCGGGTGGTCTCATGTTTGGATTGCGGAAGCACCCTGCGAATCTTGAGCCGCTTTCCCCATTGGACGGAGGTTTGCGCTTGTTCGGAGATCGAAAAATGGGGACGGTGGGATTTAAGTCTCCTAAGTGACGGCCAGGGCCTTGGGCGTGGTTCAACAGGGGCTTGTATCAGCGGTCCAGCGTGTTTCGCGAGCAAGCTCGCTCCTACAACACCGTGGGGTGAAGCAGGCGCGTAGGAGCGGCCTTGGCCGCGAATGAACAGAGGTTTGTATCAGCAGTCCGGCGTTTTTCGCGAGCAAGCTTGCTCCTACGCGAACGATTCGGCGTGGGAGCGGCCTTGGCCGCGAAGGGTAGTCTTGCTATTTCTTTGCGCTGCTCAATTTCAGAACCGTATAGACGGGACAGAAGCTCACTAGGCCTGTTACCAGCGGAACGATTCTTCTACGCCTGCCGGGTTCAACCCTGGTCGCTGGCCAGGCAGGGGCCGCGATAGGCCTCGGGGACGTTGCTCGGACATTCGCCGCAGGCCTCGTTGCCGGGGACGGCGAAATCGATCTTGCGCGGATAGGGCAGGTCGAGCCCGTCCATCAGTTCCACAAAGTCCTCTTTCGGGCGGCTTTTGCCCAGGCGCGGGTTGCGCGCCTTTTCCTGCGCGATGCTCGACACGTGCCGGCCTTCGTAGTCATGCCCCGGATATACCAGCGTCTCGTCCGGCAGGGAAAAGAACTTGTTGTGGATGCTGTTGTAGAGGTCGCCGGCGTTCCCGGACTGGAAGTCGGTACGCCCGCAGCCCTCGATCAGCAGGGCGTCACCGGTGAACAGCAACTTGTTCAAGTCAGCTTCCAGCAGATAGGCGTGGTGATGATCGGTATGGCCCGGGGTGAACAGGGGTTGGAGCACGATTTCACCCAGGACGAAGGGGTGACCTTCGCTGACGCCAATGTCGGCGCACGGGAGCCGGAGCATCGCCGGGCAGGCGATCTGGCTGCCGGTGCGGTCTCGCAGGCGTTTGGCGCTGGTGAGATGGTCCGCGTGGACGTGCGTCTCGAGGGTGACCGCCAGTTTCAGGTCGAGGTCGCGCAGTACCTGCAGGTCTCTCTCGACGGTCTCCAGTACCGGGTCGATCAGCACGGCCTGGCGGGTCTGTTCACAGGCCAGCAGGTAGGTGTAGGTCGACGAGTCGGATTCGATCAATTGTCTGAAAATCATCAGGCGTTCCTTACTTTGTTGCAACGGTTTCCGGGTCTTGCTGTGGCTCGGGTCTGGCCGTAATGGACGGACACTCAGGCCCAGGTGACGATGTCTGCCATGTCGCGACGGGTCTTGGGGAAGGCCGGGTCCGCGGCGCGATAGCCGAAGGCGACCATCACCACCGGCTGGAGCCGCTCCGGATCGATGCCGAAGTGCTCCTGCAGTACGGCGCAGGTGCTGTCCATCTCGAATCCCTCGATCGGGCAGGAGTCGATGTGCATCAGGGCCGCGGCAGTCATCATGTTGGCGAGCGCGATATAGGCCTGGCGCGCGGACCAGTCCACGATGTGGCGGTCGTTCTCGATATGGAAGTCGTGTTCCTGGAACTTCTGGTAGGCGCCGTTGTAGAACTCGATCACCTCCTGCGGCAGCTGCTTGATCTCCTGCAGGTGTTTCTGCAGGTAGTCGGAATGGTGTTTCATGGTCGCCCCGGTATGCGCCAGGAAAATGCAGAAATGGCTGGCAGTGCCGAGCTGGCCGGTCGTGCCATAGCTGGCACCGTTGGCGCCCCAGAGGAAATCGCGGAACAACTCGCGTTTTTCCGGTGTCTGGATCACCAGCAATTGCCAGGGCTCCATGCCGAAGGAGCTCGGTGACAGCCGTGCGGTTTGCAACAGGGTGTTGAACTCGTCCTCGCCGACCTTGCGTTGCGGGTCGAACAGCTTGCACGCGTGCCGGAAGTTGAAGGCCTCGAGAATCCGGGACTGGACCTCACGGGACGCCGGGCTGGAAGCGCTGCTGTCGGATGGCATGGGTTTTATCCGGGTGTCTGTTCTTGGATTGCAATGGAGTATAAAAGGCTGGGTGTGCGAGTTTCCGTTTAACCCGAACATTTCACCAGTATTCGGAGAGCCTGCGCGTTTCGCAGCCGCTGTGGCGCCGGCTTGGAGCGCAAGTCATAGCCGTAGCTATGACTCAAGTGAAAGCCAAGCCACAACGAGCGAGAAACCGCAGGAATCCGAATAGAACGACGCCGGGTACAAATTGTACTTGCCCGATAGTGCAAGGATTGGGCGAAAATCCGCTTCGTTTCAGATGCTTGCAGCAAAGGCGTCGTTCGACTGGTGAAATATTCGGGTTTATCAAAAGGTGAAAGTCAGGGGCTACCGCGATGGCAAAGAAAAGACCGGCATTCGAGATCGCAGGCGTGCGGGTGGCGCCGGGTAGCCGCGCTGCAATCAATCTCCCCCTGCCTGGGCTGTATACCAACGACCCGGTCAGCATGCCGGTGCACGTGCTGCATGGGCGATACGAGGGACCGGTTGTGTTCGTCAGCGCGGCAGTGCACGGAGACGAGATCAATGGCGTGGAGATCATCCGTCGTCTGCTGCGCCTGCCGCAGATGAAGCGCCTGCGTGGCACCCTGCTGGCGGTGCCGATCGTGAACGTATTCGGTTTCCACAACCGCTCGCGCTATCTGCCCGACAGGCGCGATCTCAATCGCATGTTTCCCGGCTCCATGTCCGGCTCGATGGCGGGTCGTCTCGGGCACGTGTTCATGACCGAGATCGTGGCGCGTAGCGACGTCGGGATCGATCTGCATACCGCGGCGGTACACCGCGACAACTGGCCGCAGATACGCGCCGACATCAGTGACCCGGTACTGGTGCACCTGGCAAAGGCCTTTGGCGCCCCCGTGCTGCTGCACTCGGCGGCGCCGCCCGGGTCCCTGCGCGGCGCTGCGGCCGGGAACGGCATCCCGGTGATGGTGTTTGAGGCGGGCGAGGCGCTGCGCTTTCAGGAGGTCTCGATCCAGGTCGGCCTGCGAGGGGTGGTCAATGTGCTGCGCGCCCTTTCCATGCTGCCCAGGAGCAAGGGCAAGCCATCCAAGCCAAGCGCCATACTGCGCTCGAGCAGCTGGGTGCGCGCCCCGCAAAGCGGCATTCTGCGTGCGCATGTCGGCCTGGGAGACCTGGTCGAGAAAGGCGAGGTGCTGGCGGTGGTGGCCGATCCCACCGGGGAGTCGGAAATGCCGATGCCGGCGCCTTTCGGGGGCGTTGTTATCGGGCGGGTCAACCTGCCCTTGGTATACGAGGGCGAGGCGATGTTTCACATCGGCCGCACCCGTCGCACCGCGCTGCTCGAACGGCATATCGATAGCCTGCAGGGTGAGCCCGGGATACAAGCACCGGAGTTGATCGAGGAGCTGCCGATCGTCTGAAGGATGCGGCAGGCGGGGCTAGGCTACCCGGTACCCCGCGCCAGGGCGCTGAAACTGAGGGCCGCGAGGATATACATGCCCAGGGCCGCCAGCAGAACCACGCCGAAGCCAAACTCGATAGCCAGCAGGGTTGCCAGCGCCGCGCTGATTACGGATGCACAGCCGTTTATCGCCCATGCCCAGGGCAGCAGCGAGGGCGCTTGCTGTCCGACCACCCCCAATCCCAGCGGGAACGGAATCCCCATGCAGAACGCCAAGGGTGCAATCAGCAGGATCGACAGCAGGATTTTTCCGGGCATGGCCCATCCGGCGAGGAGCCCGAACAGCGGACCCAGCAGGACGATATAAACCAGGGTCAGGAGCGCGATCCCGGCCACTGCGGCATGCACGCCGAGACGCTGGCGCCTGCTGCTGGCGAGCCGCTTCGAGAAGGCGCTGCCCAGGCCCGCGAACAGCAGAAACCCGGTCAGGACCACCGCAATGGCGTACAGCGGATGATGCAGGAACTGGATGAAACGCTGGATGAAGGCGAGTTCCAGGAACAGGAAAGCGATACCGATCGCGCCGAAGTAGCTGAACACCGCGAAGCGCCTGCCGCGCGCGAGCAGCGGCGCGCCAACGCTTCGACCGCTCAGCCATAGCGGCAAGAGAATCAGAACCAGGCTTGCCAGCACGGCCTGCAACAGGGTGATCATCAGCACCAGGTAACCGGTATCCAGGAGATTGCTCCCGGCCAGGCCTTTGAATCGCATCAGCTCGGGTAGCAGAGACCATTTGAAAAAATGGAAGAAGTAGGGCCGTTCGTCACTCGCCGGGGTGAGGTCGAACCGGTAGTTGCGCAGCAGCGCCTCGGCGTCGCCATGCAGCAGGGATTGGGCGGCATCGAAAAAATAGGGCTCACGCAGCCTGTTGGAGAGATTGGCCTGTGCGGCCGGCATACCGGGGTAGTAAGCGAGGTCGAAGCCGCGCTCCCGGCAGAAGGTCTGCAGGCTGGCGATCTGCTCCGGTGCATAGCGTCCATTTTTCACCAGCAGCGTGCTGGTCTGCCAACCGCGGATCATCACCAGGCGGTCGGCGGCGTCGCCAACGCCGCTGTCGTTCAGCGTGGCCACAACGGTGGCCAGCAGTTTCAGGCCGTCACGCGGCGGCAGCCTGACCCAGCGGGTGATCGCCAGTTGTCCTTCGGGGGCCAGGTGCTCGAGGTAATCGGCGATGGCCTCGGTGGTGTACAGGTAACTCTCGTGCAGCGCATACATGCCGGCGCTGGATGCGGCGAAACTGTCGAGCATGGCGACCTGGATCAGATCCCAGCGTTGTTTGCTATCGGCAACGAAGCCGCGTGCCTCGGCAATATGGGTGCGCACCCCGGGGGCGCTGAAGGGGCGTCCGGTGAAGTCGCCAAACGCTTCCTCCACCAATGCGATCACCTGCGGGTTGAGTTCGACCGCGTCGATAGACGGCACCTGGTGGTAGCGGGCCTGCAGCACCTCGCTGCCACCACCGGCACCCAGCACCAGGACCCGCTGCGGGCGCTGCAGATGGTAGGGCAGGGCGGATGTCAGTTGGTCGAGGTAGCGCAAGTCGTTCAGCTGCCGGACTTCGGCGTTCAGCGCGGTCATGCCGGCCGCATCGGTGAACAGGGCCAGTTGCGCCGGTGGCTCGCCCTCTGCCAGCAGGCTCAGGCCCGGTGCATGTCGCCACGGGACCGCAGGGCTTTGCACGACGCTCAATTGCCCCAGCGGGCTGCTGCGTTCCGCGACCACGCGCGTGTCGTGGATGTTCAATGCCTGGTTGAGCGGCTTGTAGGGCGAGACGGCCAGTTGCAGCCAGTCACCCGGCAGCGCGAACAGGAGCAAACCGAGCGCAACAGGAGCCAGGATCGGGCCGCGCCGCGCGCCAAGCTCCCAGGCGGCGAGCGCGCTCGCGAGCATTGCGAGCACACCCAGCAGGCGCAGTGCCTGCATCGGATCCAGGATGAACAGCAGGCCGATGATTGCGAGACTGCCGAGACCGGAACCCAACAGGTCCATCGCATACAGTTGCGACACCGCGCGGGTGTGGCGCGCCAGGGCCAGCGCGATCGCGCTGGCGGCAAAGAAAAAGGGCAAGGCGAGCAACAGGTAGATCATCAGCAGTCGCCCCGCCTGGCGCGGCGCCCAGAGCAACTCGTCGGGATGGAAGGGAATCCGCTGTGCCAGCAGGTAGCAGGCGACCGCGCTGATGCCGAAAGCGGCGATCAACAGGGGGTAGACGGTCTGGAATCGCGGCAGCAGGCGGTGCCGCGTCAGACTCAGGAAGCTGCCGCTGGCCCCGTAGCCGAGCAGCGCCAGGCTGATGACCATGTAGGCAAAGTGATGCCATTGCACGATGGCGAACAGGCGGGTGAGCAGGATTTCGTATCCCAGCGCTGACCCCGAGAGCAACACCAGTGAAAGACGCGGCAGTCGCTCCGGAGACGTGTTGGACACCTAGTCATGGCCTCCGGTCAGTGGCACGAACCTCACCGGCAGCACCTGGGTGGTGCGGATGCTGCCGTCCTCCGCTTTTTCCACCAGCACCAGTTGTTGCACCTGGAAGGCGCTGCCGACCGGGATCACCATGCGGCCGCCCGGTTTGAGCTGGCGCAGCAGCGGAGGCGGCACATGGCTGGCGGCGGCCGTGACCACGATGGCGTCGAACGGCGCTTCCTCGGGCCAGCCGTAATAACCGTCGCCAATGCGCACCTGGATGTTGCGATAGCCCAGTTCCTGCAGGTCGGCGCGTGCCCGTTCTCCCAGCGGCTTGACGACTTCGATGGTGTGGACCCGGTCAGCCAGCTCGGCGAGCACCGCCGCCTGGTAGCCGGACCCGGTCCCCAGTTCCAGCACCTTGTCACCGGCTTGCAGCTGCAGCAGGCCGGTCATCAGGGCCACGATGTAGGGTTGCGATATGGTCTGCCCGTAGCCGATCGGCAGCGGTCGGTTCTCGTAGGCATACTCGCGCTGTTCCTCGGGCACCAGCCTGTGGCGCCAGACCCTGCCCATGGCTGACATCACCGCCGGGTCGAGCGTCTCCTGGTCGCGATACAGGCCGGTGAACGCGCTTTCCGCGCGGATGGTATCCAGCATGTCGGCGCGCTCGCGCGCGTAGCGGTCGGCTTCTTCCGCCTGTGCCGTCGGCAGGAGGAAAAGCAGTATCAGGCAGATGGATAGCGGAGATACTTGTGCAACATGCAGGCTAGACATCAAAGTGGGAACCCTCGTGCTCAATGCCCTACCCATGAGTGTAGATGCTGAGCAGGCTCCGTCGGGATGCGAGCGCTTTGAAGCGGGGCCTGCAGCCGGCCGCAAGCTCAGGCCGGCTGCTTCAGCTACGGCGAGCCGATGAAATTCTCGGCCAGGGTGTCCGGACCATGCTGGCGCATCAGTTCCTGCAGCTCGCCGAGGATGGTCTGCGCCTCGTCGTCATCGATTTCGCCCTGGCCGATCAAGTTCGCCAGCAGGCCGGTTTCGGCGGCCTCGAACAGGGTCACCAGCGTCGGTGTGCCGAGTTCGTCCAGGCCGGCTTCGATCAGGCGTTCGAGCGATTCGCTGGCCCAGGGTCGGAGGAAGCGCACCGCGAGCGCATCGCCACCGTATTCCTCGACCAAGGCGTCGATCTCGTCGCGCAATTGCTGCCACTCCTCGGAAGAGAACCGGTTCAGTGGGATCGTGGGAGTCTTCACCTTGGCGAGAATGGCCTCGCGCACGCTCTCGAGACTGGCTGGTTGGTCGATTTCTTCATCGTCGAGTACCCCCGCGATGACAACCGAGAGTTCTTCGGAGGTGTTCTGGTATACGTCTCTGGGAATGTTCATCGATTATTGTCCTTCGAATCGGGAAAACGGTCAGACCTGCAGGTAACTTCAGTATAGGCCTTGCGCCGCCGCTGCCGAAGATCGATGCGACCGCGCGCATGCGCCGAGCCGGGTGCGTCTCGCGTCCGGGATGGGGGGCGGTTTCCGCTGCGCTGCCAAGACCGCCGCATTCCCGGCAAAGGTCGACCCGGTCAGCGTTCCGGCTCCTGCTCGTAAAGGGGTTTGCCGCAGTGCGGGCAGACCGTCAGGGGAGCCGTTGGCATGCTCGCAAGGGATTCCGTTGCGACCTTGCGCAACACCTGCTGGGCGTCGGTCCTGTCCAGCCCCAGGTCGGCGCGGGCCTTGATCAGTTCCTGCCGATCTGCCGAGCTGATCTCGCCGTCGCTCAGGACCGCCATGGCCTTGAGCTCATAGGCCTCGCGCCGCCGCGCCAACTCGCTGGTGAAACCGGACGCGATGATGCCTGCCGGGAGTGCCGCCATGCCCACCCCCAGGACCGTGATGACCACCCCGAGCAGGCGCCCGCCGACAGTCTGAGGTACCACGTCGCCGTAGCCGACCGTGGTCAGGGTGACGGTCGCCCACCACATCGCGCGCGGAATGCTGCCGAACGCCTCAGGCTGGACGGTGCGCTCCAGGGCATAGATGCCGGCGGCGGATAGGACCACCAGGATGAGCATCACGAAAATGGCCGAGAGCAGCGTTTTCGCCTCGTTGCGCAGCACGCTGCCGAGGACCTCGAGGACCGCGAAATGCCGGGTCAGTTTGAATACCCGCAGGAGACGCAGCACCCGCAGGATGCGGGTATCGAGAGTGAACAGCATGCCCAGGTAGAACGGCAGGATCGCGATCAGGTCGATGACCGCCATCGGCGACAGCATGTACCGCAGACGGCCTCGCCACCCACGGCCATACGCGCTGTTTTCCACCGAGACCCACACCCGCAGCAGGTACTCGAGGGTGAAGAGCGCCACCGAAACCACCTCGAGCCACCAGAACTCCCGCGCATAGGCCCGGCGGTAGTTGTCGACCGATTCCAGGATCACCGCGAGGACGTTGATAAGGATCAGCAAGATCAGCAGGGTATTCAGCAGGCGCGCGGTACGCATGGCCGGGCCGCGCAGCTCGAAAAGTTCGAATATCCGGGTGCGAAGGGTCATCTTTTCCGTTCCGGGCGTTGTTTTGTAACGTTACCCGCGGGTGCTGCAAGACGCCGGGAACATCCGCTGGCACTCACTGCGGCGCGTAGCGGCGCCGAACCGTTCATAATAATAACCCGGCAACCGCGTGCGGTCGTTGCGGTGGTTATCGAAAACGGGGTCTTGCCCGTGCGGACCGGCGAGCTTGGCGAGGAAAATGAGGTCATGAGCAGCGAGTTCTTTTCCAGAGCGGATCCCATTGCACCACGGGGCGGGTCTTGGGCGCCGCATAGGGTGGCACAGGTCGTTGCCGCGGTGCTCGTGCTGGTCGCGCTCGGCGCGGCATCCTTGGCCGTGTCCGCCAAGGACAGCAAGGCAAACGCCTCGCTGGCGGCTGCGCTCTCCGAGCAGCGGACCCAGCTGGATCAGGCCAAGGGGCTCAGCGACGAACAGCGCAAACTGGCGCTCCAACGGATCGACGAGGCGGCGGCCCGGCTGGAGGAAGCCGCCCGCATCGATGCACAGGTCAAGAGCCTGCGCGACAGAATCGAGCGAGGCCCGGGACTGCTGTCCAGGGGAAAGCAGGCTGCGGAGGTCGCGGGGCAGGCCTTGGATGCGCGAACGATCGAGGCGTGGTCGGAGCAAAAGCTCGAGACCGAGTTGAGCGAGAGTCAGCGCAAGCTCGATGAACTGCGTCGACTCCTTGCGGAAAAAGACCGCGAGCTCAACCAGTACCTGGCCCAGACGCGAAACGGTGGCGCCGAGCTTGCGGATCTGCAGCAACAGCTTTCGGATCTGAAGACGGCCGCCGGGAGTGCCAGCGGCAGTGGCAGTGGCGATCTCGCAAGCGCGATCGAGCAGAACTTGCGAGCGGCGCGCGAGCAGGCCTTGCAGGCGCGCGAGCAACAACTCAGTCTGCAGCGTTCCAACCTCAGCCTGCTGATCGATCTCGCCCGGATGGAAAGAGAGACCGCCGCTGCGCGGGTGGATGCATTCGAGCAGCGTGTCTCGAGCTTGCGTGCCTCACTGCAGAAGCGCCGTCAGAGCTTGGCCGAGGCCAACCGGCTCAAGGCCGAAGAGCAGCTCAACGATGCCCCGGCGGCGATTCGCAGCCTGCAGGCTGAGATCAGCGCCTTTGCCGCCGAGCAGGCCCGGCTGGTGCGTGCGGAAACCGAATTCCAGCGCGAGAACGAGCGTGTCGTGCGCCTTACCGAGCAGGTGAAGCAGGACTACGGTCGCATTCAAAGAATCGTGGAGCTCGGCGGTTCGACGGTCCAGGTATCCTCCTTGCTGCAGAAGCGCCGGGCCCTCGCGCCGTCGGTAAAGACACTCAACCAGAAGGTCCTGAGCTACCAGCAGATGCTCAGCGATGCCGGCCTGCGCCAACTCCAGCTGGACGAGCAATTGCGCGATTCAGAGGATGCGGAATCGCGGATCGAGAAGACGATCAGCGCCCCCGGGAGCGGGCAGAGCGCGGCCGAGCAGGAGGCCGTTCGCACCGCTGCACGCGCGGCTTGGGTGAGCTACCGCGACACCGTGCTGGCGTTGTGGAAGGCCTACACGCGCTACCTCGGCACCCTCTCCAAGCTGGACGCGGATACCCGCGCGTTGGCCCTGGAGGCGCGCGCGTACCGGGCCTTTATTGACGATCGTCTGCTGTGGCTGCCGAGTACCGAGTCGGCGCCGCTCGATCAGCCGCTGCTGTTGCTGGCAGGTTTGGAATGGCTGGTCCGACCGGCCCATCTCGAGCTTCTGGCCAGGGATGGTCTTCTCCTGATCAATGCACGGGCGCCCCTGGTGGGCATGTGGCTGCTGGGCGGATTCCTGCTGCTCGGGCTGCACCGCAGGGCGCTGCGCGGCCTTAAAAATGCAGCTGCCGCGACGCGCAAGATCCGTTCGGACAGCTTCCTGCGCACGTTCGCGGCCCTCGGACATACCCTGGTACTGATTCTCACCTGGCCATGGTTTCTCGTCGGGGCCGGGCTATTGCTCGGCAGTCTGTCGGCGGCCGCTACCTACACCCTGGTGCTGGCGGCCGGTCTGCAGGGGGCCGGGCATACCTTCCTGTTTCTCAACACCTTGCGTCAGCTGTGCCGCGCCGATGGGGTGGCGCGCGCGCACCTGCACTGGAACCCGGTCCTGGCGGACCAGCTTGGGTGGCAGGCAAGATGGCTGTTGACCCTGGCGCCGGCGCTGGGCTTTCTGATGGCGGCCGGCGCCGTCGGGGTTCCGTCCGAATTCGTGCAACTCGCGGGCATTGTGCAGGACGCGGAACCGGGGATGCTGTCGCTTGCGCGGGTGGCCCTGATCGCGCAGATGCTGCTGCTCGCGATCGCGCTGCACCGGATCTGGCGGCGCGAGGGTGCGGTGATGCAAGCGTTCGAGGCCAGTCCCGAGCGGGCCGCCTGGGTCAATTACCACCTGGTCTGGTTTGCCCTGGCGCTGCTCGTCCCCCTTGGGCTGGCACTGGCCGCGGCGAGCGGCTATTTTTACACGGCGGCTTTTCTGACCGCGATTTGGGGCTCGACCCTGTGGCTGCTGCTGACCCTGGTGATCCTCAAGGACCTGCTCCTGCGGGGCCTGTACCTGGCGCAGCGGCGGCAGCGCTTCGCCGAGGCGGTGCAGTATCGCGAGGAGGCGAGGCAGGACGCCGCCCTCAAGGAAGACGATGCCGACGCGGACATGCCCCCGGTCGAGGATCAGAAGCTCGATTACCATCTGCTCGGTGAGCAGGCGCGGCGGCTGGTGCAGATGGGATACACCATCAGCCTGCTTGCTGGTCTGTGGTTGATCTGGGTGGACGTGGTGCCGGCGTTCGGCTTCCTGAACCAGGTCGAGCTGCCGATCTCCACCACCAAGCTGATCGATGGCGTCAGCCGGGAGGTGCCCCTGACACTGGGTGACATGGTCGCCGGGCTGGTCTTGGGCGGGCTGGCGCTGTTCGCCGCGCGCAACGTGCCCGCCTTGCTCGAGCTGACCCTGCTGCAGCGCCTGCCGATTAATCGCGCCTCGCGCTACGCGGTTACCACCCTGACCCAGTACTTGGTGGCGATGATCGGCGTGGTGATCACCTTCAAGGCCCTGGGGCTGCAGTGGTCGAGTATCCAGTGGCTGGTCGCGGCGCTGTCGGTGGGCCTGGGCTTTGGCCTGCAGGAGATCGTGGCCAACTTCGTCAGCGGTATCATCCTGTTGTTCGAGCAGCCGATCCGGGTCGGTGATGTGGTCACCGTGGATGGCACCACCGGCACTGTCTCGCGCATTCGTATCCGCGCCACCACCATCGTCAACTGGGAGCGCCAGGAGCTGGTCATTCCGAACAAGACCTTCATCACCGGGCAACTGATCAACTGGACCCTCTCGGACGAGGTCAACCGCGTCTTCATCACCGTCGGGGTCAGCTACGATGCCGATACGCGCAAGGCGATGGAACTGATCGCCGAAGCCGCCAAAGAGCACCCCCAGATTCTCGACGACCCGCCTCCGCGGATCACTTTCGAGGGCTTTGGGGACAACGCCCTGACCCTCAATCTGCGGGGGTTCCTCGGCGAAGTGGGTTCCCGTCTGCAGACCATCACCGAGTTGCACCAGGCGATCCTGGACAAGTTTCGCGCCGCCGGCATCGAAATCGCATTCCCGCAACTGGATGTGCACTTCGATACCAGCCAGCCGATCGAGTTGCTGCTGCGTCGCAAGGGAGCCGAACAGAAGCCGGGTTAGCCCCGGGTCGCGCCCGGCCGTTGCGACCGGGTGCAAAAAAAGATGGTCTAGATTTGCTCGGGGAGCGCGGCTGGCCCAGCCGGTCTCAGTTGCTCGAAACCGCTGCGCAGGTGCAGGTCGCGCTGCGGGAACGGGATCTCGATGCCGTATTGATGCAGCTTGCTCTCGATCTCCCAGAGATAGGCCGCCTGCACCCCGGCGGGACGCTTGACCGCCTCCGGAATGAGCCACACAACCAGTTCGAAGTCGAGGCTGCTGTCGCCGAACTTGACCAGCCACACCTGCGGCGTGCGCGCCTTTTTGTCCTTGAGGGTCCAGCGCACCGCATCCGCGGCCTCCAGAGCGGCCTTTTTGACCGTCTCCTTGTCGCTGCCATAGGCGACCCCGAAGGGGATCCGTATACGGCGGAAGGCGTCACGCAGGGTCCAGTTGGTGACCTCTTGGTTGATGAAGTCGGAGTTGGGCACCAGGATGTCGACATTGTCGTTGGTGGTGATCAGGGTGCTGCGCATGTTGATTTCCTTGACCTCGCCAGTCACCCCGGATTGCAGCTCGACGAAGTCTCCGACCTTGAGGCTCTTCTCGAACAGGATGATCAGGCCGGCGACGAAGTTGCTCACCAGGGCCTGCATGCCGAAACCGATACCGATGCCGAGTGCACTGGCAAGCAGCGCGAACTTGGTGAAGTCGATGCCGATCGACGACAGCCCGATCAGGATGCCGATGGCCAGGATCACGTAGTGCAGCACCCGCCCCAGGGTATACAGCGAGCTTTGGCTGACACTCTCGGCGGCGCGGCGTGCGGCGATTTCCTTAAGGCCGTGGCGCAGGAACTTCGAAAGCAACCAGGCCGCGGTGAGGAAGAAGACCACGCGCAGCAGCCCGAACAGGGTCACCGGGGTCTCGTTGATTTCGAACAGGGAGGCGCTGAAGAGCGCATGCGTTCCCTCCAGGCCCGCCGCCAGGATATCCAGGGTCTCGGCCCAGCCGCGCTGTACCGCCGAATCGCCCAGGCGCATGCGCTGCTCGGAAAGCTCGGCGGCGAATGCCAGCCGCTGGCTTTCCTGGCCGACCGCCGCATTGGCTTTCTTGACCTCGGCAACCAGGCTTCGACCCTCCCTGATCCATTGGCGGTCTTCAGGGCCGGATTCGGCCTCGTCCGCGTCCAGGGTTTCCTGTACGCGCTTGACCGCGTTCTTCCAGTACTGCTGACGTGGCGCCAGCGTCTGCAGACTGTCCTCCGTTTCGGCCAACAGGCCACGCAGGGTGTCGGGAGCGGCGTCCCCGCTGGTGCTGAAGCGAACCAGCTCCGTCAGCAGCTCGGCGCGCGCCGCCAGCAGTTCGGCCGTTTTTGCCTGCAGGTGATGTTGCAGGATGCGCAGCGCATCCAGGCGTGCCTGGCGGTTGTTTTCGGCCAGATCGGTCGATCCGGCATTGGCGGGCGCGATTTCCACGTCCTCAAGGCTGGCAGCTTCGGCAAGCGCCTTGGCACGCACCTTCTGCCATTCATCGGCCTCCTCGGGTTTGATCTGCAGGCGCGCGGCGATGCCGCCGATCTCCTTGCGCAAGCTTTCCCGTTGCGCCTCCAGCTGCGCCAGGGATTCCTGACGGCGATCCAGGTCGAGCGCATCCAGTTCGATCTGAAAGCGCGAGGCCATCAGGGAGAGGCCGGCCTCGATGCGCTGCGGGTCGCTCTCGGCCATGGCCAGGTAGGCGACTTTGGCGCGCGATTGTTGGCGGCGCTCGGCCGCCAGCAGGTCGCGCTGCCAGTTGCTTTCGTCCTCCTGGTTGGCGATTTCCCTTTCCAGGGAGTGCAGCGCCTGCTGACGGGTTAAAGCCTCTTCCAGGGTGTAGGCCTCCTGCGGCGGTGGCAGGGCCTCCCGCAGGATCGCCTTTTGCTCGCGACTGGCGGTGTAATCGGCCATCAGCTTGCGCAGCCGGGCCACTGCCGGCAGGACGTCGTTACGCTTCTCGCGCTCCAGCTGTCCGCGCAGTTTCTCCAGCGACAGGTCGAGCGTATCGGCGCGCTCCTTCAGGCCGGCTTCATCCAATGCCTCCTCGGGCGCGAAGAAGGTCCACCAGTCCGCCGCCAGGCGCGCGGGATCGGGTGCTGCGAGCGCGGCGAAGGATAGCGGGGCCCAGAGCGTACAGAGCAGCAGAGCGAGCGCGCGCAACATCACAACCAGCCCTTGCGTCGGAAGGTGAGCAGCAGGCCGGTAGCGACCAGCGACATGACGCCGAGCAGGATGTAATAGCCCCATTGCGAGTGCAGTTCCGGCATGTTCTGGAAGTTCATGCCGTACAGGCCGGCGAGAAAACCCAGTGGAACAAAGATCGCGGTGATGATGGTCAGTATCCGCATGATCTGGTTCAGTCGATGCGAGGATATCGAGATGTAGCCATCGATCAGGTCCGAGGCCTGTTGATAGTAGAGATCCGCCAGGCTGGCGGCGCGCTCCTGGTGGTCGTATACATCCAGGATCTCGTGTTCCAGCTCATTACCAAAGCCGGGTATCCCGGCGGGACGCAGTTCCGCGATCAGGTTGACGTGGTAGTGCAGAAAACGCCGCAGGCGGGTCAGGTCGGACTTGTAGCTGATCAGCTCGCTCAGCACTGTGTCGTCACCGGTGGTCAGAACGGAGCGCTCCAGTTCCTCCAGGCGCGGCTCGAGCGCGAGCAGAACCTTGAGGTAGCGCTGCACGACCAGGCGGCACAGGTGGACGCCGAGTGCGCCGGTGCCGCGCGCGTGCATGAAGCGCGACTGCGTGACTTCGCTGGCCATGCGGGAAACCGCGGGCGAGTCTCCGGAATGACGCGTGATCAGGAAGCGTTCGCCGATAAAGACGGCAAGCTGAATGGTGCTGCAATCGATGCTGTCGGACTCCGCCGAAAGCTCTTTGAAGAGCAGGAAACTGTGCTGCTCGAAGGACTCGAACTTGGGCGGGTGGCGGTTGCGCGCGGCGTCCTGCAAGGCCAGCCGGTGCAGGCCGAACTGGGATTGCAGCAGCTCACTGTCCTCGGGTGTGATCTCGCCAGGGATGTTGACCCAGACGAGCGCTTCACTGTGCGACCGCCAGGCCTCCAGCAGTTCCGGACCACCGCTTGCGACCTCTTTGATGCCGGGCGTGATAAGGCGTATTTCCATCATCGTGGACTCCGAAAGGTTCTGGGCCGATTATTCCGCTTAGACAGCGGCGCAAGGCAGGGGGTCACATGGGTGACTTGAAACATCCGGGCGCGGTCTCAGACAACAGGTCAACCTCCAGCTCACAAGCATAACAAGATGATTCCACGGCAGTTGCTCGAGATATGGGGGCGCATTCCCCGCAGGCGAATCTGGATCGGCCTCGGCATCCTGCTGCTGTCGGTGCCGGTGGTGCTGCTCGACGAGGGCGCCCGCGAGTTCTTTGGCGGAACACCCGGCTGGTTGGACGGCGATGAGCCGACCCTCAAGGTCCTGACCCGGCCGCTGGCTTCGAGCTACTACATCGAGAATGGCCAGCCGGCCGGTCCGGAATACGATCTGGTCAACTTGTTCGCCGAATCCATCGGGGTCACTCCCGAGTTCATCGTCAAGGAGTCCAGTGCAGCGCTCTTCGAGGCCCTGCGCGCGGGCGAGGGACATCTGGCCGCGGCAGCGATATCTGAAACGGAGGCGCGCGTCTCCGGGATGCGTTTTGGACCGGCCTATCACAGCGTCGATCAACTGGTGGTCTGTCATCGGGATGTTTCGAGCCCGCTGCCCAGGGGACCGGACGAACTGGTCGGCTTACGCGTTCACGTGGCCGGTCGTGCCAGTCACGAGGCCTTTCTAAAGACCTGGCGCGAGCAGCACCCCGACCTGAACTGGGAAAGGCATGCCAGCCTAAGCAGCGAGAAACTGCTCGCAAAGGTCGCGGCTGGCGAGGCGGACTGCACCCTGGTGGATTCGGCCACCTTTGCGCTCAACCGCAGACATCTCCCACAACTGGCGAGCGCCTTTGTGGCCTCTGCAGAGGAATCCCTCACCTGGGTCCTGGCGGACGGCCAGTGGTGGCTGGGACGCCGCCTGCGCGATTGGCTCCACTGGCCCGGGACGGCTGCCCGGATCGCGGCAATCCTGAACCGTTACCTGGGCCCGACCCGCTTGTTCGATCATGTCGATTTCCAGGTCTACAAGCGCCGCATACGCAAGCGCCTGCCGCAATACCGGGCACTGTTCGAGCGGGTTGCCGACGAGCATGACCTGCCGTGGACGCTGATTGCGGCGCAGGCCTACCAGGAGTCGCATTGGGACCCGCAGGCAACCAGCCCGACCGGGGTGCGCGGTCTCATGATGCTGACCCGTAACACCGCCGAGTCGCTGGGCGTCGCGGACCGGCTCGATCCGGTGCAGAGCGTGGAGGGCGGTGTCCGCTACCTGAAACAAATGCTGGCGCGTCTGCCGGAGACCATCCACGCGGCCGATCGAATGTGGTTTGCCCTGGCCGCCTACACCATCGGCGCCGGCCATCTCGATGACGCCCGCGGACTCGCGGCCCACCTGGGGCGGAATCCGGACAGCTGGCATGCGCTCGAGGAGACCCTGCCGCTGCTGGCGGAAAAGCGTTACGCCGGGCAACTGCGGTTCGGTTCCGCCCGGGGGGCGGACGCGGTCCGCTACGTGCACCGGATTCGCAATTACAACGCGATTCTGAAGCGTGCCCTGGCTCAAGGGAGCCTCTGAAAAAGTCATGAACCTCAATCTGTGACGCCAGAATCCGCCATTTCTTCGTTGCAAATCTTCGCAACGCCCCAGGGCGCCTTCTCTCGCGCCAGCGCGATTCACCTCGTAGCTCGCTATTACGTGCGATTTGCGCCTCGAACTGCCGAATTCTGATCGTCAATCTTTTCGGCCCAGACTTTCTCAGAGGCTCCCAAGACCAGCCTGCGGCGGCGGCTTTGTGACTTGCTGCGGACCCTCCCGGTCAAGTTGTCGTAATCCTTATTTCATCACCTTTATTCAGGGAACATAACAATGGATACATCAGCGAGCCTGGTGGCCGTGGTCCTCCTGCTGGCCGCCAACGGGTTCTTCGTGGCGGCGGAATTCGCGTTGGTCAAGGCGCGCGGTTTTCGCATCGAGGCCCTGGCCAACGGCGGCAGCGGTTCGGCCCGCCTGACAGTACGTATTCTGGCGAATCTCGAGGCCTACCTGGCGGCCTGTCAGCTGGGCATCACCATGGCCTCGCTCGGCCTCGGGTGGGTCGGGGAGCCGGCAGTCGCGGCACTGCTGGAGCCTTTGTTTCACAGCATGGGGGTGCCGGATGCAATCCTGCACACGACCGCCTTCCTGACCGGCTTCCTGATCTTCTCCTCGCTGCATATCGTGGTCGGTGAACAGGTGCCCAAGACCTTCGCCATCCGCAAGGCCGAGCCGGTCTCGCTGTGGATCGCCTATCCCTTGCACTTCTCCTACCTGGCGGTCTGGCCGCTCAACTGGTTGCTGAACAAGGCCTCCGGGTCGCTGCTGGCGATGTTCGGGGTGCAGGAAGCGACCCACGCCGAGGTGTTCAGCGGCGATGAGCTCAAGAGCATGGTCGCCACCTCCAAGGAACACGGCGAACTGCATGGAGATCATGCAGACATGCTGCATAACCTGTTCGAGTTCGATCAGCGCCTGGTGGGCCGCGTCATGATCCCGCGCAGTTCGGCACAATGCCTGGACCTGGCGGCGCCTGCCGAGCAGAACCTGGCACTGATCAAGGATACCGAGCACTCGCGGTTCCCGGTCATCGATGGTGATAATGAGGACACCGTGGTCGGCATTCTGCTGGCCAAGGATCTGTACCGTGCGCTGCTCGAGGGCGAGGCGGAGCCCTGGCAGGAGCTGGGTCGTTTCTGCCGCGAACCGCTGGTGGTGCCGGAGTCGCAGCGGGTCGCCAAGCTGTTCGAGCTGATGCAGCAGAGCCGCGCGCACATGGCCTTCGTCGTGGACGAGTACGGCTCTTTCATCGGCCTGATCACCCTCGAGGACCTGATCGAGGAGATCGTCGGCGAGATCCACGACGAGACCGACGCTGCCAAGTCCGAAATCGCGATCAAGGAACTGGAGTCGAACCGCTGGGAGGCGGACGGGCTGGTTTCGCTGGGCGACCTGACGCGTGTCACCGGTCTGCACCTGCCCGATGAACTGGATGCGAACACCCTCTCCGGCCTGTTCATGGAGCGGCTGGCGCGTATGCCGGAGGAGGGCGACGAGATCCTCGAGGGCGATTACCAGCTGCGGGTGCTGTCGGTGGAGGGCCGCCGCGTGGGGCGCACCCAGATCGAGCGCTGGACCCCGGGCCATGGTCTCGATGAGAACGAGTCCGAAGAGGCTGCGGCACAGCACAACGAGCCGCAAAGGCCTGAATAAGGCGTACACCCGGCATCTTGCCCAAGTAGGAGAATGGCGTGGATTCGAGCGCAGAAATCTGCATCAACGACTATGTTGCCTGGGCCCTGGCCGACATTGAGCTCGGTCAGATGGCCGAGCTGCACAATGCCCTCGCGGACCTGCATCCCTCGGAGGTCGCCGCGCTGCTCGAGGCGATGCCGCCGGAACAGCGGACCGCCCTGTGGGAGGCGGTGCCCGAGGCGCAGGAAAGCGAGGTCCTGACCTACCTGCACGACGAGGCCCGCGCCAGCATCATCGACGAGATGGAGGATGCGGAACTGGTCGCGGCGGCCGGGCGTATGGACGTGGAGGATCTGGCCGAGGTCATCGAGGAGCTGCCACAGGATCTCAGCGATACCATCCTCGAGGCGCTGGAGAAGGATCATCGCGCGCGCCTCGAAGCGGTGCTCGCATACGAGGACGATACCGCCGGGCGACTCATGAGCACCGAGGTGCTGAGCGTGCGCCCCGGGGCCAGTCTCGCCGTGGTGCTGCGCTGGCTGCGCCGCCACCAAAGCCTGCCACCGCACACCGATGCGCTGATGGTCATCGACGGCGAGGGGATTTACCAGGGCAAGCTGCCGATGGAGGTCATCGTGACCGGTGATCCGGAGGCCAGAGTCCAGGATGTGATGCAGCCGGACGCCGAGGTGGTGCGCGCCACCGCCAGTGAGCACGATGTCGCCAATCTGTTCGATCGGCGTGACCTGGTTTCGGTCGCGGTGCTGGATGAGAACGACCAACTGCTCGGGCGGATCACCGTGGACGACGTGATCGACATCATCCGCGAAGAGGCCGACCGGGTGCTGCTGCAGAGCGCGGGCCTGGACGAGGAGGAAGACCTGTTCGCGCCGGTCCTGCCGAGCGCGCAACGACGGGGTGTGTGGCTGGGCATCAACCTTGTGACGGTGTTTCTGGCGGCCTGGGTGATCGGGCAGTTCGAGGAGGCGCTGAGCAAGATCGTGGCGCTCGCGGTACTGATGCCGGTGGTTGCCAGCATGGGTGGCATCGCCGGCAGCCAGACCCTGACGCTGACCATCCGCGGTATGGCGCTGGATCAGATCGCGGATGCCAACGTGCGCTGGCTGATGCTCAAGGAACTCGCCGTCGGCGCCCTGAATGGCGTGGTCTGGGCCATGATTGTCGCGCTGGTTGCGTACTTCTGGTTTCGTCAGCCGGGTCTCTCCGCGGTTATCGCGACAGCAATGATCCTGAACCTGGTGGCCGCAGCGCTCGCCGGAGTCGCGGTGCCGCTGGCGCTCAAGCGCATGGGCATCGACCCGGCGCTGTCCGGCGCGGTGATCCTGACCACGGTCACCGACGTGATCGGCTTTCTCAGCTTTCTCGGCCTCGCCTCCGCGTTCCTGCTATGACAGCGACTACGCATCGGTCTTCGTCTCTTGCAGCAGCTGCCTGATCAGCGCGTTGCGCGGTCCGCGCACCGGGAACACGGCGTAGGCCGGGTAGTCGATCGGCGGCGCCCCCTCGACCGGATGCAGGCGTCCGGCGTCAACATGTTCCTGGATACGCTTGGTCGGCAGGTAGGCGCTGCCACCCAGCGCCAGCATATAGGACAGGGCCATGTCCGCGGTCGCCACCCGGGTCAGCGGTTCCGGCGCATCCGGGAACAGGCGCCGGTGAGTAAGGGCATGCGCCAGGCCCCAATCGACCATCAGGTAATCGTCGCCCAGCGCCTCGTCGGCGTTGAGCCCTCTGTGGGTCGAGACCAGCATCAGGTGGATGGTGGCCACCTGTTGGACGTTGAGCACCTCGAGCTGGGCCGGCTCGAGCATGAAGGCGAGATCCAGGACACCGTCCAGCAGGCGGCGGGTGAGTACTTCAGGGGTATGCGACTCGGCGATCAACGCAATCCCCGGCCGGCTGATGCGCACCTGCTGCAGCCAGTCCTGCAGAAACACCTCCCACAATCGCAGCCCGCCACCGAAAGACAGCTGCAGGTTCGCCTCCCCGACAGAGACATCCTGACGTGCCTTGCGCCAGGCGGCGATCAGCAGATCGGCGTGCCGCAGCAGGCGGTTGCCCTCCGGGGTGAGCCGGATATCCCGCTTGACGCGGTCGAACAGGCGCACTCCGAGGGTCGATTCCAACAGTTTGATGCGTGCGCTGACCGCCGCCTGGGTGAGGTGCAGGGCTTCGGCCGCCTGGCCGAAGTGACGCAGGCGGGCGACCTCGAGGAAGGTTCTGAGCAGTTCCAGGTCCATGGCATAACGATAAAAAATATTTTAAAAAATAACAAATAAATATAGTTAGATTTGTCATTCTGCGCCCCCTACTATTTGCGCCCCGAAGCACACTAGAGGGGGTGCAACAGTGAATAAAATTAAGCTAATACAAGAACTTGAGCAGCTCACCGATGAGCAGCTCGTGGCCCGTTCGGGCGAGTCCGCGCGCCTTTACTCGGCAGCCTGCAACGCCCTGATAAAACGGCACCGCCAGGATATTTTGCGGCGCTGCCGCGCGCGCCTGGGCAACCTGGCGGATGCGGAGGAAGCGGTCCAGGAGACCCTGCTGCGGGTTTTCCGGAACCTGTCCGGTTTTCGTGGCGATGCGGCCTTTCGCACCTGGCTGTTCACCATTGCGGACAACCAGTGCAGTAATGTCTATCAGCGTCGTATGCGCCGCATTATGGGCGAGCACCTGCAGGCCCTGATGGAGATCCACGACGAGCTGCGCCACGAGCACGCGCCGGACATCGATGGCGACGTCTCGCAGGCGGTGCGCGAGGTATTGTTTGCTTTGCCCGAGCAGGCGCGCGACGTTCTGATGCTACGCTTCTACCGGGACCTGTCGCTGGACGATATTGCCCAGACCCTGGGTATCGGACTGAGCGCGGCGAAGATGCGCCTCTACCGGGCCATGGCGCAGTTTGAAGCAGGATTCCAACCGACCGGGGAGGCCCGCCCGGTTTGAAAACCATTCCGGATGTGACTCCGGCTCCCGGAGGGAGTCTAAAAAACAAATAGAAACGAATCAGATAAGGAGAACCGGATATGAAAATCGCAATACTTTCCCGTAACCCCAAGCTATATTCCACGCGCCGTCTCGTGGAGGCTGCCCAGGAACGTGGCCACGAGGTGCGGGTGCTGGATGCGCTGCGTTGTTACATGAACATCACCTCCAACCGGCCGGAGGTGCACTACAAGGGCGAGAATCTGTCCGGATTCGATGCGGTCATCCCGCGTATCGGCGCCTCCGTGACCTTCTACGGTACCGCGGTGTTGCGCCAGTTCGAGATGATGGGCACCTTCCCGCTGAACGAGTCGGTCGCGATCACCCGCTCACGCGACAAGCTGCGCTCCCTGCAGTTACTGTCACGCAAGGGCATCGGCCTGCCGGTCACCGGCTTCGCACACAGGCCGGACGACGTGGATGACCTGATCAAGATGGTCGGGGGCGCTCCCTTGGTGATCAAACTGCTCGAGGGCACCCAGGGGATCGGCGTGGTTCTGGCAGAGACCCAGAAGGCGGCGGAAAGCGTCATGGAGGCCTTCATGGGTCTCAAGGCCAGTGTCCTGGTACAGGAGTTCATCAAGGAGGCCGGCGGCGCCGACATCCGCTGTTTCATCGTCGGCGACAAGGTCGTCGCAGCCATGAAGCGCCAGGGCAAAGAGGGGGAGTTCCGCTCCAACCTGCACCGTGGCGGTAGCGCGACGCTCATCCGGATCACCCCTGAGGAGCGCTCCACTGCGGTCCGCGCCGCCAAGACCATGGGTCTGAACGTGGCCGGTGTGGACCTGCTGCGATCCAACCACGGCCCGGTGGTGATGGAGGTCAACTCCTCGCCCGGCCTGGAGGGTATCGAGAACGCGACCGGCAAGGACATCGCCGGCATGCAGATCGAGTTCATCGAGAAGCGCCTGGCGGAGAAGAAGACCGGCTCGGCCAGCATGACCCGGACACGTGGCAAGGGCTGATTGGGATGCGTAAACCTTTCGAGATCGCGGACCAGTCGGTGGCGCCCGGTGCCCGGGCGCTGATCGACCTGCCGATGCCCAAGCTGAGCTCGCACACCAGCCTCAGCACTGTCCCTTATACACACCTGACGG
>JAPTHR010000022.1 GCA_029228645.1 Gammaproteobacteria bacterium Milos-ODIII6
GAGCTGGCCGATCTTGGCGTGTAATTCCTGGACCGTCTCGGCAGCGTCCTCGGCCTTCGTCGCGCCCTTGCCGAAGACATCCGGGGCGCTGTTCAGCAGCTGCTTCTTCCAGTCGGTGATCTGGTTGGCGTGCACGTCAAACTTCTTGACCAGCTCGGCCATCGTTAGCTCGCCCTGTATCGCCGCCAAGGCCACTTTGGCTTTGAATTCAGGTGAATGGGTTCTTCTCTTCCTTCTCATCGCTTTTCTCCAGAGCAGGATGCTCATGATGGAGGAAGGCACTTATCTCCGTCCAATGACTGTCCAATCAAGTGGGTCCATCTCTATGAATACCATGAAAAATACCATTAATGATGCAGATTATATTATCGATTGAGACGTTTTTATTATTCTTAATCAATAGGTTAAAATTTCCCGTCACTCCCACTCGATGGTAAATAAGCCATTTTTGTCTTTTATATTCAATGACTTATTTTCCTGCTAAACGGTAATACCATGAAAAATACCATGCTCAGAAATTGCTCTCGTTTGCTCATATAAACTTAGGAATTAAAAACTGATTGCCTTTCTTTTTACCCTGATTTATATTCATTTTTGTTATTTATGAATATGCGAGGTGTGATATGGCAACGACAAGTCTTAGCCTGGGTGAGCACTGGGAAGTCTATATCAAGAACGAGATTGCCAGTGGGCGATACGGTTCCGCCAGTGAAGTAGTTCGTGATGCTCTCCGGGCAATGGAGGAGCGGAAAAGCAAACTCGATGCTTTACGGGGCCATTTGGCCCAGGGCTTCAAACAGGCCGAATCCGGTGAGTTTGCTGATGGATTCACCATGGACGCGCTGATCAATGATCTGGACAACGAAGCCTGATGCCTGGATTCAGAGTCACCCCAAGAGCACTGGAGGACTTGAAAAACATCGGTCGATATACCGAACAACAATGGGGTAAACGCCAACGCAATACCTATTTGAGAGCACTTGAGAAACGCTTTAGCTGGTTAGCGGAAAATCCGCAATTGGGTAAACACCGCACGGATATAGCTGAAGGCTATTACAGCTTCCCACAGGGTGCACATGTTGTCTTCTACCTGATAAGAGATAACAGCATTGATATCATCGGCATCCCGCACAAGGAAATGGATATCATTACTTATTACCTACCTGACTGAACAATCGGGCATTCAGATGAAGTGCCTGTTGTTGCCAGCCAGTGCCAGACATAGCCTGCCAGTTCCGGCCACTCCCACTCTATTGTAAACAAGCCATTGTTATGTTTTATATTCAATGGCTTATATTCCTGCTAAATCGAAATACCATGAAAAATACCATGCTCGGAAAATCCTTCAAAATGCTCGAAAAAATTGCAGATTGAACACTGATACACAGCACCTTAGGCCACCTTCCGGGCTTTGACTTCCAGGTGTATGCCCTCATGCTCCTGCAGATATTGAATCACCGCAAACAGGTTACTCGCCTGGGGATTACCTTTTGGCCCGAACATGCGCATGAGGCTCTTGCTCGACTTGTCGAAGACCTGGGAGAGTTCCTCGAACCCGATCGTCGCATTGATATAGTCACGCAGCACTGCCTTGCCGGTATCGACATCACCAGCAAGCAGGCACTCGACCCCTTCCTGCAGCAGGGCCTTGCGAAACGCCGGATCCCGTTGGGCACGTGCCTGTATGGTGTCCTTAAAATCTTTCGTCAAAGCCATCATGTCACCTCTTGCCGTTTCCGGCGCTTATAGTCGCGCCAGTTAGCTTTCGCGGCAGTGATATCGGCGTCCTGCCGTTTCTTGGTACCGCCCGCGAGCAATATCACCAACCGGTCGCCGTCTTTGCCAAAATAGATCCGATAACCGGGACCGAAATCAATCTTGAACTCATAGACGCCGGCACCCACACCTTTCACATTAGAGAAGTTGCCCTGCTCYMTCCGATGGACGGCTGTCGTCACCTTGACCGCAGCGGCCACATTCAGGCGATCAAACCATTTGGCATAAGGACTTTTTCCCTCAGCATCCAGGTACTCTCTAACCTCGATCATATGACCCATATAGTAGCATATATGTTACCTTTTTCAATACCCAATAACGGTGCATTCGGGACAGGCCAGTACGGATTCAAGCACGAGTCTCCATGGTCATCAGGTAATGACATTGAAGCCCCATCCCACCAGCGTAAACGCGATCGCGAGCACCCCGGCGAACAGCGCCAGCGCCTGCCACTTGATCACCTTGCGCAGGATCAGCATCTCCGGCAGCGACAGGGCTGCCACGCTCATCATCAGCGCCAGGGTCGTGCCAACCGCTACGCCCTTGGTCAGCATCGCCTCGGCGACCGGGATCACGCCGGTGGCATTCGAATACAGCGGAATACCCATCAGGACGGCAGCCGGTACCGTGTACCAGGCATCGCCGCCCAGGTTCTCACTGACCCACTGCTCGGGCACGAAGCCATGGAACAGCGCGCCGACACCGATGCCGAGCAGCACCCATTTCCAGATGCGGCCGACGATCTCCTTGACCTCAGCCACGGCATAACGGTGCCGACCGGAAAACGACCGGTCTGGCTCCGGTAAGTCGGCCTGGCCCATCTGGATCTTCCAGACGTATTCCTCGACCCAGCGTTCAGGTTTAAAGGACTGCATGACAATGCCACCGAACCAGGCCACCAGCAGCCCCGCACCGACGTACAGTGCCGCCAGCTTCCAGCCCAGGATGCCGACCAGGATTACCGCAGCCACTTCGTTGATCATCGGGCTGGCGATCAGGAATGAAAAGGTCACGCCCAAGGGGATGCCGGCTTCGACAAAACCGATAAACAGCGGTACCGACGAGCAGGAACAGAATGGTGTCACGGCCCCGAGCGTGACCGCGAAGCCGCGCGCCTGCCAATCCGGCCGGCCGCGCACGAACTCCCTCACCCGCTCGGGCGATAGCAGTGCGCGCAGTAGACCCATCACGTAGATCACAATCAGCAGGAGGACGAAAATCTTGGCGACGTCCATGACGAAGAAATGCAGCGCAGCACCCCAGTGGCTTTCTGGTGACAAGGCCAGCCACTGATAAACGAGCAAACTGGCCAGTTGCTCAAACATTGGTTTGTTCTCTGGCAGCAGATTCGACAGAAGGAAGCGCAAAGGAAAGCATGGCCGCAGCCAGCACAAACCCCGATGACAGCCACAGACAACCCTCCAATCCATACGTCTGGTAGATCAAACCGGATAAGACCGTGCCTGCCAGGCGGCCACCGGCATTGGCCATGTAGTAAAAACCAACGTTCATCGACACCTTGTCATGATCGGAATAGGCCAAAATCAGGTAGGAGTGCACCGCCGAATTGATCGCAAAGACAATACCGAACAGAATCAAGCCAGCGACCAGCACCGCTTCAATTGGCCAGCCCTGCTGCATGGCGATGACAATACCGGCTGGAAATACCGCCAGCACAAAAGCGAGGAATCTTGCAGTTCCTCCACCCGGCCCCTGCCCATGATGACTGCGCCGAAGCAGTTTTGGTGCTGATGCCTGTACAAACCCGTAACCGATTACCCAGGCTGCCATAAAAGTACCCACGCCGGTCGCTGACCAGCCAGCGACTTCTACCAGAAATACCGGCAAGGCCACGACAAACCACACATCGCGTGAACCAAACAGGAAAAAACGCGCTGCTGACAGCCAGTTGATCGCGGGCACTTTAGAAAACACCTGGGTAAACTTGGGTTTGGACGTCATCTTGCCGACACCCGAAGGCAGCATGACCGCAGTAATGATCAGCACGACAAACAGCATGCTTGCCAACACAATCAAAGCACCGCGAAAACCGATCCATTCGAGCAATGCAGCCCCCACGAAAAAACCGCCGCCCTTGAGTGCGTTTTTAGAACCGGTCAGAACCGCCACCCATTTAAACAGCTTAGATTCACCACCGCCGCCGGCAATGAGTTTTACCGAGGCCTTGGCAGACATTTTATTCAGGTCCTTGGCAATACCTGACAAGGCCTGTGCCGCCATCACATAGGCCACCGACAACCAGGCATCCGGTACGGTCAGCATCGCCAGTGCCACCACCTGCATCCCCATCCCGATGTTCATCGTCAGGTTCAGGCCGATGCGCGCCCCGAGCCAGCCGCCGACCAGATTGGTGACGATGCCGAAGAACTCGTAAAACAGAAACAGCATCGCCACTTCGAACGGCGAATAGCCGAGCAGGTGGAAGTACAGAACCACCAGCATGCGGATAGCGCCGTCGGTGACAGTAAAAGCCCAGTAGCCGGCGGTGACAGTCAAGTAGTTGCGTGTGTTGTTGTCCATATGGCTATTTCCAGAGAGTCCACACGCCGATGCCGATGAAGCCAATGCCGGCCACTATGTGCAAGGTGCGCTCACTCACATACTGGGAAACGGCCGAACCAGCCAACACCCCCAAGGCGGAAGTGGCAATCAGCGCCATAGAGGCGGCAACAAACACCAGCCACTTGCTAACTTCCTTGTCGGCGGCGAACAGTAACGTGGCCAGCTGCGTCTTGTCGCCCAGTTCGGCGATGAACACCGTGGCGAATACGGTGGCGAAAATCTTCCAGTCCATCATCAGAGACTCGATGCCACTTTCACCGCCAGTTCCATCATCCGGTTCACATAGCCCCACTCGTTGTCGTACCAGGCATAGACCTTGACCTGGGTGTCATCGATCACCATGGTGGAGAGCGCATCAACAATGGATGAGCGTGGATCATTCAGGTAATCCACCGACACCAGTGGCCGCTCTTCGTAACCGAGTATCCCCTTCAGTTCACCCTCGGCCGCCGCTTTGAAATAGCCGTTGACCTCTTCTGCTGTTACCGGCCGCGCCGCTTCAAACACGAAGTCGGTAAGCGAAGCATTGAGCAGCGGAACACGCACCGCATGACCGTTCAGCTTGCCGGTGAGTTCCGGAAAGATTTTTGTGATCGCCTTGGCGGAGCCGGTGGTGGTCGGGATCAGCGACTGGCCACAGGCGCGGGCGCGGCGCAGGTCTTTATGCCCCTTGTCGACGATGGTCTGGGTGTTGGTCATGTCATGGATGGTGGTCATGCAGCCATGCACGATACCGATATTCTCATGTACCACCTTGACCACGGGTGCCAGACAGTTGGTCGTACACGAAGCCGCCGTTACCAAGTGGTGTTCTGCCGGATCGTAGAGATGGTCATTGATACCGTAGACGATATTCAGCGCACCCTCGGTCGGAGCCGCCACGATGACCTTCTTCACGCCCTGATCGAAATAGGTCTGCAACGTCTCCGGCTTTTTGTGGTGTTTTCCGGTCGCCTCGATCACGATATCGCAACCCGACCAGTCAGTTTCGCCGATGGTCGCATTACGGCTGTAGGCGACCGGCTTGCCACCAATGATCATGGCGTCTTCATCGGCACTGCACGCTTCGGCCCAGGTTCCGTGCACCGAATCGAACTTGAGTAGATGCGCCGAACCGGCAGCATCCGTAGCAATCTCGTTCACCTGGGTGACGACAATGTCTTCCCTCCCCCAACCAGCACGCAATCCCAAACGGCCCATGCGGCCGAACCCATTGATACCGATCTTTACTGTCATTGAACTGTCTCCTCTTATAATTTTTTGTCGTAATGTGCTGCGAGGTATTCAGTATGTGCCGGGAGCTTCAGCGAATTGGGGCGCAGACCTTTCACCAGGCTGGTTGCCTGCACCTCGTCCATGCCCTGTTCGCGCATGATCACCGCCGCCATGAAGCCGGTTCGGCCCGAACCACCGCGGCAGTGAATCGCCATGCACTTGCCTTGCTCGATCAATGCCAACAACTCGGGTTTGCGCGCCTGCCAGGATTGTTCGAACACCTCACCAGGGGCTGCATCGTCTTCCACGGGAAAATGAAACCAGGTCATACCGCTTTGCCGGACAACGTCGGCAGGGAATCAACCTCGAATTTGGCCAGTTCTTCATCAGTCATCATGGTGACGATGGCATCTGCGCCGGCCTGGTGAAGTTCGCTGACCGATGTAGCCAGGTCCACACCTTTGGTACCGGGGCAAGGGGTGAAAATAAGACAGCCCCGATCCGGCAGGTCTAAAACGTCATAAGGATGTTTATTCATGTTGCCGCACCCCAATATCAGTCATGGGAATCAGTCGTGGGTGAGCCAGTTGCGCACCAGATCCGGACCGGGAAGTCCGCCCGCATGCACGACTTTTCCATCCACCACGACGCCGGGCGTGGACATCACCCCGTAGCTCATGATCTGCGCCATGTCGGTGACCTTCTCAAGCTCGATCTCGACGCCGGCCTGCTCAGCAGCAATGCTGATGAGATTGGCGGTGGTCTCACAGTTCTTGCAGCCTGAACCCAATACCTTGATATTTTTCATCTCTGTTACCTCTTATATATCGTTTCAATCACAGCAGCCGGAGCCGGAGCTGCAACAGGAATTTTTGCCTTCCAACTGCACAGGCGGACACGGCACAGAGCCATAGGAGCAGAACACACAGCAGTCGCCTTGCAACGGCTTGAGTAATTCCCCACAACCCTTGCATTCGTAGTACCACTGGCAGGCGTCGGTTGGCATGGTCTCTTCGGCGACATGACCGCACTTTGGACAAGTGATCGTGGATTGCAGAGTGACAGACATCGAGTTATCTCACCGCTTCGAACTGCATATAGGTCTGATGGACGTTGCGCTTATGCCAGCCATCAAAGAACTGAAGATGCGCGAATGCCGGGGCATCTCCCATCTGTTCCACGGTATCCCCCAGGTCCTGCCACTCATCCAGCGCCTTGCCGACTTCCGCGGTCAGCCAATCGAGATAGTTGCCGGTATCGCGCCGCGCCTTGTCCATGTCTCCGGCATGACCATGGCCGGGCACCACATGCAGGGGTTCGAGTTTTTCGATCTCGTGAAACGACTGCTGCCACCTGGCAACCGGCGTTGTGTTGTGCACGCCCAAGAGACGGTCAAGAAAGACGAAGTCCCCGGTGAACACCGTGCGCGTCTGCGGCATCCAAAGCACTGCATCGCCGACAAAGTGGCCGTCACCTGGCCACAGCAACTCAAAGGTCAAACCACCGAAATCGAAAGTCTGGCTATCTGCGCCCACGACATCCGTTGCGTAGGTCGGGACGCCGGTCTTGCTTTCGTCGCCAACCTGAGCGGTCAGGCGTGTTAGATGGGCATCGGCCTGCTTGCGCTGGTTCGCCACGGTGCGCTTGAGCGCCTTGATCGGGACGCCCTTGTTCGCGAAATAGCTGTTGCCCATCCAGTGGTGATCCTGCACGCCGATATTGACCACCAGGCGGATCGGCTGCGTGGTCACCGACGCGACCGCCTTTTCTACCAGAGCCGCACCGGCAGGTGTCGCGCCGGAGCTGATCAGTACCACGCCTTCGTCTGTCACCACGAACCCCAGAGTATTGTTCAGCCCGTGGTTTTCCGGTGTGCGCGGCCCGATCTCGCCAACAATGGCATAGACATTCTCGACGACCGGCTCAACCTTCAACTCGAAGGCCCAGCCTTTAGTGGAAGCGACCAACAGCAAGAAGAGCAGAACGGAACGCATCACAGTTCAAAGTCTCCTGCGAAGGGTTTGTCGCCCGTGACCTTCGGCAGATCCAGCCAGTTGCCCCACTGCGACCAGCCTCCGTTGTAAAGACGCACATCCTTGTAACCGAGATGCGTCAGTTGCTGATACGCAAGGCTCATACGAAAACCGTCATCACAGTACACATAGACCGTTTTGTCCCTGGGAACAGCTTTGTAGAGTTCGCCCAGCTTTTCGTCGGACAACCAGATCTGAGACTGGCCATCGGTACCGTCCATGCTGACGATGTTGATGGCGCCGGGAATATGGCCGTCTGCCACACCATGGTGGCTGCCTCCGGCGTAGCGTTCACCAGGGCGTGCATCGATCAATACGATGTCCGACTGTTTGCCCATGGCGACATGGTCATAAATGTCTGGAAATTCGACGTAAATGGATTGATCGGCTGGCTTGAGTTCAATGTTGCTTCTGGCACGCGGTGGCGTTGCTTCCTGAGACATCTCTTCAAAAGCCGACCAGCCAATGGTGCCGCCATTGAGCACTTTCACCTGCTCCATGGGAAAGCCATAAAGTTTCAACAGCACCCAGAGCCGCGCGCTGGTCACGGTGCGGGTGTCGTCGTAGATCACGAGCGTCGAATCCATGCTGACACCCCATTCGCGGAGCGTTTCCTGGAACTGTTCCCGCGAGGGGAAACGCGTGACAGTGAGCGAATTATTGTCAGCCAGATCCTTGAAGCGCTTGACCTGAATGGCACCCGGGATATGCCCGACCGTGTGATAACGATGCGGGTGATAGCGCACCTCCAATACCACCAGGTTTTCGTCCTCGATGTGCTCAGACAGCCAATCGGCATCCACCAAATAGTCGGGATTCGCCCAGGCGAACATCGAAGCCGACAGGCCCAGAATCAACAGCAATGATTGAATTTTTGTTTTCATGATGATTTCCTCAGGAATTCTGGCCGGCCTCATACCAACCCTTGGTTCGATTGACGATCTTGACCACCGACAGCATCACCGGCACTTCCACCAGCACACCGACCACGGTGGCAAGCGCAGCGCCGGAATCGAAACCGAACAGGACGATAGCCGCGGCAACTGCGAGTTCGAAAAAGTTACTCGCACCGATCAAGGCCGAGGGCGCAGCCACGCAATGGGCGACCCCGAACCGGCGGTTCAGCAGGTAGGCCAGACCGGAGTTGAAGTAGACCTGGATCAGGATCGGCACCGCGAGCATGACGATGATCAGCGGCTGGCTGAGGATCTGCTCACCCTGGAAACCGAACAGCAGTACCAGCGTTGCCAGCAAGGCGATGAGCGAGACGGGATGCAATTGATCGAGCCGCGCCTGTAACGCCGTCTCGCCGCCCCGACGCAATAAACGTCGCCGCCACCATTGCGCGAACAGCACCGGCAACAGGATATAGAGCACGACCGACAGAAACAGCGTATCCCAGGGCACAATGATTGCTGACAAGCCAAGCAGCAGTCCGACGATTGGTGCGAAGGCAAAGATCATGATGATGTCGTTCAAGGCCACCTGGGACAGGGTGAAGTTGGCGTCCCCACCTGAAAGGCGGCTCCAGACGAAGACCATGGCCGTACAGGGAGCGGCCGCAAGCAGAATCAAGCCGGCGATATAGGCATCCAGCTGATCAGGCGGCAGGTATGGCGCAAAGACAACACGGATAAAAAGCCAACCGAGCAGGGCCATCGAGAAAGGCTTGACCGCCCAGTTGATAAACAGCGTCACGCCAATGCCCCGCCAGTGTTCCTTCACCTGGTGCAAGGCCCCGAAGTCGACCTTGAGCAACATTGGGATAATCATCAGCCAGATGAGCACGGCCACCGGCAGGTTCACCTGCGCCACTTCCATCTGGCCGATAGCCTGGAATGGCGCCGGGAACCAGTGCCCGAGCGCGATCCCGGTGACAATACACAAACCGACCCAAAGGGTAAGGTAGCGTTCGAACAGACTCATCGAACTGCCGGTAGCGCGCTTGGCCGTGACTTCGCATTGCGCACTCACATTCAGGCTACCGGCTCTTTGCTCTCAGTCAATTGAATTTGACCGATCTCGTCCAGCTTCTCCTGCAGTCGCAGCTGGTCAAGTTGGTCAAATCGCAGGTTGACGAAAATCGATACGCGGTTCTGCAACTCACGAAAAGCCTTAGCGAATGCAGTTCGCCGGGTCAACTCGTCGCCTTCGACAGCGACTGGGTCTGCCACCCCCCAATGCGCTGTCATCGGCTGACCCGGCCAGACCGGACACACTTCAGCCGCCGCCTTGTCACACACGGTAAAGACAAAATCCATATGCGGTGCATCGGGCCGGGCGAATTCATCCCAGTCCTTGCTGCGGAGCCCATCGGTAACGTAATTGTTATGCTGCAGTTCATACAGAGCCCCCGGATGAACCTCACCCTTGGGGTGGCTGCCAGCGCTAAAGCCGCGGAATCGGCCTTTCCCCCAGCGCTCGATCAGGCACTCGCCAAAAATGCTACGCGCAGAGTTGCCGGTACAAAGAAACAACACGTTGTAAATCTTGTCGGACATCATTGATTCCTCCGCTGTCTTGAGTAGAAGTATGTTTCGTTCTTATGCGCACCGCGGTGCGCCCGGTCGGTTCGGCATGTTTTCCAATACGGCCAGGTCTTCCACGAACGGGGCCACCCCGCTGACACCCTGAGCCGTTTCGCGCAACACATTGGTTACCCAAACAGGCAATTCGGGATTGATCCGGTAGTGGATCCACAGGCCCTCTCGGCGATCGCTCACCAATGCCACTTCACGCAGGTGAGCAAGATGGCGGGAAATGGTCGGCTGAGCGGCGCGGATGGCGTGGGTCAGTTCGCAGACACAGAGTTCATCATGCTCAAGGAGTAGAAGCAGACAGCGCAGACGAATTTCGTGCGCGATGGCAGGGTATAGCGTCAATGGAGATATATTCATGCAGCCGAATATATCCTGTGTCATATATTCTATCAACCGAATATAGTTGATGGGTCCTGGATAAAATTCACTTCATGCATGATCGGGAATAGTGCAGGACGACGCTTCGGCGTCGAGACAAAACCGTCGGCAACAGCCAAAAAAAGCGATCTAAGCGGATTCAAAAATCAGTCAACCTGGGCAGCAATCAAATCGCTGCTGGTATCGTTTTTCACGATGGTGAGGAATCCGTTCCTTTGGGTACGTCGTGGGCAGCTCCCGTATCCAAACTCCGGGGCGCGTAAAGCTGATATACAGCTGCCTCAGTCAAGCACCCTGAATACGGGCATCTCGAATAATCCCCTGATTCGGACAAAATATCAGCAGTTGGAGACGCAGAGAGCAGTTTGAATGAACCCCGGTTTGTTCGACGATGAGGATCGGCTGCAAAGCTGGAGAAACCGAGTGACTCTTTGCCGCGGCTGGACAGCATCGTCGTCTGCAAAGCTTTCCGCCCGCTGCTGAAGGTCATCCACCAGAAGCAACGCAAGAGCAACGCCGGGCGGAAGCCGCACGATTGACGCTGATGTTCAAGTTGCCGGCCATCGGCGCTTGAAGACACGCGCTCGTGTCGAACATGTCTTCGGTGATCAGCGTACACGCCAGGGCAGTATCCTGGTACGAAGCAAAGGTAAGGTTCGCGCCGCGGTGAAGATCGGATTGATGAAGCTGACGTACAACATGCGACGGCTGGAGTTTTTGCTCAGGCCGCAATCTGCCTGCTGTACAGGCTGATTCGCCAAAAACCCGCCGAGGGCGGCGGAAAGCGGCGAATAGAACGAAAAAACGACGTTGATTAGCTGGAAAACGATCCGTTAGTTCGGCGAAATGGCACCACCGCTTTTGTGGTCGTGCCGATGACACCGTCAGAACCGATTAATCGAGGTGCCCGTAATTTATCTGTTACAACTGTCACCTGGATTGCATACCCGTCCTGGACACTCAGGGTAGTTTACAGGTCGATGCTCGACAATAACCTGCATATATAAGGTTTGATACGATGCCTGTCACCTTACCCCGCCCGTTGCCAGCCGGTCTGGAAGCGCTGACCGATCTGGCACTGGACCTGCGCTGGACCTGGAGTCATGCTGCCGACGACTTGTGGCGCATGCTGGATAAGGAGATCTGGGAGGCAACAGAAAATCCCTGGGTGCTGTTGCAGGATGTGTCTAAGCAGCGCCTGCAGCAGCTCGCTGATGACAAGCCGTTTCGTGAGGAATTGGACCGTCTGACGGTTGAGCGGGAAAACTATCTGGCTGATCCCGGCTGGTATGGAGAAGTGCAACAGCAATCCAACGTGGGCAAGGTAGCCTACTTCAGTATGGAGTTTGGCCTTGGCGAAGCCTTGCACATTTATGCCGGCGGCCTCGGCATCCTCGCCGGGGACTACCTCAAGACCGCCAGTGACCTCGGCCTACCGGTGGTCGGTGTCGGCCTGCTCTACCAGGAAGGTTACTTTCGCCAGATGCTCGATGCCGATGGCCGTCAGTTGGCCGTGTATCCCTACAACGAACCCGCCACCCTGCCCATTCAGCCGCTACGCACAAGCGCCGGAGAATGGTTACATGTCGCCCTGCACCTGCCAGGCCGGGCGTTGGCATTACGCATCTGGCAGGTGAATGTCGGTCGTGTCCGTCTGTATTTACTGGACAGCAACGACCCGTTGAACAGCCCGCGCGACAGGGGTATCACCAACAAACTTTATGACAGCGGGCAGGAACTGCGATTCCTGCAGGAACTGGTGCTGGGTATTGGTGGCTGGCGCTTGCTGACGGCAATAGGCGAAGACATTTCGGTCTGCCACCTGAATGAAGGCCATGCCGCTTTTGTCATCCTGGAACGTGCGCGCAGTTTTATGCAGCAGACCGGTTGTCCGTTTCAGCAAGCCTTGTGGGCCACCCGGGCCGGCAATGTGTTTACCACGCACACCCCCGTCGCTGCCGGATTCGATACATTTCCACCCCAATTTATCGACAAGTACTTCCCGATGTTCCATGACTTTCTGACCCGTACCGGGCTTGCTCTGCAGGAACTGCTGGCGCTGGGCCGGAAAAACCCGGATGACCCGACGGAAGCTTTTAACATGGCCTACCTGGCCATGCGCGGCTGTGCGCGCAGTAACGGGGTCAGTCGTCTGCACGGCGAGGTCAGCCGCCGGCTGTTTACGGGGCTTTACCCTCGCTGGCCACTCGCCGAAGTGCCGGTGAGCCATGTTACCAATGGGGTGCATGTGCCATCCTGGGATTCTGAATGGGCCGACCGGCTGTGGACGGAGAGCTGCGGCAAGCATCGATGGCTCGGCAATAGCGAGAGCCTGCACCAGGCTATCGAGGCAATTGATGACAAGACCTTGTGGAAGATGCGCGCCCGTGAACGCGAAGACCTGGTGCACTACGCACGCAAGCGCCTGGCGCTGCAACTGGGTCAGGCAGGCGCCAGCCCGGAACAGGTGAGCAAGGTGGAGCAGGTACTGGACCCCAATGCCCTGACCCTGGGTTTTGCACGGCGTTTCGCCACCTATAAACGTCCCAATCTTTTATTGCATGATCGCCAACGCCTGACGCGACTACTGGCAGACAGCACGCGCCCCGTACAGCTGATCATTGCCGGCAAGGCGCATCCGAATGACCGCGAGGGCCAGGCCATGATCCGGGAATGGATCGACTTTATTCGACGACCCGAGATTCGCAGTCATGTGGTTTTTCTGGAAGATTACGATATCGCACTGGCACAACAACTGGTGCAGGGCGTCGATGTTTGGATCAACACCCCTCGCCGGCCCTGGGAGGCCTGCGGCACCAGCGGCATGAAGGTGTTGGCCAACGGCGGCCTCAACTTTTCCGAACTGGACGGCTGGTGGGCGGAAGCCTGTTCATCCGATGTCGGCTGGTCGTTGGGTGATGGCAAAGAGCATGATGCGGACCCGGCCTGGGATGCCGTGGAAGCGGAACAGCTTTACCAACGGCTTGAAAACGAGATCATCCCCCTGTTCTACCAACGTGACGAACAGGGTTTACCACGAGAATGGCTGCAACGTATCCGCAACAGCATGACGCAACTGGCGCCGCAATTCAGCAGCAACCGCATGGTTCGGGAATATGTTGAACAGCTCTATCACCCGGCCGCAACAGCGTATGAAAAACGCGGTGCAAACCTCGCACAATTGGCAAAACAACTGAATGACTGGTCCAACACGCTCAGACTGCACTGGGACCAGGTGCACTTCGGTAACACCCAGGTGGACAAGACCGATAATGGCTGGACCTTCCAGATCCAGGTTTACCTCGGCGAGATCCTGCCTGAACACGTTAACGTGCAGTTATATGCCGAAGGCACTGCAGACGAGGCTTATGAAGTACATCCGTGTGACTGCGGAGATAAAATCGCCGGTGCGATTCACGGCTATCGCTACCTGGTAACCATTAAAACCGACCGGCCTGCTGCAGACTATGCACCCCGAGTAATCCCCCGGCATGCCGATGCCTGTATACCCGCAGAAGCGGTTATGATCGCGTGGCAGAGGTGATAATCCTAAAATAATCAGTTGAACACCAATTAGCGGTAAATGTCAGTGATCAGTGCGAGGCACGTCCTGCGGTTAAGGGCTATGGCCATTAACAAAGGATACAACGAAGCAATGGCCGCTGACATTTGTTGCCAATCGGTGTAGCGTTTTTGTATTCACCCATTGAGTGAGTGCAAGTATCGAAGTTTCTATTGCTAATCGTGAGAGAGGGACTTCTCCGTAAATAGATACTCTTTCATCTCTTTGTCGAACGTAGCGTCCTGTCTGCGAATCCACTCCATCAGCATCGAGGCATGTTCTTTTTCCTCATCCCGGTTGTGGGCCAAAATCGCTTTGAGTTCCTCGTTTTTGCACACATTCACCCGCTGGTTGTACCAGTCCACTGCCTCCAGTTCTTCCTTCAGGGATTCAATGGCCCGATGCATGTCTCGGGTTTAATCAAATAAGTCATCGCCGGATTCTTGATAAGCCACGCTCGTTCTCCTTTGTTTGCTTGTTATAAAATTGATGACTTACCCTGCGATAGCGCAATACGCCCCCGTCCAGATAATCACTTGATCATAAGTTGCTCGGTTTCGGCCAGCTTGTTCATCATTTATCCTCACGGGTCGGTATCAAATATGATATTTCCGTTTCAACGCCTCGATATCCACCCGCGCTTCCGGCGTACTCATGTGCAGCGCTTCCAGGGTTTCGACGACGATTTTCGAAATCGCCAAATTGCGATACCACTTATGATTGGCCGGGATGGCGAACCAGGGCGCCCAGGGGGTGCTGCACCGTCTCAGCGCATCCTGATAGGCCTGCTGGTAGGCGTCCCAGTACTGTCGCTCCTGATAATCCCCCTCGCTGATTTTCCAGTGCCGATTGGGATCATCCAGCCGTTTCCTGAAACGTTTTAACTGTTCATCCTTGCTGATATGCAGGAAAAATTTGAGGATATGGGTGCCGTTTTCCGCCAACTGTTTTTCAAAGTCATTGATCGCCTCGTAGCGCTTGCGCCAGATTGCCTTGGGCACCAGCTCGTGGACCCGCGCCACCAGGACGTCCTCGTAATGGGAACGGTTGAAAATCACTACTTCACCTCTGGCCGGCGTTGCCCGATGTACCCGCCACAGAAAATCGTGGGCGGCCTCTTCCGCGGAAGGCACGTTAAAGGCCTGCACCCGGCAGCCCTGAGGGTTCATGTAGCTTAGTACATGGCGAATGGTGCCGTCCTTGCCGCCTGCGTCGAGGGCCTGCAGGCAGATCAACAAACTCTGCTTGCCTTCGGCGTAGAGCAGATATTGAAGTTCTATCAATCGCTGGGCGTAGTGTTCGAGTTCCTTCTGTGCCTGCGTCTTGTCCTCATGCTCGCCTTTGGAGGATGGATCAATATCCGCCAGCTTGAAAGAGGCCCCCGGTTTGACAAGAAACCGCTGACGATATTCTTTTTTGGCTCTTCGTCATTTCAAGTGGATTTGAGGATGGAACCCGCCGGGCTGGCGATCATGTAGATCATCGCGATGAAGGTCTCGTTGTTCCGGTATCCGCGTGCCCTGGCTCTGGCTGCCTGAAAGAGACTGTTCAAGCCTTCCAGGCGCGCATTGGTATAGGTTGATGTCCAGCGTCTGACGACCCGTTCGGCATTTCTTCCCAGGGTCTCCAGGGCTTTGCTGACCGGTTCCAGCAG
>JAPTHR010000023.1 GCA_029228645.1 Gammaproteobacteria bacterium Milos-ODIII6
GCTCTGGATGAGGTGAGGAAAAAGGAGAACCACGTGACACCGCTACCCAAACACGTGCGATGGGCGGTCTTGAAAAATGGCGAAGTGGATCACCTCACCACGAATCAACTGAATGCCTTGGCTGAGCTTCTGGAGCAAGGGCTGGATACGGCCACCGCCTGGCGCATCAAGGAAAGGCTGAAGTGGATCCGGCAGGCAAAGACCCCTCGGGCAGCGCGCTGGCGCATTACCCGCKTCATCAATTACGCAAAAGGCCTGATTGGCGATAACGCCCTGCTGGAACCGGTCAGCAAAGCCCTGGAGACCCTGGGAAGAAATGCCGAACGGGTCGTCAGACGCTGGACATCAACCTATACCAATGCGCGCCTGGAAGGCTTGAACAGTCTCTTTCAGGCAGCCAGAGCCAGGGCACGCGGATACCGGAACAACGAGACCTTCATCGCGATGATCTACATGATCGCCAGCCCGGCGGGTTCCATCCTCAAATCCACTTGAAATGACGAAGAGCCTGTGTTCAAAGAGCCCTTTGAAGATTCAGGTGTTCTACAAAAGGTAAGAAGTCTTTGTCAGCATGGAGCAATCGAAGATTGTGCTGAATACAAAAAGTGGCAATTATCACATCGGTGGTTTTGCGCACCGTAATGCCTCGTTTTCGGAGCATTCGGTAATTTTCAGCAGCGCGAATTGCCAAGTCTTGGCCAAGAAGATCGTAAATGGTGAGAGAGGTAAGCAGCTTCTTGGCCGTGCGGTAGTCTTTATCAAGGCGGAAGCCTTGCAGCACTTCGGTCAGAATCAAATCCCCGAGTCCTACTGGTTCCTGGCTAAGCAAAGCGTCGAGGCGTTCTGTTTCTTGTGTTGTTGCACCATTGAAGTACGCAATCCACACGCTCGAGTCCACAAGCACCATCAATCGGCTCTCATATCGTCCAGGCTGCCTTCCCAGCTCAACTTTCCCCGAAAACGCCGAATATCTTCCTGTTTCTTCAATTTAATCAGTGTCTTAAGGCCAAGCTCTACGGCTTCACGCTTGGTCTTGAGTCCGGTCAATTTTAAGGCATCGTCCATCAGGGCATCGTCAATTACTATGTTTGTTCGCATGTCGGCAATTCCAGGTGTATAAAAACGCCATTGAATACACATTCAAGCGCCCAGGCATGAAGTTGTCAAGCAATTGTGCACATAACCAGGCGGTCAACGCGGCGTATGCGCCTGTCATCCCCGGGTATTGCTGGAGCTGCGGAATGCCTTTCAGGAACTCGATCTGTCCGACAACGTCCTGGCCGAGGTCCGGCTGACCGCCGATGCGGACTTTCACAGCAACGCCAATCTCGAATGGCTGGAGGCTGAGCAGTGCGATCCCCACATGGCGGACGACCGCTTCAGAAAGCGTGATCCGCGCTTTGCCGGGGCGGACCGCTACAAGCCGCCAAGGCCCGCGCCAGGTGGTGTTCTTCCGCAAGCCTGAACGGACCTTTTGAAAACGCGTGAGTAGCAGAATATGAATCCGGACAGAGTCGAAAGATCCACAACCAGGAAACTTTTGGATCTTCCGAACATCGGTGCTGCAATGGCGGCGCATCTCGAATCGATCGGCATTCAAGCACCAAAAGACCTGGAAGGCCGCGACCCCTGGGAGTTGTACGAGGCACTGTGTGAACGCACACAGGCAAGCTGTGACCCCTGCGTGTTGGATACCTTCATGTCCATCGTCGAATACGTCAGCGGAGGCGTCCCAAAACCGTGGTGGGCATATACCGGGGAGCGGAAACGACGGTATGAGGGAATGCTCAAAGACAGCCGAAGGAAGTAAGTATTCGGCCAACAGCCAGCTCCAGGGGACGGCGTTGATCGCTCCCCGTCGGGCTCAGAAATCGGGAAACCAATGAAACAACTCCTCGCCAACAATCCGTTCATCCTGATGGAAGGCGCCATCGTCGAGCGACTGCGTCGCCCCGGGCAGGTCCATCTCCATGACACCCTGCTGAATGCGCCATTGATCTACGACCCGGAAGCCGGCGCGATCATGGGCGACGTCTACCGGCAATACATGGATGTGGCGCAACGTGCCGGTTTGCCCATCCTCGTCCTCACACCGACCTGGCGGGCCGACAAGGCCAGGGTGGCGGCATCCGGTGTGAGCGATACCATCAATATCGATGCGGTGGCCTTCATGCGCGACCTGCGCGATGCGGCGCCTTATCGCGATACGGTGGTGAAGATCGGCGGGCTGATCGGATGCAGGAACGACTGCTACCGGCCGGAGGAAGCGCTCTCCGCTTCGGAAGCAGAGCGTTTCCATGCATGGCAGATAAAGCAGCTGGTCGCGGGAGAGGTCGACTTCCTGATCGCGGAGACGCTGCCGAACGTTCAGGAGGCGCTCGGTATCGCCAAAGCGATGGCGGCGACAGGCGTCCCCTACATCATCAGTTTCGTGATCTCGCGGGATGGGCGGGTGCTGGATGGCAGCGGTCTCGAGGAGGCGATCGAACTGATCGACTCCGCTACGCAATCGCCACCACTCGGTTACATGATCAATTGCGCCTACCCGTCCTTCCTCTGCCCGGAAGAACAACCCAAGGCGGTTTTCAATCGCTTGATCGGCTACCAGGCCAATGCGTCGTCACTCGATCACTGCGATCTCGACAATGCCGACGAGTTGCATGCCGACGACATTGCCGAGTGGGGTCAGCTGATGTTGACCCTCAATGACACCTACGGAGTAAAGATACTGGGGGGATGTTGCGGCACCGGGGTCGAGCACCTGCAGTACCTGGTAGACAAGATGAAGGGCTGAGCGAAAGCGAAAACGAGATTCTGTCCCCACCCTAACCCTCCCCACACCAGTGGGGAGGGAATAGTCGTGGATCGCCTGGAAAGCTGAACGCCCGCGTTCTTGAAGACCCACCCTGCGCCTGCTATAACGACCTTTTAACAGCACCTATCAAGAGGTCTTTATGAGCACCAAGTTCTCTGAGGACATCGTTCCACTATCCGATCTCAAGGTAAATCCCGGCAAGGTTGTTAATCACGCCAGGGACAGCCATCGTCCTATATTGCTAACCAGCCGGGGGCGAGGTGTGGCGGTAGTACAAGCCCTTGATGAATATGAAAAAAATGAAGAAGAAAGAGCCTTTCTAAGAGCAATTGCCAAAGGCATGATGGATGTGAAGGAGGGGAAGGAGCTCTCCTTGGGAGAGCTGAGGGAAAAACTCGGGATTGAGTGAATGAAGGTCGTCGTTACTCGAACAGCCGCCGAGGATCTCGAATCGATCAGAGAACACTACAACGATGAAGGTGCTCCTCAAGTTGGCGAAAAATTCCAACGGGAACTGGTTGAGCATATTCAACATCTGGAAACTCATCCCGATCTTGGAAGGATCGTCCCGGAACTCGACTCTCCCTCGATTCGGGAGCTGATCCACCCGCCGTTTCGAATCGTGTATCTAAGAGAAGAATCGTCTGTTCACATCATCCGCGTATGGCGAAGCGAGCGTTTGCTGGTACTACCCGAAGAGGACTGAACACAACAAACCGGTCGAGGCGTTCATCTGTGGCTCCGGCCGCATGCGAACCGAGAGGCAGGAAACGCACCCTGTGTGCGCCGGATCGGGAATCCTCGCCAAAACCCGCGCTATTGCGCACTCTCCAGCATCTCCTGCACACGCGCCTCGAGTTTCGCCGGCTGATTGAGGATCGAGGTCCGGAAGCTCGGTCCGGGCGCTTTCTCATCCCGCAGGCGTGGCGTCAAAGTCCGGCTGACCACATCGTCGATCACGGTCACCAGGAAGGCATTCACCCTTGGGTTGAAAATATCGTTGTGGCCGGTCATCAGCGATTCGTCGGTCTTGATGAAATACAGCGGGTAGTTCGCCGGCAGGGGATGGACGGTGGGGTGCCCCTTGAGTGATGTCCAACCCTTGGGTTCGCAGCCCTTGGGTTCGTCATCGCAGGTCTCGAATTCAAAACTCACCTGCCCGTTCGTCTCGACCGCGGACAGTCGGTGGGTCAGGAAGGGTGCGAAGTTACCCACGGTGGTCGCATCGAGGTGCTTCTCGCTCAGCGGGATTTCCTTCTCCAGGTCGCTGCGGTCGCGATAGTAGCCGCGCTGCAGCTCGGCCTGGCGCCAGGTGGCCAGCAGTCCAATCGTCTGACCCGCCGGGAAGGCATAGTGAGTGGCCCCGTCGGCATCGGTGCTGAGGGAAACGAACAGTGGGTTTTGTTCCGGCCGGAAGTCCCGTTGGATCGCGGCCTCCACCAGGTTGAGCGCCTGGTTCGCCTCGATCGCCGGGTTGATCACCAGCACGCCGTCGCCAATGTTGGGCGCGTAGCCCTTTCCCTGGGTGCGGTTGGTTGCTCTTTCCGTGAGCACCTCGCTCAGCGCACTGGTCACGATGGCGCCACCGAAGCTGTGGCCGATCACGACCATGACGTTCTTGCCGTCGCTGTTGGTGATTTCATCCAGTTCCAGCAACAGACGGGTGACACCGCCCTTGCCTACCTCTTCGGCGACCGCCTTGCGGTCCCAGAAGGTAATCTGTTCGAGGTATTCGAGTTCGATACTCGCGCCGCGCCAGCCGATGTAGAGGCCGACCAGATTGCGCTCACCCAGGGCGCCGTCACCCAGCTGCGACTGCAGTGCGCGGTCGATGGCAGCGAGCGACTTTTTGAAGTCGATCAGGTTGCTGTCGGTCTCGGCCGCGTTGTGTTTCCAGCCGTGAACGAAGATGACCAGCACCACCCCTTTGTCGGCCGCTTTCTGCGCGATGCGGTTTTTTACATCTTTCAGGTAGGCATCGCTGAAGGCATTGCCGCGTTCGCTGAACTCAGCAAAGGCCAGATCGAAATGCTCGTGTTCCTGGTAGTAGCTCTGGCGGCAGGTTTCCGCATCCGGCGTCGAGACGCAGTTGCCGGGCGAACCGGACTCGGTGTGATACGGAGCATTCTGCGCGCAACCCGCCAATATGAGAACGAGCAGCAGCAAGGAGAGCTGCAGGTAAGAACGAACGGCTGGGGTGTCCATGTATTTGTCTCTCTTCCGATGTGCCAGTGGGTTCTAAGCTAGCGCAACAGCCACACTGGCTCAAGAATCCGGTTCCCAGCGGGAAGGAATCGAACCGAGGGGACGGAGGGACATCGACGGACCTCTCCGCCCCCTCTTCTCCCCTTCCCTCGCAAGGCCAAGCAAGCCGGGCTACTCCGCCAGGGCCTCGGCCTCCATGGACAGATACACCTGATAGGCATTGCGCCGGTGGGCCTCGTCGTAGGCCGGCATGTTCTCGAACTCCGACCAGTCGGCGGCATCGAACGCCGTGGCGAAGTCGGCCATCTCCTCGACAGCTCCACCCATGACCTCGCGCAATGCCGCAATGTAACGCCGCGTGAGCGCGATCGATTCGGCCGGCTGCATGGCGGCGGGGCCGTGTCCGGGGACCAGTGCAGCCAGGCCGCTGGTTTCCAGCGAGGTCAGGGTCTTTAGCCAATGGCCGGTATCGGCATCGCCGACGAAGGGGACCCTGCCCTCGAAGATGATATCGCCCGAGTAGAGCACCTCGTCCGGCTCGACGAGCACGGTCAGGTCGCCGTCCGAATGCGCGCTGCCCAGGTATTCGACCTGGAACCTGACATCACCGAGCGTGAACTCGAAGGGTTGGTCGATGACCCGGTCCGGTTTCACCAGGCGGGTGTTCTCGTCCACCCATGGGAACAATGAGACGCGCCGCTCCTCGATGCGATTGATCGCCGCGTCCGAGTCGAGGTATTCGTAAACGCCCCGCGGGGCGATGACCTCGGCGCCTTCGTCCTGGAATACCTGCAGCCCGTAGATATGATCCGCGTGGTAATGGGTCATCAGCACCTTGACCACCGGCTTGTCGGTGAGCTGCGCGATCTTCGCGCGCAGCAGCGAAGCCAGCGAGAGCGACCCCAGCGCATCGATCACCACCACTCCCTCATCGGTCACCACAAAACCCGCGTTCGAGATGAAGCCCTTGTTTTCGGTCGCGGCACCGGCAGCGCCCTGCACGTAGTAGCTGTGTGCGCCGACCTGCTCCACTTCCATCTCGACCTCCACCGGCGCGTACTCCGGCGCGGCAAACGCCATCATCGGCAGCAGGACCAAAAGCAGAAATTTCCTCATCGGTTTGACCTCGTTGGTTATTTTCTTCGTTCACGGAAAAAGTCCCGCAACATCTGGCCAGCCTCCCCGGCCATCACGCCTCCTCTGCATGCGGTGCGGTGATTGAAGCGCGCATCCGAGGGCAACAGGTCGAAAACGCTTCCGGCCGCACCGGCGCGCGGATCGGAGGCGCCGTAGACCACCTCCGCGACGCGCGCATGCACGATCGCGCCAGCGCACATGGGACAGGGTTCGAGCGTCACGTACAGGGTGGTTCCCGGCAGGCGATAGTTGCCCAGCATCTCACCGGCCGCGCGCAATGCCTGGATCTCCGCATGAGCGGTCGGATCATGCGAGGCAATGGGGCGATTCCAGCCCTCGCCGATGATTTCGCCATCACGAACGACCACAGCCCCTACCGGCACCTCGCCCTCCTCCCAGGCACAACGCGCCAGTTGCAGCGCGCGTTGCATGAAGATTTCGTCGGACGCTCCAGGCATCAGGTATCGAGACTCGCGGGTAGTGGCTTTATTCCCACCGGGTGGCAAACGCGCCTTGGCAGCCCGTTGAGGTCGTAGGTGCATGAGAGGTTATACGCCGGAGACTCTGGGCTCAACGCCTGCTCGCTGCCAGTGGAACAGGGCTTTCGCCCCTTACAGACTGCGAAGCACCGCCGGATCCCAGGCCGTTTTGCGGCCTGCCGTGCCTGGCCACGGGGTGATTCTGTAAGCTGCTGATATCACGTGACTAACACCTTTGGCAGCTTTTCCCGGTGGCTTCCCGACAGGGTATCCCGGTTACCTGTGGGGTAAACGGCCTCTTGGCCCGGTGTCATCGGCTGCGTTGCTGGCAAGCTCGGCGTGCACGATCACAATCAGCGTCAGTCATCGGGTATCACTTCCAATCAACCCGGGTAACCGTGAACCTCCCTCACGGAAGTGAATTCTGAAGTACCATGGTTGTCGCTGGCGAAGGTATTGAACGGCCCGTTGCGAGGCCCGTATTCCGAAGCCTCCGGGGCGATGCCAGAGAATGCACCGCACAGCAATGAAACCGGTTCGGTTTCAAAAAATAATCATGAGAGGAGGTGTAGGAGATGAACAATCCGTTAGATAACCCGGGCGTTCTCGCCACGGTGATGGAGCGCTTCGAAAAACAGCGCTTGCCACGGATCCTGGCTATCCAGGAGATGGTCGAGCGTGGGGAGAGCCTCAAAGACTTCGAAATCGAGTTTCTTAAAAAGGTATTCGAAGACACCCGGAAGTACGAGCCATTCGTCGAGACGCACCCGGAATTCCGGAAGCTGTTCGCTACTGTCACCCATCTCTATCACAACATCACGAGCGAAGCGCTGGCCAACGAGACGCGTGCCGCGGGGAAGAAAGCCTGACCGGTTGGCGGGTCCACCCAATGATGTTTTGCGCGGCGCCGGGCCGGGCGAGCGCGCCGCCGCTGGCATAAAAACCGCATCGTTTACCGCTACAGGCAAGGCGGTGTCGCGCGTCCCGGTGCGAGACGTGGATTCATTCCCACGCGATTGTAAACAAGCATGAAAAATTCAGTATTTTCAATGCTGTTTTTACCGATGCATGAGCCAATGCCATGAAAAACACCATGTCCAATCAAACTCAGGCAGCAATCGGTTTAGCCTTCTCGATGCGTGCTCGCCGCTTTGGTGTGTTAAGCGCTTTCCACAGCTCGTTGCGCTGCTGCAGGTTCAACCAAAAATCAGCAGTATTGCCAAATACGGTGGCCAACATCAGTGCTGTGTCGGCCGTGATGGCACGGCGATTGGTACATAACTCATTGACGGTCTTTCGACTGACACCCATCGCTTCAGCCAATTGTCCCTGAGTCAGCGCCAAGGGCACGAGGAATTCCTCGGTAATCATTTCACCGACACTGACGGGTTGTCGTTTTGTAATATTCATGGCCTGCCTCACCGATAGTCGTGGTTTTCCAGATAGATGTCCTGGGCCTCACCACGTTCGCCCGACCAGGTAAACACCAGCCGCCATTGCTTGTTAACGCGGATCGAATGTTTCCCTGCCAAATTCCCTCTCAGCTTCTCAAAATGATTACTCGGAGGCGACCGCAAGTCGGGATCACAGGTCGCGTCATCGATTAACTGCAGTTTTCTGAACAGCCGGTCCTCGACCTCAGGGGGTATCTTCTTGCTGGTTTTATCTTGCAGATAAAAATTCCTTAGCTAGCGGTCCCGAAAGCTCTGAATCAATAGCACACTCCTTTGATCGAAAGATACTGTAACGTACGTAGTTACTTTCCACAGCCAACAGACCGCGACACTGTAGACGCAAGCTTGGTGGGAAACCCACTGCCGCCGAACCTGGCCGGGCCAGTATTGTTGGGCCGGCGGCGCCTTGACTGATTCAGCAAGGTGTTATCGTCACACTCAAGTAGCCATCGACGCCAAGGGATTTGGCACTTCAGATAAGGACAGGAGGTCCCCGTGAACGAAAGAGTCCAGACAACGCTGCAGGAAATCTTCGGCTTCAGCCAGCTACGTCCCGGTCAGTTGGAGGTGATCGAGCATCTGCTGGGCGGCCATTCGGCGGCCGCCATCTTCCCAACTGGCGGCGGCAAGTCGCTTTGCTACCAACTTCCTGCCCTGCTGCTGCCGGGAGTGACGCTGGTCGTCTCCCCGCTGATCGCGCTGATGAAGGACCAGATCGACGCCTTGCGAAAGAAGGGTGTCAATGCCAGCCGGCTCGACTCCAGTCTAGACCTTGAGGAATACAGAGAGGTAACGGCGCAGCTGCGAAGCGGAGAACTGCGTCTGCTCTACGTTGCCCCCGAACGATTCAACAACGAGCGTTTCCGCGAGAGCCTGCGCAATGTTCGCATCTCCCTGTTTGCCGTCGACGAGGCACACTGCATCTCCGAATGGGGTCATAACTTCCGCCCCGATTATCTGAAGCTGGCTGGCTTTGCCCGGGAGTACGGCGCTGAGCGAATCCTGGCGCTCACGGCGACCGCCACGCCACCTGTACTGGAGGACATGTGCCGGGCCTTCGACATCTCCACCGGGCATGCCATTCGAACCGGTTTCTACCGTCCCAATCTTGAAATTGATGCACGCGTAGTGGACGCGTCCACGCGCGACGGGGCTTTGCTCGAGGCCATGCGGGAGAGTCCGCCCGGTCCGGCCATTGTGTATGTCACCCTGCAGAAAACCGCCGAAGCCGTCGCGCAAACACTGGCCGATGCGGGTCGGCCGTCTCGTGCGTATCACGCCGGGATGAAGGCAGACGAGCGCACCCGGATTCAGGAGTGGTTCATGGCAAGCAATGATGCCATCGTGGTCGCCACCATCGCCTTCGGTATGGGAGTGGACAAAGCCAACATTCGTGCGGTTTACCACTACAACCTGCCGAAAAGCCTGGAGAATTATTCGCAGGAGATAGGCCGTGCCGGACGCGACGGCGAGCCCTCGGTCTGCCGGATGCTGGCCTGTGTGGATGACGTGAACATATCGGAGAACTTCATTTACGGCGATACACCGGATGAATCGGCCTTGCGCTCCCTGATTGCAGAGATTTTCTCCTTTGGGGAGGAGTTCGACGTCAGCCTGCATGCGCTCTCGGCCGATCACGATATTCGTCCATTGGTCCTGCGCACCCTGCTCACCTACCTCGAACTCGGTGGCTATCTGCAGGGGGGAACACCCTTCTACGCCGACTATCAGTTCAAACCCCTGCAAAGCTCAACAGAGATCCTGTCGCGATTCGAGGGCGAGCGCCGTGACTTCCTCGCCGCCCTGTTCCGCCAGGCGGTCAAGGGTCGTTCTTGGTTTAGCCTCGACCCGGCACAGGCAGCGGCCGCCCTGAATACCGCACGCGGCCGAATCGTGGCAGCCCTTGACTGGCTCGGTGAACAAAAGCTGATGGAAGTAAGGGTCGCCGGTGTCCGCCACCGCTACAGATGTCTGCAACAGCCGACATCGGAGGAAGAACTCGCCGCTGCATTGCATCAGCGAATCCTCCAGCGCGAGCAGGCCGAGTTGGATCGTGTTCAGCAAGTCCTGGATCTGATCCGCCTCGATGGATGCCAGACCAACGCGCTCGCACGACACTTCGGCGAACAACGTGAACAACCCTGTGGCCACTGTGGCTGGTGTCTGCGCGGAAAGAGCAAGCTGCCTGCACGCGAATCGGCATCGATCAGCGAAGATATCTGGCGGGAAGCATGTGAACTGCAACAGAAGCGGCCAGAGACACTGAGGAGTTCACGCCTATTGGCCCGTTTCCTGTGCGGCATCCCATCGCCCCGGCTCAGCAAAGGGAAAATGAGCCGCCATGCGCTGTTTGGCAGCCTGGAGAAAGTCCCCTTCGGCGACGTACTGCTGAAGGCTGAGCGGGATTGCGGTGCGTTTCGACCACCTTCGACATGATTGATGGTTCGGTCGGTCCACAATCAATTCGATTCAAACCCTTGATCGACACGCAACAATCACCGATCAGGTGATATGCGAGTCAGTGCCAATCGTCACCTGCGAATGCCAGGCGCCCCATATTGGCTAACTGGCAATAACATTGACAATTAGCCATTTCCTCTCACAATAACAGGTAGCTAAAGCAACCAGAAACGACCGTGACCTATATCTCCCGGAACGCCGAATCCAGGCTTCAACACTTTGCCAGTGGCTATCCAGTAGTTGTGGTCACCGGGCCTCGCCAGTCCGGCAAGTCCACTCTGGTGAGGCATGCCTTTCCCGATCATCGTTATGTATCGCTTGAAGATCTCGACCAAAGGGAATTTGCTGAAACGGACCCGCGTGGTTTTTTGAATCAATTCAGTGGGGGCGCCATCCTGGACGAGGCGCAACGCAGCCCTACCCTGTTTTCTTATCTCCAGACACGCGTCGATGAACGGCAACAACCCGGCGAATTTATCCTGACGGGATCACAGCAATTTGGCCTGTTATCAGGCATCACCCAGAGTCTGGCAGGCCGGGCCGCATTGCTGACGCTGTTACCCATGACCTACGGCGAATTGCAGCGCGCCGGAAAAATCGGTCAGAACCTCGACAAGATACTTTTTGACGGGGCTTATCCCCCCATCTTCGACCGCGGACTGGAACCGCATCCCTGGCATGGCAACTATGTTCGCACTTACCTGGAACGAGACGTCCGGCAATTGATCAAGGTACAGGATCTGGGCACATTTCAACGCTTCCTGAAATTGTGCGCGGGCCGGACCGGACAACTCCTCAATCTTTCCTCGCTGGCCAATGACTGTGGCATTACGCACAACACAGCGAAAGCCTGGATATCCGTACTGGAAGCCAGTTATATCGTGCATCTGTTGCCACCGCATCACCAGAATTTCAACAAGCGTTTGGTTAAAACACCCAAACTCTATTTTCTGGATACGGGTCTTGCCACCTGGCTGCTCGGCATTCAAAACAACGAGCAACTGGCTACCCATGTTCAACGGGGCGCCTTGTTCGAATCCTGGGTCATCAGTGAATTGCTCAAGGTCCGTTATAACGCGGGCGAAACCTCGAACCTTTACTTCTGGCGTGATCGTTCGGGACACGAGGTGGATCTGCTGATTGACCATGGAACCCATCTGTCACCACTGGAAATCAAATCCGGACAAACCATCAACAAGGATTACTTCAAGGGGCTGGAGTTCTGGAAAAAGCTGGCAGGTGAAACCGCCGGAAAGGCATGGCTGGTTTACGGCGGTGACACCCGGCAATCTCGCTCCGAGGTCACTGTACTCCCGTGGTATGCAATCGACTCAGAGCAGATCGTGATATGAAAACACACGGCATTGGACGCAATGAACCCTGCCCTTGCGGCAGCGGAAAGAAATTCAAGCACTGCTGCCTGGGCAAGGAGAACAGCACGACATCCGGCCACGGCGCGGCAGGTATCTCCGAAACCTTGCGCTCAGCACTTGAAGGCCGGCAGTTCAACTCGCTGGAAGAGGCGCAGGCATTCATAGACCAGATTACACAACAGCAAAACCGTCGGCAGCTGGACGAATTTCACGGTTTATCGCCCGAGCAGATCCACCAGATACTGAATTTTCCATTCGCATCACCGGGACTGGTACGTTTTCCGGAGGTGCTCGTTGCCAACCCCGTCGCGCCGATACTGACCCTGTTCGAGCGATTGAAAGACGCCATCGGCGAGCAGGGTCTCAAACCAACCGCCAAGGGCAACCTGCCACGCAACTTCTGCCGAGAGGCCGCGCTGGTGTATTGGGGTGAGCAGCGGTATCAGGAAAGAACCCGTTATGGCGGCATCAATCGGGAGGAGGATTTTGACGATCTGCACGTCACCCGTCTTGTCGCCGAGCTGGCGGGGTTGATTCGCAAATACAAGGGGCGGTTCATCCTCAGCCGCGATTGTCGCCGGCTGCTGGCCGGGGACAGCATGGCCGCCATCTATCCCAGACTGTTCAGGGCCTATGTCGAGCAGTTCAACTGGGCATACAGGGACGGCTATCCTGAGTTGCGATTCATGCAGAGCGCCTTCCTGTTCACACTTTACCTGCTGACCCGTTACGGTGACGCCTGGCGGCCGCAGGTAATTTATGAAGACGCCTTCCTGGGCGCCTTTCCGCGGCTGTTGGATGAAGTGCCACCGAGCCAGGTAATTTCCCCCGCTGAGACAGTGCGCCGCGCTTACACCTGGCGCTCGCTGGTGCACTTCGCAGGCTTTCTGGGCCTGGCGGAGGTGGAGCCGGTTTCTGACGAACTCCTATGCAACGAGTACCGGGTGAAGGCCCTGCCATTGCTGGGCCAGATCGTTCAATTTCAGCTTCCCAAGTAACAGTTCATCATGGCGGGAAAACGTAACCAGGATGATCCACTGGCCGCTTTGCTGGAGACCGCGCCGAAAGCAAAACTGGTCGATCTGATCGTGGGCGTGGGGGCCTTGAGCCTGGATAGGCTGAAACATTCGTCTTTCCGGGAACAATCTATTCAACCGCCTTCAACCCCCTGGATTTCTGGCTGAATCCACCCTCTGCCACTGCCTTACTGGCCTTATCGCTCAGCTGCGGGATCTTGAGGCCTCAGCTGTGATGCCAGCCAGCGCCAGACATTGCCCGTCAGTGCCGTTCACTCCCACTCGATTGTATATAAGCTTTTTTATCTTTTACATTCAATATCTTATTTCTCTGCTAATTGGCAATACCATGAAAAATACCATGCTCGGAAATTGTTGCTAATCGGCTTGCAAATGACCCCGAGAATGCTGACGCGTTACATGTTAACCAGCCCTGTTTGACTTATTGAACTTGCAAACATATGCTTTGGCATATGCTGATTAAACCCGAGGATGCTCGAATGTCTACCTCTGAACGCCTCGTACGCCTCTTTCGCAACGGGCGCAACCAAGCACTGCGCATTCCTCGCGAGTTCGAACTGGAGGGTGAGGAAGCACTCATCCACAAGGAAGGTGACCGGCTGATCGTGGAGCCGATCCGCAAAGGCAGGCTGCTGTCGCTGCTAAGCTCCCTGCCCCCCCTGACTGAACCCTTCCCCGATATCGATGATGACATACCCCCAGTAGATGACGTGCTGCTGTGAGTGCAGCGCTTGCGTATTTGCTGGATACCAACATCCTGTCCGATCTGGTCCGCAATCCACAAGGCGTAGTAGCAACACAGATCACCAAGGCAGGCGAGGATACCGTCTGCACCAGCGTTATCGTAGCCGCCGAACTCCGTTATGGTGCAACCAAGTCAAACTCTGCAAAACTTGCGGAGCGCATCGACCTGATCCTCTCCGCTCTGGAAATCCTGCCATTGGAAACGCCCGCTGACCACCAGTACGCAACACTACGCCATCACCTCACACGTCAGGGAACGCTCATCGGGCCAAACGATCTACTGATTGCTGCACATGCTCTCGCAAATGACCTTACGGTTATAACCGCCAATGTCGGGGAATTCTCCCGGGTTCCGGGGCTGAAAGTGGAAAACTGGCTACAGGCATGATCACAGTTACCATGAACGGCTCGTCACGCATGCCATGGTATTGGCGCATCGCGCTGATATTGAAAACAGCTGCGCCATGATTTATGCCATTGAAAAATGGCACTAACTGCTTGCCGGCGCCGATCAGTGCCAGGTATTGCCAGACAGCATTGTGGGTAAGTTATTGGTTTTGTGTACTGGCCGCGTCTTGGTACCTGTCAGAGCCAGCCAGTGCCAGATCTACGCTACTCCCACTCTATTGTAAATAAGCCTTTTTTATCCTTTATATTCAATGGCTTAAATCCCCGCTAATTGGTAGTACCATGAAAAGTACCATGCTCAGAAAATCCTTCAAAATGCCCGAAATAATTTCCGATTGAACACTGCGACGCGGTAGCTCCTGATCTCCTCGACCAGACGATACAAACATTGACAATCTTTGTATTCCTGCCTAGCATCCTTGATAAGAAGAGCTTACCCTTGGAGGTCAATATGCACATATCACTGACTCCCGAACTGGAATCTCGTATTAAAGCCAAGGTGGAAACCGGCCTATACAACAATGCCAGTGAAGTCATCCGTGAAGCGCTCCGTTTTATGGAAACCCATGAAGATTGGATTCACGAAATCAAACTGACTCGACTACGTGAGCAACTGAAAGTGGGAACAGACCAACTAGACCATGCAGAAGGTATCGCAATCGAATCAAAAGCGGCGCTCGATACCTTGTTTGACGACATCAAGAGCTGACCTTCATGGCGCGCCATCAGCTGGTCATTGCCCCCGCCGCCAGAAATGACCTCAAAGACATTTACCAATACGGCCTGCGACAGTGGGGACAGTCACAATCTGAAAGCTACCTGTCCACCATTAAGAAGCGGTTCTGGTTGCTGACTCAGCAACCACTTATGGGCACCGAGCGTCCCGAACTCCTGCCAGATACCAGAAGCCTCCCTATAGAAAGCCATACCCTGTTTTACCGTGTGACCGCCAACAGGGTTGAAATTATCCGGGTACTACATGGCCGCCAGGATCCACAACGCCATCTGAAATAGCCAGGCATAACCCACATGCCTTGGTACGCATGTGCAGCAGGTATAGCAGGTTTACGAATTGCTCCAGAGCACCCTCAGTTCAAGCTCCCTGATACCATGCCAAACTCAATTTTTATCTCATGGTATCGATGTTTTCTGCCCAGCTACGCCCAATGAGAAGTGGACCCCGTAAATTGGACAGCGTGATAAGTGCTTCCTCGGGTCAAGCCGCCAGCTTGGCAGCGTCCTGATAATACACACTGTCCGGTGTCAGCCGGTCAAGTGATTGATGTCGTCTTTCCTCGTTGTAAAACGCGAAGTACGCGCCCAAAGATGCACGGGCGGTAGCGACGCTGTCGTAGGCTTTGATATAGACCTCCTCGTACTTCACACTGCGCCAGAGGCGCTCGACAAAGACGTTGTCGACCCAGCGCCCCT
>JAPTHR010000024.1 GCA_029228645.1 Gammaproteobacteria bacterium Milos-ODIII6
GTCCTGGATGGAACGGAACAGCGTATGTTCATCTCCACCTTTGCCATTGAAACGGCCAACAGCCGCATTGAGCAAGGCACCACTCGAAAGGCAGGTTATGCCAACTACCCGGCATATGGGAAAACCCAGCCCCGGCTTCTGTCCACCTTGCTGTGGATAGGCCGCTTGATTATCAGTGGTATCCGGCATGGTGACGGTGGTGCCATCGACCAACCGCACACGGCGGCCATTCCAGCGCCATTTGCTCGGTAACTGCTCATCGATCTGCTGGCCGATATAGCGAGCCAAGCCGGTCACCATTTCCACCGGCAGTCGTTGCCTTGCTCGGCAATACCCCCCTGTGTGCGTGCTACACACGGAAAGGCCGGTGACCAAGCGTTGTACGGCGGCCTGGTTAACCACATGCTGACAGGAACGATCGGCACTCAAGGCCTGTGTGACAAACATGGCGAGTGTTTCTGTCGGCGGAAAAAGTCTTTCCCGATGAGGAGGAAGAAGCCTCTCCACTTCATCAAACAAGATGTCGCTGGTGAGCAGATTGAACGTGCTCAAGCAATGACTTTCATCTCGCTGAGCTTGGATAAATCGCTGTTGGGCACGAATGGCACTGGAGGTATGATGCATGGGACCGGCCCCTGGGGTTGGGTGGATGGTTTGGCGATTTGAAGCCTAACGCCATGCCGGTCATTTCTACAATCGTCTCAAAATCTTACGCTTAAGTAAGTGCCATTCCTCTCTGACCCGGTTTTCCCGGACCCGGTTTTCCCGTCCATTAAAAGCAATCGATGTGCAGCGTCCCGGCAGCGAGGATCGTTGTCACCCAGCGGGCATCGCCTCTTCCAACAGCGCTGCTGGCATGGGGTATTCCAGCTCCCACACCATGCGTATGGGTCTACTGTCCTCCGCGCTGAGCAGGTTTTTAGCGGGACCGAGATAGGCAAAAGGCGCTGTCTCGCCGTCGATCTGCCTTTCAAGACGGGCGAAGAACAAGATGGTGTAGCCCAGTTCCCTGAAGCTGAGGTAATTCTGCCCCGTGGCGGATGTTTGGCTGGTGGTCGATTGGCTTTCCCAGTGCAATTGGGTCGCACTGATCGGGTAGTCGCGATAGCGCGTCGTGGGTGAGAAGGCACGCACATCTTTGCGGAAAGTGGCCAGATGGATGTAGCACTTGCGTTCAGCCGCATGGATGACCCCTTGCCCGGTCGGGCCTGGCGTCTCGAGGGTGGTCAGTCCCAGGGCGGCTTTGATCTCGGCCGAGCCGTATTCAGCGTGCAGTTTGAGTGAGCAGGGGAAAGCCAGCTGAATGTCGCGAATTGGCGTTGTCGGATGTTTCAGGCGCCACTGCGCGATTTCCGCGGCATCCGCCATGATGGAGGGGTTGGATTGCCAGCGGGCAGCCGATTCGGCGACGTTGTGCATGCCAAGCTTACTGCCGGTCTTCCCCCAGCGCAGGTAGTGCAGGGCGATGGCTGCCTGTTCATCAGCAACCTCTTTTGTGGATTCGCTGTCGAGGAACAGCCGTAACAGGTCTGGATCACTACGCAGGGCAATGCGCGGGAGGGTTTTACGAAGGATATCGATGTCCGGATCGGCCGGTGCCGGTTGTTGAAGAGCTTTGGCTTTCCACTCGCTCCAGCTGCCGCGGCGAAGTACCTCAACGGGTGAGAGTCCGGTTGCGCTGATGAAATGACCAAAGCTCAGCGGGCGTTTGCTCTCTTGTTCCCAAGTCCGGATGGTCTCCGGGATGAAGTGATTCAGATCAGAGAGAACGGATTTGACCTTGGCCAGGATGCGTTCGCGAGCGACTCGTTCCAGTTGAATGTTGCAGCCCGGCGGTAGGTTCGGGAAGTCATTGGCGATCTCGCGGTCAATGCGGTGCCGCTGGCGCATGAGTAGTGCGGCAAAGCGGTTATCGAGGCGATAACGACGGTGCGTTTGACCGACAAAATCGAGTACCGTGAGGCATTCCTTGCCAGGCGCGTGACGTAGTCCACGACCGAGTTGTTGCAGGAAGACGGTGATGCTTTCGGTCGGACGCAAAAACAGGACCAGGTTGATCTCGGGGATATCCACCCCCTCACTCAACACATCGACGGTGAAAACAAAGCGCAGCTCGCCTTTGCGCAAGGCCTTCAGGTGTTGCTCGCGTTCATCTTTCGGGGTGCTGCCGACAACAACCGCAGCGGCAATGTTGGCCTGTTTGAAATGGTCGGCCATGTAGTGGGCGTGTCTCACGCCTGCACAAAAACCGACTCCGCGTACTTCGTCCAGTTCGGGCTGATAGCGTTTTAGTGCCTCGAGGACCAGGTCGACACGCTGTTTGGCACGTATGTCGTCACCGGTAAAGACCGACTCCAGGGCGTCGCTGGCATAGCGGCCGTTACGCCAGAATTGGTCGCCGGAGAGGTCGATACTGTCGCTTACACCAAAGTAGTGGAAAGGGCACAGCAGTTTGTCGGCCAGAGCCTCGGGCAGGCGGATCTCGGCGGTCATTTCGTCGTCGAAATCCGGCAGTATCGAAGAACCATCCATGCGCTCGGGCGTGGCGGTCAGGCCCAACAACTGATGCGGCTGGAGTTGTTCGAACAGCGGCCGATAGCTGCGGGCGGTGCCATGGTGAGCCTCGTCGACAATCACGTGGGAAAAGTGTTTGCCTCCCAACGTTTGCCAGGGCCGTTGGCGATTGAGGCTCTGCACCGAGGCGAAAACATGCTGCCAGTGTTGCGGCTGTTGGCCGTCGACCAGTAGTTCGCCGAAGTTCTGGTCGCGCAGCACACTGCGAAAACAATCGAGCGCCTGTTGCAGTATCTCCTTGCGATGGACCGCAAACAGCAATGTTGGCTTGTTCCCTTGAGCAGCCACCTGATGGCGATAATCCAGGGCAGCGACGACCGTCTTACCGGTTCCGGTGGCGGCAACCACCAGGTTTCGTGAGCGCCCTTGTTCGCGTGCGGCCTGCAGGGCCTCGAGGATGCGCTGCTGAAATGGACGTGGATTGATTTCGGCAAAAAACCGCGGCGTGCTGCTTTGCGGTTGTCGATAATTGCCGATGGCCGCACGAAAACGGCTGAACTCGTTCTCATCGAATGGCTCAAATTCCGGACTCTCCCAATAGGTGGAAAACTCGGCAGCAAAACGCTCGAGGATATGCGGCATGTCTTGAGCGGTGACTTTGACGGTCCACTCCAAGCCCTGGGTCATCGCAGCATGCGAGAGGTTGGCTGAGCCGATATAGGCGGTGGAGAATCCACTGTCCCGCCAGAAGTGATAGGCCTTGGCATGCAACCGTGTGCCAGCGGTGTCGTAAGAAAGGCATACCGTGATATTCGGCTGGCGGGCCAACCATTCCAGGGCCGGAGGATCGCTGGCCCCCATGTAGCTGGTGGAGAGAATGCGTACAGGCACCCCCCGTTGCGCCAGTTGTTCGAACGCAGGAATGAGCAGGCGCAACCCCGACCACTTGATGAAAGAGACCAGCATGTCCACCCGGTCGGCGCTGGCCATTTCGGTGCGCAGTTCATGTTCCAGCGGCGGGTCGCCGCCTTGGCCGGTCAGCAGGGCGCTGCTGTTGAGCGGGGTGATCGGCCGCGTGTGCGACCTTTGATGGGAGCGGACCTCGGTGAGCAGGTTTTTATCGTCGGCCAGAAGGCGCCGGCGTTGCAGGTAATCGAGCCCGTCTTGTGCTGCAAGCAACTCAATCAATCGGTTCAGTAGGGGCAGGCGGTCGTCGGGCGGGATTTGTCGCAAGGCCTGTTTGAGCAGCTGGGCAACGAATTGCGCATAGGCGTGTGGAGCAGCCTCGTCATCGAGTTGCCGCAGAATCGCTCTTAGCTCAGGCGCGGCATCAATGCGCTGCTGTAATGCTTCGTCCAGTAGCTGTTCATAGAGTCCGGGGGGTAGCGAAGTCGGCATCCGTGGTTGTCCTCAGGCCCAGCCTTGGGCGAGATCCATTGGTCATGGAGACGGGGGTTCGTTGCGTTGGGATCAATGGGACTATGTTGGCACAGTCTTCGGGCTCCAGACATACGGAGTTTGCCTCTCCCGGGCTACTCGCAAGCGGTAGTGGGAATGTTCACAGCGCTACCTCCAGGTGGGGAAGGGGTAAGGTTGTGTAACTGCAATTGCCGCTGCCACCTGTTTACCTCGCTGATGGGGTGCCGGGGAGGAGCAGAATGAAAAAAGGCCAGCGCAAGGCTGACCTTCGCTTGCCATGATTTCATCAGTCGCTGTCACGCCTCTATAGCCAGCTGTTCGATCGCGTCGATAGCTTCCGCGCTGGTTTCGATCTCCCGCTCGAAATCGTAGTGGTTCTGCAGGTTCATCCAGAACTCGGCGGAGTTGCCGAACAGCTTCGCAAGGCGCAGCGCAGTGCCCGGCGTGATATTGCGTTTCTCGCGCGCAATGTCCTGGATACGGTTCGGCGGCACGTTGATCGCCTTGGCCACGCGGTAGGCCGAAAGGCCGAGTGGCTTTATGAACTCCTCGCGGAGAACTTCACCTGGGTGCATCGGCTTCAACGTCATGCTGGTCATGTTGATGTTCCTCAGTGGTAGTCCACGATCTCGACGTCGAAGGCATCGCCGTTGCGCCAGCAGAAGCAGACCCGATACTGGTTATTGACCCGGATGCTGTGCTGGCCCTTGCGATCACCCTTCAGAGCTTCCAGTCGGTTGCCCGGCGGGACACGCAGGTCGGTCACGCTTGTAGCGGCGTTCAGCATCTTCAGTTTCCGTCGCGCCACCTTGCTCACTTGCGGGCCGAGCCGGCGGGAGACTTCGTTGTTGAAGATCTTCTCCGCTTCGTGATCTGCCCACGTCTTGATCATAAAGGTAAGTATGCATGGCGTATCTATGTACGTCCAGTGTATTAATGGGGAAGGGCGAATTGCCAATAATGCCGCGTCGAGAATAAAGCGGGAGCGCGAGAAGCGGCGAGTAAAGCTACCGCTTTAGCCGCTTAGAGCGGTGGGGGGTGAGTCCTGTATGTGGAATCGTACTGACCGATTTTAATATTGATTATATGCTTTAAGAAAGCAGTCTATGGCAAAGAATAATAAGAGAAAATGTTTGTGTATTCTGCGGGATTTTTCGGCAGACGACCTCTTCCTTCGGGCCGTTGTCGCATTGCGACAAGGTTCTTCGGCACCTCCCAGTGCCTCGTCGAGCTGTGATGTTTTGGTGCATTGGTGTCTATATGCTAGGCTGTATCGGGCGAAATCAAGAGAGACTTGGTATGAGTCGTTTGACCGTTACTCTCGATGACGATTTGCACCGTGCCCTGAAAGAGACGGCAGCGCGGCAGGGGCGTTCCATTGCCTCAATCATCGAGGAGAGCTTGCGCCTGCGCGGCATAAAGGATCAGGCAAGTGCCCGTGCTTTGGTGGCACAGGCTCGCAAGCGTGCGCAGCTCGATCCGGACGCGGCATTGGAGTTGGCCGTGGAGGAGACGCGTGCCGCGCGCAAGCCATGAGTCCAGCGGTCTTCGTCGTTGACACCAATGTAGTGGTCGCCGGCTTGGTCACTGGTTCGAGCCGTAGTCCGGTTGCATTGGTTCTGGACGCGATGTTGTCGGGGACGCTGGTCTTGCTGTTATCGCCGGCACTACTCGATGAGTATCGCTCGGTGCTGTCTCGACCGAAGCTCGCGAAGCTTCACGATTTGACAGAAGCACAGATTGATCAGCTACTCGTTGAGCTGACCGCAAACGCGATTTGGCGTGAACCGAAGCCCGGTTCTCCTGCGCCCGATCGGGGCGACGACCATCTTTGGGTCCTGTTGAGCAGCTACTCGGGAAGCATTCTGGTCACTGGTGATCGCTTGCTGCTTGAAAATCCTCCGAAACGTAGCTCGGTGATCTCGCCCAGTACATGGCTTAGCGATTTTGCCAACAACGGGGGCCGCGTTCGATAGGTCTATTCGGTGTTACGGCTGTTCGCTGAAGGCAGTAGGCGAATTGGCAGAGAGCTTGATGCGAGGAGACGGTTCGCGTTGGTGACTGAGATTGCCCACAAGCGATTCGTAACTTATTGGTTTTAAGAAAGAAAAAGGCCGTGATGTATTAAGGCCTATCTGGTGGAAGCGGTGGGAGTACTCGGCCCTTGGTCTCGTCCCGCGCCTTGCCGAACACCGCTGTGCCGGTTCTTGACTCCCGCAATCATCAAAAAACAAAAAGGCCAGCCGAAGCTGACCTTCCTCCGGCGTTCGCCATGCACGGCCCTGTGGCTACTTCATCCGTCCGCGACATCAGCGCTGATAAAGTCTCAGGGCAGCTCATCCGACAGTCACAACCTTTGCCCCTCCTCGCCGAGAGGCGAAGCCGGCTTCGAACTCAGCTTTCACTCTTCCGACAACAGCGCCGCAACACTTGAAGCTGGACTATGCGAGGCGGCTACAAGCGCGCTGGCCACAACCTGGCGCTGTGCCGCACCGTCAGGATATAGACTGCGTCAGTAACTTCGTAAGCCACAAGGTACGACTCGTGAACTACCAGTTCGCGAGTGCCTTCAACCCGACCAGGTCGGCCTGCATGCGGATTGGCGGGCAGTACCGCATCTACCGAAGACAGGATTAGCTCACCCAGCTCCAATGCAGCAGTTGGATTGTCAGCTGCGATGTATTCGATGATCGCTTCCAGTTCGCGCAGTGACTGCGCTGACCAGCGAAGCTTCATGAGTCGGATTTGTTAGCGGATCTCTCGGCGACGAATTCGTTTAGTCGGGCCCGTACTTCGTCGGTTTCGTATACGCGACCTTCCGCCACATCGGCCATGCCTTGGCGCACAGAATTGACAAAGGCTTCTTCCTCATTCAGGTAGCGCTCAATGGCTTCATTGGCCAGGAATGACTTGGAGCGGCGGGTGAGGGTTGCCAGTTCGTCCAGTCGCTTCGAGGTTTCGGGCTTGGTGTGAACTGAAATGACTGATCGGTTGGCCATGTCGCGCTTGCTCAAGTGAATCAAATGTATACATCTTACTACACAAGATGTTTTCTGTAACTGGGTGTGTTGGGTTACGGTTTTTCCCAACCGAAGCCCGGTTCTCCTTCGCCCGATCGGGGCGATTCAGGTTGGCGCGGTTGGTGGAGGAGTTAATGCGGTCGTGGGTTTTGGCGGGCGCCGCCAGGCTATCCCATGCGATTCGAGCAGGCCGATCAGGCGCGCGTTTTCGGCTCGTAACCTTGTCAACTCATCGGATTCGTGTGACATCGAGCCAGTTCCATTTTTCAGCCCGCCGCTGGAGCCCAGGGGCCACCAGCCGGCCAGAGTTTCGGGAAGTAGATGTCAGCGTTCGCTGCGGCGACGGGCGGTAGCAGAAAACCACGAAGCGCTGCCACGATCACCTCAAGTTCCAGCGCTTTGAGCCGGTTCTTTCCCAGAAATGCCTGCCACTGCGTCTGCTTGTGCGTGTCTCGTGCGAAGTCGTCGGTCAGGCCGAAGGGGATTTCCGCGGGCAACGTCGTCTTGCGGCGAACGAAGGTCGCCCGGATCGCGCGTCGCAGGGTGTCACCGTCGAACTCCGTGTAGCGCGACAGTATCCAGAGATCGAAAAAGTCTTTCATTCGGCTGTTTGCGATACCGAGCGCGGCGATTGCCTCCAGCTTTTCCGCCACAACCGTATAGCGCGGATAGACTTGCAACTTCGGCGCCTGGAAATCCGGGAGCATCACGGGGTACCGGACCTCCACCGGCCCGGGTGTTACGGCATCGCCGAAACCGATGTCGATCTGGACCGGGCAACGCGCACCATCGATCAGGCCGAGCAAGGTGACACGGACGCCGGCGTAGTTGGCATCCTTGCGAATCTCGGCTGCCTGGACGGTGTCTGGTCGAAACGTCACCCCGTCCCTGGTGTCCACCCTGCAGATATCTTTGAAGACAGTTTCGAGGCGCGGCAACTCGGCCGAGCCAAGACCCAGGAAATCGGCGTCACGCGTCGGTCGATGCGGAACGTCGAACCACAGGTCGAACAGCAGTGCCCCTTTCAGCAGGAACTGATCGGCGTGGGGGGAGACGCTGAGCCGGTATAGCAGGCGTTCGATAGCATAGCGGGTCAGGATGAGATTGAAGTCCTGCCGGGTCTCGCGCGCGCGGTTGAGCAGGCGGGCCCGCACGGAAGCCGCGGGGTTTCGGGCGTTCATGGCGCACATCCCTGTGCGCCACCCTTCGGGCAGCTTTGCTGTGCAAAACATTCATCCTGATGTTTTGTCATGACAGGCTTTCCATGTAAGGGCGCATCACGTTGGCCACCCGGCAGAGCGTGGCGTAGCTCCAGAGTTCATCCATGCTGACGCGCTTGGCACGCCATGCCTCCTGCAGCGCCTCCAGCGCGACATCGAGGCCGATCTTGTTACGGAACTTGAAGCAGTCAGCCACCGTGCGGGCGACACTGGTCACGCGCACCGGCACGCCATCGATGACATGGTCCTCGACGCCAACGGTCAGTGCCTCGCCTGAGAAGCGCACGATGCGTAGTGGGGGATAGTCCATCTTTGGCGCACGCGCCTTGTTGGGGATGGCCAGCCAGACCTCGAACGGCGACTGCGTCGTGAGGTCGTGGAAGCGCAGCGCCGACAGCAGGCAGACGATGGCTTGCGGGTGTTTGCGCGCCACCTCGGTCAGCCCGTTGTGTTCCGAGACCGGTCGATCCGGAAGTGAATACAGGCCACGTCCTACGCGCTGGAGCCGTCCTTGCCGCACCAGGCGCGTCAGGGCAACAGTGGGCAGCCCGCGCTCAGTCAGATCGCGTGGTCGAATGAGGCCGCGTTCTGCGGCGAGATCCAGGATCTTTTGATGCGAAGTGGCCATGTGGCCATGGTGTTGTGAAATGCCGGTAATAGTCAATAACTACCGACAAAAAACAACACAGTTCGCCGCTGCACTCTGATCGGCGGGCGATCGCCAGCCGGCTTCCAGCATCGGATGGGGGTATTCTTGATGAGGTCGCGAAAGTACCCCTAAAATACCCCCAGACTGAGTTGATAGGGGAAGGTAGAGAGCCGAGACGTGCAGGTAATCGGATTTCGCTCGCCCCGGACGTGAAACCCTACAAAACGTTGATGAATCAGGCCGAATCTTCGGCAGGTCGGAAATTGAACCCAGAATTCTATTTATTAATCAATGGGTGACGTTCTAAGAATTGGTGGAGGCGGCGGGAGTTATTCGGCCTTCGGCCTCACCCCTTCGGGGTCGTTGTCGCTGCGCGACAACGTTCTGCGGCACCTGCGGTGCCTGGTGAACCCGCTCTGCGGGTTCTTGACTCCAGCGTTCTAGCCGAAACGCAAAAAGGCCAGCCGAAGCTGACCTTTCTGCGTTTTGGTGGAGGCGGCGTCTACCAATAAAATTATGCAAGTGCCTGTATTAACTCAATAACATCAATTCGAGATCTTAAAGCTGCCCCCAATGTTGCCCCCGGCGAGTCAACGTGGTTACCGATCCGGGGTGTTTCTCGGTTCAGCGGACGTACCTCCGCCTATTACAGAACGCGTTCGTGGTTAGCTCCGGCGTCGGGCGTCAGCGCGAGGGTATTGCCGCGGCGAAGGCGAAGGGCAAGCAGGTCGGAGCGAAACCGAAGCTGACCCCGGAGCAGGTCGAGGAGATCCGCCAGCGGGTCGCTTCCGGCCAGCAGCGGGTGTTTTTGAAGGCTTTCGTCCGACTAGGCGCCATCGGTTACCATTTGCGTGAATAAGGGTGGGGTGGAAAAGCTCTGAATCTGTAACTTAAGGGCCTTTCCAGTTTTTTGCTCGACTGCTTTCGTCAATGATGTCGGCTTAAATCAGGTTCTTTTTGAATCGGTTAGCCAGCCATAAAAGGTCTACTTTTCAGAAGCTTTAGTCAGGATCGCTTTCTCATATGAACGAACATGACGAAACTATAAGGCTCTTCGTCATTTCAAGTGGATTTGAGGATGGAACCCGCCGGGCTGGCGATCATGTAGATCATCGCGATGAAGGTCTCGTTGTTCCGGTATCCGCGTGCCCTGGCTCTGGCTGCCTGAAAGAGACTGTTCAAGCCTTCCAGGCGCGCATTGGTATAGGTTGATGTCCAGCGTCTGACGACCCGTTCGGCATTTCTTCCCAGGGTCTCCAGGGCTTTGCTGACCGGTTCCAGCAGGGCGTTATCGCCAATCAGGCCTTTTGCGTAATTGATGAAGCGGGTAATGCGCCAGCGCGCTGCCCGAGGGGTCTTTGCCTGCCGGATCCACTTCAGCCTTTCCTTGATGCGCCCGGCGGTGGCCGTATCCAGCCCCTGCTCCAGAAGCCCAGCCAAGGCCTTCCGTTGAT
>JAPTHR010000025.1 GCA_029228645.1 Gammaproteobacteria bacterium Milos-ODIII6
GTTTCAAGGCCAGTTTGCAGGCACTACGCCAATGGGAGCCGCTACTCAATCAGCCCGATCTCAAAGATCGTGAACTTCGCCAGCGAATGGCTTCGCTACGCGCCACCATTGCCGACGCCATTACCCCCGATAGACCTGGGCGGCAGGAGCCACGTTGTGTGAAACGAAGGCCAAAACCTTTCCAGCTAATGAACCGCCCTCGACACGAAATGAAAGAGATACAACACCGCAACCGATACCGTGCTGAACGTCCTTAACTTAGTGCCATTCGGGTCAGCTTCGATTGATTTGGTCCAACCGACCGTCTCGACCAAGCAAGATTCAATCAAGGAGTCTCTGCGGGAATTCCGCTTTTGCCCGAACTGCGACCGAAGCGGTCGACAGCCTCATGGGCTCGCTCAAGGTAGTCGCCGATATGATGCCGGCACTCAGCTGCAACGCCAAACCCATGTGCGTCGCCACCGCTGCCGCACGTAAGGGCCTGTGATGAGAAAAGATGAGTCATCCACTGTCGCGGCTGAAGCCGCTCTCACAGGGTGGATACATTAGGTCAAAAAAGGGGCTTCAGGCCCGAAAATCCTATCTGATTTCAATAAAAAGGCCCGGCGATGCCGGGCCTTCTTGGTAGCGCCTGTTGGCGGTCAGATCACCGCACGGCCGGAGCAGGACGCGGCGCGTACGACGGTGCCGCATAGGGCGAACGTTGGCCGTACGGGGCAGCCGGTGCCGGGGCCGGCGCGGGAGCTGCCTGAGGAGCTGCCGGAGGCGGTGCAACGGGAGGTGCCATCGGTGCGCCGTAGCCGCCACCGTAGGGCATCATCGGTGCGCCGTAGCCGCCACCATAAGGCATCATCGGACGACCGTAAGGCATTGCGCCAGGCATACCACCGGGCATACCACCGGGCATCATCGGACGACCGTAGGGCATACCATAGCCGCCCATCGGGCCACCATAGTAATCATCATCGTCGTCGAACATATCCTCCATTTCGTTCATCCAATAGCGCGGATCCCACTCGTCGTAGCATTCGTCTTTATCGTAATACCCCTTCTTGTAGCATTCCGGGTCCATGTACTTGTCATCGTCATCAAAGAAAAAAGCCATCGCACTGCCGGAGGCCAGCAGGGTGGCGGTGGCGGTGGCTAAGGATATTGCTGCGATTTTTTTCATCTTCTCTCCCTATTCAAGGTAATGATTACTCCACCGGTCAAAGCCGGGGGTTTACGGATCCCGCATCGGACACTCTAAAGGCATACGACCCTGGACTCTACTGGTTGTCGCTGGGCCTGTTCCGCTTTATACCAGCGCATCGGCGACAGTCCATTAAAAATTGCTGGCATTTCATCCAATAATTTGATCGCAGCGCGCCTTCAGACTTTTCCAGGCACCCTGAATACCGTGATCAGCCGTTGGCCCGCGCAGATCATGCGCACTTCTGTTTTTTGGCCGTAAGTACCGCGAACGTGAATGAAGAAGGCCACCTCGACGGGTGACCTTCCTTTTTTGTGCAGCTTTTATGCAACACACTGGTCCGAAAATCAGTTCAGCCAAAGGAACCCATGTCGCCTGGATAACTGACTTCCTCCAGCTTTCCAGTATCTACATCGTAAATGAAGCCGCGCACAGTGACGGCATCCGAACCTTCGGTCGGAATCCAGGGGTGGTTCAGGACGTTTGACATGGAGCGGCGCACGTCCCAGCTGAGTCTCTCCATATTCTTGTCATCCCGCGGCGAATCCAGTGCTTCCAGCGGCCCGCGGAAGGCGTGGAAAGCGGAGGGAGTGGCCGACGAAGTCTTGCACGCCACGAACTTGCGATTAGTGGCTTTTCCCAGCAATTCCTCAGCCGCCGGGTCGCCTTCCAGGCCCGCCTTGAGCAGTTCGTCGGTGAATGCCAGCATCCCGCAACGCGTGTGATGGATCAGGATGATTTCGTTGGTGTTGAGCAGGTGATGGGAAATAATCAGGCAGCGTATGGCGTCATCTGTGACCACGCCACCCGCATTCCGGATGATATGGGCCTCGCCGGTTTGCAGTCCGAGCAGGTCTTCCACGTCGATACGCGCATCCATACAAGCAACCACGGCGACGCGTCTTGAAGGCTGGATCGCCTGTGGGCCAGGGTGGGTCGGTTTATGCAGGGCCTCACCATCGGCATACAGTTTATTGTTTGCAAGGAACTCGTCAGTTGTCGATTCGCTCATGCGTTTCTCCCCCCTCTTGGTCTCGTTTGATTATCGTTTTCCGGAGTTAAAAGCGTAGTTGGCGGTTATGAGGTCATCAAGGCGAGCAAGCTTTGCATCAGGGCGGCGGCCACTCTGGCCTTCCTTTGGAAGGATGGCCTGCTGGCCTGGATAGCGTAGGTGGCGAGGGACGAAACGGCTTCAGTCGGGCCTCCCGGTCTTTTGGATCGGTAGTTCGATCGATTGCTGGTATTGAAGGTTTTTATCGAAGCAAAGCAGGGGCTTGTGCACTGTAGTAAAAGTCGCAGGCACTGCCCCTTATTACCTTGGTTCAGCGCGTTGCCCCAATCGCCTTTGATCACAAAGGCTATTGAACTGTCGACCGGTCGAGCTTAGGGTCGTTTTCAGGAAATGATTCCGAGCTCTGCGCCTGTCCGATGACGACCATCGAAAACGCTTCGACGTCTGCAAGTAGCCCTGAGCAGGGGCGTGCCGTGGTGTTCCACACCCGCGGCATCAGCAAGACCTACCGTATGGGCGAGGTCGAGGTGCATGCCCTGCGCGGTGTCGATCTCGATCTTTTCGAGGGGGAATTCGTCGTCCTGCTAGGGCCGTCCGGCAGTGGCAAGTCCACCCTTCTCAACATCCTCGGTGGACTGGATGTACCAACGACCGGGGCGGTGCGATACAAGGACCAGAATCTAAGTGCAGCTGATGAAGCGCTGCTCACGCGTTACCGCCGGGAGCATGTCGGTTTCGTATTCCAGTTCTACAACCTCATTCCAAGTCTCACGGCGCAAGAGAATGTTGCGCTGGTAACCGAGATATCGAGCAAGCCCCTGCCACCTGAAGACGCGCTCAAACTGGTCGATCTCGGCGACCGTCTCGATCATTTTCCCGCTCAGTTGTCTGGGGGTGAACAGCAACGCGTCGCCATCGCGCGCGCCATCGCCAAACGGCCGGACGTTCTACTATGCGATGAACCTACCGGCGCCCTGGATCTGAAAACGGGCGTCATCGTGCTAGAGGCCCTCGCCCGGGTGAACCGTGAATTGGGCACCACCACGGTGGTTATCACTCACAATGTCGACATCGCGCGCATGGCCGATCGCGTGATTCATCTGAGCGACGGCCAGATTACCGCGATTGAAGTCAATAACGACAAGAAATCGGCTGCGGAGCTTGCCTGGTAGCGGGCATGACGGCGCTTGATCGCAAACTGTGGCGTGATTTGTGGCACCTGCGTGGTCCTATCATCGCCATCACACTGGTGATCGCGAGCGGCGTTTCCTGCTTTGTCATGTTCATGAGCACCCTGGATTCGCTGCTGTTGAGTCGTGAGTTGTACTACCGTGACCATCAATTTGCCGAGGTTTACGCGCCGCTGAAACGCGCGCCGGAATCGGTACGCCAAAGGATTGACCGGATTCAAGGGGTCGATAAGGTCGATACCCGCGTGGTGGCGCCCTTGAGGATCGACATCGAGGGTTTTGATGAGCCGGTCAATGGCCTGATAACTTCCATCCCGGACAGCGACCAACCCTTGCTCAACCAGCTGTACCTCCGCCGCGGACGATTGATCGAGCCGGGACGCAACGATGAAGTGATCATTGCAGAGCCTTTCGCCGAGGCACACCGGCTCGGTCCCGGTGACAGTCTGCACGTCATCATCAAGGGCAAGCGCAAGAAGCTGCGTATCGTTGGCATAGGCGGCTCGCCGGAACACATCCATCAACTGCGTCCCGGTGGCATGTTTCCCGACTTCGAGCGCTGGGGCGTCTTGTGGATGGGACGCACAGCGTTAGCGCACGCCTACGACATGGAGAACGCCTTCAACCACGTCGTTGCGACGCTTTTACGCGACGCCGACGAGCAGAATGTCATCGATCAACTCGATGACATGCTCAAACGGTATGGCGGCGCCGGCGCTTTTACCCGTGAAGACCAGGTCTCTCACCGGTTTCTTGCGCAGGAATTAGCGCAACTGGAAAACCTGTCAGGCGTATTCCCGATCATATTTTTAGGCGTGGCGGCCTTTCTGCTCAATGTGGTTGTCACTCGCCTTGTCGGTGCTCAGCGCGAACAGATCGCGACATTGAAGGCATTCGGGTATACGAACTGGTCGGTCGCATGGCACTACCTGCAGATGATCATGCTGATCGTAGTGGCTGGTGCTTTTATCGGCGTTGTAGCCGGTGCCTGGCTTGGCAATGTGCTGAGCGGGATCTACGTGAATTTGTTTCGCCTGCCGTTTCTGCACTTTGAGTTGGATCCGATGCGAATCGTGCAATCGACATTGATCACAACGGTGGCGGGGATGCTGGGGACCCTGGCAGCGGTGCATGCAGCCTTGCGCCTGAAGCCGGCTGAGGCGATGCGCCCGGAGGTGCCTGCCATCTATCGTCGAACCCTGCTTGAGGAGATGGGCCTTAAGCGCCTCCTGTCGGTGCCCAGTCGAATGATCCTGCGCAATATCAGTCACAAGCCAGTCAAGTCCCTGATGTCCATACTCGGGATAGCATTGGCCTGCGCGATCCTGATGACCGGCCGTTTTCAGGAGGACACGATCAGCTTCATGATGGACGTCCACTACGCGTTGTCACAGCGTGATGATATCGGTGTCACATTCAATGAAGCCACATCACGCACTGCTCTGGCGGAGCTGCGCAGCATCCAGGGTGTTGAGTACGGGGAAGCGTCCCGCGCCGTCCTGGCACGCCTGCATCACGAACACCGCAGCCACCGCGTCCACCTGCAGGGTTTTGAACAGAATGCCGTCATCAAGCGCCTGGTGAATGCCGATCTTCGTCCGGTCTCTCTGCCCAGCGACGGCATCGTTTTGAACGAATACCTGGCGACGAAAATCCTGGGTGTGCAAGTCGGCAACCTGCTTACGGTGGAGGTGCTGGAAGGGAGTCAACGGGTGCGCGAGGTTCCGGTCGTCGCCTTGATCCGTCAGGACCTCGGCGTCGGTGCCTACATGGACCTGCGGGCGCTCAACCGACTCATGCAGGAAGGCGATGTCATCTCCGGCGCCTACCTGTATGTCGATGACCGTTATGCCAAAGAGGTCTATGAACAGCTGATAGACCGACCACAGGTTGCTGCTACGGCCATTCGTATACAGGAGATCAGGAACTTCCATCGGACAATGGACGAGACCCTGCTTTTCTGGACTTCTGTCGCAACCCTGTTCGCGGTCGTGATCGCGGTTGGCGTTGTGTACAACAGTGCCCGAATCACGCTGGCTGAGCGCAGCCGTGAGCTGGCGAGCATGCGCGTGTTGGGATACACACGTGGCGAAATCTCATACATCCTGCTCGGCGAACTTGCACTGCTGACTTTGGTCGCCGTTCCGCTGGGCTTATGGTTCGGACGGGGGCTGTGTGCCTATATTGCGCAAACCCTTGAAAACGAGCTGTACCGCGTGCCGCTGGTGCTGGAGCCGGATACCTACGCCTTTTCGGCACTCATCATTTTGCTTGCCGCTGCTGTCTCGGGTCTGTGGGTCAGGCGTCAGCTTGATCGGCTCGATCTCATCGAGGTGCTGAAGACCAAGGAGTGACCATGAACATGCACTGGAAAAGACGTTTGAGCTGGTTGGTCGTGCTGGTCATCATCATGGCCGCGCTGGGTTACAGTTTTCGACCCCAGCCGAGGCTGGTGGACACGGCTGCCGCGATGCGCAGCCCCATGCAGCTTACGGTGGAGCAGGAGGGAAAGACGCGGGTCGTTGATCGCTATATCGTCTCCGCGCCCGTGGCCGGTACCGCCTGTCGGGTTGACCTCGACGTCGGTGATCAGGTCGTCAGGGGTCAATCGCTGCTTAAGATCAAGCCACTGCAATCCCAAGCCTTGGATCCACGCAGCCGTGCAGAGGCGGAGGCGAGAGTGGCGGCGGCCAAAGCGGGATTGGGCGCGGCCGAACAGACGGCACAGTCCGCCCGGGCAGAAGCGACCTTCGCGGCCAAGGAACTGGCGCGCTTGAAACCGCTGGCCACAAAGGGCCACGTTGGTGAAAACGCGCTCGACGCAGCCGCTACAAACGCACGCCGCAGCAAGGCTGATCTGCAGTCGGCAGAGTTCGCGGTGGATGTTGCTCGGCATGAACTCACAGCCGCACAAACAGCCTTGAAATACACTGGCGCCGCAGGCGAGAGTGTTTCCACTGATAGGGTGGAGGTGGTTGCGCCTGTCTCTGGCAGGGTCTTGAAGATCCAGCAGGAGTGCGAAGGCGTGGTCAGCGCGGGTCAGGCACTTTTGGAGATCGGCGATATCCGTTCGCTGGAGATAGAGACCGATGTGCTGTCAGCGGATGCCGTGCGAATCCAGCCAGGCATGACCGTGAGGTATGAGCGTTGGGGTGGTGAGGAGGCACTGGAGGGTCTGGTTCGTCGAGTCGAACCTGTCGGATTTACCAAAGTCTCCGCGTTGGGCGTCGAGGAGCAGCGTGTGCTGATCATATCGGACATTACCTCGGATGCCGCGCAATGGCAGACCCTCGGCGATGGTTACCGCGTCGAGTCGAGGTTTATCCTTTGGGAGGGGCAGGACATTCTGCAGATCCCGGCCAGTGCATTATTTCGCTTCGATGGCCGCTGGGCGGTTTTCGTCATGGAGGAGAGCAAGGCACGCCGACGTATCGTCAGCATCGGCCAACGCAATGGTCTGTTGGCGCAGATCTTGGAGGGCCTCAACGAGGGTGAAGAAGTCATTACTCACCCCGACGATACGATCGAGGATGGTGTCGCGGTAAAACGTCGCTAGGCGCACACGTGAAGGTCATATCGGGGCCGGTCGCGCAGCGATAAGGCTTCTGACACCTTACCGTGGCTGGTCGCATTCGTTACACGGGTTCCCGACGTATCCTGTCGTCGAAAACACAAAAATGCCAACGCAAAGTCGATCCTTTTGATGACAGGGTTTATCCAAGAAGCTTGGCAACAAAAGACAAATACAGATTTTTTCTTAACAATCTCAGTTGCTTCAATAGCCGGACCCAGGCATGCCTTCTCAAGGGCTTGCGCGCTGAAACCAGCACGGGAGTCTCTGGATCTCAAGGGGATGCTATGCGACCGGAGCAGACATCAAAGATCAACCCAGGAAACTACAGCTGTTACCTGCCTATCATGATCATCGTTATTTCTGCACGGCAATCGAGAGCAGCAATAGTCAAACGCTTGCTGGCCATGAGTTAATCTTCTGCCACTGTCAGAATTCTTTACAACATGCCGGAGCGTCGGGCACCGCATGGCCATAACCTACTGTATTTAATAAGTTAACTGGGGTGGCTTGTGTTTTGCATTAAGGGTAAAGACGTTGCCATTATTTTAAAAAGCTACTACATCATTACTCTTAGGAGGAGCGCTCGAATGACTCTTAACCAAACTAGAATTTCTGCATTTCTTTCGTTGCTTTTCCTTTCAGTATCCTCGTACGCGTCAGTCCCCACCCCTTCTATCCCTGAGCCTGGAACCTGGGCATTAATTGGTTTTGGTTCAGTTGCAGCTGTTGTTGCTGCACGTTTTATGAAGAATAAATAGCGCTCAACCAATTATTGCGTCAGTACTCCAATCAACCTGAGTAGTATCAAAGCAATTGGAATTGTCTACTGAGACTTTAGCTGGTGAGGTGTTCGCCTGGATATATATCGGCGCAATAAGCGTGTTAGGTGTTTGGGAAGCAATAGCTCCCAGGCGGGAGCTGGGCCACTCGATTCGCTTGCGTTGGATTCATAATGCGCTGTTCTTCGTTTTTGGCGTGTTTGTGACGCGTTTATTTATTCCGATATCGTGTGTATCGGTTGCCTACTTATCTCAACAAAACGGCTGGTTCATGTTGAATGGGGTGGCGGAACTTTCGTTATGGGCGCAACTAATTGTCACATTGCTGACAATGGATTTACTCAGGTGGACGGTGCATCGCCTTTTTCACATAACACCATGGTTATGGAGATTTCATCGAGTACATCATACAGACACTGATTTCGACATCAGCACTGCACTGCGTTTCCACCCTGTAGAGATGCTGGCGCAAACGCTTGCGAACATAGGTGTAATTTTATTGCTAGGACTTCCCGCTCTTACCGTTCTAGTGTTTGAATCAATATATCTTGCTGCAAACTTATTTAATCACGGAAACATACGTTTAGGCTGGGTAGAACGCATTTTGCGATTAGTCGTGGTAACGCCGGACATGCATCGCATCCACCATTCTGTGGATAAAAGTGAAGGCTCTTCGCTATTTCGAGTGGAATTCACCCTGAAACCCATGCCAGTGTATCCGGGAATTTGAGTGCGAGGAACCGGGATGGACAGCAAAGAGATTCTGCTACTGGGCTTGGGCATACAGGCGCCCTGGCAGTTGGTTGATCAGCGGCTCGAAACGGACAAGAATCCGCATGAGCTGCATCTTGAAGTGAAGGCGGAACGAGGCTCGAAGTACGCGTGCCCTGAATGTGGCAAGGCCTGCGCCGCCCATGATTTCCAGGAGAAGACGTGGCGTCATCTGAACTTCTTCCAGCACCATTGCTATGTGCATGCCTCGGTGCCTCGCGTGAAGTGCCCGGAGCATGGCGTGAAGTTGGTGGAAGTCCCTTGGGCGCGCAAGGGCAGCGCGTTCACGCTGCTGTTCGAGCAGGCCGCAATGACGCTGGTGCGTGAGATGCCGGTCAATGCTGCAGCCCGGATCATCCAGATCACGGACACTCGCCTGTGGCGGATTGTGC
>JAPTHR010000003.1 GCA_029228645.1 Gammaproteobacteria bacterium Milos-ODIII6
ATGTCGCCTGCCTTTCTCAGCGGCATCGCTGAACAGTTCCCTCAAGCCGAGGTCACGGTGGACTGGTTCCACATCGTGCAGACGTTTACGCGCGCTCTGGATGAGGTGAGGAAAAAGGAGAACCACGTGACACCGCTACCCAAACACGTGCGATGGGCGGTCTTGAAAAATGGCGAAGTGGATCACCTCACCACGAATCAACTGAATGCCTTGGCTGAGCTTCTGGAGCAAGGGCTGGATACGGCCACCGCCTGGCGCATCAAGGAAAGGCTGAAGTGGATCCGGCAGGCAAAGACCCCTCGGGCAGCGCGCTGGCGCATTACCCGCTTCATCAATTACGCAAAAGGCCTGATTGGCGATAACGCCCTGCTGGAACCGGTCAGCAAAGCCCTGGAGACCCTGGGAAGAAATGCCGAACGGGTCGTCAGACGCTGGACATCAACCTATACCAATGCGCGCCTGGAAGGCTTGAACAGTCTCTTTCAGGCAGCCAGAGCCAGGGCACGCGGATACCGGAACAACGAGACCTTCATCGCGATGATCTACATGATCGCCAGCCCGGCGGGTTCCATCCTCAAATCCACTTGAAATGACGAAGAGCCAACCCATATTACTCACGTCAATGACGGGTTCACCTTTCTGGGGCACCGTATCATTCGCAAGCGAGGGCCTCGGGGTACGATGCGTCCAGTCACAACGATACCCATGGACAAGTTCCGAAACTTTGCACACAAGCTGGTTAAAGAACTGTCCGGCAATTATAGCGTGAACAAGATTGACCTGGTGGAAGGCCTGAACCGCAAACTGGCGGGATGGGCCAACTTCTACCAATTCACGGATTACACCGCGGTCATGTACGGGAAACTGGATAGAATCGTCTTCTGGAAACTCGCGCACTGGCTGGCACGGAAGTATCGGACCTCCATCAAGTCATTGATGCGGCAATGGGTCCGGCGCCCGCCTGATGGCAAAGCTCTTATATGGCAGCTATTTGGCCGCAGCGGTAAAGGCAATCTATGCGGTGTGACACTGCGCCGACTGGTCACCAGTCGTAAAGCTCAGTTCCGGTGGCGGAATCCTGAAACCAACTCGTATGCTCGGGACGTTGAACGGAACACCGTCACCTCACGTTACTATGATGTAGCCATGGCTATGAGCCATGCTTGAATGGAGAGCCGTATGCGCTGAGAGGTGCACGTGCGGTTCGGAGAGGAGAAGCAGGGAAATAGTCCGACTACGCCCTGCTTCTTACTCTACTCCCGATGGCACGGGGTTTTGTGTATCTGGTCGCGATCATGGAATGGTACTCGCGTAAGGTGCTGTCGTGGCGCGTATCCAACACGCTCGATGCCCGCTTCTGTGTTGATGCACTGGAAGAGGCGATTGAGACCCATGGGACCCCGGAGATCTTCAATACCGACCAGGGCAGTCAATTCACCAGCGAGGACTTCACCGGTGTTCTCAAAACACATGGCATCCGCATCAGCATGGATGGCAAGGGCCGGTGTTGTATCGCACGCTATTCCGTGAATCGTTCCCGGAATAATCCGTGCTCGATCTTTACCACATTGAGCCGTTATCGTTTGTTGCACTATGGCCGGTCATCACTCAGGCGGACATCGTAAACTGCTCGGTATCGGCCTCAAGGAGCTTCCTCCGCTACGCAAAGGACTCCTCCTTGACCCCGATACCGCTCCGTTGAATTTGTTCGCCATGAGTTATGCCCGAGTTCTGGCTATCCGGGCTCCAGGATTCCCACATTCTGACCCACGTTCAAAAGGAATGTGCGCCGGACGATTCCGGTACTGTTCCGTCCGTGCAATGTGGGAAACAACAGCCGGTGGATCGACAATGTCTTCGTCGAGCGCCTATGGCGGAGTGTGAAGTACGAGGAGGTGTATCTGAAAGCCTACGACAGCATCGTTGCCGCGCGGGCCTCACTGGGCCGCTATTTCGCTTTCTACAACACCCAGCGACGGCACCAATCGCTTGACCGCTGCACGCCAGACAGCGTGTACTACGAATCTGCTGCCAAGCTGGCGGCTTGACCCGAGGACGCACTTATCGCGCTGTCCAATTTATGGGGTCCATTTCTAACATATCTTGTTATTTGTAAAAATAACTTTCAATCGATCGATGTTGACTGTTTTACTGCCTAACAGTGAAGCATTTTTCCCGCAGACACCCACGCAGCGGCGCGCCGTATCGGGCAGCGGATCTTGATGCTCTGCGGGATAAATGCCTGTTGGACTAAGCTGCCCCTCCGGGCCGGCTCAGACCTGTTTGATAAGAATTTGCTTTTTGCCCCTCGTCTTCGATCAATGGGGTCAGCTTCGAATGGCACTAAGTTAAGCCTCTCCAGCATGCAAATAGGAGCTGTTTTGTTTGGCCTAGAATGAGAAAATCGGGCATGGAAAACAGCTCCTATTACCTGCCCGGATTTCACCTCGCCAGCCTTCGTAAAAAGCCTCGCTCAGCACGCGAAAAGCTCGCTGAGGAACATGCGCGGATTCGGCACCATTCGCTCAGCCGACTCGGTGACAGCTTTGGGTCATTCATTCCGGTGCAGGAGTTGGGCGGAGATACATCCGGCGCCTTCAGTCGTCGGCGCGTGTTCAGCAAAGAGAATACGTTCTGGGCATTCTTCTCCCAAGTACTGGATGCCGATGGTGGCTGCCAGGAAGCCGTACGCAAAGTGCAGGCGGTTTCGGCGTCACGCGCATTACCGAAGCCCTCGACGTCGACCTCAGCCTACTGCCAGGCGCGCAGCAAACTCAGTACGGCGACTTTGGAAACCCTGCTTTCGCACACGGCCAATAGCCTCCAACAGCGGCGTGGCGATCAGTGCTGGAACGGTCACCGTGTCGTTGTCGTTGACGGGACTGGGTTAAGCATGCCGGATACGCCGGCGAATCAAGCCCAATGGCCCCAGCCAGCGAATCAAAAGCCTGGCTGTGGATTTCCACAGGCACGTGTCTGTGCCTGCTTCTGTTTACATACCGGTGCGCTACTCAGCCATCGTGTCGGTAGCCGCAAGAACCATGAACTGCCGCTACTACGGCAACAGTGGGAAACGTTCAAACCGGGCGACATCTTCCTTGGCGACAAGGGTTTTTGCAGTTTCTACGATGTCTGGCAGTTCCAACAACGCCAGGTTGACTCGGTCATTACCCTGGCACGCCGTACCCCGGTTGAGGCGGCCGCCGCCGTGCAAGTGCTCGGTCCAGACGATTTGCTGATTCAATGGCCCAGACCGTCTTGGCACAAAAACCTGGGCTACTCGAAAACACAATGGCAGGCGATGTTGCCGGAGTACTTGTCTCTACGCCAGATCAAGGTCACGGTGACTGAGCCGGGGTTTCGTACTCAGTCGTTCTACCTGGTCACCACCTTGACCGATCCGGTGCGCTATCCTGCCAATGAGTTGGCGGACTTGTACTATCAACGCTGGGATGTCGAACTGTTCTTTCGCGATATCAAAACAACGCTGGGGATGGATATCCTGCGCTGCCGCGCCCCGGCCATGGTGACCAAGGAAATCCTGATGCATCTGATCGTTTACAACGCAATCCGGTCACTGATTTTCGATGCAGCCCGCGAAATCGATCACCCCTCTCGACGCATCAGTTTCAAGGCCAGTTTGCAGGCACTACGCCAATGGGAGCCGCTACTCAATCAGCCCGATCTCAAAGATCGTGAACTTCGCCAGCGAATGGCTTCGCTACGCGCCACCATTGCCGACGCCATTACCCCCGATAGACCTGGGCGGCAGGAGCCACGTTGTGTGAAACGAAGGCCAAAACCTTTCCAGCTAATGAACCGCCCTCGACACGAAATGAAAGAGATACAACACCGCAACCGATACCGTGCTGAACGTCCTTAACTTAGTGCCATTCGGGTCAGTTTCGATTGATACCGCCGGGCTAGATGATCCCACACATTGTTCCCTAGTCAATTTCCGTCGAGACATTCAAACCGTGGAAACCGGCCGCCGCCCCTTCGGTCTGGCTCCGCACGCTGACGCGCCGCTCCGCCAGCCTCACGCGTGGCTCTGCACTCCGTCGCTGACCACGGCCCCTCCGCTCCCGCCGCCTGCCCGCCACGCAGGTGGCTCGACACTCCTGCGCTCGGTCTGTGTCCCGAGCAGCGGCCAAGGCGACTCCGACATCTTTGCGCCTTTGGCCTTGAATGTAGTGTCATTATTGATACTATATTTTTATGGGGGATGTCGCCAAATTACTTGCGCTGATGCGCTCCAATCCCAACGGGGTTCGATTCAGCGATTTGCGCAAGGTCTGCGAGCATTACTTCGGCACACCGCGCCAAAGTGGCAGTAGTCACTGCGTGTTCAAGACCCCTTGGCCAGGCGATCCCCGCGTTAATATCCAGAGCCGCAAAGGCAAGGCAAAACCCTACCAAGTGAAACAGGTACTGCTCGCCATTGAAAAGATCGAGACAAGTCATGACTCAAGAGATCGATAAATACACTTATCGCGTCACCTGGTCGGAAGAGGATGGCGAATTCGTCGGACTGTGCGCCGAGTTCCCGAGCCTGAGCTGGCTGGCCGCCTCACCGGAGAAGGCATTGAAGGGGATCCGCAGCGTCGTCGGGGATGTCGTTGCAGACATGTCCGTCTCCGGTGAAACCGTACCGACCCCCTTTGCTACTCGCCAATACAGTGGTCGATTCATGGTCCGTGTACCGCCGGAAGTGCATCGCCACCTTGCCATCGAGGCGGCAGAGACCGGTGTCAGCCTGAACCGACTCGCCAGCGCCAAGCTGGCGAGCTGAGCCCTCCAAATTTTCGTGTCTGAGGCCGGGGTATCTGGTCGACCTGTTACGTTGCCTTGGCGGTCCCCACGCAAAACCAGGCGCTTTCGCCGTTAGTGCCTGGAGTAATGTCAATACGTCATATTCAGGGGTGGGTTGAGCAAGCACATGCCAACACAACAAGTCGCGCTTTTCGCGCTCGGGCGGGTCCTGGCCACGCCGGGGGCGCTGCAGCCGAGCGGGACCGTTACAGTATCAAACGCCTGTACCCGTTTTTCACCGGGCGGGAGCTGAACAGCCTCCGGCCGGTGGATATCCGGAGCTAAATTGATAGGAGAAAAGCGGATGGGGTAGGTCCCGGAACCCTTAATAAGGAGGTGGGACTGTTGTCCACGGCCATCAACTATGCCCGGCGCGAGTGGGACTGGGACATCCCCAACCCGGTCGCGCAGCGCATGCTGAAGGAACCCGAAGGCCGAACTCGTTGGATCAGCCGGGCGCGTTTCCGGTCGCAGTACTGCCCGGACAGCGCGTGGGTGTTCTGCCATCCGGATGGAACCCGGATCAAGGAGGTCAAACGCGGTTTTCGGTCAGCCTGTGGGCGTGCCGGTATCGAGGATTTTCATATCCACGACCTGCGCCACACCTGCGCTGCCTGGCTGGTGAGCGCGGGCGTACCGCTGGCCGAAGTCCGTGATCTGCTGGGGCACACCTCGGTCAAGATGACCGAGCGATACGCCCACTTGGCCCAGGAAAACGTGCGTGCCGCCGTCGCCCTTCTGGACGACGAGTCACGTTTTGCTCACGTTGGGTCTGAGAGAGCAAGGGGTATACGGGATAACCCCTTGATTTGATTGGTCGGAGTGAAAGGATTCGAACCTTCGACCCCTGCCTCCCGAAGACAGTGCTCTACCAAGCTGAGCTACACTCCGAAGTCTGCGTGCGCAATCAGAAAGACCGGTCCACCGAAAAGTCGGCCAGTGTTTCCAGCGCGGTGCGATAGGCGCTGCTCGGCAAGGCATCGAGTGCCCGCTTCGCCTGTTCAGCCTCCTTGTTCGCGAGGCGCGAAGTGTAAGTGATTGCATCACTCGATTCAATTGCCAGGCGCACTTCCTCGACGCGATCGGCGCCCCCGGTTTCGATCACCTCGCGCAGCATCGCGCGGGTATCCGGGTCGCTCATCTGCATGGCGCGGATCAGGGGCAGGGTGGGCTTGCCTTCGGCCAGGTCGTCGCCGATGTTCTTGCCGATATCGATGTCAGAGGCGCCGTAATCGAGTGCGTCATCGATCATCTGAAAGGCCATCCCGAGGTGGCGGCCATATTCTGCCAGCGCCTGCTCCTCTGCCTGGCTGGCGTTGGAGATGACTCCGCCGAGGCGTGCGCCCGCTTCAAACAGGGTTGCGGTCTTGCGCAGGATGACTTCGCGATAGTTGGCCTCGTCCGTATCCGGATCGTTGCAATTGAGCAGCTGCAGGACTTCGCCCTCGGCAATGCGGTTGGTGGCGGTAGACAGGATATCCATCACTCGCATGTCGTCGACCGACACCATCATTTCAAACGAGCGCGAGTACAGGAAATCCCCCACCAGCACGCTGGCCGCATTGCCCCAAACGGCATTGGCCGTGTCGTTGTTGCGCCGTTGCTCGGAACCGTCGACGACGTCGTCATGCAGCAGGGTGGCGGTATGGATGAATTCGATGATGGCCGCCAGGTCGATGTGGCGGTCCTCCTGGTACCCAAGGGCTCGCGCCGCCAGCAGCACGATCATCGGTCGGAGGCGTTTGCCGCCGCTACCGATGATGTAGTGTCCGACCTGATTGATCAGGGCCACGTCGGAGGCCAGCCGATCCAGGATCAACTGGTCGGTGGCCCGAAGGTCTTCGGCGATCAGTTCGCGGATGCTGTCGAGATCCATGCGTCTAATTCGGGTGCAAAAAGGACAGGCATCCTAGAGGTGTGTCGTCCGCAGTGTCAAGAATCGGCCCGCTTTCAAGGTTGACGGCGCCCCGCGTGCTCAGTAGAATCCCGCGTCTTTCTGCTCTTCCGGTGCCCAGAGGACCGGTGAAGCGGCTCTAATAACGTCGAACACCCACAGCTATCGGAGAGTGTGCAGCCATGTACGCCGTAATCCAAACCGGGGGCAAGCAGTATCGCGTGTCCGAGGGTTCCACCCTGAAAGTCGAGAAGATCGCCGCCGATGAAGGCGCCAGCATCGAGATCGATCGCGTCCTGATGGTCGCAGATGGAGATGACGTCAAGGTTGGCGCTCCGTATGTCGACGGCGGCAAGGTCACCGCGACCGTGAAATCCCACGGCCGTGGCAAGAAGGTCAATATAGTCAAGTTCCGGCGGCGCAAGCACCATCTGAAGCGCCAGGGCCATCGCCAGGCCTTTACCGAGTTGGAAGTGACCGGAATCAGCGCAGGCTGAGGGAGACAGTAGAATGGCACATAAGAAAGCAGGCGGCAGCTCGCGCAACGGGCGCGATTCGGAGTCCAATCGCCTCGGCGTAAAGAGGTTCGGTGGGCAGGCGGTAAGCGCCGGGAGTATCCTGGTGCGGCAGCGCGGCACCCGGGTTCACGCCGGTGTCAATGTGGGCTGCGGCAAGGATCACACCCTTTTTGCAAAAGCCGACGGCGTGGTCAAATTCGAGATCAAGGGCGCGAAAAACCGCAAGTTTGTGAGTGTCGTACCGGCCTGACGGGACCACCCATAGAACCTCAAAGGCCTCGTCATTCGACGAGGCCTTTTTGTTTGCATCTCCAATTACAAAGGACACAAAGGACACAAAGAACACGAAGCGGATTGGTCGGGTGGTGATCTGATTTTTTGTGGATGCCCGAGCCCGGAGGACCGGTGAGAATCAAACTCATTGAGAACTTTGTGTTCTTTGTGGTGAATAATTGAACCCATGAAATTTGTCGACGAAGCTACCATAAATGTCGAAGCCGGCGACGGCGGCAATGGCTGCGTCAGCTTTCGTCGCGAGAAGTACATCCCGCGCGGCGGGCCGGACGGCGGTGACGGCGGTGACGGCGGCAGCGTCTACCTGGTCGGCGACAGCGGCCTCAACACACTGGTCGATTTCCGCCACAAGCGAAGTCACCGCGCCGAGCGGGGGCAGAACGGCATGGGCCGTCAGATGACGGGGCGTAAGGGGCAGGATGTGCTGGTGCCTGTCCCTGTCGGAACGCGGGTCACTGACGGCGATACGGGAGAGTCGGTCGGCGAGGTGCTTGCTCACGGGGAGACCCTGCTGGTCGCCCACGGCGGTCAACACGGTCTCGGTAATATCCACTTCAAGAGCAGCACCAACCGGGCGCCGCGCCAGGCAACCGCGGGGACGGCCGGCGAGCGGCGCCACCTCCGCCTGGAGCTGATCGTGCTGGCGGACGTCGGGCTCCTGGGCCTGCCCAACGCCGGCAAGTCCAGCCTGATCAGCGCGATGTCCGCGGCGCATCCCAAGGTTGCCGACTATCCCTTCACGACCCTCTATCCCAACCTCGGGGTGGTCGGCGCGGGTTCCGATCGCAGCTTCGTGATCGCGGATATTCCCGGGCTGATTCCGGGGGCGGCGCAGGGGGCAGGATTGGGGATGCAGTTTCTCAAGCACCTCTCGCGCACGCGTCTTCTGCTGCACCTGGTGGATATCGCGCCAATGGACGATTCGATCGACCCTGTATCCCAGGTGCGCGAGATCGAGCAGGAGATGGCGCAATATGATCCCGCCCTGGCCGAGCGTGAGCGCTGGCTGGTCTTGAGCAAGATCGATCTCCTGGACGAGGAGAGTCTGCGCGTCGCACGCGATAAACTGCTCGCGGAGCTGGACTGGAAAGCGCCGGTTTTCTGTGTGTCCTCGGTGGCGCGCTCCGGTCTCAAGGCACTCGAGGACGCGATCGTGCGTCACCTCCAGCAGGTGCGGGAAAGCGCGCCAGACGTCGACATGCCGGACGAAACATCAGAGGTGGATCAGATGCCATACGATCCAACCCGGTCTTGAAGACGCACTCGGATATCCGCCACGCGCGCCGCTGGGTGGTCAAGATCGGCAGCGCCCTGATTACCGGGGACGGCAAGGGGCTCGATCGCGAGGGCCTGCGCAACTGGGTCGATCAACTCGCCGACCTGCTCGACGAGGGGCACGAGATCGTGCTGGTTTCCTCCGGCGCGGTTGCAGAGGGTATGTCCCGGATGGGTTGGAGCAGTCGCCCCAATGCCCTGCACGAACTGCAGGCGGCCGCAGCAATCGGCCAGATGGGTCTGGTGCAGGCCTGGGAGAGCTGCTTCCAGCGGCGTGGACGGCACACCGCGCAGGTTTTGCTGACCCACGATGATCTGTCCAATCGCCGCCGCTACCTGAATGCACGCGGGACCCTGCTGAAATTGGTGTCGCTCGGGGTGGTGCCGGTGGTAAACGAAAACGATACCGTCGCCAACGAGGAACTGCGTTTCGGTGACAACGACTCTCTGGCGGCCCTGGTCTCGAACCTGATCGAGGCCGACTTGATGGTATTGCTGACCGATCAGTCCGGTCTGTTCGATGCCGACCCGCGCTCCAATCCCGAAGCCCGTCTGGTGCCGATCGCGCTCGCCGGCGCGGAGGAACTGGATGGGATGGCCGGCGCGACCGGTGGCAGCCTCGGTCGCGGCGGGATGTCCACCAAGGTGCGGGCGGCGCGCCTGGCGGCCCGTTCCGGCACCACCACGGTCATCGCCGGGGGGCGCGAGCCAGGCGTGCTGCGACGCCTGGCCCAGGGCGAGTCGGTTGGCACCCTGCTGCGCGCGACGCAGGAGCCGGAGGCGGCGCGCAAGCGCTGGCTGGCGGGGCAGCTTCAGCTCAAGGGGCGTCTGCTGCTGGACGAGGGGGCCGTGCGGATGCTCCGGCAATCCGGCTCGAGCCTGCTGGCGGTCGGGGTCAAGCAGGTGGATGGCCTGTTCCGTCGCGGTGAGCTGGTTTCCTGCAGCGATGAGCAGGGTCGCGAGGTCGCGCGTGGGCTGGTCAACTACTCTGCCGCCGAGGCGCGCCGCATCATCGGCCGGCCATCGTCAGAAATTGAGCAGATACTGGGGTACGTGGATGAAAAGGAGCTTATCCACCGGGACAACCTGGTGCTGGTTTAGCCCGCATCGATCACCGGGCGAACCGAGGCATCGACAATAAGGTTTATTTTTCAGAGTGTTACCAAACTTCACGTGGCCAGCTTGAATTAACACTCTGTTCTATGTGGTTTTTGCAACGATCTTGCCGGCGCATCTTGAACGATCCCTCTCAAACCATAGCGGGCTATGCTTCTTCGAGCGATCGTTCAATCTGCTTGCCCACATCGCCCCAAAATTCCACATCCCGGTGAGCGATGCGGGCTGGCCCCAAATAGCTACCCGGGCATAAAAAACCCCGCCGCTTCCATGCGGCAGGGTCAGGGTGTCGCCCGGCTTGGTTGGCAAACTCTGAAATCCATTGAGCCTCCTGGCTGCGTGTTCATCCCTGGAGTCCCTTCGGCGACAACTTCAGTATTGGCCAGATTCCGTTTCAGTGCTTGCGAAGAGTTCCCGGCGATTTGTAGGAAAAATCTGAAGTTCGGCCTCAAACTCGACGCTCAAGAAAAAAGCCGGCGATGCCGGCTTTTTCAGGTCGCTAGCAGGAGATGTCCCCTCAGAGCGCCTTGATCTGTGCATTCAGGCGGCTCTTGTGGCGGGCGGCCTTGTTCTTGTGGATCAGGCCGCTGCCGGCCATACGATCGAGAGCCGGGGCAGCTGCCTTGAAGGCGTTTTCCGCTGCTGCCTTGTCGCCAGCGTCGATGGCCTTGATGACCTTTTTAACCTCGGTGCGCATCATGCTGCGACGGCTCGCATTGAGTTGACGACGCTTTTCCGACTGGCGTGCGCGCTTGCGTGCTTGAGCAGAGTTGGCCACTTGGATCTCCTGAAAGGTGTCTGGCTTCGTAAAAAGACGCAGGATTATCGGTGCGGGGGTGGCGCTTGTCAAGTCCCTGGCCCGGAGTGGTGTTGCCTGCGCAGCAGACCTCTATAATCCCCCCTTCGCTTGCCTGGGGGGACCGGACGCTGTCTCTGTTTCGATCCTTATCGACGGTCGGGGTGTTCACCCTTTCCTCGCGGATACTCGGTTTCGTGCGCGACCTGGTGCTGGCGCAGGTATTCGGTGCCAATGCCATGACCGATGCCTTCTTCGTGGCCTTCAAAATCCCCAATTTCCTGCGACGCTTGTTTGCCGAAGGTGCCTTTGCCACCGCGTTCGTTCCGGTGTTGACCGAATACAAGGAGAAACGCGAATTCAGCGAGCTCAAGGGCTTCGTCGATCACATCGCCGGCAGCCTTGGCCTGGTGGTTCTGCTGGTCTCCCTGATCGGGGTCGTGGCGGCGCCTTTGGTGGTGAGCATGTTCGCCTTCGGCTGGGTCATGGGCGAGCAGGAGGAGAAGCTGAGCCTGGCGGCGGAGATGCTCCGCCTGACCTTTCCCTACCTGTTTTTCATCTCCCTGACGGCTTTTGCCGGCGGCATCATGAACGCCTGGAACCGGTTTGCGGTGCCCGCCTTTACCCCGGTGCTGCTGAACCTGGCGCTGATCGGCTGCGCCCTGTGGCTCAGTCCGCAGCTGCAGCAGCCGATCGTGGCCCTGGCCTGGGGGGTACTGCTGGCGGGGGTCACGCAGTTCGTATTTCAACTGCCTTTCCTGGGGCGCCTGGACCTGCTGCCGCGGCCGCGCCCGGCGTTTTCGGATCCCGGGGTACGACGCGTGCTGCGCCTGATGGTGCCGGCGCTGTTCGCCGTCTCGGTCACCCAGATCAATCTCCTTCTGGATACGGTGCTCGCCTCGACCCTGCAGACGGGCAGTATCTCCTGGCTGTACTACTCCGACCGACTCATGGAGTTTCCCGTGGGGTTGCTCGGGGTGGCCCTGGGGACGGTGCTGCTGCCGAGGCTGTCGCGCGAGCGCGCCGCCGAGTCGCCGCACGATTTCGTGCATACCCTGGACTGGGGCCTGCGGATCGCGTTGATATTCGGCTTGCCGGCCGCAGTCGGGCTGGCTGTTCTCGCCGGGCCAGTGATCGGCACGCTGTTTCTTTCGGACGTCTTTACCCCGGATGACGTCAGGATGTCGCAGCGCAGCCTGATTGCCTACTCGGCCGGACTGCTGGCCTTCATACTGATCAAGGTGCTCGCGCCAGCCTACTATGCGCGCCAGGACACTCGCACCCCGGTGCGCATCGGTGTGATCGCGATGGCGGCCAATATGGCGCTCAATCTCGCGCTGATCTTCCCCATGCAACATGCCGGCCTGGCGCTCGCCACCAGTCTGGCGGCGTACATCAACGCCTACCTGCTTTGGCGAGGCCTTTATCGCACCGGTGTGTATCGACCGCTCGCGGGCTGGGGGCGTCTCCTGCTGCAGGTGGGATCCGGGTGCGCGGCGATGGGGGGGCTGCTGTATTTCGGGGCAGGGGAGCTCGGGTCCTGGTTCGACATGGGGGCCGGCGAGCGGGTGCTGCGCCTGGGCGGTTGGGTAGTGGCCGGGATACTGGTCTATTGCGGGGTCCTGATTGCCCTGGGACTGCGGCCGGCGATGCTGTTGCGTCGGGAGGTTCATTAGAATGGCGCGTTTCTTCACGCTCAGCGTGGTGGTGGTGTTGCTTGACCAGGCCAGCAAGTTCTGGGTGCTCGCGCGTTTCCGGGAGTACGAGGTCCTGGAGGTCTGGCCGGTATTCAACCTGACCCTGGTGTTCAACCGGGGCGCGGCTTTCAGCTTTCTCGCGGACGCCGGTGGCTGGCAGCACTACCTGTTCATCGGTCTCGCCTCGCTGGTGTCGATCGTGCTGGTCGTCTGGATCCGGAAGTCCGCGGTCGAGCGCCCCCTGGAAGCCTTGGCTTTGAGCTTCATTCTCGGTGGCGCGGTCGGCAATCTGATCGACCGCCTGCGCCTGGGCAAGGTGGTGGACTTCCTGCAGTGGCATTGGCAGGAGCACTATTTTCCCTCTTTCAACCTGGCGGACGCAGCAATCACCCTCGGCGTGGGCCTGATGTTGCTGGACTGGTTGCTGGAGACGCGTCGTCAGGCGCGCTGAGCGGCGGCTGCTTCGGCGCCGGTGGAAGGCAGGCTTGGGATATAATCGTCTGTCTCTTTCTCTGGGGGTCTCGTGTTACTCATTCGCGGACAGCACAACCTGCGTCCCGGGCATCGTGGCTGCGTGGCGACAATCGGTAATTTCGATGGCGTGCACCTCGGGCATCAGGCGGTTTTCGAGGCGCTCAAGACGCGTGCTTCGACGCTTGGCCTGCCGTCGCTGGTGATCACTTTCGAGCCCCAGCCGCTGGAGTATTTTCGTCCGGAGGTGGCGCCGTCCCGCTTGACCCGGGCGCGCGAGAAGCTGCATTTCATCCGCGCCGCGGGCATCCAGCGGGTGCTGCTGCTGCGTTTCGACCAGGACCTGGCATTCATGCCGGCGAAGGACTTCATCCGGGAAATCCTGGTCGACGCGCTCGGCGTGAACCATTTGTACGTCGGTGATGATTTCCGCTTCGGCCGCGATCGCGGCGGTGATTACGCCCTGCTCGAATCCGAGGGGCGGAGGTTGGGTTTCACGGTGGAGAGCCTGTCCACTGTCAGCGACGCCTGCGGGCGCATCAGCAGTACCCGCATTCGCCAGGCCCTGCTGGCCGGTGACCTCGAGACCGCCCGCTGCTGCCTGGGGAGAGACTTCTCGATCAGCGGCCGGGTGGAACACGGGCACAAGCGCGGGCGGACGATCGGTTTTCCAACCATGAACGTCGGCCTGGCACGATCCTCAAGTCCGCTGCGTGGCGTGTTCGCGGTCCAGGTGGACGGTCTCGAGACCGGGGCCGTGAACGGTGTGGCCAACGTCGGCAACCGTCCCACCCTGCAGGGTGACGATCGGTTTCTGCTGGAGGTACATCTGTTCGATTTCGACCGTGATGTGTATGGCAAAGCGGTTACGGTGCGTTTCATCCAGCGCATCCGAGACGAGAAAAAATTCGAATCCTTTGACCAGTTGCGCGTCCAGATCCTGCGTGATGCCGAGGCAGCCCGGGTGCTGCTGGCGCAGGCATCTGGCGAGCGACAATACAATCAGGTCCTGACGTGAGCGACTACAAACATACCCTGAACCTGCCGAAAACCGGCTTCCCCATGAAGGCCAATCTTGCCCAGCGCGAGCCGGAGATGCTCAAGCGCTGGGAGGCGGGCGGCTTGTATCGAAAGATCCGCGAGACCTTTGCCGGGCACGAGAAGTTCATCCTGCACGACGGTCCACCCTATGCGAATGGGGACATCCATATCGGGCATGCGGTCAACAAGCTGCTCAAGGACATGATCATCAAGGGGCGGACCCTGGACGGCTTTGACGCACCCTATGTGCCCGGCTGGGACTGCCACGGCCTGCCCATCGAGTTGCAGGTCGAGAAGAAAGTCGGCAAGCCGGGACGCAAGGTCAGTGCCGCCGAATTCCGCCAGGCCTGCCGCGAGTATGCCTTCCGCCAGGTGGACCGCCAGCGCGAGGACTTCAAGCGCCTGGGGGTGCTCGGCGACTGGGATGACCCCTATCTCACCATGAACCCCGCACAGGAGGCGGACATCATCCGTTCCCTGGGACGGATTGCCGCCAACGGGCATATCGTCAAGGGTGCCAAGCCTGTGCACTGGTGCACCGACTGCGGTTCTGCCCTGGCGGAGGCCGAGGTGGAATACAAGGACAAGGAATCCTGGGCCATCGACGTGCGGTTCGAAGCGCTTGACCCGGACACGCTGGCGAGCCGTTTCGACGGCGATGCGGGCAGCGGCCGGCTCTCGGTGGTCATCTGGACGACCACGCCGTGGACTCTGCCGGCAAACCAGGCGGTGGCTCTGAACCCGGGCCTGGACTACGTGCTGGTGCAGGCGGGCGAGGAACGCCTGGTGCTGGCCGAGGGGATGTTGCAACCGGCCATGACACGCTGGGGCATCGGCGATTACCGGATCCTGGGCAGGGCCCAGGGCGAGGCGCTCGAGCACCTGCGACTGCGGCATCCCTTCTACACACGCGAGGTGCCGCTCATCCTGGGCGACCATGTCACCCTGGATGCGGGTACGGGCGCGGTGCATACCGCGCCGGGGCACGGCGTCGAGGACTTTGTGGTCGGGCAGCACTACGACCTGCCGGTGGACAACCCGGTCAACGGCAATGGCGTATTCGTCGAGGGCACCGAGCTGTTTGCCGGCGAGCACGTGTTCGCCGCCAACGATCATGTGCTGGAGGTTTTGCGCGAGCGCAATGCCCTGCTGCACGCGGAGAAGCTGCAGCACAGCTACCCGGTTTGCTGGCGCCACAAGACCCCCATCATCTTCCGCGCCACCCCGCAATGGTTCATCGGCATGGAAAAAAATGGTCTGCGCGAGGCGGCCATGGGTGAGATCGACAAGGTCGAATGGATCCCGGACTGGGGTAGGGCGCGCATCCATGGCATGGTTGCCAATCGACCCGACTGGTGCATATCGCGGCAGCGCACCTGGGGCGTGCCGATCGCCCTGTTCGTGCATCGCGACAACGGCGAACTGCATCCGCAAACCCAGGATCTGATCGAGCAGGTCGCGCTGCGGGTTGAGCGGGACGGCATCCAGGCCTGGTTCGATCTCGAACCCGCCGAGCTGCTCGGGGACGACGCTGAGCTGTACGAGAAGGTCCCCGACACCCTCGATGTGTGGTTCGACTCGGGCGTTACCCACGCCTGCGTGCTGGACCGGCGCGCAGACCTGCGTCGCCCGGCGGACCTCTACCTCGAGGGTTCGGATCAGCACCGCGGCTGGTTCCAGTCGTCGCTGCTGTCCTCGGTGGCCATGCTGGGGGAGGCGCCCTATGCGGCCTGCCTGACGCACGGGTTCACCGTGGACGCACAAGGCAAGAAGATGTCCAAGTCGCTGGGCAACGTCGTCAGTCCACAGCAGGTGATGAAGACCCTGGGCGCCGACATCATCCGTCTCTGGGTCGCGGCAACCGACTACCGCGCCGAGATGTCGGTTTCGGACGAGATCCTCAAGCGCATGGCGGATGCCTACCGGCGCATGCGCAACACCTTGCGCTTCCTGCTATCCAACCTGCATGGCTTCGATCCCGCACAAAACCTGGTACCCCATGAAGACATGCTGGCGCTGGACCAGTGGGCGGTCGACCGCGCCTACCTGTTGCAGGAGGAGATCCGCCAGGCCTACCGCGAATTCAATTTTCACATCGTCTACCAGAAGGTGCTGAACTTCTGCGTGGCGGACATGGGCGGGTTCTACCTGGATGTGGTCAAGGACCGCCAGTACACCATGCAGGCGGACAGTCTCGGCCGTCGCTCCTGCCAGAGCGCGATGTATCACATCGCCGAGGGCATGGTGCGCTGGCTGGCGCCGATCATGAGTTTCACCGCCGACGAGGCCTGGGGTTTTCTGCCCGGCGAGCGCTCCGAATCGGTGTTCCTCGAGACCTGGCATGAGGGGCTGCGGGCAATACCCGGGGGCGCGCAGGATCGGGCTTTCTGGGAGACCGTCGTTCAGGTGCGATCGGCAGTAAGCAAACAATTGGAGGCGATGCGCAAAGATGGGGCCATCGGCTCCTCCCTCGATGCCGAGGTGGATCTGTACGGCGACCCGAAGCTGATGGAGGCATTGGCGCGCCTCGGAGAGGAGTTGCGTTTCGTGCTCATCACCTCCGAGGCACGGGTGCACGCCGGAGGGGAGAAGCCGGCCTCGGCCCAGGCGAGCGAACTCGCCGGTCTGTTTGTCGACGCGCAGGCCAGCCGCCTCGCGAAATGCCCGCGTTGCTGGCACCATCGCCCCGACGTCGGTGCCGACAGTGAACATCCGGATTTGTGCGGGCGCTGCGCCGACAATGTCGCCGGCGCGGGCGAGTCGCGCCGGTTTGCCTGAGTTTCAGGCGGGACGAATGTGACACAAGCTCGCGCGCGGGTGGGGGAACCGATTTCCGGTTCAAGCGCCCAGCGAGTCTGCCGCTATGGATACAGGAATTCCAACGTAAGGGAAGTAGTCGAACAATGAGCGAAAAATCCAGCAACGTCGTATGGCACAAGCCGACGGTTCATCGTGAGGACCGCGAGCAGCGCAATCATCACAAGGCGATGGTCCTGTGGTTCACTGGGCTGTCCGCCTCGGGCAAGTCCACCCTCGCGCATGCGCTCGAGGATCGGCTGCACAAGATGGGGGTGCATACCTTCGTACTGGACGGCGATAACGTGCGTCATGGCCTCTGCTCGGACCTCGGCTTCAGCCTCGAGGACCGGGAGGAAAACCTCCGGCGTATTGGTGAGGTCGCCAAGCTGATGCTGGAAACCGGCGTCATGGTGCTGACCGCCTTCATATCGCCCATGCGGAAAGACCGCGAGAGCGTGCGCAGCCTGTTCCCGCACGGCGATTTTGTCGAAATCTTCTGTGACACCAGTCTTGAAGTGTGCGAGTCGCGCGATCCCAAGGGGCTGTACAAGCGTGCCCGGGCTGGAGAGATCCCGGAGTTCACCGGTATCTCCTCGCCCTACGAGCCGCCGGTCAACCCGGAGTTGCGCTGTCCCACCGGCGAGGAAAGCGTCGAGCGCAACGTCGACATGGTGATCGAGTTGCTGCAAAAGCGCGGTACCCTGGCACTCTGAGCCCGGTGCGCCTGAGCACCCGTTAGCGGCGGAACTGTCGCTCGCTGGGCGTTCGGATGGTCGCCTGTTGCTGGCTGCACAGGCGTTCGACGCCCTCTGCCAGAGCAGGACCCGGCCGTCCCAGCAGTTTCGATCCGAGCGGGCTGTCCGAGCGCAACGCCAGCCTCGATAGACCCTCTCTCGACAGGACCGACTCGCGATCGACGGCGAACACGGGTAGCGCCAGATCCTCAAAGGTATTTCGCAGGCGCACTCGGGACAGGGCGTCGTTGAGCCAGTGCGCTCCGCCAATGCTCATTGCCGGGCGATCCCAGATCTGGACATACACCTCTCTCTCCGGAAGCTCGGCACACGGGGTCTGCAGTCGCGCAAGGAAGCGGCGAGCCGCCGCTTCAGCCGTTTTTTGAGTGCCCAGGCGTCGCCCGATGGCGCGGATATCCGCCGCGATTTCCTCCAGGTCGTCGGGCTCACTGAGAAAGACCGGGACACCCTGTTCGCGCAGCCAGGCAATATCGGCCGGGCGGTTGCCCGAGCGCCAGGCGACCACCAGGTCCGGGCTGAGGGTCAGTACCTGCTCCCTGTCAATCCCACCCACGACGCTCAGGGCGACAATCCCGTGCGGCAGGGGGGTGTCCGCCGGAACGGCGGCCAGCAGCCGCTCCCGCCCACCCGCGGCGATGATCATCTCGGTGGTATGCGGCGCCAGGCTGATGACCCGCGTGGCCGCAGCCGCCTGTCCGGCCAGGATGGCCGCGAGCAGGATGGCCGCGAGCAGGATGGCCGCGAGCAGGGTGGCGACCCAGGCGGTACGCTTCATATCAGGGTCAGCAGCCAGGCAACCCCGAGGATGGTCACGATCGATCCCAGTGAGCGCCAGGCAAGCTGCAGGGTGTTGTCGAATCGCTGTATCGGACCCATATCCCGGACGTCACCAAGGGCGGCTTCTCCGGTCGCTATCAGCAGTGCCTCGTTGCTGTCGCAACCGGGGGAATCCGGGCGGCATTGCTGCCAGGCGCCCGCGACTGCCTTGAAATCCCCGGCGATGGCGAAAGCGGCAGCGTTTGCCCGCGCAGGAATCCAGTTGAGCACATTGAACAAACGGGTTGCCCAGGAGGAATCCCGATTGCCATCCGTGCTTGCCTGCATCTGCTCCGAGAGGCGGTAGGCGACGGCGCCCACAGCGCCGAGCAGGGCAAACCAGCATACCGGTCCGATGTACATGCGGCAGGCGGCGAGCAACAGGCCCTGCTGTATCCGGTCTTCCGCGGGCTTGTCCGACCCCGCATCCGTCGCCCCGGATTCGGCCAGGATGTTACCCAGCGCGGCATCGTCCCCCCCGTGTGCCTGTGCCAGCCGGTCGGCAGCATCATCCAGATTGGCCGGTCCGAGGCACAACAGCAGGATCGCTGACTCGAACAAGAAAACCGGCACGTCGCCCAGCAGAGGGACAAGGCTGTACTGCAGCCAGGCTACGATCGCGACCAGGGGCACGAGTGCCAGCGCGCCCAACCACGCCGATTTCTGCAGATTCTTCAGCCACTGGCGTCGCGTCCACCAGGCGGTATAGTTGTTCAGCCAGGCAAATTGCCTCCACCCGGTGACATCCGGAAAGACGCGGTCGATGAACAGGGCGATCAACAGGGCAGGAAAACTCATCGCGGTTTTGGCCTTGGGGTCGGAGGCCGGATGTTAACCTACTAGTTCGCGATACCGCTCCCATTCAAAGCCTGGGCCCGGGTCGGTCTTGCGGTCCGGCGCGATATCGCTGTGGCCGATTATTCGTTCCGGAGTGATCCCGGGGTAGAGGGCGCGGATTGTACGGGTCAGCTTGGCCAGGGTGCGGTATTGCGCTTCGGTAAAGGTCGCGTCGTCGGTGCCCTCGAGTTCGATCCCGATCGAATAGTCATTGCACTTTTCCCTGCCGTCGAAGCACGACAGGCCGGCATGCCAGGCCCGCCGGTTGAGCGGCACGAACTGCTGGGCGTGCCCATCGCGTTGGATGAAAAGGTGGGACGAAACCTGCAGATTGGCGATCTCCCGGAAATAGGGGTGGGCTTCACAGTCGAGGCGGTTCTGGAAAAATGCCTCGACCTCGTCTCCGCCAAAGACTCCCGGGGGCAGGCTGATGCTGTGGATCACCAGGAGGTCGATATCCTCGGGGTCCGGACGTTCATCGCAGTTTGGAGAGGGTGTGCGGTGAACACCCTCCAGCCAGCCGTTCGCCTGGCGGTTCATGGCGCCTCCTGCGGTTCTTCCCGCAGGGCTTGCGCGATCGCCCTCTCCACCGCGGGCACCGAGGCGTCGCAGGATATCTCGCTATGGAAGGAGCCCTGATAAAAAAGGAAGACGGCCGGCAGGTGAAAGACCTCGAACTCGCGGGTCAGGGCCATGTCGCGTTGCGCATCCACTTCAAAGACCAGCCATTCCGGACGCCTCTGGGTCAGCTGCTCAAGAATCCGCTTGAAATGCCGACAGGAGGAACAGGCGCCCGAGGTAAAAAGGACGATCGTGGGGGATTTATTTTCCGCAATGCGGTGATGGAGATTGAACTGGTCCAGTTGTGGGAGCATGCTTCTGCTCAATAGAGTCCGCTGAATGTTTGCGTCGGTCAAGGCGCGATACAATGCTCTCCTGCGGCTGAAAGCGATTGACTGACAACTCTCATTCTCGGTCAAGCGTGGGCGCAGTCAAGTAACGAACAGAGCGATCGGACGCAAAGCCGTAACGCGACTAATTTAAGGTATAAAGCTCTGCTGCGGTATTCGGCCTGGCTGCGCGAACCGTATAGAGAAGCCCCATTACCCGGATTGCCGCATTTCGCCGTGGCAATAGGGTGGTGGGGACGATCCCGGATTCCGAGCCGGCGCCGCAACAGGTGGGTTCAACAGCGGGCATTCCCCGTGAGGGCGGTATTGGCATGGCGAACAACAACGTGATCTCTTTTGAACATTCAGCGGAGCAGGCGCACAAACGCCTTCGCGGTCAGCAGCTGAAACAGATCGCCGAGGGTGTGCGTGGGCGTCTCGAACAGACGCTGCCTCATCTCATGCAGGAGTTGTTCGATCGGGTCGACGACGAGTTCTACACCCTGTCGGACCGCTCCGGCAATGGGGCACTCCAGACACGTTACTTCGACGCCATGCGCCAGATTCGTCGTGCCCGCCAGTCGATCGAGCAGGGCTTTCTGCAGGAACTGATTTCACCATTGGACCGTTTCTGGGAAGACCCGGAATCCTGCGTGTCCAGGGTCGCGCGCTCGGATGACGCGACCACGGGTGGTGAAAAGGGCATGTCGCTGCTCGAGGAAGACGATCTCGAGGAGAGTCTCGCCATCTCCACCATGGTTTCCAAGACCTGCAACCGGTTTCACCAGACACTGTATGCGCTGAACAAGCGCCTGGCCTACCTGGTCGGCCTCGAGGATCTCAGCGAAACAGGCTCGCCGATCGGCCCCAGGGCCTTTGCCGAGGCTTTTGCCAAGGGCTTGTCCACGTGGGAAGGGGACACGGTCTCGCGCCTGGTGGTTTACAAGCTCTTCGAACGGCATGTGATGACCTATGTGGGCGGCCTGTATGACGAGATCAATGATTTCCTGGTCGACAACGATATCCTGCCGAAAATAAGCCGTCGCATTCAGCGCAGTCCGGTGGCTCCCTGTGTGCAGCGCGCCCGTGATCCGGAGTCCGAGCAGCCCGCGCCGGTGCATGGCAGCGTGTCTCTGGACGATGCCCTGTTGCGCGAATTGGCCCGGCTCGTGGCCGAACGGCGTGGCGGGGGCGATCCCTCCGCGACGCACTGGTACGATCGCAGCGCCTCCGCGGCCCATCTGCCGCAGGTCAGTACGCGCGAGCTCATCGGTGCGCTTGGCTCGGTACAGCAGGTATCGCTCAACCAGGCGCCGATTGATATCGAAGGCCTGCGCGAAATGCAGGCCGAACTGATGCAGAGCCTCGGCCAGGAGCTGGACGTTGGCTCGCTGGAAAAACCGATCAAGCGCCTCGGCGACATCGATCGGAACCTGCTCGATGTCATGGGGATGTTGTTCGATTTCATCCTCGATGATCAGAACCTGCCGGAGTCGATGAAGGCCCTGCTCGGCCGCCTGCAGATCCCTTTGCTCAAGGTGGGGCTGCAGGATCGACGCTTCTTCAACGATCGGGAACATTCCGCCCGCAAGTTACTCAATACCCTGGCGCGCGCTGCCCTTGCCTGGACCGATGACGGCGACCGTTCGCGCAACAGCACCTACGGGCAGATCGAAGGCGCCGTGATGCGCGTGCTGACCGATTTCGAGCGCAACGTGGATGTGTTCGAAGAGGTCTACAGGCAGTTCAACGCCTACCTCGAGCGTGAGCAGCGCAACGCCAATGTCGCGGAAAAGCGCCTGGTACAGGCGCGCGATGGCCAGGAAAACCTGCAACAGGCGAAGGGCATGGTCTCTGAGGAAATCGCGGGCCTGATCCGCGAATGCTCCCAGCCCGGTTGTCATATTCCTGAAGTGGTGGAGAAGATCCTGACCACCGGCTGGCGCGATGTCATGCTGCTGATCCTGCTGCGCGAGGGCGTGGAGAGCGAGGCCTGGAGCCGGTCCGCCGAAGTCGCGCGCAAGGTGATCTGGAGCGTGCAGCCGAAACCGGAAGTTGCCGAGCGTCAGCGGCTTTTGAAGGCGATACCCGACCTGCTCAAGCAACTGAAAGACGGTCTGAATAACATTTCCTACGACCAGCACGCTGTCTCGGTCATGCTGAAGGAACTGCAGGTGTGCCACATCGCCGCTCTTCGGGGGACCGCGGTGGCCGCGCCGAAAAGTGCCGCAGGTGGCGAGCAGGAAGCCTCCCCGCAAAAGGTGGAATCCGCCCCGCCCGCGCCTGAACCGGAGGATGAATTCCACCAGGCAGCGCGCGCGATCCCGATCGGGAACTGGGTCGAGTGGACCGGCGACGAGGGCCGTCGCGTGCGCGGCAAGCTTTCCTGGCGCAGCCAGATATCGGGAGCCTGCGTGTTTGTTGACCGGCGCGGCATAAAGCTGGCAGAAATGAGCCTCGATGGAATAGCCGGGCTGCTGCGCTGCGGCAATGCGCGCACCATCGAAGACATGGATTCGCCCCTGATGGACAAGGCGCTGGACGCGATGATGGGCGCACTTCAGCGAACCGCCCCGGAAAACCGTCGCGACTGAGAACAGGCATGTAGAATAAACGACGCCGGCGCGATCGCCGGCGTTTTTTATGCGGGAGAGACAATGACCGAAAAGATGACCGATTCTGGACTCAAATACGAAGAGCTGGCGGAAGGCGATGGCCCGGTCGCGCAGGCGGGGCAGCGGGTCTCGGTGCACTACACCGGGTGGCTCACCGACGGCACCCAGTTCGATTCCAGCGTAGCCCGCAACGATCCCTTCCAGTTCGCGCTGGGCAAGGGCATGGTGATTCGCGGGTGGGACGAGGGCGTGGCCGGCATGAAGGTCGGCGGCAAGCGCAAGCTCACCATCCCGCCGCAGCTCGGTTACGGGGCGCAAGGCGCGGGCGGGGTGATACCGCCCAACGCGACCCTGGTATTCGAGGTGGAACTGCTCGACATTCTCGGATGATCCCGTCGCGCCAGGATATCCGCGCACAGGTGATGCTGGCGCTGCGCGAAGATGTCGGTAACGGCGACCTGACCGCGCAGCTGCTGCCTGCCGGCAGGCTCGCGAAAGCGAGCATCGTCGCACGTGAAACGGCCGTGCTGTGCGGCACTGCCTGGGCTGACGAGGTGTTTCACCAGATCGACCCTGGCGTCCGCCTGCAATGGCAGGTCGCGGATGCGGATCAACTCGCGCCCGGCCAGATCCTGTGTGATCTCGAGGGCGATGCCCGGTCTCTGCTCACGGGTGAACGCAGCGCGCTGAATTTTCTCCAGACATTGTCCGGTACCGCCACGCGCGCAGCGGCTTACGTGGAGGCGGTCGAAGGCACCGGCGCCCGTATTCTGGATACGCGCAAGACCATACCCGGACTGCGGCTGGCGCAGAAATACGCGGTCACCTGCGGTGGCGCCAGCAACCATCGTATCGGGCTGTTCGATGCCATCCTGATCAAGGAGAACCACATCGCCGCCGCGGGTTCGATTGACGCCGCGCTACAGGCGGCACACTCGGTCGCCGGCGTAGAGATCGAGATCGAGGTGGAGAGCCTGGAGCAGCTTTCCGAAGCACTACAGGCCGGCGCGACCCGGGTCCTGCTGGACAACTTCAGCGTCGAGCAGCTCGTGGCGGCGGTGAGCCTGAATGCCGGCAGAGCGCGCCTGGAAGCTTCCGGTGGGGTAAACCTCGCCAGCGTGCGAAAGATTGCGGAGACCGGCGTGGATGATGTCTCGGTAGGTGACCTGACCAAGGACGTGCAGGCGGTCGATCTGTCGATGCGTTTTGCCTGAACTGCGGATCCGTCTTCTGGCCGCGTGCGAGTGTGCTCGCTTTATCGCATGGACCCAGGGCGAAGCTTCGCTAAATATTCGCGGCCAAGGCCGCTCCTACGCGTCGAGACCCTGATCTGTCACGACGGTGCGTAGCGAACCTGCTCGCGAACGGATCTGGTCAGAGCCTGAAGCGGCCGGTCGCGCGGGTCAGTTCCTGTGCACTCGCGTCCAGGGATTCACTCGCCTGCGCGGATTCGTTGGCCAGTTCGTAGGCGGCATGCGAAGAGTCGTTGATCACCACCACGCTCTGGTTGATCTCCTCGGTCGCCGCGCTTTGTTCCTCTGCCGCCGCGGCGATCTGGCTGCTCATGTCGGCGATGCGATTGATCGCCTCGGTGATCGTGGAGAGCGCTTCGTTTGTCCTGGCCGCCTCCTGGACGCCTTTGTCCGCCCTGCTACGGCTTTCCTGCATGACTTCCACCGCCTGCCGCGTCCCGGCCTGCAGCCGCGTGATCATGCCCTGGATCTCCTGCGTGGATTGCTGGGTCCGTGCCGCCAGGGTACGGACCTCGTCGGCAACCACGGCAAAGCCTCTTCCCTGTTCGCCGGCGCGGGCCGCCTCGATGGCGGCGTTCAGCGCCAGCAGGTTGGTCTGCTCGGCAATAGCGCGGATCACATCCAGTACCGTGCCGATCTCGAGGCTGTCGCTCTCGACCTGGGTCACGACGCCGGTGGCATGCTCGACCTCTTCTGCCAGCGCGCCGATCGCTGCGGCGTTCCCGTCCACAGTGTCTTTGCTGTGCGAGACCAGTTGGCTTGCCTCTGCGGTCGCTTCTGCGGTGTGCGCTGCGCTGCGTGCAACCTCCTGAACGGTGGCCGCCATTTCGTTGACCGCGGTAGCCACCTGGCCGACCTGCGACTGCTGGCTGTTCATCGCGACCCGGGTCTGCTCGGTCGCCTTGGCGATACTGCCGGAGCCTTCGACCACCGTGGAAGCGGATGCCACCATCCCGGAGACGAGCTCACGCACCGTTTTGATCATGGCATTGATGCTGTTCTGGATTTGCAGCATTTCGTCGCGGGTCGTCACCTGGATCAGTGAATCCAGCTGCCCGTCGGCAACCAGGCGGGTGACCCGGTCGATTTCCGCGACGCTGCGCGTCAGGGTGCGATGGAACCCCGCGCCGAGATAAGCGAGCATCAGGAGTGCCAGGCCCGTGATTCCGATGGACCAGGCCTCGCGCTGGCGCAGGGCGCCGCTACGCTGGTCGATATCGGCGGCCAGCAGGCCGGCTCCCTGCTCGAACAGGTCGAACAGGTGCGCGATTGTGCGGGTGCCGAGGCGGAAGACTTCATCTGGCGTCGCTTGCAGCTGTTCGGGCTCGAGCATGCGCGTACGGACAAAGCCCGCGAATCCGTGCAGGGCCTGCAGCATCTCGCTGACGTGCCCGCCGAGCGGCGCGATCAACTGCGGCCTTTTTTCCTCGATGTGTTGAAAATGATTGGCGATGCTCGCCTGGTATTCCAGCAGCGCATCGAGATTGGAACTCAAAGCGGTGAAGGTGCTGGGGGTGAAAGCCCCCTTGGCCGCGATCCCCGTGCCCAGGCCCCGCATGCGCCCCGCGTACTCGGCCGCCATCAGCATCTCGGTGGTCATGCTGCGCGCAAGCAGGGCGCTCGCGAGGTCGTGGTCGGTGCTCAGGCCCGACTCGTCCGCGACATGATCCACCAGCCGGTGCAGCGCCATGATCACCTCGTTGTGCCGGTCGAACGAGGTGGCGGGTGTGAGCTCGAGCCCGGCTGCGAGCAGCGCTTCGAGATTTGAGAGCACTTTCGCCAGCCGTTCCCCGGTCTGCAGCGATCCTCCCAGGCGCGCATCGGTCTCTCTCAGGGCCCGGGCGGCGGTAGTGACCTTCTGCGCCGCTGCGCGCAAATCCGATCGGGCAGCCTGGTTGCCGTTGAGCACGCTCTGCGAAAGGCCGCGGTGTTGCGGCACCAGTTCGAACAGCTGCCGCGCTGCGGCGAGGTAATCGAGACCGGACCGTCTTTCCTCCAGCTGGATGACCCGTTGCTCGACGTTGTCGAAATTCAGCCACATCAGGTAGCTGACCGGTACAATGACCAGCACTGAGGCGAGCGTGATTTTCCAGGTGAGGGAGAGTCTGCCGAACAGGGCGTCGGCAGGTGCAAAGAGACGATCCATTGATTTGCCTTCCGTTAGCGTACAACCTGTCGTTTTAGCGACTTCGCGGGTGCGTTCTTTAATCCGGGCCTCTCGCAAACGCAGACGCACTTTTGGCAAAAAGGCGCTGGTATCAAAATCGTGCCCATCAACGTTTCCATCTGGAAGCAGGCGGGCTGACAGAATCAGACATGACGGAGGTTTTGCTTGAAAATTGCTGACAAAAACGTGGTCACGCTGGAATTCGAACTCTTTGACCGTGATGGCCAACTGATCGACTCGTCCCAGAGCAACGGTCCGCTGGTTTATCTGCATGGCGCGGAGCAGCTTCTGCAGGGTCTCGAGAATGCGCTGGCCGGGCAGGGCCTCGGAGAGGAACTGAGCGTCGAACTGGCACCGGAACAGGCCTTCGGCCAACGCGAGGAAGGCCTTGTGGACCGGGTTTCCAGGGAAAATTTCCCGGGTGTGGAGCACATCGAGGCGGGCATGCGTTTCCAGACCGAGATGGAAGACGGCTCACCGATGCTGGTGACCGTGACCGAGGTGGACGAGGAGTGGGTCACGGTGGATGGAAACCATGAACTCGCCGGGCGGCATCTGCGTTTCGAGCTCAAGGTGGCGGACATCCGCGCGGCTACGCCGGAGGAACTGGCGCACGGGCACATACATGGCGAGGGTGGCCATTCGCACTGACAGGCGGCGCGCCGTCTCCCGCTGCAAAGCGGGTGGCGACCACTGACGCCGACTGCCTGAACCCCCGTCCGTCAGCCGCCGGCCATTCGTGAACAACCTGCTGGGTTTACACAGCTAGCGGGGCGCGAACTCCCGCTCCAGCCAGGCGATGATGTCGCTGGACTCGTACATCCAGCGGGTTTCCCCGTTCTCCTCGATCGCGAGGCACGGCACCTTGATCTCGCCGCCGCCGGTCTCCAGCGCGGCGCGGTGGACCGGGTCGTTGAGCGCATCGCGGGTCTCGATGTTCAGGTTCAGCCTGCGCATGGCGCGACGCACCTTGACGCAGAACGGGCAGAGCTGGAACTGGTAGAGCGCCAGCTGGCGGGTGCGCGAGTCCACCGCGGCCTGCTCCTGCGGGCTGCGTTGCAGGGGACGGGGTCGGGTGATCCAGTCGAAAAACACGATCAGCTGTCCCAGCACCCAGCGGATCGCCTTGATCATGGCTTGCCTCCGCCGAGACAGGGTGGAGACTCCGGCGCACGTCCACCTTTTGCGAACCATTCCTCGGGCGTCATGGTGTGCAGCGCCAGGGCATGTATGCGACTCATGATGTCCTGTTGTTTGAGCATGTCATTGACGGCCCGATGACGCGCAATCAACGGCTTGCCGACAAACCGCTCGCTCACCAGGGTCACTCTGAAATGGGACTGGTTGTCGTCGGGCACGTTGTGCGTGTGGCTCTCGTCCTCCACCTCGAGATGAAGCGGTTGGAACGCGTTCTGCAGTTCCTGGGTGATCTGATCCTGAATACGCATGCGGGCAAACTCCGAAACCTTTGGCTCGATTCTCGGCGTGTGCACAGCAGGAATCAACCGGGCGAGGGCGAGGGTTTCGGGAGGTGCGCCGCCATCCGGCTATGGCGTCACTGCCCGGCCCGTTTGATCTGCTCGATGCGAACCGCCCACTCGGCCGGGCCGGTCTGATGCACAGATTCCCCTGTGGCGTCGACCGCGACCGTGACGGGCATGTCCTTGACCTCGAATTCGTAGATCGCTTCCATGCCCAGCTCTTCGAAAGCCACCACACGGGCCTTGCGGATGGCCTGCGACACCAGGTAGGCGGCGCCCCCCACCGCGATCAGGTAAGCCGCCTTGTGTTGCCTGATCGCCTCGATAGCCGCCGGGCCGCGCTCGGCCTTGCCCACCATGCCCAGCAGGCCGGTGCGCGAGAGCATCATCTCGGTGTAGCGGTCCAGACGGGTGGCGGTCGTGGGGCCGGCGGGGCCAACCACCTCGTTGCGCACGGGATCGACCGGACCGACGTAATAAATCAGGCGGTTGGTGAAATCCACCCCCGGCGGCAGCCCCTCGCCGGAGTCGAGCAGTTCCTGGATACGGCGATGCGCGGCGTCGCGCCCGGTCAACAGTCTGCCGTTGAGCAACAGGCGCTCGCCCGGTTTCCAGCTGGCGACCTCCTCGGGGCTGAGCTGGTCGAGGTCCACCCGGCGGGCGTCGCTGCCGGGCTGCCAGTCGATTTTCGGCCAGTCTTCCAGCGATGGCGGGGTCAACTGGGCCGGGCCGCTGCCGTCGAGCTCGAACTCGATGTGGCGGGTCGCGGCGCAATTGGGAATCATGCCCACCGGGAGGGAGGCGGCGTGGGTGGCGAAGGTCAGGATCTTGACGTCCACGACCGTCGTCAGGCCGCCGAGACCCTGGGCGCCAATACCCAGAGCATTGACCCGTTCGTGGATCTCCAGGCGCAGTTCTTCGGTGGGGTTGGACGGGCCTCGCGCCTGCAGTTCGTGCATGTCGACCGGCGCGAACAGCGATTGCTTGGCGAGTAGCAGGGCCTTTTCGGCGGTGCCGCCAACCCCGATGCCGAGAATGCCGGGAGGACACCAGCCGGCGCCCATGCCCGGGAGGTTCTGCACGACCCAATCGGCCAGGTTGTCGCTGGGGTTGAGTATGGCGAAGCGTGACTTGTTCTCCGAGCCGCCCCCCTTGGCCGCAATCGCGATCTCGACTTTGTCGCCCGGCACCAGTTCCTGGTAGACCATCGCGGGGGTGTTGTCGCCGGTGTTACGCCGATTCCCGATCGGTGGATCGACCATCGATGCGCGCAGGATATTATCCGGGTCGAGGTAGGCGCGCCGCACCCCCTCGTCGATCAGTTCCTGCAGCGAGCGCGCGGTGTTGAAACGCACCTGCATGCCGATGCGCAGGAACACCACCACCACCCCGGTGTCCTGGCAGATCGGGCGATGACCCTGCGCGGCCATGCGGGAATTGGTCAGGATCTGCGCCAGGGCGTCGCGCGCCGCAGGCGACTGCTCGCGCTCATAGGCCGCACCCACCGCCTGGATATAGTCGACCGGGTGGTAGTAGGAGATGAACTGCAGGGCGTCGGCGATGCTCTGGACGAGGTCTTCCGGCTCGATCGTGGTCATGCGTGCATCCCCCTGTTCAAACCTGTAACAGCAGACGCGCGGGATCCTCGAGACACTGCTTGATGGTCACGAGCGTTTGAACCGCGTCACGGCCGTCGATAATGCGGTGGTCGTAGGACAGGGCAAGGTACATCATGGGCTTGGCCACGATCTCGCCGTTCACCACCACCGGTCGCTCGACGATGTTGTGCATGCCCAGGATGCCGCTCTGTGGCGGGTTGAGGATCGGCGTCGAGAGCATCGATCCGTAGACGCCGCCGTTGGAGATGGTGAAGGTGCCGCCGGTCAGTTCCTCGTAGCTGAGCGTCCCGTCCTGGGCTTTCTGGCCGAAATGCCGGATGCGCGATTCGATGTCGGCGAAGGACAGCTGCTCGGCATCCCGCAGGATGGGGACCACCAGGCCGCGCGGGGATCCGACGGCGATGCCGATATCGAAATAGTCGTGGTAAACGATATCGGTGCCGTCCACCGAGGCGTTCACCACCGGAAACTTCTTGAGTGCCTCGATGGTGGCCTTGACGAAGAAGGACATGAAGCCGAGGCGTACCCCGTGCTGCTTCTCGAAGTGATCGCGATGGCGTTTGCGCAGCGCCATCACTTCCGACAGGTCGACCTCGTTGAAGGTGGTCAGGATGGCGGCGCTCTGTTGCGCCTCGACCAGTCGCTCCGCCACACGCGCCCGCAGGCGGCTCATCGGTACCCGTTGGTCGTTGCGGTTGGCGCTGCTCCCGGTTTCCTCCGGGACCATCGCCTGGATATCCTCGTCCTCCGACTGCTTCTGCTCGTCCAGGTAGCGCATGACGTCCGATTTCAGGATCCTGCCGTCCTTGCCGGTGCCCTGCACCTGGGACACGTCGATCGACAGTTCCTTGACCAGGCGCCGCACCGCCGGTGTGAGCACGGGGTCGCTGCCAGCGCTCTGCGGCCCGGGCGCCGGCGTCTCTGCAGGCGCGGGTTCCGGGCTGGATGCCGGCGCGCTGTCCGTGGCCGGCTTCCTGGTCGGTCGTTGCGGGCTGGCCTTGCCCGCTGCGCCGGGCTCGATCACCGCCAGCAGGTCGTCGCTGGCGACCACCGCGCCCACATCCACCCGGACTTCCGTGAGAACCCCATCCACCGGTGAGGGGACTTCGAGGACCACCTTGTCCGTTTCCAGGTCGAGCAGGTTCTCGTCGCGCCTGACACTGTCACCGGGTTGCTTGTGCCAACTCAGGACGGTCGCGTCGGAGACGGATTCGGGAAGGGAAGGGACGCGTACTTCGATGCTCATTGTCAGCCTCTTCTGTTCATGGACGGGTCGATGAAGCCGGTCAGGGCATCATCGACCAGTTTTTCCTGCTCTTCCTGATGCAGCCGCGCATAGCCTGTGGCGGGCGCCGCGGCAGATCGTCGACCGGCATAGATCAGGGGCACGCGGCTGTCCAGGAGGGCGTGGAAACGGTGCTTGATCTGGTCCCAGGTACCCTGGTTCTGGGGTTCTTCCTGGCACCAGATGTATTTTTCGACATTGATGTACTGCTCGATGATCCGGATGAACTCATCCTTCGGGAAGGGGTAGAGCTGTTCGATGCGGATGATCGCGACGTGCTCCATGTTGCGGCTGCGGCGCGCCTGCAGCAGGTCGTAGTACACCTTGCCGGTACACATGACCAGTCGGGTCACCGCGGCCTTGTGAATGGGGTCGACCTCGTCGATGACGGTCTCGAAACCACCTTCGCTCAGGGACTCGATCGGCGAGGTGGCCAGCGGGCTGCGCAACAGGCTTTTCGGGGTCATCACGATCAGCGGACGCCGGAAACGACGCAGCACCTGGCGCATGAGGAGATGGAATATCTGCGCCGGGGTGGTCGGTACACACACCTGCATATTGGTTTCCGAGCACAACTGCAGGTAGCGCTCGAGCCGCGCCGATGAATGTTCCGGCCCCTGGCCCTCGTAGCCATGCGGCAGGAACAGGGTCAGGCCGCAATACAGTCCCCACTTCGCCCCGGCAGAACTGAGGAACTGGTCGACCACCACCTGGGCGCCATTGGCGAAGTCGCCGAACTGGGCCTCCCAAAGGATCAGGCCCTTAGGTTCGGCCGAGGCATAGCCGTATTCGAATGCGAGCACCGCCTCTTCCGAAAGGACCGAGTCGATTACGTCGAAATGCGGCTGCTCCGCATGCAGGTGCTTGAGCGGGACGTAGCTGTCGCCGGTGTCCTGATTGCGCCACATCGCGTGGCGATGAAAAAAGGTGCCGCGGCGCGAATCCTGGCCGGAAATGCGGATCGGGAACCCCTTGTCCAGGAGACAAGCATACGCCAGGTTCTCCGCGAAGCCCCAGTCCATGAGCTTGGATCCGACCGCCATCTGCTGCCGGTCCTCGAGGATCCGTTGCAGTCGTGGATGCAGCGGGAACTTGGGGTCGGGGGTGAATATCTGTCCCGCGAGGGCGGCGATTCGGTCCTCGTCCACGCGCGTGTCCACCGGCTGGTCCCAGCTGCTGCCGCAGTACTGCTTCCAGTCCACCCGGATCCGGCCATGCAGGTCGCACAGGCTGGGACGTCCGACGCTTTCGCCGCGTTCGAACGCATCCCGCACGCCCTCGACGACCTTTTCGGCCTGCTCCGGCGTGATCACACCCTCGGCGATGAGTTTGTCCGCGTACAGCGCGCGCACTGGCTGATGACTGCGGATGGCGCGGTACATCATGGGCTGGGTGACGGCCGGCTCGTCTGCCTCGTTGTGTCCCTGGCGGCGATAGCAGACCAGGTCGATCACCACGTCCTTCTGGAAGCGCATGCGGTAGTCGAAGGCGAGTCGGGTGACGAATACGACCGCCTCGGGATCGTCACCGTTGACGTGGAAGATTGGCGCCTGGACCATCTTGGCGATGTCGGTGCAGTAGTGGGTCGAGCGGCTGTCCAGCAGGTTGCTGGTGGTGAAACCGATCTGGTTGTTGACCACGATGTGCATGGTGCCGCCCACGCCATAGCCACGCACCTGGGACATGTTGAACGTTTCCTGGTTGACGCCCTGGCCGGCGATGGCGGCGTCACCGTGGATCACGACCGGAATGATCTTGTCTCCCTTGACGTCGCCGTAGCGACGCTGGCGCGCCCGCACCGAGCCCATCACTACCGGATTGATGATCTCGAGGTGCGAGGGATTGAAGCCGAGCGCGATATGTACCGGCCCGTGGGGCGTCTCGATATCGCTGGAGAAGCCCTTGTGATACTTGACGTCGCCCGAGGAGAGAATGTCGCAGTCGGCCTTCGCGGGGCGCGAGCCCTCGAACTCCTGGAAGATCTCTCCCGGTGGCTTGCCGATGATGTTGGCGAGCACGTTCAGGCGGCCCCGGTGAGCCATGCCGATCAGCACTTCCTCGCCTTTGTCGCGCGCGGTGCGCACCACCAGTTCGTCCAGCAGCGGAATGAGCGCCTCGCCGCCCTCGAGCGAGAAGCGTTTCTGCCCGACGAAGCGGGAATGCATGAACTTCTCGATACCCTCGGCAGCGGTCAGCAGATGCAGCAACCACTGCTTGTCTTCGACCGCGATCTCCGGGCGGGTGCGGTAGGTCTCGAGTCGCTGCTGGATCCAGCGTTTCTCCTCGGTGCTGGTGATGTGCATGTATTCCGACCCGACCGTGCCGGTGTAGACCGATTGCACGATCTCCAGGATCTCGCGCAAAGCCAGACGCTCCGGTGCGAACAGAGAGCCGGTATAGAAGACTTCGTCGAGGTCGGATTCGGAAAAGCCGTGGTAGCCGGGTGTCAGCTCCGGCAGGAGCGGGGTCTCATGCAGCTTGAGCGGGTCGAGAAAGGCGCTCTGGTGCCCGCGCACCCGGTAACGGTTGATCAATCGCAGCACCTTGACCTGCCGTTCCGCCGCCGCGGCGTTGAAACGCGGGGCGCGGTTGCGAAAGTCCTCCGAGGTGTGTTGCACCAGGGTGGCCTGGATATCGCGGTGCGAGTAATCCTCCTGCCCGGGCGGCTTGCCGTTCACCGGGGGCAGTTGCTCGAAGCGCCTGCGCCAGTCCTCCGGTACGCTGCCCGGGTCGCGCAGAAAATCTTCGTACAGCGCCTCGATGAAGGGGGTGTTGGCGCCGAAAAAGCCGGAAGCGAGGTTTTGCTCTTCCAGGAAATCTGACATTTGGATGTAACGCCGAAAAAGTCGGGCGACGGGTAATCGCCTGTTCTTCAAAGCAGCTTAGCATGTGCCTGGGGAAGCGCTATGCGGGTTTTAAGGTTTTTGGGGAAATGTCCGAAATGTTTTTTGACGGAATCTCTTGGTGGACGCAGCGAAGAGCGCATGTGTCGGCCCGAACCGCGAATTCGGGCATCAGATTCCGCCATTCGCTGGTGTTTCGGGGGCGCTTTGCTAGCATGCGTGACATGGACAGGGTCATGAACAAGGGTGAGCAGCGCGCTGCCAGGGTGCGCGCTATCGAGGCGGACCTGGCTTTTTTCGATACCTGCCTGGCCTTTGCCAGCCGGGGAGAGAACAGCCTTTACAAGCAGGCGCAGCGACGTACCTTCGAGTCACTCAAGGCGTCGCTGGGCCGGGACCTGGAAGACCTGCTCGCGCCGCGATGAGGATCCGCGGCCTGGGCCGCTCCTGCAAATCGAAACCACGGGCCGTAGGAGCCAGCTTGCTGGCGAACCCCCTCGCGGCCAGGATCGCTATTATGTCGTAGGAGCGAGCTTGCTCGCGAAAGGCTTGCTGGCGAACCCCTCGCCCAGCGCAGGCCCTCACACCGGATCGCGACTGACGCGCCGCAGGCCAAGGTCGTCTGCGATGGCATACAGGGTCGGGGTCAGGATCAGCACCACGGCGAAGGCGGTCAGGGTGCCAAACGTCAGCGCAATCGCCATCGGCACCAGGAAAAGCGCCTGGGTCGAGGTTTCGAACAACATCGGCAACAGCCCCAGGGTGGTGGTCATCGCGGTCAGCAGGATCGGGCGGAAACGACTCAGGGTCGCCTGAACCAGGGCCTCTCGATAGGGCAGGTCGGTGAACTCGTTCAGCCGCACTGTCAGCACCAGGGCGCCGTTCACCACCAGTCCGCCCAGGGCGATCATCCCGTAGACACTGACTGAGCTGAGGTCGTGCCCCATCGCCACGTGGCCCGCGATGGCGCCCGCAACAGCGAAGGGGATGGTCAACATCACGATGGTCGCCTGCTGGTAACTGCGGAAGAGCGCGGCGAACAGCGCGAAAACCGCGAGCGCCGACCACAACAGCCCGTCGAAAATCGCCTCGAAGGTCTTGCTCCGGTCGCGCCGCCCCCCGGAGAACTCGTATTCCAGCGAAGGATAGCGGGCCTGGATCCCGGGCAGCACCACCTCCTGCAGCTGCCGGCGGATCTGGCGGCTGTTGGCGTTCGCCTTGTCCATGCTCGCGCTCACCTGGATGATGCGGCGCCCGTTCTCGCGCGTGATATTGCTGAAGGCGCGTCCGTGCTCGATCGCCGCGGCCCGCATCAGTGGCAGCTCGCCCCCATCGGGTGTCCGGACAGGCAGGCGGTAGAGCGCATCCAGGGAGGAACGCTCCTTCTCGGGCAGGCGCAGCTTGACCCGGATCTCGTGGCCGCCGCGCATGAAGCGCATTACCTCGGCGCCGTGGAAGGCGTTGCGCAGCTGGCGCCCGAGCGAGGTCTCGTTGAGCCCGGCCGCGCGTCCCTCCGGCAGTATCCGGAACACCAGTTGGCGCTTGCCCTCAGCGATACCGTCGCTGACATCGGTCACCCCGCTGAGCGCCTCCATCTGCTGTGCGAGTTCGCGTGCCGCCTCCTGGATCACGCCGGTATCCGGGTGTGACAGATCCACGCGCAGCGATCGATTGCCGCCGGGGCCGACCAGGTATTCGAAGAACAGGGATTTCGCCTCCGGGAGTTCACCCAGCTGTCGGCGCCATTCGCGCGTGAATTCCTCCTGGGTGAAAGGGCGCTGCGCGTCCGGGACCAGGATCAGGCTGACCTCACCGAAAGTCGGGCGGCGCCAACCGACCCGGATGTAGCGACTCTCCAGGTAATCCCCGCCACCGAAGGCCTCCACGGTGGCAAGACCGGCGCTCTCGATCTTGCGCACCGCCGCCAGGGTCTGTTCCAGAGAGGCGTCCACCGGCATGTCCACTTCCGCATCGATGCGGTTCCCGGGCACCTCCGGCCGCCAGGTCAGGTCGATGCGGCCGGACACATACCAGGCGATCACCAGCGCCAGGAAGCCGCCGAACAGCAGCAGGGTGAGATAGCGGTTTGCGATCGCTTGTTCCAGCAACCGTCTGAAACCGTGGTCGCGCAGGCGGTCCAGTCCGCCGGTGATGCCGTCGTGAAAACGCTTCACCCGGGCGAAGGGTTTCAGCAGGCGCTGCAGGCCTTGGCCCGCCTGACCGCGCAGGTGCGCCGGCAGGATCAGGAGCGCCTCCAGCAGCGATACCGCAAACACGACCGCCACCACGATCGGCAGGTCGCGCATGAACTGACCCACCGTCCCCGGTACCAGCAACAGGGGCAGGAAGGCGATGATGTTGGTGCCGACCGCATACAGCACCGGTATGGCCATCTCGCTGGCGCCGCGCTGGACCGCCTCGAGCACCGGCATGCCCTGCTGCAAGCGGGCGTGCACGTTCTCGCCCACGATGATCGCGTCGTCCACCACGATGCCGATGGTCAGGATGAAGGCGAACAGCGAGATCAGGTTGAGGCTGACATCGAGATAGGGCAGAAAGCTGAAGCTGCCGACGAACACTACCGGGATCGAGAACGCGACCCAGAAGGCCAGGCGCGGGTTGAGGAACAGGCCCAGCGCGATGATCACCAGCAGCAGCCCGATCGCGCCGTTCTTCAGCAGGATCTCACGCCGCTCCGCGAAACGCTCGGAGCGATCGTTCTGGATGCTGATCTCGATGCTGTCTGGCAACCGGCTGTTCAGTCGCTCGACCAGGGCGCGCACCTGGCCCGCCAGGACCACCGGGCGCTCGCGCGCCACCTGGTAGACATCCAGGCGCAGGCCAGGGCGGCCGTTGAACTCGAAAACCTGGGTCTCGTCCTCGAAGCCCTCTCGCAGTTCGGCGATTTGCGACAGTGGCAGCGGCACCCCGTCCGCGGATTCGGCGACCGGCAGTGCGGCGAACTCTCTCGCGTACTCGCGCCGCCCCTCGGTGCGCAGCAGGACTTCGCCGCCGTCAGTCAGGACACGCCCCGCCGGCACGTCGCGCGCGCTGTTGCGCAGGCGGCTGGCCAGCCCATCGAGGTCAAGGTCGTACTGGCGCAGGGTGCTCGCCGGTATGTCGAAGAAGATCTCCGGTTCGAGCGCGCCACGCACGTCCACCTCGGACACCCCCTGCAGGGCCAGCACCTCCTGGCGGATGCGCTCACCGAGCGCAAACAGCTCGAGGCGCGGCAGGTTCGCCGCCACGCCGAGGCTGATGACGTAAAAGCCGTGCTTCTGCAGCGCCGCCTGCGCCGGCTCGGCGTCGTCCGGGAAGCTGGTGATGCGTGCCAGCGCGCTGCGCACGTCCTGCAGCACCTCGGCGGCAACCGCGCCGTCGCGCAGCTCCGCGGTCAGGCTGGCGCTGCCCTCCGCGGCGGTGGCGCGCACGGTCTCGATGTCCTCGATGTCCGCGAGCGCGTGTTCGATCGGCAAAACGATGCCCTTCTCGACCTCTTCGGGGCTCGCGCCGGGATAACCCATGCTGATCCGGACGCCCTCGAGGTTGAAGTCCGGTATGACCTCCTGGCGGGTGTCCATCAGGCCGAGCACGCCGCCGAGCAGCAGGGCAAACATCAGCAGGTTGGCGGCCACCGGGTTGTCCGCGAACCACGCCACGATGGCGACCCTTTGTGGCGCTCCTTTCATCGGCTCAGCGGGTGCGCACCGACGTGCCAGGCAGCAGGCCGGCGGGGTTGCCGCGCAGCAGCCGGTCGCCGGGGCGCAGTGGCGAGGCGAACACGCGATCCGGTTCCTCGAACAGGACTTTCACCTGGCGCACCTGCAGTCGCTCCTTCGCATCGACCACCCACACCTTGCGATTGTCGCGCAACTGGGCGCGCGGTATCACGATGCTGTTGGGCAGCGCTCCCGCCTCGATGCGGGCCTCCACGTAGCTGCCGATCAACAGCGGCGGGCGCCCACGGTGACGCTCCTCCAGGTTGAAGGGGTCCTCGATCTCGACCAGCAGGGCAGCCTGGCGGGTGCGTTCACTGAGCACCTTCTGCAGGCGCTTGACCCGCCCGGGATAGCGGTGACCGCGGTGCTCGATCTCGACCCGGTTGCCCGGCGAGTCGCCAGCGGCCGGGTCGAGAAGCTCAACCAGGTGGGGCGCGACCTGCAGGGTGATCTTTGCCAGCGAGGCCGAGGCCAATTGTCCGATGCGTTCGCCACGATTCACCAGTTCACCCTCGGAGCGTTCCCGCTGCAGCACGATCGCGTCCGACGGCAGCACGATGCGGGTCCGCTCCAGCTGCAGTTGTGCCTGAGCCACCGCATTGCGTGCCGCCAGCACCTCGGCGCGGGCCTCGCGCAGTTGCGGGGCGCGCAGGGCGAGGGCGCGCGAGCCCTCGTCCAGTGACAGCGAATCCGCGAGCAGACGCAGCTCTTCCCTGGCAACCTGCCGCCGCCCGCCCTCGATCGCGAGCTGGGCCTCGGCCTTTTCCAGCGCCGTCTGCGCCGCTGCCAGTGCAAGCTGGTAATCACTGTCGTCCAGCCGCACCAGCTCCTCGCCGGCCGGCACCAGGCCACCGGCTTCAAACGCCGGGTGCAGCTGCAGGATACGTCCCTCGACCTGCGGTCGCAGTTCGATCGGGTCGTGCGCCTCGACACGCCCGTAGGCGAACAGGCGCAGCGCCTGATCGCCCGCTTCCGCCGCCACGACCTGGACGACGGGCGTGCTGTCTTCCGCCTGCGGCTTTTTCGCTGGAGGCGGGGTCTGCAGTATCCACCAGACGCCCCAGGCGATCAGTGCCGCCAGGGCGAGCAAGAGCAGTACTTTCAGCAGTGGTCGCATCATTCCGATCCCCTATCCCCCGGATCGAGCATTGCCGGCGGGAGGCCGGCTGCGATTTTCAGCCGGGTCAGGGTGCGTTCCTTCTCGGCCTGCAGGCGCAGCGCGTCGCGTTCCTGCTGCTGCAGGTCCCGCAGGGCGGTGAGTACCGGGAGAAAGTCGGTCACCCCACGCTGGTAGCGCGACAGGGTGGCCTGGTGCAACTGCTGCGCGATTTCGAGCCGCTCGCGGTTGCGCTGCAGCTGGCGTGCCAGGGAGTCGCTGCTGTTGAGCAGGTCGTCGGTCTCGCGCACCGCCGCGAGCCAGTCCTGCAGGTAGCGCGTCCCCGCGATCTCGAGCAGCGCCCGCTGGCGCGCGATCGCGGCCGTGCGCGCGCCGCCATCGAACAGGTTGAGGCTGGCATCCAGTGCCGCCTGCACGACAGCGCTGGGGTTACCGGCGAGCAGCTGCCACAGGGCGCTGCCACTGAGCGCCAACTGCGGCAGGCGTGCGCGCAGGGCGGCCTCGAAGTCCGCATCCGCCGCGGCCAGGGCCGCCTGTTGCGCGCGCAGCCCCGGGCGGCGTTGCAGCAGCTCGATCGGCCGTTGCAGGGGCAAGGCCGGCGCGAGATCGACCAGTGCCTGCGGAAGGTCCAGGGATGGCGCGGGCGTCTCGCCGATCAGCCCGCTGACGCGGTTCATCGCGCTGCGCGCGGCCCGGGTGACATCCGGGTACTGCTGTTGCAACGAGGCGATCTGGTCGCGTTGCTGCAGGACATCCACCGACGACACCAGGCCCTGGGTGAAGCGGATCTCGGTCAGGTGCAGTTGCTTGCGGGTGGTGCTGACCTGCTGGTCGAGCAGGCGTTCGAGCTGGCGCGCCTCGGCATAGTCGATCAGCGCGAGGAGCAGATCCAGCAGTTGTTCCTGGCGGACCTGGTGCAGCTGGTAGTGGGCGCGCCGGTACTGCCACAGGCGGGACCGGTACTCGGCGTCGAGTTGCCCGGAGACGTCGATCGGCAGGCGCGCGTCCACCCCGGCCTCGAGACGTTCACTCCCATCGCCGTCGCTGCGGTCGATGCGGCCGCCAGCGCTCGCATCCAGGCTGGCGCCGCGCTCGGCATCGGCCGCCTGCAGCTCGGCGAGCTGTTGTCGCACCGCGGCTGCCGCGATGCGAATGGCCGGGTTGAGCGTGACGAGTCGATCGATCCAGGTGCGATGGGAGGGGGGCAGCTCGGACTCCCACCAGGCGACCGCTGGGTCAGGACTTGTTGCCTCGATCGCGACGCTGAAACCGGCCGTCGGGTCGGGAGCCGGTCGTTCCGGCCGGGTGTCCACACTGCGGCATCCCCCGAGCAACAGTAGGGCGAGCAGCAGGGAAGACAGCAGGTACGGGACTGGGCGGGACATCCAGCGACTATAGCGAAGCGGGATAGTCAGAAAAACAGCAGTTTAATGATGAAAGCGCCCAGGGTCAGGTTGAGCACCCAGCGTATCCATTTATCGCCGCGGCTGACGCTGGTATGCGCCCCGAGCCAGCCACCGAAGGCGTTGCCCAGCGCCAACCACATTCCGACCCACCACAGCAGCTGCAGCTGGCTGGCGAATACCGCGAGCGCCACCACGGTATAGACCAGCGCGATGAGCACCTTGTACATGTTGGTGCGCACCAGGTCGAAACCCATTACGCGGTGCAGGATCGGCATCAGGATGAAGCCCACGCCGATCTGAATGAACCCGCCCCAGAAACCGGCCCCGACCATCAGTACGTGCCCGAGCAGCAGGCGCTGTGGTTTGCCGGCGTCGTCGGGTTGCGCCTGGGGGCGCGATTTGCGCAGACCGTCGTGGCTCATGATCAGCATCACCGCGATCATGATCAGCGCCAGGGTCCGGTTGAACCACTCGCCCTCGAGATGGACCCCGACCTGGGCGCCGAACAGGGCGCCGACCGAGGCCGCGGCCGCAAGGCTCAGACCGAGCCGAAAATCCGAATAGCCACGCCGGCGGAAGGTCGCGACCGCGGTGATGTTCTGCAGCAGGATTGCGATCCGGTTGGTGCCGTTGGCCACTGGTCCCGGCACACCCATGAACACCATCAGCGGTACGGTCAGGAGCGAGCCGCCACCGGCCATCACATTCAGCCAGCCGGCCACCACACCGGCGCCGGCGAGCAGCGCGATCTCCCAGGTTTCCATGCGGATTTGAGCCAGGCGAAAGAAATTGGTGCCCCCGGCGCGATTCGAACGCACGACCTGCCGCTTAGGAGGCGGCTGCTCTATCCTGCTGAGCTACGAGGGCGTTATGGGGCGGGATTCTACACCCTGGGGAAGGGTACGTCCCTGTAGGCATGTTCCAGCCCGGCCATCCGTGGCCGGTCGTTCAAAGCGCTGCGTCGTGCCAGCGGCATGACGGTCGCTTTTCACCCTGCTGAGCTACGAGGGCAGTGGTTACTGCTCTCGCTTGGACATTCCAAAAAACACCATAAGAGCCTGAATAGTAACCCTAAGCTGTGCGGAGCTAAAGTTCCTTCAACTCACTTCGTTCGTTAGCTTGAGGGTTCGCATCGTCTCTGGGTTTCAGAGAGTCATCAGGGAACTGCGGCCATGGTGCGGCGGCAGATTAGCTCACTCGATGGGCTTTCTATTCACGCCCGGCGCTTACTGGATTATTCCAGCATTAGATTCGCAGTCAGTTGAAAACCATTGGCTTATTGCCATTCCATGTCATTCAAATGGATAATGGAAACAATTGCGAAGTTCCCCTGCTATTTTGCGAAGACTATCAAGCCGAAGCCATGGAGTAATGGATATGAAGGTCAAAACAGTGATTGGTCCAGCCCGCCGTACTTCGATTTCCACTTGTAGTAGGTCGCCGAGCTGATGCCGTGCTTCCGGCACACCTCATTGACCGCCAGGCCGGCCTCGGCCTCTTTCAGGATCGAGACGATCTGCGTCTCGGTGAATCGTGACTTTCTCATCAGTGCCTCCTCGGCTAATCATGCCAGAGGTCTCTACTAATGAGCTGTCTACCTATTGGGGGAGCTTACGCCAGTATCCGGCCGACCCCCGGGATGCTGCAGAGCAGCTGGTAGTCCTTGCGAGGCTTCAGGTGCCTGAGCACTTCGTCCTCGAGCAACTTGACCGCCTGTGCGTGCCAACAACGGGCCTGGTGGCTGATCTGACCACCCAGGCCGATCGGGCCGGGCAGTTTCTCAGCGATCTGGTCATTATCCAGTGCCTGGATCTGGCTGGCTGACAGCCGCTCGCCGGTCTGTCGCACAATCAGGCTCTGCAGACTCAAGTGGTGCAGCGTCCTCTGCCGCACCAACAGCAGACGCCGGCGCAGCAGGTCACGGACCGCGCGTGTCTCACGAGGTTGAATGTAACCTTCTGGCAGAATGCCCAGGCGTAGCAGGTGTGCCAAGTGCCGGGCGTCGGTCTGGTCGTTGCTGTGCTTGATCCCGGCATACTGCGGGATCGCAGCGGCATGTGCGAGACGCATATCGTAGCCCGCATCCATCAGACCATCGACCAGCCAATACCAGTTGTAGGTCGATTCCACAGCACAGGCGAACAAGTCGCCGCGATAGGGTTCGAGTACCGCTTCTATCTCCTCAAGATCATTGGCGTGGCGCTTCTCGTACACCACTGAATCGTGATCATCGATGATAGAGATCACGCTGTTGTTGGCATGTAGATCAAATCCGCAATACAGTCTCATGGTCGCCTCCTTTGGTAGCTATCCGCTTCGTTTGCACTACTACGGATACCACCTGCCTTAGGAGGCGGCTAGAGGATTATCAGAGTCGCTTGCCGGTGTGATGGCATGGGTGTCGCGTTTTCTGACCTCGAAGCTGAAGCTGGTCGTCAATGAAAAGAAGAGCCGCGTGGTGAAAACCAACGATCTTCATTTTCCTGGCTTCACGTTCCGGGGAAAGAAGATTCGCTGGTCCGGCCAAGCACTGCAGGACTTCAAGCACCGCATACGTCGCCTGACGAAGCGCTCTTGGGGGATCTCGATGCAGCGCCGGTTCCGTGAAATGCGGCCCTATATCCAAGGGTGGATCAACTACTACGGTCTTTCGGAATACTACCGGCCTTTACCCGGCCTGGATGAATGGATACGCCGCCGCATTCGCATGTGCTACTTGAAACAGTGGCGCAAGCCGCGTACCCGTATCCGCAATCTCATCCGGCTGGGCACCAGGATGCTCACAGCTGTGCATCTTGGATTAAGCTCGAAAGGCCCCTATCGCCTGGCTCGAACACTGGCCACGCAATCGGGAATGACCAACAAGTGGCTGGCAACACAGGGGCTCGTCTCGGTAAGGGAACAGTGGATCAAGTTTCACTATGCTTGACGAACCGCCCGGTGCGGACCCGCATGCCGGGTGGTGTGGGGACTGGGGGTTAGAGACCCCCGGTTACCCGATTAGGAGCCGGTCTTTGGTTCACGGGCAACTTAAAAACCCGGGGCGATTCACCCAAAGGCCCTAGCTCCTCTCTTGGACGATCCACGAGTGGAGAACATTGAGGATCGTAGTAGTTTTGGCAACGGGATCTGGGTGAACCATGCACCCGGCACAACGATGTAGCCATCAACTGGCTGCCGCATTGCGGTTGCTTTCGGTATGCTGCCTTCCACGACACGACCACATCCCTGTGCATTGTCCTTCTCCGGGGCGACTGTGGTAATCGAGCTGATAGTTACCGGGAATATGGAATAATTTAGAACTCGAGTCCGTCATAGTGTAGGGTGAAATGAGCGAAAGCTGTGCATACATACGTGACTGGTGAAAAGTCTGCAGGTCAACACTGCTTTCGATACGGTACACAATAATTCTCCCAGGGGGATGTGATGAGTCTAAAACGAGTAGTTTCCATTATGGTTGGACTGGTATTCGCAGCAAGCGCTTTTCTTGGAGCAGCTGCCCATGCTGCTGATAAAGCTACAGGCACTCCCGTCTATGATGAGGCCGCATACACGGATTATGTTTCGGATACGATGAAAAAGCTTGATAAACTGTATCTTGAATTTTGTGACAAGTGCGGTGTTGAAGCTTCAAAGGCCGCGAAAGCGAGACTTGAGTTCCTCACTACTGTTCGGGAGTTGATGCAGTACATGAATGAAAAGTTTGACAGCATGGATCCGAAAATGGGTGCGGCTCTCTCGCCAACAGAGACACTGGTCAGTATCCATGCACTCACAATGCTAGTCGATATCCTGGCAGCCGATGATCTGGAACAAAGGGCGGATCACCCCTATACACAGTAATCAAGCCGATTTTCAACGCATGAGCCGTATGCAGGAGGCCCTGCCAGAATCTGGTGGGGCTTACTTTTCTTCGGCCGGTAGCTGACCACCCTCATCAGGAGCAGCCTCCTCCCTTGGCCGGAAGGTCATGAACTTCTGCTCAACCAGCAACCTGCCTTCATGTATAGCCTTGAAGATCCCGGCACGAATGACTCTGCCACTGGGAACAACGGGTTCCCCACAGGGCGCTGGGAACGTTTGGAAGGCAGGATTTCTTGCTCGTAACGAGCGAGCAGGGTCTGAAGCTTGACTCGTCTAGCTTCGGAGGTGTCGAGGAATAATCCTCGTTCAATCTCAGATTCGGTATGTCTGGCCCAACTCTGCGCTGCTTTCACGCTGGAGAAGGATCTGTAGATCGCTTTTTCACCATTCCGACGAATCTGAACTTGGTAACGTTTGCCTTTCTTGACGATGGAGGCCATTTCTTCACTCCCAGTGCGGCCATATTGCGGCCATGGATGGAAGTGCTTTGATGAAATGGTTTTAAGTCAGAGGGTTAGAGTGGATTGGCCTGCCGCTTAGGAGGCGGCTGCTCTATCCTGCTGAGCTACGAGGGCAGTGTGGCCAAAAATTCTACACCCTGAGGGAGAGTACGTCCTCGTAGGCGTGTTCCGGCCCGGCCATCCAGGGCCGGTCGTTTAAAGCGCTGCGTCATGCCACTGGGGCGAACGAGGGGGCCGACGCGGTTAATCATTTCTAAATTCATGGGTTTGGCATGTTTGGAAAAGGGCCTGCCGGGGGACAAACTGTGCCCAATGACCGAATTCTGAGGGGGAAGCGCAGGATGCTCTGGAAGAAACTGATACTGGCGCTTTTGGCGCTTTCGCTGGTGGCCTGCAGTGAGCCGCCCTACCGCAACGTCGACAACGTTGGGCTGCAAATGGCGATTGACCAAGGCGTGCCGCTGATCGATATCCGCCGCCCGGAAGAGTGGCGAGGGACCGGCGTGGTGGAAGGCAGCCAGCTGTTGACCTTCGTGGATGCCGGCGGCCGGGTCAGGCCCGGTTTTCTCGAAGCCCTGACAAAACGATTCCCGAGGGACCAGCCAGTGGCCCTGATCTGTCGCACGGGCAGTCGAACCGATGCCCTGGCGCGCCACATGATGGAGCAGCTCGGGTACACGCAGGTGATCAATGTCCGCGACGGCATCACCCGCTGGACTGCGGATGGGTTTCCTGTCGCGCGTGTGCGCTGAGCGAAGTTTCGCAACCTCCAATTCGTTGTGCCCAGGGTCATGCCGTATGGGCTGAGTGAGCGTGGCCCGCGGGCGCTGGTTCGGAAGCGAAAGGTTTCGAGAAGACCTGGCCGTACCCCGACAATCTTTGGTGGCGGGCCGCCCGGCGCCGTTGTGATGGGTATTTTGCGCCTTCAGCAAGCTAGGTATTTTCCAATCGCTTGGTATCGGCCGCGCGATCCTTGCGGTCAGGTTTTCCCAGGTCTGGATCTCGTGAAGGCCGCATGCAGATGCTCAGCCCGCGTTGTCCTTCGGATTGTGGTGTTGTACGGTCGCGGGTGTGGGAGTCCCCCGAACCGCGGTACTTCTGTCCGCAGACACCGCATGCGGATAACGGCGCTAAGCGGGCGAATGATTGAATCAGGCTCATGCCGAATGTTTGGATTCTCAGCACGATAAGAAGGGGCAGATGCCGCCAGCCCCTCAATAAAAAGACTTTACAAAGTCACCAAAGAGGAGTGAATCAGGAATGAAGAATTCATGTGCATTGGCGCTTGCGCGTCTTCTGCCATTGGCCGCCCTGATGGTGCTGTTACAGGGTTGCGCCAGCACGGGTGGCAGCCAGGCTGCCGCCGATGGAATCCAGATCACCTCCGACCCCAGTGGGGCCGCTGTGATGGTCGACGGGGTGGAGATTGGTGCCACGCCGGTTCGGGTCGAACCTTCAAAAGTATTCCGCGCAGGTTTCGTTGGCCTCTCTTACCGCTATTACGGCAAGTTGGTGGTGAAGAAGGCCGGTTGCAAGGACAAAGTGACAGAGGTCAACGACGCCATCCTGGCGAAGGATGTGCATGTCGCACTCGAGTGTGATCCTGGTTATCGGTCGGCCCCGGCCCCGGCCCCGGCGGTGACGCCGCAGGCGGACCCGGCGTCCAGAAGTCCTTCGCCAGGGAGAAGTGACCCTTATGTCGAGCGCCTGGAGCGGATCGAGACCCTGCACCGGAAGGGCTTGATCACGGACGAGGAATATCGACGCCTGCGCAAGCGTATCATCGGCGAGTTATGAGCGCTGGCGTTATCGGTCGCAAAAAGATGGAATAATTTTCCCGTCGCGCGCGTCATTACTTCCCGACGCCACCCGCCCGCGAAGGGCGTGTCCCGGTTTTTCAGACGCCGCGGTCGTCAACATTATTATTATTCAGAATGTCTGAGGAGGAGATTGAAGATGACGCAGTTTGCAAAAAAGTTAGGTATTTACCTGGCAGGACTTGCCTTGTTTGGCGCTTTTTCGGTGGCCCAGGCGACTAGTGAGTTTGCCGAAATCAAGTACGTCCTGCAGATCAGCGACAACGACCCCAGCAAACAGACTCTGGTTCTGAACGTTGCCAACAACATCGTCAAGCACTATGGGCCGGACAGGGTTGCCGTCGAGGTGGTGGCTTTCGGCCCGGGCCTGCGTCTGATGTTTGCCTCGAATGACAACGCCTCCCGCATCGATGGCCTGTCCGCCAACGGCGTGGAATTTGCCGCCTGCGGAAACACCCTGAAGCGCGTGACCCAACTGCGCGACGGGGAGGCCCCCCAACTGAATGCTTCTGCCAACGTCGTGCCTGCCGGAGTGGTACGGATCGGCGAACTCACCCAGCAGGGTTACATCCTGGTCAAGCCCTGATCGCCGCTTAAAACAACCCAATAACAATTTTAACCTTGGTCTATCACCAAAGGAGGAGGGACTTTATGTCCAAAGAAAATAAGCTGGCGAAGTCAGCATTGTGGAACGCCTGCGCTGCAGGCATGCTTTTGGCCGGCTCGGCCCATTCTGCCAACTGGCTGATGCTGCAGGGCACCGAGCCGGCCGATTCGGCCGCCCGGGCGAAGGTCTGGGGTTTCATCCAGGCACAATGGCAGGCCGATTTCAGTGACGCGAACGCGGGCGGCGCCTACGTGCCGCCCAAGCTGATCGGTCCCAACCTGGATTCCCAGGAGGCGTTCAACGTCAACCGGGCTCGTATCGGGGTGCGTGGTACCGGCTTCCCGCTCGACAGCAAGGTCAACTATTTCCTGTTGGCTGAATTCGGAAACAACGGGATCACGGCACCGGGCGATGCCTTCGCCAAGATGACCGATGCCAGTATCACCCTCAACCACCTCCAGGGTGCCCGCGTGCGTGCCGGCCTGTTCAAGTACCCGGGTGCGGAAGAGGGGCTCCAGGCGATCCATGTGTTCGATTACATCAACTTCTCCGAGCCGACCAACGGCTTCCTGCTGGAGCGCTTCCCGGAATCCAGTTACACCGCGCCGATTCCGCCGCAACCAGACAACGGACAGGCTATGGGCGGGTTCACCAAGGGTGTCGGTGCGTTTCGCGACGTCGGCCTGCAGGTCTTCGATACCTTTAAGATGGACAATGCCTGGGAGGTTTCCTACGCCGCCATGATCGGCAACGGCAACGGCCTGAACTTCGAAAACCCGAATGACAGCTACGACAAGTACCTGTACCTGGCGGGCGAGAAGGTCTTCGGCGGCAAGGGGCCGCGCCGCGAGGGGCTGAAGTTTTTTGCCTGGGGGCAGTGGGGTGAGCGTACGCTCGACGATACCAATGACTCCACCCACAATCCGACCACGCACGACCGCAACCGCTGGGGTGTGGGCGCCAAGTACCTGAAGAAGCCGTTCCGTTTCACCGCCGAGTACGTGGATGCCGAGGGCATGATCTTCGTCGGTCCGGACAAACCGGACTTCAGGTTTGGGGCCAACAGTGGCAAGGACGCGAAGGGCTATGGCTGGTATGCCGAGGGGGGTTATTACATCCCCAATACCAAGTGGCAGGTCGATCTTCGCTACTCGGTTGCAACCAAGCTGCAGGACGAGACTTTCGAACACAAGTTCCAGAGCCTGGTGCTGGGTGCCAACTATCACTTCAACAAGAAGACCCGCGTGACGGTGAATTACGAGTTGCGCGATTACGACGCGGTGAATTTCGGTTCATTGGCCGGCCCCAACGCCAACCTCGATGGTGTTGACGACCGTGTCGGGATCCAGTTGACCGCGATATTCTGACTTTTACAGAACCGGCAATTTTGTGCTTGCCCCCACCAATTGGTGGGGGTTTTTTGTGCGTGACAGAAAACCCAACGGTAAAACGCCCCGGTCCCTCCTTGGGCTCCGGGGCGTTTTGCCGTTGCCTGTGTGTCAGGGTCAGGCGCTTTGCGCAGACGGTCGCTTGCTGGCGGCTTTCACTTCGTCGAAGTTGATCTTGGTGATCAGTTCCTGCAATACGTCCTCGGCCTCGTCGTTACTGACCTGGCAGGTGCCGGCGGCATGGTGCCCGCCACCCCCGTAGCCGAGGCACAGCTCGCCCACGTTGGTCGCGCAGCCACGGTCGAGGATGGATTTGCCGATGGCAAACACCGTGTTCTGTTTCTTCAGGCCCCACATCTGGTGAATCGAGATGTTGCATTGCGGGAACAACGCATAAATCGTGAAACGATTGGTGGCGTAGATCACCGGTTCGTCGCGCAGGTCCAGTACCACCAGGTTGCCGAAGACCTTGCTGCAGCGCTTGATCTGCTCGCTCGCTTTTTCGGCGTGCTCGCGGTACAGCTCGACGCGTTCGATCACATCCGGCAGCTGCAGGATCTTCTCGATCGGGTGCACGCGGCAGTAGTCGATCAGCTGCATCATCAGCTGGTAATTGGATACCGTGAATTCGCGGAAGCGTCCCAGGCCGGTGCGCGCATCCATCAGGAAATTCATCAGCACCCAGCCCTGCGGGTCGAGGATCTCCTCGCGGCTGAACTGCGCCGAGTCGCCCTTGTCGACCGCCTCCATGATGTCTTGCGACACGCGTGGGAAGGCCTCGGCGCCGCCGTAATAGTCGTACACCACCCGTGCCGCGGAGGGCGCTTCGGGGGTGATGATGTGGTTGTCCTGCTCGTCGTTGCGCAGGGTCTCGCTCAGGTGATGGTCGAAGGCGAGGTGGCAGCCCGGCACGTAGGGGAGGTTGGTCGTGATATCACGCTCGGTGATTGCGATCTTCCCGTCCTGCATGTCCTTGGGGTGGACGAACAGGATGTCGTCGATCATGTCGAGTTCCTTTAACAGTACGGCACAGACCAGGCCGTCGAAGTCGCTGCGGGTGACGAGGCGGAATTTTTCAGACATGCAATTCTCCTGGCGCGGGGCGCAATGCGATGGGCCGCGATCCGCGGCCGGTTCCTTGCAGGGTCGGCCGTCAGCGCCAACTCTTGAGCAGCGAGGCGGGCTTTGGGAGCCAAAACCCTATTCAAAGGCGGTTAATTCGCGCGATCCGGGCGGGGGCATTGGGCTGACCGAGAGGACTTGGGCCGGCGCGAATATCCCATCCGTCGTAGCGTCTTGCTGGGAGCCTGTCGGGTTTGGCCGTTTGAAGCGAAAATTGCTGGGGGCGAAGCAAATCAGTTTATCGTTTGAGGAGAATAGTGGGCCTATTTGACGAAAAGGATAAACTGAGTTGATCGTCATCCAGCGATTTGCAGCCAAACAGTGCTAAATCCGACAGGCTCCTGGAGTTCGGGGCGCAGCTGTTCCGAACACAACGACAAAGACCACGCCGAGGCACCTTATGAAAAGAATGCTGACCTTCGTCCTGCTCCTGCTCGGGGCCCCTTTCCCGATGGCGCATGCGGATTCGCCGCAGGACGCCCGCGCCCAGCTCGAGGAGATCAGGGCGGCCATAAAAAACATCAGGACCCTGGAGTTGGAGGAGCAACTGGCCGCGCACCCGGAGACGGTCGTGATCGATGTGCGCAGTCCCAGCGAAATCCTGCTCCTCGGCGGCATGATCGACGCGCCCCGCAGCTACAACATCGCGCGTGGCTGGCTCGAACTGCGCATCGCCGACACGGTGCCGGATGCGGCCACCCCGGTGGTGGTGTACTGCGGTCTGAACGAGCGCAGTCCCTTCGCTGCCAAGACCCTGATGGACCTGGGTTACCGGAACGTCATGAATTACTCGGACGGTTTCTTCGTCTGGCGTGACAGCGGCATGCCGGTCGAGGCCACCGACAAGGCACTCGACTCGATGCTGTTCGACCGGCCGCGCCAGGTGGCGGAGGGCGTCTGGTCGGCGATCGGCGCGACCGAACCACCCAGTTACGAGAATTCCGGGCATAACAACAACCTCTCCTTCATCGTCACCGACGAGGGCGTGGTCGTGATCAATGCCAGCGACAATTACCTGCTGGCGCGCTCGCTCCACGAGGAGATCAAAAAAATCACCCCGCAACCGGTCAAGTACGTGGTGCTGGAGAACGGTCAGGGGCATGCGGCCTTGGGATCGGCCTATTGGAAGGAACAGGGCGCGCACATCATCGCGCATGCCGATGCTACCGCGAAGCTCCAGGCGCGCGGGCAGGGGATCCTTGAGAGCGTGCTGCGTCGCTCACGCGACAAGGGCATGGGCACCCGCCTGGTGCTGCCGGACGAATCCTTCGAGGACAAGCGCGTGATCGAGCTCGGCGGCAAGCGCATCGAGCTGCTCTACCTCGGCCCGGCGCACAGCGCGGGGGATATCTCGGTGTGGCTGCCGGAGCAGCGCCTGGTGATCGCCGGCGACATCGCCTTCCACCAGCGCCTGTTGCCGGTGTTCGAGAATACCGACACCGCCGCGTGGATCGAGACCTGGGACGCCTTCGAGGCGCTCGGTGCAGAGATCGTGGTACCCGGGCATGGCGAGCCGACCACGATGGATGTCGTGACCCGCTACACGCGCGACTACCTGGTCGACATGCGCACCCAGATTGGTGAGCTGATCGACAACGGCGGCACCCTGTCGGAAATCGACAAGATCGACCAGTCCGCCTACCGGCACCTCGACACCTTCGACGAACTGGCCAAGCTCAATGCCAGCCTGATCTACCGCGCGATGGAGTTCGAGTAAACCCTGGCCCACCGTTCTTCGCGGGCAAGCCCGCTCCTACAGGAGGGCACGCCACCTGTCGTAGGAGCCGGCTTGCTGGCGAATGAGCGCCGCATCGGGCCTCGAAAATGCTTCTTTCGCGGTCAAGGCTACCCCGGCAGAAGGGGACTACGGCGCCGGATCGGGTATCCGCTCGTGAATGGCGTCGATCGCCGCGACCAGTTCCTCTGACAGCTCCACATCGATGCTGGCGATGTTCTCGCGCAACTGCTCCTACAGGACGGCACGCCACCTGCCGTAGGAGCCAGCTTGCTGGCGAATGAGCGCCGCATCGGCCCTCGAAAATGCTTCTTTCGCGGCCAGGGCTACCCCGGCAGAACGGGACTACGGCGCCGGATCGGGTATCCGCTCGTGAATGGCGTCGATCGCCGCGACCAGTTCCTCTGACAGCTCCACATCGATGCTGGCGATGTTCTCGCGCAGCCGCTCCTACAGGACGGCACGCCACCTGCCGTAGGAGCCAGCTTGCTGGCGAATGAGCGCCGCACCGGCCCTCGAAAATGCTTCTTTCGCGGCCAGGGCTACCCCGGCAGAACGGGACTACGGTGCCGGATCGGGTATCCGCTCGTGAATGGCGTCGATCGCCGCGACCAGTTCCTCTGACAGCTCCACATCGATGCTGTCGATGTTCTCGCGCAGCTGAGCCATGCTGGTGGCGCCGATGATGTTGGCGGTCAGGAAGGCGCGCGAGTTGACGAAGGCGAGCGCCAGGGTGGTGGGGCTGAGGCCATGCTCGCGTGCCAGCGCGTCGTACTCGCGGGTGGCACTGACACTGTTTTCCCCGCTGTAGCGCCGGTAGTCCGGGAACAGCTTGAGGCGCGCATCGGCCGCGGCGCTGCCGTCGAGGTATTTGCCGCTGAGCACACCGAAGCCGAGCGGTGAGTAGGCCAGCAGGCCGACCTGCTCGCGCAGGGCCATCTCGGACAGGCCGGTCTCGAACAGTCGGTTGAGCAGGTTGTAGGGGTTCTGGATCGACTTTACCCGTGCCCAGCCCTGCCGCTCGGCCTCGTGCAGGTACTGCATCAGTCCCCAGGGCGTCTCGTTGGAGATGCCGATGTGGCGCACCCGCCCGTCGCGTACGAAGCCGTCGAGCACCTCGAGGGTCTCGCCGATGGACTCGACGGCCTCCTGCGGCAGCTCGCTCAGGCCGCGTTTGCCAAAATAGCTGGTGGTGCGCGCCGGCCAGTGCACTTGGTAGAGATCGATATAGTCGGTCTGCAGGCGTCGCAGGCTGCCTTCCAGCGCCTCGGTCATCTGAGTCCGGTTGAGCCGCGGGCCACCGCGGATGTGGTCCACCCAGCCGGTGGCATTGCCGGCGACCTTGCTTGCGATCACCAGTTCATCGCGGCCTCCGCGCCGGTTCAGCCAGTCGCCGATGATGGCCTCGGTAAGGCCGAAGGTCTCGGCGCGCGGCGGTATGGCATACAACTCGGCGGTGTCGATGAAGTTGACGCCCTGCGAGACGGCGTAATCGAGCTGCTCGAAGGCCTCGGCCGGGGTGTTCTGTTGACCCCAGGTCATACTGCCGAGGCAGATCACGCTGACATCGATGTCGCTGTTGCCCAGCCGCCGGTACTTCATCATCACTCTCCTGTGGATCCGTGGGGAGCGTATCAAATCAAAAGGGATACTGAAGGAATGTTGGTCGTCCCCGACCGGTCCTATATCCTGTGACCCCCCACTCGGCGGAAACCGAACATGCGTGACACCACCCCCTATCTGTTTCCCGGCACCTTCCCTGCGGTGACGCGCGCGGCGCTGACAACCCTGCAGGTCAACCTCGGTTATCGCTGCAACCAGCAGTGTCAGCACTGCCATGTCAACGCAGGGCCGAACCGCACAGAGAATATGGATGCCGACACCGTGGCAGAGGTGATGCGGGTGCTCCGCGATGGGCAGATCCGGACTCTCGATCTCACCGGTGGCGCACCCGAGCTGAACCCGCATTTCCGCGAGCTGGTCGCGTTTGCGCGCAAACAGGGGGTGGCGGTGATCGATCGCTGCAACCTGACCATCCTGCGCGAGCCGGGCCAGGAGGACCTGGGGCAGTTCCTGGCCGGGCACGCGGTCGAGGTGGTTGCCTCCTTGCCCTGTTACCTCGAGGAGAACGTCGACAGCCAGCGTGGCAGCGGGGTGTTCGACGCCAGTATTGCGGGGCTGCGGCAGCTCAATGAACTCGGCTACGCCCGCCCGGACAGCGGCCTGGTATTGAACCTGGTGTACAACCCCCTCGGGGCCTATCTGCCCCCGCCGCAACAGGCCCTGGAGGCGGATTACCGTGAACGGCTTGCGGGCTACGGGGTCGCCTTCAATCAACTGCTCACGATTACCAATATGCCGATCAAGCGCTTCGGCAGCATGCTGCTGTCCAAGGGGACCTTCGACGAGTACCTGGCGCTACTGAAGTCTTCCCACCAGGAGGCCAATGTCGAGAACGTCATGTGCCGCAACCTGGTGAGCGTCGACTGGCAGGGCCGGCTGTACGACTGCGACTTCAACCAGATGCTGGAACTCCCGATCCGGGATGCCGGCCGAGCGAGGCATATCCGCGATCTAGACGCCGCCGCATTGCAGGGCCGGTCGATCGCGGTCGGGGATCACTGCTTTGGCTGTACCGCGGGGCAGGGCAGCAGCTGCGGTGGCGCGCTGAGCTGACAGGAATGCCGCAGATGCGTTTGTCCGTGATCATCCCGACCCTCAACGAGGGGGAGGTCATTGCCGGCCTGTTGAATACCCTGCAGCCGCTCAGGGCGGCCGGCTGCGAGCTGATCCTGGTGGACGGCGGCAGCACCGATTCGACCTGTGAGCAGGCCGCGTCGCTGGTGGATTGCCTGGTGTTCTCCTCGCCGGGGCGGGCGCGCCAGATGAACCTGGGGGCTGTCGAGGCCCGCGGCGAATGGCTGTGGTTTCTGCATGCCGACAGCGGCTTGCTGGCGAAACCGGGAGACTATCTCGCCGCGATACTCGCCAGCCGCTCCGGCTGGGGCCGCTGCGACATCCAGCTGGATGATCCCGGGGCGATATACCGGGTGATCGGGCGCATGATGAACTGGCGCTCGCGCCTGACGGGCATTGCCACCGGAGACCAGGGGCTGTTCATACGGCGCGAACTGTTCGGCGAGGTCGGTCGCTACGCCGATATTCCGCTGATGGAAGACGTCGAACTGTGTCGCCGCCTGCGTCGGGTTCAGCAGCCGACAGCGGTCTCCCATCGCTTGCAGACCTCGGCGCGGCGCTGGCAGCGGCACGGTGTCTGGCGCACACTGTTTCTGATGTGGCGTTTGCGCCTGGCCTATTTCCTGGGTGTCGACCCGCAGCGCCTGGCCACGGTTTACCGGCAGTGCAGTTCCCCAACGCGCGGATCCTGATCTTCTCGCGGGTACCCCGGGCCGGCCAGGTAAAGACCCGCCTGATCCCGCTGCTGGGCGAGGCCGGTGCGTCCGATTTCCACGCCGCCTGCCTGCAGCACACCCTGCAAACCACCCTCGACAGCCGGCTGGCGCCAGTGGAGCTGTGGCTGGACGAGCGGCCCGGCGATGCCTTCGGAACCCTCCCCGATGCGGCTGAACATTGCCGGCTCCGGGTTCAATGCGAGGGCGACCTCGGGCAGCGCATGGCGCATGCGGTCGCTTGCGGGGCGTCAGGGGAGGGGCCTGCGCTGCTGGTCGGCACCGATACCCCGCTGCTGGATGCGGACTACCTGGCACGGGCGCTGCAGCGACTCGATCACGGGGATGATGTGGTGATGGGGCCGGCGGAGGACGGTGGCTATGTCCTGCTCGGCTTATGGCGGGACTGGCCGAGCCTGTTCCGGGATGTGCCCTGGGGAGGTGAGCGGGTGGCGGCGATCACGCGTGAGCGCTGCCGTCGTCAGGGTCTGGAATTGTACGAGTTGCCCACGCTGTGGGATATGGACCGGCCGGAGGACATCGTCCGGCTATGCCGCGAGAGCGGCAGTGGGCTGGAAGCGCTGCAGGCGCTGGCCTGTCAGCACTTGCCCAGGCTGTAGCCGGACAACGCCTGTCCCTGGCCGCCCTTGCGCGAATAGGTGCCGGCGGCCTGCGGCCGGCCGGTGAGAATCGAGAGCGCCTCGCGCGTGTTGCGTTCACCGGCACGCGCCAGTTTGCCGTTGTGCACGTTGAGATCGCCGACCTCGCGGGAAACGGTGACCAGCGATTCCCAGTCCGCGAGCATCTCGGCCGGCGAGAAGTGGGCGCTGATGAACTGCTCGGCGCCCACCAGCCCGCCCGGCAGGTCCAGTTGGGCAAGCATCTGCTCGCGCGCCTGGACGCTGTGCTGCAGCTCCTCCAGGCAGTCGTTCTTGGCCTGCACCACCTGCTCCAGGATATCCGGATCGTTTCCGCGCAGGGCTGTCTGCTCCTGCAGCAGGATGTCGCGCAGGCGGCGAAGGTCCGCCAGGGTGGCCTGCAGTGTGGCCACGAAGGGACCTTTCAGTTCAGCTGCGCGCATGACTGCCGATCAGGCCTTGGGGGCCAGGCCCGCTTCGAAGGTCAACAACTTGTCGGCCACCCGCGCCGGGTTGACCTCGAGCGTGTTGGTGGCGATGGCGTGCTGCACCTCCGCGACCCGCTGGGTATCCACCGCGGGCAGGTTGGCGATCTGCGCCTCGAGCTGCTTCAGCTGCGCGGCCTGGCCGGTCATGCTGAAGGTATCGGCGGTCGGGCGCGTGGCATTGCCAGCCGCGCTGTTCTCGGAATTGTCAGCCGGGTTGGCGTTCGCTTCCCTGGCGTCACCGGTGGTCAACGCCGGGGGGCGGCCGCCGGTTCCATTGATTTCGATACTCATGTCGTTTCACCTGGTTGTGGCTGTGACGCTCCCTGTATCGTCCAGGATTTGACGGACTTTAGCCAGGCGTTCTAAGTCGTGAATTTGTTTCCGAAATTTTCCTGAACCGGATTCCGCTCAGGGCGTGACCCGGATCACGCCCGAGGCGATCACCTCGCCGGTGATCGCGCGACCGGAGGCCAGGTTGCGCACCCGGATACGGTCGCCTCGCGCGCCGTCCGCGAGCGCCTCGCCCTTCATCGCGACCCGCAGTGTTCCCTCGCTCGCGAGGATCTGCACCATGCTGCCTCTCCGGATGAGGCGACGCCTTTCGAGCAGGCCGGCCTCCAGGATGCGGCCCGCGGGGATGCTGCGTTTGGCGCGCAGCCCCAGGGTGGCCGCGCTATCGGTGTAAAAGGCCTTGTGCAGCCGGCTGGTATCCCGCATCTCGGTGCGTACGTCGGCGGCCGCTATCATATGACCACGGCCTATCGGGCGGACCGCCACCACCACGCTCTCGGTGGTGGCGATATTGATCGTGACATACAGCTTCCAGGGCTTTTTGCCCTCGCAACGCACCCCGACGACATTGCGCCCCGGCTTCAGGCCGTTCGGCGAGTCGTAGGCCTCCAGCGGGACCTCGCAGGCCGCCAGGCGCAGGCGACGATCCAGTTTCGCGGCGGTCACCTCGACCTCGCCCGGCAGATTCCCCACTTGAGCCAGCGCATGCTCCTGCGCCACGGCGCGGATCGTGTCGTGCGACTCGTAGGTTTGCGCGGCCACAGTCGCCGGAGCGAGGAGCGGGATAAACAGGCAGATGAGTTGGCAAAAGGTCCGAAACAACATGTCGGAAAATCGTCACTTGCGAAATCTTGAACAGGGTCATGCAGGGATCGTGCCGTGACAGAAAGGGTCTAAAGCTCGCCAGCCTCGGGCCGTTACGCAGCAGACCGGATCGGTTGAAACAACGAGGACAGGGAACATGGCAGGTATTCTCGCGGGGGTCGATCAGCGAACCCAGTTGGCCGGGCACAATCGCCTGGAAATGCTGCTGTTCGGTTTGGGAGGCGGGCAGCGCTACGGGATCAACGTCTTCAAGGTGCAGGAGGTGATCCAGTGTCCCCCGCTGACGCATGTGCCGAATGCGCACCCCGTGGTGCGTGGGATAGCCAACATGCGCGGCAAGACGCTCACCATCATGGATCTGTCCATGGCGATTGGCGGCCCGCCGCAACCGGATTGCGGGCACAAGTTCGTGGTGGTTACCGAGTACAACCGCAGCGTGCAGGGGTTCCTGGTCGACTCGGTCGATCGCATCGTCAATGTGAACTGGCAGGAGATGAAGCCGCCGCCACGCGGCGCCGGCGAGGGCTCCTACCTGACCGCGGTGACCCAGCTGGATGGCAAGCTGGTGGAGATCCTGGACGTCGAGAAGGTGCTCTCGGAGGTGGTCGGTGGCGAGGAGGAGGTTTCCTCGGGGGTCATCGAGCCGCTTCTCGCGAGCAAGAAACCGCACGTTCTGGTGGTGGACGACTCCTCGGTGGCGCGGCGGCAGGTGGCGCGGGTGCTCGACCAGATCGGGGTGGAATACACCACCTGCCAGGACGGCGAGGAGGCCTGGCAGCAGTTGCTGCAATGGGTTGAGGAGGGCCGGGATATCGCCGACTTCCTCTCGATGGTGATTTCGGACGTGGAGATGCCGCGCATGGACGGCTATTCCCTGACCAAGAACATCCGCGAAAACCCGGCCTTCCACGGATTGTTCGTGATCCTGCATACCTCGCTCAGCGGGGTGTTCAACCGTTCCATGGTGGCCCAGGTGGGCGCCAACGACTTCCTGCCAAAGTGGGAGCCGGACAATCTCGCCCGCATTGTCCAGGAATATTTGAATCGATATGAAAACGAGCGCGCCCAAGTCGCGTGAGAATGTCTTACAGTACACTCGGTCTGTCGTGGACGGCATGGATATCGGAACAGGCTGAATGGATCTTTCCCCTTATCAGTACGACAAACTCTCGGAGCTGCTCGAACGGCATGCAGGCATCCGCCTCGGGGCCGGCAAGGAATACCTGGTCGTCAGTCGCCTGGGTGGCCTGATAAGCCATCTCGGCCTGGAAGGCTTCGACGGCCTGCTGCGCCGTCTGCAGGGTGGCGGCGACCGTCTTCTCCTGACCCACGTCATCGACGCAATGACGACCAACGAGACCTTCTGGTTCCGCGATCCGGCGCATTACCAGATACTGACCCGTGATGTCCTGCCGGCCCTGGATAGCCGCCAGGCGAGGATCTGGTCGGCCGCCGCCTCGACCGGACAGGAGGCCTACAGTATCGCCATGTCGATCCGCGGGGCGGTATCCGCACGTCAGCTGCCGATGGACTTCTCGTTTGACATCCTGGGCACCGACATCTCGGAAAAGGCCCTGCAGCAGGCCGAGTCCGGGCGCTACTGCGGCCTGGCGGCGACCCGCGGTCTCGATCACGAACAGCGGGAGCGCTTCTTCAGTGCGGAGGGAGACTGTATCGAGGTGCAGCCGGTGTTCCGGCGTAACGTCAGCTTCCGTAATTTCAACCTGCTCGCAACCTACGCCGCCCTGGGGCGGTTCGACGTGATCTTCTGCCGCAACGTCCTGATCTATTTCTCGCAGGAGCGCAAGCGGGACATCATCGAGCGTTTCCACGGGGCGCTGCGTCCCGGTGGCTGCCTTTTCCTCGGTTCGACCGAGTCGATGAGCAGTCACGAAGACCTCTTCGAGATGCGCCGTCACGGAGCGGGCCTGGCCTTTTACCGCCGCTGACAACGCTTTGCCGTTAGCGGCAAGACCTTGCCCCTTTGCCCGCCCCGGGCCGGTCGTCACATACCTAAGCCCCTGATTGGAAAACCTTCCCTGGTTTGGCACAAAGCCTGCAATGGTTTCCCCGGTACGACCGATCGAGGGCAGCTCCGGATGAATTTCGACAAGGTTTTTGGCATCCACGAACAGGCGGTGCGGTTGCGTGCCCGGCGTGCCGAGGTGCTCTCTTCCAACCTCGCGAACGCAGACACCCCGGGTTACAAGGCGCGCGATTTCGACTTCAAGCAGATCCTGCAGGGCCAGATGCCGGCGCCGCAGCGGGTGCAGGTCACCCATGCCACGCACATCAACCCGGACAGCGGCCTCCTGCCCGCGACTCTGATGGAGTACCGCGTTCCACAGCAACCCTCGCTGGATGGCAACACCGTGGAGGCGGAACGCGAGCAGGCCGAGTTCAGTGCCAATGCCGTCAGCTACCAGGCCAGCCTGCGTTTCCTCGAGGGCAAGATCAAGACCATGAAATCCGCGATTACAGGTAACAGCCAATGAGCAGCTTCAAGATTTTTGACATCGCCGGTTCCGGCATGAACGCGCAGAACCTGCGCCTCAATATTGTCTCGTCCAACCTGGCCAACGTGGACGCGGTCTCGAGCAGCATGGAAGAGACGTATCGCGCGCGTGAACCGGTATTCCGCGCCATGCTCGACAAACTCAACCACGATGCGCCGGCGGTCGGGGTGAGCATGGCCGCGGTAGTCGAGAGCAAGGCGCCGCTGGTGCGCGAATACGCCCCGGATCATGCCATGGCGGACCCGGACGGTTACATCTACCGCCCCAACGTGAACGCGGTCGAGGAGATGGCCAACATGATCTCTGCCTCGCGCTCTTACCAGAACAACGTCGAGGTGCTCAACTCAGCGCGCCAGATGATGATTTCCACGATCAACCTGGGTCGCTGAGGGGGATAAGCAATGAGCACGATCAACGCACAGGACGACCTTTTCAGCTCGCTCGGGCTGACCCGCGCCTCGCAGGATACGGGTCCGGTCAATGACGCCAGCGAGCTCGGGCTGGATACCTTCATGAAACTGATGGTCACCCAGCTGAACAACCAGGATCCGTTCAAGCCGATGGACAACAGCGCCTTCCTTGGCCAGATCGCCCAGTTCGGTTCGGTCACCGGCCTGGACAAGCTCAACAACCAGATCGAGGCCCTTTCCGGTTCATTGACCTCCGGGCAGGCGCTGCAGGCCGGGTCGCTGGTGGGCCACGAGGTCCTCGTTCCGCTGGATGTCGGCTCCCTCCAGCCCGGTAGCAGTATCCGTGGACGGGTGGATCTGCCGGAATCCAGTTCCGCGCTGACCATGCGCGTGTATGACCCCCTCGGTCAGCTGGTGCGCGAGCAGTCACTCGGCGCCGCCCGCTCGGGCAGTTTCCAGTTCAGCTGGGATGGGGTCGATGACAGCGGCAACCACATGCCCGCCGGACGCTACCGGGTCGAGGTCAGCGCCGAGCAGGGCGGCGAGCCGATCGGCATGCAGACCGAGCTGTTCGCCAACGTCGAATCGGTCAGCCTGTCCGGCAGGGACGGCCTGACACTCAATCTCGCCGGACTCGGTCCGGTCGCCTTCAACAACGTCAAACAGATTTTCTGAGCGGAGGTTCACCCCGATGTCTTTTCGTATTGCACTCAGTGGAATGAATGCCGCCTCCACCGACCTGGAGGTGACCGGACACAACATCGCAAACGCGTCCACCAACGGCTTCAAGCAATCGCGCGCCGAGTTCGGTGACTTGTACGCCAATGCCATGCACGACACGGCGCACAACGCGGCCGGCCGCGGTGTCGAGGTGGTCCGCGTCGCGCAACAGTTCAGCCAGGGGTCGGTGGAATTCACTTCCAATAATCTCGACCTGGCCATCAGCGGGCAGGGTTACTTCGTACTCAACAACCCCGAGGGGGCAACCAGTTACACGCGTGCCGGCGCCTATAGCGTGGACCGCGAGGGCTACGTGGTGAATCATGCCAATGACCGCCTGCAGGTCTACCAGGCGGTCACCGGCGCGGGTGGTAATACCACCTTCAACGCAGGCATCCTGCAGGATCTGCGGCTGCAGACCAGCACCAGCACGCCGTCCGCGACCAGTGAGGTCACCGCGCTCATGAACCTCAACAATACGGAGTCCACGATTCCGGGGACGACCGCGTTCGACCCGCTCGATCCGACCAGCTTCAACAACTCCACCTCGACCACGGTGTATGACAGCCTCGGCGGCTCGCATACCGCGACCCTTTATTTCCGCAAGAACGCGGCCAATACCTGGGAGAGTCATGCGTACGTGGACGGGATCGCCGCCACCGGCAACCCGATGGCGATGACCTTTGACTCTTCCACCGGGGCGCTCACCTCGGCGGCCAGCAATACCATCAGCTTCACTCCGACCACGGGAGCCGCGGCGCAGTCGGTCGACATCGACTTCGGTGGCACCACCCAGTTCGGCGCGCCCTTCGGAGTCAACAACCTGTCCCAGGATGGCTTCACCTCCGGGCGCCTCGCGGGCGTGGATATCGACACCGAGGGCGTGGTGTTTGCGCGCTACACCAACGGCCAGTCGAGTGCGCTGGGCAAGGTTGCAATGGCCAAGTTCAACAATGACCAGGGCCTGCGCCAGGTGGGGGACAATATCTGGACCGAGTCCTTCGAGTCGGGGACGGCGCAACTGGGTGAGGCCGGCACCTCCAGCTTCGGTCAGGTCCAGTCCGGTGCCTTGGAATCGTCCAACGTGGACGTCGCCGAACAGCTGGTCAACCTGATCATGGCGCAGCGCAACTTCCAGGCGAATGCGCAGGTGATCCAGACCAGCGACCAGATCACCCAGGCGATCATCAATCTTCGTTAAGTAGCCACCTGAAGAGGAAACCGGCATGGACCGTATGCTGTATGTCGCGATGAGCGGCGCCCACGAGACCCTGATTGCCCAGGGCAACGCGAGCAATAACCTGGCGAACGCCAATACCAGCGGCTTCCTCGCAGACTTCAACCAGTTCCGCAGCATGCCGGTGTTCGGCGATGGCCACCCGACCCGGGTGTATGCCCTCGACGAACGGCCGCAGACCGATTTTGGTCACGGCAGCATCGTCCAGACCGGGCGCGCATTGGACGTCGCGGTCAAGGACGGCGGCTGGCTTGCAGTACAGTCCGGCGACGGCAGCGAAGCGTACACCCGGCGCGGCGACCTCGAGGTGGACGTGAACGGCCTGCTGGTGACCGCCAACGGACTGCCGGTCATGGGCAATGGTGGGCCAATCGCATTGCCGCCCTTCGATGCGGTCCAGATCGGGGCCGATGGGACCATCTCCATCCGTCCGCAGGGGGCTCCCCCGGATGAGCTGGCGGTGATCGACCGGATCAAGGTGGTCGACCCGCAGTACGACCAGATGGTCAAGGGCGAGGACGGCCTGATGCGGCTCAAGGACGGCGGCGAGGCGGAGGCCTCGGTCGGCCAGCGCCTGGTCTCGGGCTCGCTGCAATCGAGCAACGTCAACATCGTCAACGAGATGGTCAACATGATCGAGCTGTCGCGTCGTTATGAAATGCAGGTGAAGATGATGAAAACCGCCGAGGAGACCGCCTCGTCTGCCAGCAGTATCGTGCGGCCGATTTAAGCTGAAGTTTTGAAAGCGGGCGGCGGCCCGCATGCGCCCTTCTTTTCTTTGGGCGCCCAAAGAAAAGAAGGCAAAAGAAAAGCGCCCCGACGACTTGCCCTCCGCTGCGCTACGGGTCCCCTGCGCTCCTCGGTTAAAACCGGCGCTCGGGAACTCGGGGCTTCGCCCCCCGACACCCCTCGCTTCTCCCGGTTTTCCCCTGCGGTGCTCGGCTGCATCGAAGGGGAATGGCCGCAGGCCATCCAACAACTCTCCCATCTGCCGGTAAACCGGCAAACCCTTGCCGCTTTTCCGCCCTCCCGTGCCGCTGGCTGCTTTCGGTAGCCGGAAAACCCCTGTCCCATCAATGAGTTCATGTTTTGGCAAGCCTCTTGCAGTGTGTGAGCCGATAACGAACGCAACTAGCCATGAGGAACCGACATGTACCCAGCACTGTGGATAGCCAAGACTGGCCTGGATGCCGAGCAGACCCGGATGGCGACCATCTCGAACAACCTCGCCAACGTCAACACCACCGGCTTCAAGCGTGAGCGCGCCGTCTTCGAGGACCTCATGTATCAGAACGTCCGGCAGTCGGGCGCCAGCAGCACCGAGGATACCAATTTGCCCTCGGGTCTCTACCTCGGCACCGGGGTGCGCACCGTGGCCACCCAGAAGCTGCACACCCAGGGCAACATCGTGCAGACCAACAACAGCTTCGATGTCGCGGTGCAGGGCAGCGGCTTCTTCCAGGTCAATCATCCCGACGGCAGCATCGTGTACACCCGTGACGGCTCCTTCGGCATGGACAGCGGTGGCCAGCTGGTGACCCAGAACGGGTACCTGGTGGAGCCGGCGATCACCGTGCCGGCGAATACCCTGAGCGTCACGGTCGGCTCCGACGGGACCGTCTCGGCGCTGGTGGCGGGCAACAACACCCCGACCCAGATCGGCAGTATCACCCTGGCGCAGTTCATCAACCCGACCGGCCTGGAGCCGATCGGTGACAACTTTTATCGCGAGACCGCCTCCAGTGGCGCGGTCCAGGTCGATACCCCCGGGCAGAACGGCGCCGGCACCCTGATCCAGGGTTCCCTGGAGAGTTCCAACGTCAACGTGGTAGAGGAGCTGGTCAACATGATCGAGACCCAGCGCGCCTACGAGATGAACTCCAAGGCGATCTCGACCACCGATGACATGCTCGCCTACGTCAGCCAGCAGCTCTGATCGGGGTAGACCGTGATGCTTGAGCGAATTCACCTGGTCCTGCTGCTGCCTTTGCTGCTTGCGCTCCTGGCGGGTTGCCAGTCGCAGCCGGTGCGCGATCCGGCGTTCGCGCCGGTCGAGCCGGTGGTGGCTAGTCCGATGGAGCAGGCCAACGGGGCCATCTACCAGGCGGGCTTCGAGCGCAGCTGGTTCGAGAACGTGCGCGCCCGGCGGGTCGGCGACATCCTGCTGGTCACCCTGGTGGAGAATACCCAGGCCAAGCACACCAACGCCGGCAAGGTGAGCAAGAGCAACAGCAACTCGGTCAGCAACCCGACCCTGCTGGGCAAGCCCTTCAGCTTCGTCATGCCGCTGATCAAGGGCGGCGCGGGCGCCACCGCGGCGTCCGAGCTGGAGTCCTCGCACGACTTCTCCGGCAGTGGTGAGAACACCCAGAATAACCAGTTCAGCGGATCGGTCTCGGTCATGGTGATCGACGTGCTGCCCAACGGCTACCTCAAGGTCCGTGGTGAGAAACGTATCTCCATGACCGGGGGCAATGAGTACATCCGGGTCTCCGGCATCGTACGGCCGGAGGACATCGATACCGGCAACACCATCGATTCGACCAAGATCGCGGATGCGACCCTGACCTACGTCGGGGACGGCCAGAACACTGTGGCCTCTGAGATGGGTTGGCTCGCCAAGTTCTTCATATCCGCGCTGATGCCCTTTTAAGGAAACGCCGATGCCAAAGTTCTTCACTCCCCTGTTGCTCCTGCTGTTGTCGCTGGCCAGTGCCGGCGTGCAGGCGGAACGAATCAAGGACCTCGCCAACATTCAGGGCGTGCGCACCAACCAGTTGCTCGGCTACGGCCTGGTGGTCGGCCTCAACGGCACCGGCGACAAGGTCGGCTCGGCGCCCTTCGCCGAGCAGAGCCTGCGCAGCATGCTGACCCAGCTGGGCATCGTGGTGCCGCCCGGTACCGCGATCAATCCCAAGAACGTGGCCGCGGTGACGGTACATGCCGAGCTACCGCCGTTCGTCAAGCCGGGCCAGCGCATCGACATCACGGTGGATTCGATCGGGGATGCCAAGAGCCTGCGTGGCGGCAGTCTTCTGATGACCCCGCTCAAGGGCATCGACGGAAACGTCTACGCCATCGCGCAGGGCAACCTGGTGGTCGGCGGACTGTCCGCCGACGGCCTGGATGGCTCCCGGGTGTCGGTCAATATTCCGAGTTCCGGACGTATCCCCGGTGGCGCCTCAGTGGAGCGCAGCGTTCCTAATTCGTTTGCGAGCTCGCCACTGCTGACGCTCAGCCTCAAGGAGGGTGACTTCACCACGATCTCGCGCGTGGTCGATGCGATCAATCACGAAATCGGCCCGGGCACCGCGCGCGCCATCGATATGACCTCGGTGCAGGTGAACGCGCCGGCGGATATCGGGCAACGGGTCGCGTTCGTTTCCATGATAGAGAATCTCCAGATAAACCCGGCCGAGTCGGTGGCACGCGTGATCGTCAACTCGCGTACCGGCACCGTGGTGATCAACCAGTCGGTGCGCGTGTCGCCCGCGGCGGTAGCGCACGGCAGCATGACCGTGACCATCAGTGAGAACACCGAGGTCTCTCAACCCAATCCGCTCGGCGAGGGCGAGACGGTCGCGGTCGCCCGCAGCCAGGTCGAGATAGGGGAGAGCGGCAGCCGCATGTTCAAATTCTCGCCCGGCGTGACCCTGGACGAGGTGGTGCGTGCGGTCAACAATGTTGGCGCCGGCCCCAGCGACCTGGTGGCGATTCTGGAGGCGCTCAAGCAGGCCGGGGCACTCAAGGCCGACCTGGTGGTGATCTGATGTCGATCGAACTGGCGCAGGTCTATACCGATTTCTCCGGCCTCGAGGCGCTCAAGACCCAGGCGCGCGACGACCGCAGGGCGGCCGTTGACGAGGTGTCGCGCCAGTTCGAATCCCTGTTTGTTCAAATGATGCTCAAGAGCATGCGCCAGGCCGGTTTTGGCGGCGGCATGCTGGACAACAGCAACAGCGAGTTCTATCGCGATATGTACGACCAGCAGCTGGCGGTGGAGATGAGTCGCCAGCGCGGTATCGGGCTGGCGGACGTGATCAGCCGCCAGCTGGGCGGTGAGGGCGCAAGCCCTGCGGCTGGTTGGGACCTTGAGGACTATGCAGCCAAGCCGGTGCGGCGCATCGCGCCTGGCGAGGGCACACCAATGCGCGCCGATGCCACGCCGCGTATGGAGGCCACCGTGGCGGAGCCACAGGGTCCCGGCCCGGACGGTACCCCGGAGGGTTTCATCGAGGCCCTCTGGCCGGCGGCCGAGAAGGCGGCCGAACAGCTGGGCCTGCCGCCGCAGGCGCTGCTGGCCCAGGCGGCCCTGGAAACCGGCTGGGGCAAGCATGTCATGTCGCGTCCGGATGGCAGCAGCAGCCACAACCTGTTCGGGATCAAGGCAGACGGTCGCTGGGACGGCGAGCGGGTGCGGGTCAGCACCCTGGAATACCAGGACGGCGTCGCCCTGCGCACGCGCGCGGATTTCCGTTCCTACGATTCCTGGGAAGACAGCTTCCAGGACTATGTCCGCTTCGTACAGGACAACCCGCGTTACCGCGAGGCGATCCGTTCCACCGAGGACGTGCCGCGCTATTTCGAACAGCTGCAGAAGGCGGGCTACGCCACCGATCCGGCTTACGCCAGCAAGATAAAACGCATTCTGGGTGGCGAACATTTCGCCGCTACCAGTCCACGCGGAACGGAGGCCTGAGGTTCGCATCGGCGGACGGGTGAAACATCATGGCCAGTATCTTCAGTACCGGTGTCGGCGCACTCAACGCCTTCCAGCGTCAACTCGCGACGACCGGACACAACATCGCCAACGTCAATACCGAGGGTTACAGCCGTCAGCGGGTGGATCTGACCACCATGCCGCCGGAGTGGGGTCCCGAGGGCTACATTGGCAGCGGGGTCAAGGTGGCGACCATTCGCCGTCACTACGACGACTTCCTCGCCAGCCGGGTGCGGGACTACAACACCTCGCACCAGGAATACTCGGTTTTCCACGAGCGTGCGCTGCAGATCGACAATGTCATGGGAGACGCCGCTTCGGGGATCGACCAGACCCTGCAGCAGTTCTTCGGCAGCATCCACGACGTCTCGACCGATCCGCGCTCGGTCCCGGCGCGCACGGTCATGCTCAATCGCGGCGAAATGCTGACCGAGCGCTTCCAGTCGCTGAATGGTTGGCTGGAGAGCCAGCGGTCGGGGCTGAATGCGGATTTCGATGTCTATGTTTCCGAGATCAACAGCATCTCCAACTCGCTCGCGGGCATCAACCGCCAGATCCAGTCCGCGGTGGGGCGCAGTGTCAATCCGCCCAACGATTTGCTCGACCAGCGGGATCACCTAGTCGATCGCCTCTCCGAGTTTGTCGGGGTGGACACCCTGGTGCAGGAGGATGGCGCCATGAACGTGTTCATCGGCACCGGCCAGTCCCTGGTGGTGGGTGGCAGCGCGAGCCAGCTGGCGGTGACCGATAACCCCGCCGCGCCCGACCAGAAAGAATTGAGTCTCACCCTTCCCGCCGGCTCGGTCACCGTGACCAGTCAGATCAACGGCGGAAAGCTGGGTGGTCTGCTGCGTTTCCGCAGCGAAGTGCTGGACCCGGCGCAGAACTCTCTGGGCGTGCTCGCCGTTGGCCTGGCGTACCAGTTCAATCAGCAACACCAGGCGGGCTTCGACCTGAACGGCAATGCCGGTGGGGACTTGTTCGCCATGCCGAGCCCACAGATCCTGGGTAGTACCAACAACAGCGGTGCCGCTACAGTGAGCGCGGCCTTCGACGGCGCCACCATCGGGGACCTGAACGGTCACGAGTACCGCCTGGCTTTCGACGGCGCCGATTGGTCGATCACCGACCTGACGACCGGCACTGCCACGCTGCTCGGCCCGCCAGGCGTGTACGTGCACGACGGGGTCGAGCTCACCATTGGTGGTGGGGCGGCGGTCGCTGGTGATGCCTTCCGGCTGCGCCCGACCCGCTCCGGCGCGGCCAATCTGACCACACTCATCAGCGATCCGCGTGAGATCGCCGCGGCCCAGTCGGCCGCCGTGGGCGACAACAGCAACGCGGTCGCGTTGGCTGATCTGCAAAACGCGTCTCTGCTGTTCGGCGGGGCCGCGACTTTCGGCGATGCCAATGGCTTCATCCTCGCCGATGTGGCGAGCAAGACCCACCAGGCGGGAGCGAATGCCGAGGTACAGAAGCAACTCCTGGCCCAGTCAGAGAACGACAAGGCCGCCGTTTCCGGGGTCAACCTGGACGAAGAGGCCGCTGACCTGGTCCGTTTTCAGCAGGCCTACTCGGCCGCTGCGCAGGTCATCGCGACCGCCAATACCCTGTTCGACACCCTCCTGGGTGCGGTGAGAGGTTAATGCCATGAGTACCCGAATCGCCACCCCGTACATGTTCGCCAGTGGCGTGGACGCCATGCTGCGCAAGCAGGCTGACCTGACCCACACCGAGCTGCAGTTGGCGGAGGGCAAGCGCATATTGCGGCCCTCGGACGACGCCTCGGCGACCGCGCAGTTGCTCGATCTGAAGGAGCACAAGGCCAAGATCGACCAGTACCAGCGGAATGCCGATGCGGTAACGGCTCGCCTGGGACAGGAAGAGACCGCGCTCAGCGGCATCAGCAACCTGCTGCAGCGAGTGCGCGAACTGACCGTGCAGGGGAACAACGGTGCGCTGGGCGCCGAACAGCGTGCCGCGGTCGCGACCGAGCTCCGAGAGCATGTGGATGCCTTCGTGCAGCTGGCCAACACCCAGGATGCCAACGGCGAGTACATCTTCTCGGGCTACCGCACCGATACCGAAGCGATCAGCTATACGCCGCCCGCTACGAGCGGCGCCAATGGGACCTTCACTTACAACGGTGACACCGGCCAGCGTATGGTCAAAATCGCTGACTCGCGCGAGGTCGCAATGGGCGACGCCGGCGACATGTTCATGAGCCTGTCGGCCGCCGCTGGCGGCAGCACCAGCATTGGCGCCATCATCGACGACATTGCGGCGAGTTTCGAGTCCGGTACGACGGCGCCGAATGGACTCACCGACCTGGATACCGCGATCGATGGTATTTCGACCGCGCGCGCCCGCGTGGGTGGTCGCATGAATGCAATCGACCAGCAAAGGGCAATGAACGAGGGGTTCACCCTGGCCGTGGAACAGGTGCGCTCCAATCTGGAGGACCTCGATTACTCCGAGGCGATCAGCCGCTTCAATCAGCAGTTGACCGCCCTGCAGGCCTCGCAGCAGAGCTTCCTCAAGATCCAGGATCTCAACCTGTTCAACTTCCTGCGCTGATCGCCTTCGCGGGCAAGCCCGCTCCTACAAGCGTGATGGACGCAAAATCCGCTTCGGAGCGGCCTTGGCCGCGAATCAAGGAAGATTCGCGAGCAAGCTCGCTCCTACAAGTGGTGTGATCGCAAAATCCGTTTGCAGGAGTGGCCCTGGCCGCGAATGGATATCTCTTCGCGAGCAAGCTCGCTCCTACCAGTCGAGGTATAAGGGTACCGCCGTAGGAGCGGCCTTGGCCGCGAATGGATATCTCTTCGCGAGCAAGCTCGCTCCTACCAGTCGAGGTAAAAGCGCACTGCCGCAGGAGCTGCCCTGGCCGCGAACAGGATCGACTCCACCTCTCGCAGACTTTAAGCTTCGCCCATTCCCAGCGCTGTCCGGAGATGTCGTACGTGCGCCACTGGCTTTCCCTGTTGTCGGCCATTGTCCTGTCGGCCACCTGCTTGAACGCCCTCGCGGCGCAGCGTGGGGTGGCGGTTTACTTCGACCAGGATATGCTGCTGCCGCTGGTCAACGAAGATCGTGACTACACCATGGGTGTCGGTATTGAATTCTTCGAGGAGGAGGCCGGCTTCTATCCCATGGGCACGCTGCTCGGACGGGTCGGGAAACTGATCGGTATTTCCGCGGATGCCCCGATGCGCCGTAGCTACCTGATCGGTTCGGTCAACTATACGCCGGATAATCTTGCTGCGACCGCGCCGGTCCTGAACGATCGCCCGTATGCCTCGGTCCTGTTCCTGGCCAACAAGCGGGTTCTCGCCGACCGGCGCCACGCCATCGGCGTAGAGGCGCAGGCCGGCCTCCTGGGAACCTATGCCGCGCGTGAAGTGCAACGGCGAGTGCATCAAGCCCTGCGCGAGGCCAAGGACTCCGATGAGCCGGTTGATCCGCAGGGCTGGGGCAACCAGGTCAGTGCCGGGGGCGAGCCGACCTTTCGCCTGCGCCTGGCGCGCTCGGAGCTGATCGCCGAAGAACCCGGGCTCTGGGATCTCGCGGGCACTGGCACCCTGAGCCTCGGTTACCAGACCAACGCAAGCCTCGGACTGGCTACGCGCGCCGGCCTGATCGATAGCCCCTTCTGGAGCCTGCCGCACGACCCGATCAATCGTGGCAATTTCGTTCCGGCCTTCGGAGATGAGGAGATCTACCTCTGGCTGGCGGGGCGTGCCCGTGCAGTGGCCTACGATGCCCTGCTACAGGGGCAGTTCCGCGACAGTGCGCACACCATCGAAGCGGAAGACGTCGAGCGATTGGTATTCGATGGTGGCATGGGGGTAACTGCCAGCTGGGATGCGCTGCAGCTGACGGTTTCGGCGAATTTCAAGACCTCCGAGGTCGAGCGTGGTAACGCCGATCGCACCCAGTGGTGGGGCGGCCTGTATTTCAGCGTGCGCTACTGACCATCCTGCCATTCTGGCGACCAGGATCGGGCACGCTTCCTGGATCCGCAAAACAGCAGGCTCAGCAGGCCGATGCCCAGCAGCAGCGGCGTGCCCGGCTCGGTAACGGCCATGGCAGACAGTCGTGGCCCGTAGATGAACTGCGCGCCGGCGATGTCATCCGCAAGCAGCCCCAGCGGGGTGTCCTCCGTGTAGGCGCGATTCATCAGCGCGGTGACGGTTTCCTCGTGATGCAGACCGATGGCATGTCCGATCTCGTGCACCGCGACCCGGAAGACGTTGAAACCCGGCTCACCGTCGAACAGGCTCCACTCATCGTTGCTGTCGAAATGAATGTCGCCGGCGGCAGAGATGCCGTTTTCGGGTGGGAAGTAGCCGTGCGCAAGTCCCGGCAGCGGCGCAAAAGGGTGGCCGCCGATACGGATATGGCCGGACTGCCCGAGCGCGTTGAAATCCTGGGTATCGTCGTCCGGCACCAGCATGAAGTCGATATCCGCCACCGAGGACCAGGCGCCGAACGCGGCCTCGATCTCGGTCAGGAAACCGTCCGGCATGAACTCAGCCAGCGGAATGCTGCTCGTGGTCAGCGGGTTGCCGTGAAAGTCGTATTCGGTGATCTGCGGGCCGCTGCCCATCAGGCTCCAGGTGACCAGCCCCCCAGGTGTGCCGTAGTCAGCATCACCCCATTTACCCGGCAGTGTGGGTCCCAGCACGTAAGCGAGCGCGGCTCCGGAAGAGAAAAACGCGGGGGCAAGCACGCACAAGAGAAGCGTTAGGCGGCGGATCAAGGGCAAATCAACCTCCCCGTTGCACGACGAACCGGAGCCTTGCGGAGGCAATGGTTGAATGGCGCCGAATGCTGATAACCGTCTTTTGATGGATCACCTCGCGCCCGCCTTTTGCGCAAACGATTCTCGCGAGCAAGCGCGCGCCTGGGAATTCGATAAATGACCATCATACCGTTGTGGAGCGGCCCTGGCCGCGAAGAATCCCTCCAGCGCCCTGTCCAGGCGCCTGTTCGCGAGCAAGCTCGCTCCTACGATTTCCGGGCATGGACCGACGCTCGATCCGTAGGAGCAGCCTTGGCCGCGAAGAATCCCCAAGCGCCCTGTCCGGGCTCCTGTTCGCGAGCAAGCTCGCTCCTACGATTTCCGGGCAGGGACCGACGCTCGATCCGTAGGAGCGGCCTTGGCCGCGAACAATCCCCCAGCGCCCCGTACAGGCGCCTGTTCGCGAGCAAGCTCGCTCCTACGATTACCGGGCACGGACCGACGCTCGATCCGTAGGAGCGGCCTTGGCCGCGAAGAACCCCCCAGCGCCCTGTCCGGGCTTCTGTTCGCGAGCAAGCTCGCTCCTACGATTTCCGGGCATGGACCGACGCTCGATCCGTAGGAGAGGCCCTGGCCGCGAAGAATCCCCCCAGCGCCCTGTCCGGGCTCCTGTTCGCGAGCAAGCTCGCTCCTACGATTCCCGGGCATGGACCGACGCTCGATCCGTAGGAGCGGCCTTGGCCGCGAACAATCCCCCAGCGCCCCGTACAGGCGCCTGTTCGCGAGCAAGCTCGCTCCTACGATTACCGGGCACCGACCGACGCTCGATCCGTAGGAGCGGCCTTGGCCGCGAAGAACCCCCCAGCACCCCGTACAGGCCTCTCTTCGCGGGCAGGCTTGCCGCTACATGGCGTGAACGTAAGCCCTCAGGACCACACGCCGGGGCGGAAGCTGTAGTTGTCGAGGATGCGAAGGTAGTTGATGCGCTCGAAAGCGGAGGGATCGCTGACCGCGTAATGGCTGACGTGTCCGCGGAACTGGTCGATCGACTCGAAGTTTTGCTGCTCCATCCAGTCGTGGACCCCGTCGATCACCGTCTTGAGATGCTCCGGGCCGTTCTGCAGCAGGCTGGTGCACAGGTGTACCACGTCCGCCCCGGCCAGCAGCAGCTTGATCGCGTCCTCGGCCGTATGTATCCCCCCGGTCGCGGCGAGCGAGCAGCCGACACGCTTGTACAGCATCGCGATCCAGCGCATCGACAGCAGGCTGTCGGACGAGCGCGAGGGATGCAGGCTGTGCTGCAGCTGCAGGTTGTCGATGTTGATGTCCGGTTGGTAGAAACGGTTGAACAGGGAGACCCCCCTGGCGCCGGCGTTCTCCATGCGCTTGACCATGTGTCCGATGGAGCTGAAGAAGGGCGAAAGCTTCATATTGATCGGGATGGTGATGGTCTCGCGCAGGTGGTTGAGCAGGTCGACATAACGTTGCTCGACATCCTGGCATTCCTCCCAGGGAACCCCGGCGATGTAATAGACATTCAGCTCGAGGGCGTCCGCGCCGGCCTCCTGGAGTTCCCTGGCGTGCTCCAGCCAGCCGCCTTCGGTCACCCCGTTCAGGCTGGCGACCACCGGGATGCCGAGCGACGCCTTGAGGGCAGACAACTGCTCGAGGTAGCGGTCGAGCTCGCCCGGAAAGTCGGGTTGTCCGGGGAGGAAGCCATCCGCCTCGGCATGACCGTGATCCTGGTGGTGCAGGAAGCGCACCATGGATTCCTCTTCCGCGGTGATCGCTTCCTCGAACAGGGAATACATCACGATCGCGGCGGCGCCGGCGTCTTCCAGGTGGCGCGCGCTGTCCAGGCTACGGCTGAGTGGCGAAGCCGAGGGTACGAAGGGGTTCTCGAGGTGCAGCCCCAGCCAGTTGGTCTTCAGGTTCATGTGGGTATCCTCCTGACGTCAGGGTTTGCCCCGATCGGGTTTTTCGGCCGGCTTCGGTTCGCCGGTCAGCTTGATATGCGCCAGCTGGTCGTAGAGAAGGAACTTCTCCTGGGCATGCTGCTGCGCCATACGCAGGAAGCGCTGCGCCGCGTCCGGATGGGTACGCGCCAGGACCGCAAAGCGGGTCTCGCTGTTGGCGAATTCCTCGTAAGGGATGCTCGGGGGCTTGCTGTCCATGTGCAACGGGCTTTCCCCCTGCGCGATGTTGCGCGGGTCGTATCTGAACAGGCTCCAGTGTCCGGAATTGACCGCGAGATCCTGCTGGCGCAGGTTGTTGGCCAGGTCGATGCCGTGCGCGATGCAGGGCGAGTAGGCAATGATCAACGAGGGGCCGTCGTAGCTTTCTGCGTCGATGAAGGCGCGCAGTGTCTGGACGTCCTTGGCGCCGAATGCGACCTGCGCCACGTAGACGTTGCCATAGGCCATCGCCATCATCGCGAGATCCTTCTTCAGGGCCGGCTTGCCGCCGGCCGAGAACTTGGCGACCGCCCCGACCGGGGTGGCCTTGGAGGTCTGGCCGCCGGTGTTGGAATACACCTCGGTGTCCAGCACCAGGATGTTGACGTTCTTACCCGAAGCCAACACGTGGTCGAGGCCGCCATAGCCGATGTCGTAGGCCCAACCGTCGCCGCCGACCAGCCAGACGCTCTTCTTGACCAGGTAGTCGGCGACCTCCGCGAGGTGGCGCGCCTCGGGCTTGTCTATCCCGCTCAGGGTCTGCTTGAGCTGCTTCACCCGTTCGCGTTGCTCGTGGATATCGGCCTCGTCGACCTGTCTGGCGTTCAGCAGCGTATCGACCAGCGTGTCGTCGAGTTGGGGCGCGAGACGCGCGAGCAGTTCGCGCGCGTGCGCCGCCTGGGCATCCACGGCAGTGCGCATGCCGAGGCCGAACTCGGCATTGTCCTCGAACAGGGAATTGTTCCACGCGGGCCCGCGTCCTTCCGGGTTGGTGGTATAGGGCGTGGTCGGCAGATTGCCGCCGTAGATCGAGGAGCATCCGGTGGAGTTGGCGATCAGCATGCGGTCGCCGAACAACTGGGTCGCAAGCTTGATGTAGGGCGTCTCGCCGCAGCCCACGCAGGCGCCGGAGAACTCGAACAAGGGCTGCATCGCCATCGCCCCCTTGAGGGTGGTGACCTTGAGACTGCGCCGATCGAACTCGGGGATGTCGACAAAAAAGTCCCAGTTGGCGGCCTCCTGTGCGTGGCTCGGTTCGATCGGCACCATGTTGAGCGCCTTGCGTTGCGGATTCTCGCGATCGCGTATCGGGCAGATCTCGACGCACAGGCCGCAGCCGGTGCAGTCGTCCGGCGCCACCTGGTAGCTGATGTGGGTATCTGGGGGGAGGTCCTTCTTGCCGCCCTTGACCTGCACATGCTTGAAGCCGGCAGGAGCCCCCGCGGCGGCATCCGCGGGAAACATCTTGGAGCGGATCGCGGCGTGCGGACAGGTCAGGGGACACTTGCCGCAGTGTGTGCACAGGTCGGGCTCCCACTGCGGTATCTCCAGTGCGAGGCGGCGCTTTTCATAGGCAGCGGTGCCGAGCGGCCAGGTGCCGTCAGCCGGTATCGCACTGACCGGAAGCTGGTCGCCGCGCCCGGCGATCAAAGTCGCGGTCACCTTGCGCACGAATTCGGGTGCATCCCCCTGGATGATCGGCGGTAGCGAGCGGCCACTGCTGACCTCGCCCGGCACCTCGATCCGATGCAGGCGTGTGCGGGATGCCTCGATCGCCGCGAAGTTGCGCTCCAGCAGTCGCCGTCCCTTGCGCCCGTAGGTCTTCTCCACCATGGCCTTGATCTCGCGCACCGCGATGTCGCTCTCGATGATGTGACTGATGGCGAAGAACGCGGTCTGCATGATGGTGTTGATGCGCCTTCCCATGCCGGTCTCGCGCGCGATCCCGTAGGCGTCGATGGCATACAGCTTGATGTCCTTGTCGATGATCTCCTGCTGGATTTCGCGTGGCAGACTGTCCCACACACGCTCCGGCGGCTGGGGCGTGTTCAGCAGGAAGGTGGCGCCGGGCGCCGCTTTCTCCAGCATCGGGTAGCGGTCCAGGAACATCGGCTGGTGGCAGGCCACGAACTGGGCCGCACCCGGCTCGATCAGGTAGGTGGATTCGATCGGCTCACCTCCGAAGCGCAGGTGTGAAACGGTCACCGCGCCCGCCTTCTTGGAGTCGTACTGGAAATAGCCCTGGATATGGTTCCCGGTCTGGTCCCCGATGATCTTTATCGAGTTCTTGTTGGCCGACACGGTGCCGTCCGAGCCGAGCCCATAGAAGACGCACTGGGTCATGCCGGAGGTCGCCTCGGAGCGGAAGCGTTCGTCCCAGTCCAGGCTGGTATGGCTGACGTCGTCGTTGATCCCGATGGTGAAATGATTTTTCGGGTTCTCTTTCTCCAGTTCTCCGAGGACCCCTGCGACCATGCCAGGGGTGAATTCCTTGGAGGAGAGACCATAGCGGCCACCGACAATCCGGGGTGCTTGCTGCAGGCGCCCCTCGGACCAGGCCTGCATGACCGCGGTGACCACGTCCTTGTACAGCGGCTCGCCGTCGGCACCCGGCTCCTTGGTGCGGTCGAGGACGGCGATGCGGGATGTGCTGGCGGGGATGGCGGCGAGCAGGTGCTCGGGCGACCAGGGGCGGTACAGGCGCACCTTGATGAGGCCAACCCGTTCCCCGCGCGCGCTCAGGGTGTCGACCGCTTCGCGCGCCGCCCCGATGCCGGAACCCATCAGGATCAGGACGCGCTCCGGTTCCGGATGGCCGTGGTATTCGAACAGCCCGTAGTGACGTCCGGTCGCCGCGCCGAAGTCCTGCATGCATTGCGCCACGATCCCCGGTGTGGCCGCATAGTAGGGGTTGACCGTCTCGCGCCCCTGGAAATAGACGTCCGGGTTTTGCGAGCTGCCTCTGAGCACCGGGTGGTCCGGGCTGAGCGCGCGTTGGCGATGCGCAAGGATCAGGTCGCTGTCGATCAGCCCGGCAATCGTTTCAGCGGGGATGTCAGCGATCTTGTTTATCTCGTGCGATGTGCGGAAGCCGTCGAAGAAATGCAGGAAGGGGACGCGCGAGCGCAGCGTGGCCATCTGTGCGATCAGGGCGAAATCCAGGACCTCCTGCACCCCCGCCGAGCACAGCATGGCGTAGCCGGTCATGCGGGTCGACATCACGTCCGAGTGATCGCCGAAGATCGACAAGGCCTGCGCCGCAATGGAACGGGCCGCCACGTGCAGTACCGTCGGGGTGAGTTCGCCCGCGATCTTGTACATGTTGGGGATCATCAGAAACAGGCCCTGCGACGCGGTGAAGCCGCTGGCCAGGGCTCCCGCCTGGAGTGCGCCATGGGTGGCTCCGGCGGCACCCCCCTCGCTCTGCATCTCCACCACCTGGGGGACGATGCCGAGCAGGTTGCGCTGTTCGATCGATGCCCACTCGTCGGCCCATTCGCCCATGGGGGAGGCCGGAGTGATCGGGTAGATCGCGATGACCTCGTTGGTCTGGTAGGCGATCCGGGCCGCAGCTTCGTTACCGTCGATGGTCAGCATGCTGGGTTTCACTCCCGCTGGAGGGTGGACTGAGCGCTTTCAGCAGCTTGGGAGCAGAGCGCAGGCGGCTGCAAGCCGATCCGGTGGCGACATTGATGCAAATCAATACCGTCCGGTGGGTGCTTGATGTGCGTCAATCACGTTTCTGGCGGTATTGATGCGGATCAACATTGCAGGCGTGCCGGGTACTAGAATTGGTCTTGTTGCGCGCAGGGGTAGCGGGCGGTGGCCGACCCAATCCCCTGATCTGTACCCATTTGGAGGAAAAAGTATGAAGCGTACTGCGATGCTCCTGGCTCCCCTGCTGCTGGCCTGCCTGCCGTTCTCCACGGCGTCAGGGTTTGGCTTCGGTTTCTCGGAAGACGGGTTCAACACCTGGGATGCCGATGACTACCCCGGCGGTTACCCGCGCGACCCTTACAATCGTTGGAGTTGGGGTCCGGACTATCGCAGCTTCTTCCCGCCGAAGGCGCCTCAACAGTCCGCCCCGGCGGAGAGGGGCGGGCAACCGCCAGCGCGCGCCTCGGACGATGGCTGGCGCGATGCTGACAACGATGGTTGGAGCGATTGGGGAAAAGACCGCTGGGGTGATTGGGGCAAGGACGACGATCCCAAGAGCGTCAAGTTCGGCACCGGTAACTTCGATTTCGGCGATGCCTGGAAACCGTCCTTTGGCGAAAGCTGGGGAAGCCGCCGGGCCCGGCCGCGGATGCCACCGAGGCCCTATGGCTATTACCCGCCGGCACCGGGCTGGGGTGCTTATCCGCCAGCCCCATGGGGCGGATATGCGCCAGCGCCGCAAATGGCGCCACAGCCACCAGCACCCGCGCAGTAGCCGCATCGGGCCCCGCAGGAGAGCTTTCTCCGATGGGCTGTACAGCGGGGTCAAACGAAACAAGCCCCCGCAGGGCATTCAGCTCCTGCGGGGGCTCTTTTTTGAATCGATTCAGGCGCGGTAGCGGAAGCGCCCGGTGATCTCCTCGAGCCCGACGGAAAGCCGGTCGAGTGACTCACTGGTGCCGAGCAGGGTGTCGGCGCGTGCGCTGCTGCGTTCCGAGGAGGCGCGGATCCCGTCCATGGTGTCGGATACCTCTTTCGCCGCGGCGCTCTGCTGTTCGACCGCGCTGGCGGTTTCGTGGGTTGCACCCACCATGCTGGCGATGCGCTGTTTGATCTCATCGAAACGCTCCATCACCTTCGTGACCTGCTCGGCGTTGTCGTGCACGCACTCGCGCGTGACCTCGATGCTGCTGACCGCCTTGCCGGAACCCTCCTGCAGGCTGCGTATGATCGACTCGATCTCCTGGGTGGAATCCTGGGTGCGACTGGCGAGGCTGCGCACTTCGTCCGCGACGACCGCAAAACCGCGCCCCTGTTCACCCGCGCGCGCGGCCTCGATGGCCGCGTTCAGCGCGAGCAGGTTGGTCTGTTCAGCAATCGAGTTGATCACATTGACGATCCCGGTGACCGCTTCGACATGCTGTGACAGGCCCGTGATCGCTGCGCCGACCGTATCGATGTTGTCGATCATCTTGCTTCCGATATCGGCCGCGCGCTGCAATTCACCGACACCCTCGTCCGCCTTGCCCTGAATGGAGGAGCCACCTGCGGCCGCCTCTTCGGTAATCATGGCGATCTGCTCGATCGCGCTGGCCAGTTGGGTCAGTGAAAGCGAGACACGATCGACCTTCTCTTCCTGGGCATTCAGCTCCTGTTGGGTGTCGATGGCGTTCTCCGTCATCTGACCTGCGGAGTCCCTGATCCGGGTCGAGGTATCGTTTATCCCGGCCAACAGGGATTGCAGGCGCTTCTGCATCTCGAGCATCGCCTGTTCCACCACCCGGATCTCGGCCACGCCCGAAACAGTGGCTTCTTCAGTCAGGTCGCCATCGGCGATGCGACTGGCGCTGGCCGCCGCGCGCTGCAACGGCGCCAGATAGTGACGCAGGGCGAAGAACAGCACGAACAGGCCCGCCAGGATCGCCGCCAATGCCAGCAGACGACCGGTCCAGGTGAACGCTTCGAGCTCCGACAGTTTTACGGTGTCGTCTCGCGCCACCAGAAGGTGCGCAGCCGGATTGCCGTCCAGCGTCACGATGGGCTGCATGCTCAGGACGTAGCGAAGGCCATCGTGAGAGGCGGTTTGAACCGATTGTTGACCGGGTTCCGGAAGATAGGCTTGAAGCTTTCCGAATTCGGGAAATTCCACGCCGCGATGCGGTGTTCCGTCTTGCCCGGCCAGCGCGACCCCGAAGCCGCTCTGCCGGGCGAAATGCCGCATCACGACATCGAGGCGCTGTGCGAATATCGCGGCGCCGAGGGTGCGGCGGCGCGTTTTGGATGAAAAGGCGACCACGTTGAACACCTCTCCGTCCTTGCTTGCGAGGGTGGCGCTATGGGTCTCGTTTGTTTCCAGCACGGGTCGCAACAATGCCGCGATCCCCTGCAGTTGGACCCCTTCCGACGAGCTGTACAACAAGCCCTGCTCCGGGTCGAAGATCTGCAACAGGTCATAACTGTCAGCGCTACGGGTGAGATTCACGTAGCGGTCCGCGTACGTCTTGATATCAGCAGGGCTTTTCTGCTTTATCGCGGTGCGCAGGTCGAACTCGTTGTTGAAACTGTCCACATACGTGGTGATGCGCCGGCGTTCGTTCTCGACCAGCTGATCCCAGACCAGTTGGTTGCCCGTGACGACGGCATCCGCGACCCGCTCTTCCATGCGCTGCTCGGAAATCAGTCCGTGGACCAGAAGGATGCCGGCGACTACCAGCGTCGTGATCATGGACAACAGGGTGACACGAACCTTGATCGACATCGATGGCATTCCCGAAAAATGAGGCGTTTACGGGGTGCTTAGCGACAGCGCAAGGGCAAGCTTTAGATGCGCAGGGGCCGGAGTCGAAATTCGACTCCGGCCCCTGCCGTTGGGAGAGGGTATACGGACGGGGTCAGCGGTTTTCGCGGTTCTCGATCAGGTGGTCGACCACGCTCGGATCCGCGAGGGTGGAGGTGTCGCCGAGGTTGTCCAGCTCGTTGGCGGCGATCTTGCGCAGGATACGACGCATGATCTTGCCCGAACGGGTCTTGGGCAGGCCGGGCGCCCACTGCAGCAGGTTGACCTTGGCGATCGGTCCGATCTCCTTGCGCACCAGGGCGACCAGTTCGGCCTTGAGCTCGTCACTGGGCTCCTCGCCGTGCATCAGGGTGACGTAGGCGTAGATGCCCTGGCCGGTGATCTCGTGCGGGTAACCGACCACCGCCGCCTCCGCCACCTTGGCGTGCAGCACCAGCGCGGATTCGATCTCGGCGGTGCCCAGACGGTGGCCTGAGACGTTGAGCACGTCGTCCACGCGACCGGTGATCCAGTAGTAGCCATCCTCGTCGCGGCGTGCGCCGTCACCCGAGAAGTAGTAACCCTTGTACATCGCGAAATAGGTCTCGTAGAAGCGCTCGTGATCGCCGTACACGGTGCGCATCTGCGATGGCCAGGGGTGCTTGATCGCGAGCACGCCCTCCGCCGGGTTGCCCTCGATCTCCTTGCCGTGCTCGTCCAGCAGGACCGGCTGCACGCCGAAGAAGGGAAAGGTTGCCGAACCCGGTTTGAGCGGCGTGGCGCCCGGCAGCGGGGTCAGCATATGGGCGCCGGTTTCGGTCTGCCACCAGGTATCGACGATCGGGCAGCGGCCATCGCCCACCACGCGGTAGTACCACTCCCAGGCCTCCGGGTTGATCGGCTCGCCCACCGAACCGAGCAGACGCAGGCTGCTGCGCGAGGTTGCCTTGACCGGCTCCTCGCCAACCGCCATCAGTGCCCGAATCGCGGTCGGGGCGGTGTAGAAGGAGGCCACCTGGTGCTTGTCACAGACCTGCCAGAAGCGGCCGGCATCCGGATAGGTCGGTACGCCCTCGAACATCAGCGAGATGGCGCCGTTGGTCAGCGGGCCGTAAACGATGTAGCTGTGCCCGGTGACCCAGCCGATGTCGGCGGTGCACCAGTAGACCTCGCCGTCCTTGTAATCGAACACCAGCTTGTGGGTCATGGCTGCCTGCAGCAGGTAGCCGCCGGTGGTGTGCAGCACGCCCTTGGGTTTGCCGGTGGAGCCGGAGGTATAAAGAATGAACAGCGGGTCCTCGGCGTCCATGTGCTCGGGTTCGCAGACCGGGTCGGCCGCGGTGAGCGCCTCGTGGTACCAAATGTCACGGCCCTCGCTCCAGCCGATCTCGCCACCGCCGCGCTTGACCACGAAGCAGGTGTGCACGCCGGGGCACTGCGCCAGCGCCTCGTCGGCGTTGCGCTTGAGTGGCAGCGCCTTGCCGGTGCGGATCGACTGGTCGGCGGTGATCACCACCTGGCAGTCGGAGTCCTGGATGCGGCTGGCCAGCGCGTCCGGTGAGAAGGCGCTGAATACAATCGAGTGGACCGCGCCGATACGGGTGCAGGCGAGCATCGCCACGACCGCTTCCGGGATCATCGGCATGTAGATGGAGACCCGGTCGCCTTTCTTCACGCCGCGCGCCTTGAGCGCGTTGGCGAAGCGGTTCACGTCGTCGTACAGCTCGCGGTAGCTGACGGTGCGGGATTCCTCCGGATTGTCGCCCTCCCAGAGGATCGCGGTCTGGTCGCCGCGGGTGTCGAGGTGGCGGTCGAGGCAGTTGTAGGAGACGTTCAGCGTGGCGCCCTTGAACCACTCGATGTGCAGGTCTTGCTTGTCGAAGGACCAGTCCAGGACCTTGTCCCATTTTTTGAAGAAGCTCAGGTAATTCTCCGCCTGCTCCGCCCAGAACCCCTCGGGATCCTCGACCGACTGCCTGTACATGGCCTCGTATTGCTCGGCGTTGATGTTGGCCTGCGCCGCAAATTCGGCCGGGACAGGGTAGATCTTGGACATGAATGCCTCCTCGAATGTAAGCGGTGGACGGGGCGATTATTTCACTGAACGAGCCAGCTTAGAACAGCTCGATTACAGGATGGACATCTTCCCGCTTGCCTGCACGGGCTTTCGGACCATCGCATCCTATCCCAGGAGCGCGATCCGGGTGTATTCGACCTTGGTCTAAACGCGCCGGGAACGGGCGAACTGACTAGCCAGCCCTTGTTCGGGTGTGCCAGACGAGGATTCCCCCGCTGACGATCAGGATCGCCCCGAGCGCGAAGGGCAAGGTCAGCGGGTCGTCAAAAATCCACAGTCCATAGATCGCCGCTGCCAGGATCTGCATGTTCAGCCAGGGTGACAGGCTGGATGCGGTCGCGAGGTGGAAGGCGCGGATCAGCATCAGGTGTCCGCCGGCGCCGAGCACCCCCATCAGCACCAGGGCCGGCCACTCCCACGCCGTGGGTGCAATCCAAAGCCAGGGGACCAGCAACGACAGGCCGAGGCTGCCGGCCACCGTGGTATGGAACAGGGTGGTGATTTCGTCGTCGTGTTCGCGCAGTTTGCGCGTCAGGATGAAATAGAAGGCGAGCAGAAACGCCGACCCCAGCGGCAGCAGCAGGGCCGGCTGAAAGCTGCCGCTTGCCGGGCGCACGATCAGCACCACCCCGAGGAAGCCAATGGCAAGCGCCGCCAGGTGGACTGGCCGCAATGGCTCCGACAGCAGCCAGCCGGCCAGCAGGGTCACCAGGATGGGCGCGAGGAACATGATCGCGGTGGCTTCGCCCAGAGGCACCTGGCGGATGGCGAAATACATTCCCAGGGTGACACCGAGCAGGCACAGGCCGCGCAGCAGCTGCAGCCCCGGCCGTTTGGGGCGCAGCAGGCGCCGTCCGTCCCGCAGGCCGAAGATCGCCCCGACCAGCAGGGTGTGGAATACGTAGCGGGCCCACACCACCTGTGGCGCGGGCAGGTGCTGCATCAGATGTTTGCCGAGCGCGTCCATACCCGCGAGTACGAAACAGGCAAGCGTCACCAGTGTGACCGCCTGCGCGAATCGGAGGTCTCTGGATGAGTTCATGGGTCGCGCTCGATGGCTTCTGGGTCGCATGCCGGACCCGGTTTGACTTGCTTCGGGCGGTGGCTCAAAGTGCTTCCAGCTTGCGGATAGGGGAAGAGAATAATGAATCCGGAAAAGGTTGTATTTGGTTTCTTCATCATCCTGTCGTTGACCCTCAATTTCGGTTTCGTGCTGGGCGAAATCGACGATCCCAACCACCACCACGTCTACGAGCTGTTCGCGGTCATCGTGATCAACCTGATCGCGACCGTCCTCAAGTTCGGTGACCGCAGCCAGATGGGCGCGGTGCTGCTCGCCACCAGCCTGGTCGCGATGTTGCAGCTGATTGCCGCTTCCGTGGTGTGGGTCATGGCGGTGCACGTCAGTGGCGAGGGCATGACGCCGATCGTGACCGCGAGCATCGTATCGCTGTCCGCGGGCGCGCTGCTGGCGAACGTGATCTCAGTGGTTCTGCTGATCATCGAAACGGTGATGCTGCGCCGTTGAGCGGAGCACCCCGGGCCGGCGTCGGAGAAGGTGGATGAATAGTATCGTTTTCCTGATCATGCGGCGCATGCGCCTGCCGATTCTGACCCTGGTCGTGGTGTACGCGATCTCGGTGCTCGGCATGATCCTGATTCCGGGGCAGGATGCGGATGGCAATCCCTGGCGCATGGACCTGTTCCACGCCTTCTACTTCGTCAGCTTCATGTCGACCACCATCGGGTTTGGCGAGATCCCCCACGCCTTCACGGACGGGCAGCGCCTCTGGGTGACGTTTTCGCTCTATCTCTCGGTCATCAGCTGGCTGTATGCGATCGGCACCATTCTGACCCTGCTGCAGGACAGGATGTTCCAGAAGGCGATTGTCGAGTCGCTGTTCGCTCATCGGGTGCGTCGCATGCGCGAGCCGTTCTACCTGGTGTGTGGCTACGGCGAGACTGGCCAGGCGCTGGTGCGCTCCTTCACCCGGCGGGGGCGGCACGTGGTGGTGCTCGACAGCAACGAGAACAAGATCAACCAGATCCATCTGCAGAACCTGCCCGATTACGTGCCGGCCCTGGCTGCCAACGCCAAGCGGCCGTCGATTCTCAAGGCGGCCGGTCTGCCGCAGAGATGTTGCCTGGCGGTGCTTGCGGTCACGGATGACAATGACACCAATCTGAAGATCGCGATTACCAGCAAGCTGCTGCATCCCTCGATTCCGGTCATTGCGCGCTCCGATGCCAAGGAAACCGAGGGAAACATGGCCTCTTTCGGGACCGACTTCATCGTCGACCCCTTCGACACCTTTTCGCAGTATCTCGGCAAGGCTTTGCGGACGCCCTGCCTGTACCTTCTCAGTCGCTGGCTGGGCGGAGAGGAGGGGGCGGTCCTGGAGGAGCCACTGTACCCCCCGCGGGACGGGCATTGGCTGGTATGCGGCTATGGCCGCTTCGGCAAGGCGGTGGTGCAGCGCTTCGAGCTGGAGAAGCTCAAGACCGTGGTGATCGAGGCCAAGCCCGAAGCCACCGGGGAGCCGCCTGGGCGGTCCGTGCATGGCATTGGCACCGAGGCGGACACCCTGATCCAGGCGGGCGTGCGGGAGGCGGTGGGGATCGTCGCAGGCACCGACGATGACACCAACAACCTCTCGATCGTGATGACCGCGCGTGAGCTTCGCCGGGATATTTTCGTCATCCTGCGGCAGAACAACAATTACAACGGGGAACTGATTCGCGCGGTCAACGCGGACATGGTGATGCATCCGAGCGCGATCGTGGCGGAGAAGATCCGGATCCTCGCGGTGTCCCCGATGCTGGCAGAATTTTTTGCGCTTGCGGCCTACAAAGACAACGCTTGGGGCTGCGAGCTGGTCAGTCGTCTCAGCGGCATGGTTTCCGGACACGTGCCGGTGATCAAGGAACTAACCCTGGACAAGCAGCAAGCCCCGGCTCTGTTGCAACTGCTCGAAGAAGGTGAAGTGGTCACCCTGGGTGAGCTGCTGTGCGATCCCTGGGATCGCGAGCGTCGGCTGCCCTGCATGGTTCTGCTGATGCATCGCGAGGGCGAGAAAGTCATGGTGCCCGAGTCGGACCTGGTGATGCGGCCGGGAGACCGCTTGCTGCTTTCCGGCGCACGACACGGAATCTCCCGCTTCCACTGGAACCTGGCGCACAACGTGGCCCTGGACTATGTTCGCTCCGGCGAGAGCCGTCCGCAGGGGTCGCTGTGGCGAAGTCTGCGCCAGTTGCGTGGTGCCAAGGCCAGGTAAACCGCGAGCGACTCGCAAGAGCCGGCATCCCGGTGAGTGCCAGGTCACGCCGTGCTTGAGTATTTCGACCGAGTCGGCATACTCGACCCCCGTACCCCAGCCCATAATCGACCAAAGGTGGAGAATACGATGAAAAAAATACTGCTTTCCCTGCTGCTGCTGACCCCCCTGGTGGCCTACGCCGGCTCCAAACAGTCGATCGAGACCCCGGCATTCGACAAGAAGATCGCACAGCAGATGATCTCGGAGAGCATCCAGCGCTTTCCGCTGGCCGAGGATGTGACCGTCGAAGATGCGATTGAATCGATGAAGCTGCGCGCCAACAACCTGAACTTCAAGCTGGTGGCCGATCTGCCCCTCTCGGAACAGGTCAAGGCGATGGGCCAGGAAGCCAATTACATGCGTATCCTGGCCTTCTGCGACGCCCTGATCGCCAAGCGCATGGTCGAGTACAACCTGATATTCGGCGGCTTCCTGCCCTGCCGTGTCGCGGTGATCGAGGATTCCGACGGCAAGGGATGGCTGGTCACCATGAACATGGACATGATGCTGCACGCAGTCGATCTGCCGGAAGATCTCAAGCCGATGGCCCAGCAGGTGCGCGATACCATCTACAGCATCATCGATGCCGGCGTGAACGCGGATCTCTGATCTGCACACCCCGCTGCGCGGTCGCTGCAATGCAGCGCAGCCGGGCAGGACTTACCCGAGGGCGGGACCGGCGCAGCTGGTCGCGCCCTTTCCTTTGTTGGCTCCCTGGCGTGACAAATGAACGGTAAAACCCAAACCTTTTTCTGGCATGACTACGAGACTTGGGGCGCGGATCCCGCGCGTGACCGGGCGGCGCAATTTGCCGGCCTGCGGACCGATCTCGACTTCAATCCCATCGGTGATCCCCTGGTGATCTTCGCCCGCCCGGCGGACGACATCCTGCCCCAGCCGGGCGCCTGCATGGTGACCGGCATCTCGCCGCAGAAGGCGCATGCCGAGGGGATGCCGGAGGCGGATTTTTTTCGCTACATTCATGCCGAGATGATGCAGGCGGGGACCTGTTCACTCGGCTACAACAGCCTGCGATTCGACGACGAGGTCACCCGTTACGGGCTCTACCGCAGCTTCTTCGATCCCTACGAACGCGAATGGAAGAACGGCAACTCGCGCTGGGACCTGATCGACGTGCTGCGTCTCACCCGCGCGCTGCGCCCGGAGGGCATCGAGTGGCCGCAGCGGGAGGACGGCGTCACCAGCTTCCGTCTCGAGGAACTGACCGCGGCCAATGGCATCGAGCACGCCGGTGCGCACGACGCGCTTGCGGACGTGCGCGCCACCATCGCGCTCGCTCGTCTGGTGCGTGATCGCCAGCCGCGCCTGTACGACTACGTCTTCATGCACCGCGACAAGGAGAGTGTCTCCGCGCTGCTGCGTGCGACGCCCCCGGTCCCGGTGTTGCACGTGTCCGCCCGCTACCCCGCGCGGCAGGGCTGCCTGGCGGCCGTGCTGCCCCTGGCATGGCATCCGCGCAACCGCAACAGCGTGATCGTGTATGACCTCAGGGCCGACCCGCAGGCTCTCCTGGACCTGACGCCGGAGCAACTCTCGGAACGCCTGTACACGCCGAGCGCGGAGCTTCCCGAGGGGGTGGAACGCATCCCGCTGAAAGAGATCCACATCAACAAGGCGCCGGTCGTGGTGCCGATGAGCACGCTCACGCAGGAGGCGCGGGAAGCGTGGCAAATGGATGCCGCAGCCGAGCAGCGGCACAGTCAGATCCTGCTGCGGCACCGCGCCGGGATCGAGGCCAAGCTGGCCGCCCTGTATGGCGCGCGCGAGTTTCCGGCGCGGGAGGATCCCGATCTCGACCTCTACGGTGGATTCCTCAGTGACGCCGACCGCGGGCGTTGCGAGCGGGTGCGCGCCACCTCGCCGGAACAGCTCGCGGGGCTCGATCTCCGCTTCGACGCGCCCAAGCTGGATGAAATGCTGTTCCGCTACCGTGCGCGCAACTGGCCGGAGACCCTCAGTCCCGCAGAGCGGGCACGCTGGGACAGCTATCGCCGCGAGCGCCTGACACAGGCGGATGGTGGCTCATCGATCGATCTGGACAGTTATCGGCGCGAGTTATCGCGCCTGGCGGTCGACACCAGCCTGTCGCCGGAGCGACGCGAGGTGGTGAGTGAGTTATTGGATTGGCCGGGGGTGATCGGGATCGAATAGGGTTTGAAGTCGGCCTGCAGCCGGGCTGATTGGAAAGCGGGCGGCACCCCGCGCTTTCAAATCATCTGGCCGAAGGCCAATAAAAAAACTCTACTGGTCGACTTCTTTGAGCCAACCCTCGAGCGCCTCGATCAACTGCTTGGCCTGATCCGGGCTGGAGATATTGAACTTCGACTTCTGCTGGTACTCGCCGCTACGCTTCTGGTAGCGGCGGATCGAGTACTTGTCCTTGCCGTAGGCCTGCTTGCCGTTGTCCCAGTCCTGGTAGCGGAACAAGACCGTGGTCCAGGCGCCCTTGCTGAGGACGCGCTTGTCCAGCTCTTTGACTATGTCGATACCGCCTTCGCTGTAGTTGATGGTCAGTTCATCCGGGGTGCTGGCCACGGGCTACTCCTGTTACTCGAATGGAAACGGCCGCGGACATTAGCACTGCTGCCACTGACTTGTCATCCGGCCGCGCCGTTGCGCAGCAGGAACCGTTCCACCTCCGGCAGTTTCTGACCGCGGACCAGTTCCAGCGCCGACTCGCCATCGGGGCCGAGGGTGTTCACATTGGCGCCGTACTCGATCAGGTGGTGGATCAGGCGGTGGTTGCCATGCCCGGCGGCGATCAGCAGGGGCGTGCGGCCATTTTCGTCGCGCGCTTCGATGTCAGCGCCCCGCTGCCGCAAGAACCGCACCACGTCCCGGTCGGTGACGTTTTGCTGCGCGCACAGCAGCAGCAGACCGGACGGGTCGAATTCCGCGCCGGCATCGATCAGGGTCTCCGCCGTCTGGGTGCGCCCGTTCAGCATCGCGATTTCGAGCGGGGTACGACCGGCGGCGTCCCTGACTTCCAGCTCCACCTCCTGGTCCAGGAGCATCTTCACCATCACCAGCTGACCGACGCGCGCGGTTTCGTGCAGCGGATAGCTTCCGCCCGGCAACGGCGCGTTCACGTCGGTCTTCCAGTGGAGGTGGCGATCCAGCTGATCGATGTCACCGCGTTCGATCGCGGCATAGAGTGACACCGAGGGTTGGTCCGGCGCGCCGCAGCCACCCACCAGGAGCAACATGCAAAGCGCCAAAGCGTTTTTGATCGAGCGGCATCTCATGCGCTTAACCATACCACTTTGGCGCTATGATACAGGCCCGGTGAATAGCTGGGGTTTTTCGGGTAATTCGGCCAGATCCAGGGGCGGAGTCGGGAATCGACTCCGCCCCCAAGGCATGGGGAGGGTTTTGGTGGGGCTTTTGGGTAAGTTGCTTTTGACCGCGGCAGTCATCTTCGCCGCGCTGCTGTACCTGCGTCATCGCAATCAGCGCTCGTCGCTTGAGGTCATTCCGGCGCCGCGTGTGGTCAATCCCGACCCCAAGCCAACGCGCCAGTTCATCGGCTGGATCGCAGCCGGGATCGTGGTATTCGTGATTCTCGGGTCCGGGATCTGGCTGTATGCCTACTGGCAGGACCAGCAGGCGGTCCTGTACGTACGCGTGATCGATGCGGGCAGTGGCCAGCACACCGATTACCGTGCGCATCGGCGGGAAATCCGTGACCGCGAGTTCGTGAGCATCGAAGGGGTGCGAGTGCGCCTGGCCGATACGGAGCGTCTCGAGACTACGACGATTCCGCCTGCCCGAAATTGAACGCCACCGAGACGCGTTGCTGGCCGCTGCGGTTCTCTTCGACCGCGTGCGGGAGTTTTGGGGAGAAGAATACGAAGCGGCCCTCCACCGGTGTGATCCGAACCGGCCCCTGCGCCGGATAGAGCAGCAGGTCGCCGCAGTTCGGGGGAGTGCGCAGGTAGTACACGCACGACAGCAGCTCATCCTCCTCCTCGTGGTTGTGGCGCGCGGTACGGTCGCCGGGGCGCATGATGTTGAACCAGAAACCCAGCTTCAGCCGCTCGCGCTGCAGGATCGTCCGCGCGCCCTCGGTGGCGGCAGCACGCACCGGTTCGATCTCGGGAATGGCCGGGAGAGGGATATAGGTGTTTTCGTAGCGCCCGAGTTCGTAGTGCGAATGATGCACATGCGGGCCGGACAGCTCACGATCCAGGGCGCGCAGCAGCACCCGGTTGGTCTCGTTCCAGCCGGGCAGGGTGGCGAAATGGACCGGTGGCTCATGGGTCAGCAACATAACGCAACAGGAGTAGTGACGGCCGCCCTATTCTCGCGCGTGTCGAAGCAAATAAAAACCCGGCGTCAGGCGCCGGGCAAAAGGTTACGAGAGTTGGAAACTATCTGCGCAGGGGCAGTTTGCGGGAATCAGGCGCTGCCGTTCACCGGGCTGTTGAGGACAAGTGCGGCGCCGGGATGGATCCCGGCATGGGTCGCCATGGCCTGTTCGGGAGATTGCTGCATGTGGGATTTCAACTGCTGCAACAGTTCCAGTGCCTGGCGTGGGCCGTCGATGCGGGTGCTCAGGGGGCGCTCGTTCGGCTTGGGTCCGGATGAACTCAGTGCCACGCGATCGCCGGAGGACTCGGACGTGCTGCGTGCTTCCTGGCGCTCTGCCTTGCGTGTCTGTTCTCCGCCGTTTTGCGTGGCGGGAGATGAGATGGGTGACGATGTTTTGTCGCCGATAACCAGGTTTGCCATGATCAGCCTCCGATTCGTCAGAAATTTGGCCTCTGCGGCCGTTTGGAAAGGTAACTGTCGATTGTTCTGCAGTTTGTGTGCCAGGAACCAAGAGGTTTGACCGGAGGACTAAGCAGCCATGCTCGCAACACCAGGCAGTGATCGAAGGATATGGCACGCCGTGCTGCTCTTGTGCGCATGCGTCTTGCCGGCTTCGGTTGTGTCGCAGGAGCTGCAATACCGGGTGGTCTACCGAGGGTTTTTTTCCGCCGGGGCCGAGGTGGCCATCGCCGACGTCGACTTGGGTACGCGATTTCCAGGGGCGGGTGCTTATGCAGAGGCGCACCTGCGAGCATCCTCCGAGCGGTATCCCCTTGTGGAGGCGATTTACCCCATCCGCTACCGCTTCCGCTCGTGGTATCGCCCGGACGGATCCGGGGTGCTGGCTGCCGAGTATCTGGAATACGGCAGCGCGGCGGACCGGGAACATAAACTGATCTACCTCGACCGGCCCGAGGCGCCGTTCATCACACGCAGGCTTGAGAGGACGGTCCCGGATCTGGCGAGCCTGGAGCGCGGCGACTACCGTTCGCCACCCTCTGGGGTCGTGCGCCGGATCTTCGATCGTCTCGGACTGCTGCAGCTCGTTCGCGGCCTGGAACTTGCCCCCGGACGTGAGATAGAGGCAAGCGTCAGCAATGGCAGCCACTTGCTGCGTTATCTCGCCAAGGTGGAGAGTGAAGTCGAGATCAAGGTCGCCGGGCGGCCCTGGCGCGCGTTCAAGGTCCGCTTCGACGGACTGCGTGAAGACAAGCAGGGCCGCGAAAAGCATGCGCACCGGCCGGTCTTCATCTGGCTGAGCGCCGATCCCGGGCATACCCCCCTGATCGCCGAGAGCCGCCACAGCCTCGGCCTGTTCCGGGTCGAGTTGACCTCACCGGGGGGCGGCGTGCAGGTGGCCTACGGGTCGGAATGACCCCCTTTTGTCTTTTCTTCTTCCCGTTCCTGCGCACGCTCCTGGATGGAAAGGTGCGAAGTATCCGGTGCCGGCGGTGCAGGCTGCCCGGCGACGCAGTCCTCCAGGGAGTAACCGCCCGGTGAACTCATGCTCAGGTCCGCGGTGTCGATCGCCGCGGGCGGCGTCGGGGTCGTCTCGTCGAGCGTCACGCCGGGCAGGTCCAGCGCCATCCAGCTGATGTCCGGTATCTCGCGTGGCTGGACTGCTGGCGCGCAGTCCTCGAGTGAACCGGTCCTTGGCGGCAGCAGCTGCAGGGAGGATTCCGCTGTTTGCTCCGTGCTGGCCGTCCGTTCGGGTGTGGCTGGCAGCGGCGCCGGTTGGGGGCTGCCCTCCGGGACCACCTCGATCAGCGCCCCGGCCTTGCGGAAAGCGGCCCGGTAACGGCCCGCGGTGTCCGCGTCCACACCCTTCTTGATGCGTACCGGCTTGCCGCTGAACAGGCGCTCCAGGTCCGCGCCCTCCAGACGAAACATCTGCCCGATGGCGCTGCGCGCCGCGTCCGGCGATGCGCCGTCCATCAGTTGTCCCAGGAAATAAATATCGAATCCTGTCATCAGTGCTCCTGTCGCATGTCGGCCCTGGTAGCCCTTTTCTCCGTCCCGGCTTTTTCCGCTTTCGGTAATTCTCTGAGCAGATTGGCGATAACCTGCCCATCCTGCGGGCTCAGCAGATGGCCTTGTGGGGACAGGTAGGCCAGGGAGTCCTGCCCGACCGGACGCAGCCGCCGCATGTCCTGGCTGAATGGCGGGACGAAGCGGTCCCCAGGCATGAAAAGGGTCCCACTGCGGATGATCGAGACATACTCGATATCGGGGTGTTGCTGGGCGTTCAGCCAAAACAGCATGTTACCCGGGCGCGGCGGTGTCAGGTCGAACAGAACCCCGCGACTTGCCTTGAGCGTGTAGTACAGCTGACCGCCGAGACGACGCTTGACCTCCCAACGCTTGAACGGGCCGAACATGCCGTCCGTGTCGACCGCATCCAGCGCCTGGTAGGCGCGCCAGGTGCCATGGTGGGGCGCCGCGATGCTGATCAGTCGGACGACGCCGGGAGGCCGGTGGCGCACCAGGGCCATGCGAGCGACCACGCCCCCGGCGGAGTGACCGACCAGGGTGATCGGCTCATCCGGATGGCGCTTGTGCACATCCAGCAGGAAGGTGTTCAGCCAATCCGCCTGCAGGCCGACCGGTGCCGTGGAGGGGAGATTGAGCGTGTATACGGCGTTGCGTTTCACCTGGGCGAACGGCCTGAATCCGAAAGAGCGGTGCGCGGGCGAGTAGACGCCGGCGAGCCGGTGACCATTGCGATTGAGCACGTCGATCACGCCGCTCTCCAGCCATGACCGCTCGCTACCGAGAAAGCCGTGTACCAGCACCAGGACATCGGCACGCACCGGCGCAAAGCCGGCGAGCAGGACTACGAGCAACAACAAGCGGGTCTTCATCCGGTGCACCTCGGGATACGGCATGGCGCCTGGTTACGGCACCTGCTTGGGATTATAGAACTGCGACCGCAAGCGGTGCCCCGGAGGTTTCATCCTGGCGAGGTTGTGGCTTGCCGCGGCGCTGATTTTTTGACCCGCTCAGTCTGCTGTTGGTTCATGTACGCTGCATTCAAGATTTGGCTTCAGGCAACGCTAAGGTAATAACACGAGGCGCAGCGGGTCGGTCCCGCTGACATCGGCCTCGTGTCCCTGCCCGGAGAGGATAAAAATGAACCCCGATACCTCGCATGCCCTGCTGGTCGTGCTGGTACTGATCGCGGCGCTGTTGGGCGCCGCTGCGATGGTGCGGCGTTACCAGGAACACAAAGCGGGTCAGCGCGCCCGTCTGCGTGCCCTGGTGCTGCATGCCGATCATATGGAGCAACTCCTGCGGGACCTGGCGGTGTTGCCGGTTTCCTCTTCCCTGCGCGAGGGCCTGGGCGAGCATCTCGTTGCGCAATACGCCGCTATAGCTGCCACCAGTGCGGATTTCCCCGGTATCCGCGAGCGCCTGGAGCAGGCGCGACGGCTCAAGGGCCAGAATGCGGGGGCGGATGTGGCCAGCGTGCCGCAGATACCCGATCGCAAGGAGTACCTGCGCCTGTATGCGATTCTGGATCGACTGTCGGCGCTGCTCAGGCGTCACGGTGGGGCGTTGCCCGGAGCCAAGGCACTGTTGGCGGAGTGGCGTGTGGAGGTCCGGGAGCGTCGCGCCGAGCTCGATACCCGCTACCTGATTCAGGAGGCGCATCGGGCCCAGGCGGCCGCCAATGGAAGAAAGGCGGTCCAACTGCTGGACACGCTGCTCTATCACTTGCAGGAGAAAGGCCCTCCCACAAGCCTTGTCCGTGGCCTGTACACCGAGGTGATGTCCCTGCGCACGCGGGCAGTGGCGGGAGAGTTGTCCGGTCCCGCGGCTCAGGAAGCACTGCCGGGCGAGACGGCTCAGAGCTTGAAAAGGTCCTCCGCGGCCTGACGCAGCGACTCGTCCTGGGCGCCCTCGGCAGGGCGCGACTCGCTCGCTTCGAAATAGCCGCAGAAATTCGGACGCTCCTTTTGCGCCACCGGCTCGGCGACGGTTTCCGCGCAGGCGTTGGGCCGGCGCGTGTCGTAATAGCGACAATTGCGACAGACATGCGTGGCGCGGCCGCATGCGGGGCAAACCGATTCCCGCGCGTAGTCGTTTTGCCCCAGTCGATGACCGCAGTGCCAGCAGTTGCCGTTCTGGTTGTATGGCATGAAGCCTCCTGGTTCGGAATATCGCTCAATCGCTGGCAAGCTTATCCCATCCGCCAGGGGCTGGGTCGGGAGGCCTGTTTCGGCCCGCGATGCGCCGCGGCCCGGGAATAGAGAGCCGCTCCATCACCGCCCATTCGTTCGTAGGAGCGGCCTTGGCCGCGAATCAAGGAAGATTCGCGAGCAAGCTCGCTCCTACGGATCGAGGGTCTGTCACCTGGTGTCTTGCTATGCTCTATGGTGCGTTTGCTCAGGAACCGGAGCCGCCGATACCGGCTTCTCCCCCGAGACACAGGCCTTATGCACCAGGACAGCCAATTCGAACTCGATCAGCGCCTGCAACAGGACACCCTGTTCGTTGCCGATTTGCCCCTGTGTCGCCTGCTGCTGATGAACGATCGTCGCTATCCCTGGTTGATCCTGGTGCCGCGGCGCCAGGGCATGGTCGAGGTGCTCGATCTTTGCGCGCAGGACCAGGCCCAAATGTGCCGCGAGTCACTGCAGGTATGTCGCCTGCTCAAGCAGCTTCATCCCGAGGGGAAACTCAATCTCGGGGCGCTTGGCAACGTCGTGGCCCAGTTGCACCTGCACCATGTGATGCGGTTCGCGCAAGACCCCGCCTGGCCCGGGCCGGTATGGGGCCATTCCCGCGCACAGCCCTACGGCGATCCGGATGCACAGGAGCTGCTGGCACGCCTCAGGTCACATCTCTGAGAGTCGTCGTTTCCAGGCCAGGAATGGCGCTGGCTATTCCAGCGGAAGGGGGAGGCTGCCGACGATCAGCGCCTCCTTCTGCGCGCGGCTGAGTCGTTTGACGCGGTGTTCCACGCGCTGCGCGCTGGCGCGATCGCCAATCTCGCGTGAATACACGAGTTGCAGGGACTTGCGCCCTTTGAGGCGCTTGGCGCCGCGGTTGTTGCGGTGTTGGTCCAGGCGTCGCGGCACGTCCGTGCTGATGCCCGTGTACAGGCTGCCGTCGTCGCAGCGTACCAGGTAGAGATGCCAGCGGGCGTCGCCGCTCACGAACCGGGGCCGATCTCGATATCCAGGTAGCCGCGTTGCAATGCCGTCTCCAGGGCCCTGGCTCCCTCGAGAAGTTCCTCGTAGCGCAAACGGTGCTGGTGCAGGAGCTTGATCTTGTTGTCGTCGGGGAGTTCCCCTGAGGATTCCTCGGCGATTCCGAGGAAGGCCTCGAGGTACCTGCCACGCGCATCGGCCACCATGCTTTGCATGGATTCGAGGTCATTGAGGCTGAGCTCCTTTACCAGTGGATTGAGCTTGTTCCGGTTTATCCGGCGCATCTGTTGCTCAAAGGCGAGTAAAAGGCGTTTGATCTCGGTGTCCATGGGGGGAATCTGTCTGTTGGTAAGTTCCTGACGTTTATAACGACTTTTTCGATTAGGACTTTAGCGCCTCGCGCAAGCGCTCGCGATCGACCGGGACCGTTAGCACGGTGTCGATGTCGAACAGGGCCGTCAATTTGGACACGTGCGGCAGGTCACGCGGGGTGACCAGCACGATGATGCGTGCCTGCGGGGCGTACTTGCGCTGGCTGTGCAGAAAGACATCCAGGTTGCTGACGTTGACACCCGCGTAGTTGTTGCCATAGCCGTAAAAGAATTCCGCGATCACCCAGTCGGGGGGGCGGCGTTTGAGTTCCGCAATCGCCTTTCGCTGCGAGGGCAGTTTGATTTCCTCGATACCCAGCGACCGATACAGCGCGGACAGGTCGGGGTGAGAGGGGGACTCGACGATCGAATACAGCAGGCTCATGGCATCGCGCCCGCGCGCGGGAATCATACGAATGCGTAGGATACCAGGATCACCAGGCCGATCGTCCCCATGACGATGGCGGACGCCTTCCAGTTGGCGTAATTCAGGAAGGCCGCATTGTTGCGCGGCACCACCACGGCCAGCACAGCTCCCAACAGGAAACCGCCACCGACGATCAGTATGGCGGTTTGGATGAACTCGCGCTTGACCGTGAACGAGCCGCTCACGCCGCCGCTGATGGTCTCGAATTTATTTGCCAGAGCTGGCTCGATCAAGAGAAACAGGCTGAACAACGACAACAAGAAATGGCTTTTGAGCATGTGAATCTCCCGGTTACTGCTGAACATTTCCTTTTTCGGCTGCCGGCAGGGGATCTTGAAGGACGCCGGTATGACGTTCGGGGCCCGAAATCCTTCGCGAGCAAGCTCGCTCCTACAACAACCGTGAACGATGGGGTCTCGCTTGCCAGGAGCGACACTGGCCGCGAGGAACATTCGCGCGCAAGCTCGTTCCTACGGCGCGGCGGTCGGAACAAACGGGTCGCGTAGCGGCCCTGGCCGCGAAAGAACGGTCCACGGCTTACGGGTAGGGGCGTGCTCCGAGCAACGGACTCAGCGCGCCGTCGCGCCGCCCGCATGGCGGGGTGGGTCCAGATCGTTGGCTCCGGCGGGACTTGCAAAGGCCCTCGGCCGACGCAGGAACTCGGTAAGCTCAGCAATCGGCAGGGGCTTGCTGATGAAGTAACCCTGGAATTCACCGCACCCGAGGGTGGACATGATATCGAGCTGTTCCTGCGTCTCGACTCCTTCGGCCACCAGGCCGAGGTCGAGGCCCTGCGCGATGTCGATGATGGAACGCACGATCGCCTGCTCCTGACGGGATTCGACGATATCCTGGGTAAAGGAACGATCGATCTTGAGGCCATCGATCGGCAGCTTCTTCAGATAACTCAGCGAGGAGTAACCGGTGCCGAAGTCGTCGAGGTGGAGATTGATGCCGTGTCTCGCGAGTTCGTTCATGATGCTGCGCGCCTGGTCGGGATCCTCGAGCAGCACTCCTTCGGTCAGCTCCAGGTCCAGCTGGCCCAGGTCTGCACCGATCTCTTCGGCGGCCGCCACCACCATTTCCGCGAACCTCGGCTCGAGGAACTGCACCGGCGAGACGTTGACCCCGACGTGGATCGATTCGAATTCCGTGCCGGACCATGCCTGCAGCTGGCGCAGCGCCTCTTCGATCACCCACATGCCGATCCGTTTGATCAGATCCGACTGCTCCGCCACCGGGATGAATTTGTCCGGTGGCACGATGCCGTGCTGTGGGTGGTGCCAGCGGATCAGGCCCTCTAGGCCGGTGATATGGCCGGTTTCGATGGAAAGCTTGGGCTGGTACCACAGCTCGAACTCGCGGTTCTCCAGGGCGCGCTGGATCTCGGACTCCATCTGCAGTTGATTGCGCGCGTAGTCGTTCATCCGCTGGGAGAAGAACTTGAAGTGGTGCTCGCCGGAAAGATTGGTCTGCAGCTGGCGCGCCGCGGATGCCTTGCGCAGCAGGGTTTCCGCATCGTCGCCATCCAGCGGGTGCAGCGCGACACCCATGTCGGCATGCGGCAGGAACTCGCCGTCGTTCACACGGATCGGTTCCTCCAGCATCTGCTCAAGCCGACCGAGCACCGCGACCGCGCCGTTGCGGGTCTCGAGGTCGGACAGCAGGATGCCGAGCTCGGAAGAGTTGATGCGGTAGAAGTCCAGGGTTTGATCATCCGGCTCCGCGCCGGAGACCACCGTATCGGTGACGCGCACCTGCTCGTGCAGCTTTTCCGCGATGCTTTTCATGAAGGCGTCGGCGGCATCGTAGCCGCAGGCCTTGACCACGTTGTCGAATGCACCCACGTTGAGCGAGATGACCGCGCCGTAACCGCCGGAGCGCTCCTGCCGCGCGATGGCCTCATCGATCTTTTCTTTCAGCAGTTTGCGGTTGGGTAGCCCGGTCTGGGCATCGTAGAGCTGGCCCTGTTCCAGGGAGGCCTGGCGATCCTCGGCGATGAGTTTGAGTTCCGCAATCCTGGCCGCCATGGCTTCGCTTTCCTCTCTGGCGCCGGCCAGGTTGGCAGCGCCCTGAGCGGGCGTTTCGGCTGCGAGCGGAGGGAAGATATCCTCGAGTTGGTCGGATCGGACCACGCGGTTCCGACCGCTGGTCTTGGCCCGGTAAAGCGCCTGGTCGGCGAGGTCTATGAGTGCATCCGGGGAATCGAGCTCGGGGCCGAGGATCGACACCCCGAGGCTGGCGGTCACACGTTTTACCGGTACGGCGTCTGTCTGGGAGGACAGCAGCACGCGCTTGCGGATCGCTTCTGCGATCTCGTAGGCCGCATCCAGGTCGGTATGCGGCAGCACGACAGCGAACTCCTCGCCGCCGTAGCGTCCCACCAGGCCGCGCTCGCCCACGATTTCCTTCAGGATGCTTGAAACCAGCTTGATGACCTCGTCGCCGATGGCGTGGCCGTAGTTGTCGTTGACCGCCTTGAAGTGGTCGATATCGGCCATCAGCGCGGTCAGGGCGCTGCCATCCTGGCGCGCCGAGTCGAAGATATTCTGGAACTCCGCATACAGGGCGCGCCGGTTGAGCGCGCCGGTCATCGGGTCGCGCGTCGCCAGGAAGTGCAGTTCCTGGTTCTGACGGACGATTTCCGCCTTGGACATGGTCAGCTGGTCGAGGGCGTTGGACAGTTCCGCATTCTTCTTCTCCAGGATGGTCATGTCGTCGAAGGTGGTGAAGACGCCGCGCGCGATACCCTTGCTGTCCTTGATCGGTGCACTGTTGACGGTAAACAGGGTGTAATTTTCCGATTCCGCATCGGACTCCAGGAGCAGCGGGACGCCCATGCGGCGCTCGCTCTCCAGGCGCGAGCGATCCCAGGGGAGCGAACTCTCCCCGGAAGGACGTTTCCATGCCATCCGCGACAGGTCCTTGCCCAGGAGTTCGCCCGGCTCCATGCCCAGGTGATCACCCAGCGCCTTGTTGGCCAGGACTACATGACCCTTCTCGTCCATGATCGCGATACCCTCCGCCATGAGATCGAAGGCCGAGCGGACCCGGTCCGGGATGACCGCGCTGGGGTCAAGGGCGCGCAGGGCGCGCCGCAGGAAAAGGATGTAGCTGACAAAGCCGAACAGCGCCACAAAGGCGATCAGGCCGAAAAGAGAATTGTCCAGATAGCCCAAGGGGCCACCGCTGTGGAGTTCCGCAAAACGGATTTCGACGCTGCCCCACAACTTTTCACCCCGGCTGATTGGCACCCGCACGTGGGTCAGGGTGGAGCGCTCACCGCGGTAACGGTCCCACAGCCGCTCGTGATCGCCATACGCAACCAGTGTCTCGCTGTCGGATTTCCTCAACGCCGCGGAAAGAACTTCCGGATTGCGCCCCACCACGTTCTGCAGGGTCGCCCGCAGCGGTTGTAACTGGTTCGCCGCCGCCAGGACCGACAGTTGAATGGTGAGCGCCTCCGCCACCTGCTTGCGTTTTTCCAGGGACGCATTCTGCAGGTTCGGCATCAGGCCGAGAATATCGCTGAACACCAGCAGGCTCACGGTCAGCATGGTGATGGCAAAACTGATGCGTTGTATCGGGCTGATCTTCCACTTCATCGCTACCGCGCCCCTCCTGGGGCCGGATCTGGCGCATGCGCCAGGCTTTCGCGGGGCAATGACACTGGTTTGGCGATGATCATCGATCGCATGAAGTTCGCTGGAAACAGTTGGCAACTACAGTCTGTTTCGGCAACGCGAGAGAGATCTTGACCAGCCCCGAACCGGTTTCCGAGGTCAAATACCGGGTGAGTTCAGGACTGGACTGACTGAACGGAGCACGCAGACGCCTAACGGCCACTGCCTCCCTTCTCGAAAAAGTCCTCCGCCTTGGAGTGCGGATCGATGTCGTCTGGCTGGTCGAGGTCGAAGTCGGTATCCAGGATCTTCTGTCCCTCGGAGAGGATCGGGAGCGGGTCGATCTGTTGCCACACCGGCATCACCGACAGCAGGCTGGCCGCAAGGGAGCCGGTGCGCAACACCCACATCAGCACACCCGCGGTAACCGAAAGCGCCGCTGTGGCAAACTCCACGCTGAGGGCCTCGAAGTCGGCATCGCTATCGGCGGAACGGCTGATCTCCTCGGTCAGCTGATCAAGCACCTGTTGCATGGCCACTTCATCCGAATAGTCGAAGTTGTCGTAGCTGTCGATTGGTGCAAGAGGCTGGATTTGGATGCCTGCCGCGGCGCTCATCAGATTGAGGAAGATCTGGTTGGCAATGGTGACTACGGGTTGGTGGTTGGAGGAGTCGAACTGCTGACGTGGTTCGACGGCAGGGATTAGCCCGTCGCCCACCGCAACCGCGATGTCGCCTGCAGCGACATCCGGGGCTTCTCCTGCCTCATACCTTGCGTTGACTAGCGTCTCCGGGTTCTGCTCGTCGGCCTCGGTATTGGCCTCGCCTGCCGCCTCATGGGTGTTGCCGTCGATGGTGAAGCGTCCGCCTGCGGAGTCTCCCAGGGTGTAGGTGATGGTATTGGTGGTGGCGTCCGCGTCGCTGGCGAGCGCCGTGACCCCGGCCGTGGTTCCGTTGGCGGCGTTCTCGTCGACCGCGTTGGTGGTTACATCCGAATCGGTGACCGCACCGACATCGAACTCGTCCACGTCGTTGACGATGATGGTCATCACCGCGGTGTTGAAGGAGCCATCCGAAGAAGTGGCCCGCACGGTGATATCGTGGGATGCATCGGTCGTGCGATCGAGGAGGGTGTTGTCGGCAACGGTCACTACACCGGTGGACGAATCAATCGTAAATCGGCCACCGGAATTATCGTCGAGTGAATAGGTGATCGTGTTGTTGGTGGCATCGTCGTCCGAGGCCAGGGCGGTCACGCCGACCGTATCACCATTGGAAGCATTCTCCGCGATCTCGTTATCGGCGACGTTGGAGTCCATCAATGACCCGACATCAAACTCATCGATATCAGAGACTGTAACCGAGATGGTTTGCACACCCGTCCCGCCCAAGCCGTCGCTGGCGGTGACCTCAACGACATATATTCCATCAGCGTTGGCGTCACCTGGCATTTCCCTGTCGGGTGCCGCGGCAAAGGTCAGGACTCCCCCGGTCGTGAGGTTGAACAAGCCCTGGTCGGCGCCACCGGTGATCGAATACATCACGCCATCCCCGTCTTCATCGGCGCCGGTTACGGTTGTCACAGCGGTCTGATTTTCGGGAGCAACGAGGTTTGCGGTCGCGCCGCCACCATCCGAGGTGATTACCGGGGTGTCATTATCATCGGTGACGCTCACCACAATCGTCTGTGTGTCCGTTCCACCGTTGCCGTCATCCACGCGGACCTCGACCTCGTAGCTTCCATCGGAGCCGGAATCGCCAGGAGACTCAAAGTTCGGTGCCGCGACGAAGGTCAATGCGCCACTGTTGGAGTCGATCTCGAACAAAGCCTGATCCGCGCCGCCGGTGATGCTGTAGCTCAGGGTGTCGCCATCGACGTCACCGGCCGTTACGGTGGTGACCGCAACCTGGTTTTCCGATGCTGAGAGGGCCGCGTTATCGCCACCACCGTCGGAAGTGATCTCAGGGAGGTCGTTGGCGCCCGACACGGTAACGGACACCGTGGTGGTGACGGCAGGGTTAACCCCGTCATCCAGGGTGTAGCTGAAGGTGTCTGTTGCGTCGGCCCCAACGGCGAGAGATTCGAACTGTCCGTTGGTGTCATAGCTGAACGTCCCGTCGCTGTTGAGTGTCACCAGTCCGAGCGTCCCGGTTGTGTCGAGATCGCCGGCAATCGGTGGATGGGGGTCCGCGAGCACGTCGTTGTCTACCAGCCCGGAGGGGCCGCTGAATGACTGTGCCGCTCCGATGCTGGCGAACGAGCCACTGGTGGCGAGGTACTGTGCCATGGTCCAGTCGCTGGAACGGACAGTGGAGGAGATCTCCACGTTGTCGATTACGCCATCGAAGGTACGGATGGTCGAGGCGCTATGGTTCCCGACCATCAGGTCATAGCCGGCGTCTGACCCGACTGTGCCGGTTGGCTGCAGGCTGGTCAGCGTTTGCAGCACACCGTTGATGTGGATTTCGGGTGTATTCGATGCACTCGAAGCATCGTAGGACAGGGAGACATGATTCCAGCTGTTCAGGCTGATGCTGTCCGGGCCCGTATACCATTGGCCGAGGCTTCCGGAAAAACCGATTTGGAACAACAAGGCATTCTGCCCGCCGCCGAACAGTTCCAATGCCCAACCACCGTTGTGCGGAGTCGTGGTGCCGGATTTGTCCAGGATGCGCCCGTAGTCGCCTTCGCCCCATCCGGTGGGGTTGATCCATGCCGAGACGGTGCCGCCGGCGTCAAAGATGTTCTGCAGACTGCTGTCGTCGCCCAGGTTGAGCGCATCGTCGCTGCCATCGAACAGCTGGCCGTCACCGACCTGCCCGGTCGCGTCGACGGATCCTGCATTGGTTCCCGTGTTGCGTTGCGCGGTGGCGTCCTGGAGGTCGTCGTGCAGATGATGCACGGCCGCAAAAGAATCGCTCCATACGGCGGCACCGTTTTCGGCCGAACCGGCCGACGCGTTACCCCAGTACATGGTGATCGTATCGCTATTCGATCCTCCGATGATCTGCGGTACTTTGACCCACACGTAGGAGTCGCCGCTTTCGTCCCACGCCTCGACATCGTACGCCAGTGTTTTGCCATCGCCATCGAAGAAGCGCAGGTCGGATCCGTCGTTTTGCGTCAGGCTGTAATCGATGTTGCCGCTATTTAGGATCAGCAGAACCGGAACGTCGTTCAGTGTTTCGGTCTGGGCCGAGTTGTCCAGGGTGACAATCGAGCGTCTCGACCAGTCTCCGTCCCACCAGTCGACGCTGAAGGAAGCATCTTCGGAAACCGTATAGTTGTCGGCGCTTGCAAGCGGCGCGGCATTGCCATTGATGGTGATCGTGATGTTGTGGGTGGTGCCGTCAATGCTGCTGATGGTGATGACGTCGTCGATGCTGCTTCCGGCGCTCAGGCCCTGGATGGCCGGCAGGCTGTTGTTCACGCTATAGGTCCAGTTGCCTGAAGCGTCGATGACCAGGTCGCCCAGGCTGCCGCGCTGGGTCGAGGAGATGAACGTGTCGTCCGGATTGTCGACATCCGAAGAGGTCAGTGTGCCACTGGTGTTCAGGTAACCGTTCGTGACACCGGTATCCTCGACCAGGCTGGCCGTGTCAGTGCCGCCAATCGTTGCGCTGTCATTGACCGCTGCGACCGTGATCGTGGCGCTGTTGCTCCCCTGCTCGGTGGACGCGGTACCGCTCAGACCTGGGTCGGCGCCGCTGCCGCCACCGTCATTGACCGTCAGGGTCAGGGTGGTGCTGGCGCTCGGGGTGTCGGAGTCATTGAAATAGCTGATGGTGCCGCTACTGGCGCCGGTCAGAAGCGTGTTGATGTGGCTGACCCGGCCACTCAGCATTACCGATCCGGTACCGTTGCCACTGACGATGGAGATGCCGGAGTCCCCCGCATCCACGGTGATCGCGCCCTCGCCAACAGTCAGTCGGGCTGTCGCGATGGTGGCGCCCGCGTCCTCGTCGCTTACGCTGAATCCGGCGCCGTGCAGGGCCAGGTTGGTCTGTTCGATGGCATTCAGCGCACTTCCCGGTGCAACGACGACCGGGGCGTTGTTGACTGGATTCACCGTTACCGTCTGGCTCGGCAGGAAAATGATCTGCGAGGGCCCCTCCAGTGTGGGAGAGCTTGCATACAGGCTGGGTGAAATGCCACCGCTTGGCAGGTTGCCGTCGAACTTGAATACCGAACTGCGGTCGGCAACATACAGATGCCCATCGGGGCCGAAGACCGCGCCACGAGGTTCATCCAGTCCCATTCCGGAGGCGAATACATCGATGAAACCACCGTTCGATCCATCGAAGCGCAGCACCTGGTCGCTCAGCACGCTGGTGACGTAGAGGTTGCCGTCGGGGCCAAACGTCAGCTCCGACGGCGCATCCAGCCCGCCGGCACCGGCAGTGACAAAGGTTTCCCTGAATTCCCCGGTGAAGCCGTCGTAGCGAAGGACTTCATCGGTGTTGAAGCTGGTGGCGTACAGGTCGCCGTCCGGGCCGAACGTCAGATCATCGGGTTTTTCCAGGCCGCCGCTCTGGAAGGAGACGAACGTCTCGAGGAAAGCGCCGTCGACGGAACTGAACTTGAGAATGCTGTCGCCCAGGTTCGAGCTGACGTACAGATGCCCGTCCGCTCCGAATGCCATTCCCGCGGGGCCGTCCAGGCCGCCCGCGCCGCTACTGACGAATACCCCGAGATCCGAACCGCTGACCGGATCGAAACGTCTGATTTCATCCGTGGTATAGCTGCTGACATACAGCAGCCCGTCCGGGCCGATGATCGCACTCAGTGACTGCCCCAGCCCGGTTCCTGTACCGATGTTGTCGATCGGGCTGCCGCTGCTGTCGAGCCGGTAGAGGCGCTCGTCGCCGAAGAATCCGGGCGCCACCAGGCCGGATTCGAGCACCGTGCCATCGGCATCGGTGGCGGAAATTGTTATGTTGTTGCTGAAGCCACCGTTTTCGTAGGTGTGTGTAGCGGAAGTGGCGGCGCCTGCCAATTGCTGCACGGTCCCATCACCCCAGTTGATCGTCCAGGTCGACACATGCTCATCCGCGCCCAGATTGAGGGTGTAACTGGTGTCCTCATCCACTGTTGCGTTACCACTCGCGGAGATCACCGGCTGAACATTGGTCACGGTCACCGAGATCGTCTGTACATCGGTACCGCCGTTGCTGTCGTCGGCGGTGACCTGGACCTCGTACACGCCATTGCCATCGTCATCGGCGGGGGACTCGAAATCGGGGGCAGCGTCGAACGTCAGTATGCCGCCGGGTGTGATGCTGAACATTGTCCCGTCAGCGCCACCCGTAATCGAGTAAGTGACCGTATCCCCGTCGGCGTCTGAACTGGTGACCGTGGTGACGCTTGTCTCATTCTCGGCCACGTCGATCGTTGCTGTGGCACCACCGCCGTTGGAAGTTATCTCCGGTGCATCATTGGCATCGGTGACGGTGATCGATATGGCTTGCATATCGGTGCCGCCATTGCTGTCATCGGCGGTCACCTCGACCTCGTACACGCTGTCGCCGTTGGCATCACCAGGGACTTCATAGTCAGGGGCACTGGCGAAGGTCAGTACGCCGGTGTTGGTATCGATGCTGAACAAAGTACTGTCGGCACCACCGGTGATGGAGAAGGTCGGGACATCGCCTATGTCGACATCATCGGCCGTTACCGTGGTTACGGCTGTCTGGTTCTCCACGGCATTGACCGCGGCAGTGACGCCGGCGCCGTCGGAGGTGATCTCCGGCGCATCATTGGTGTTGATCACGGTCAGGTTGAAGCTCTGGGTATCGAGGAGGGATCCGTCGCTGGCCTCGATCACCACGGCATGGATGCCAACCTCATCGTTGCTGGGTGTGCCGCTCAGGGTGGCGGTGCCATCGCCGTTGTCGGTGAACGAGAGCCAGGCGGGGAGCGTCGGTGCACTCAGGCTTACTCCGTCGGCGTCTTCGTCGAGCGCGGTAATCGTGTAGCTGTAGGCATCGTCCTCCAGCACCGAGGTGATCGCGGTCGAGGTGATTGCCGGTGCATCATTCGCGTCGGTGACGGTAACCGAGATGTCCTGTACATCGCTGCCACCCATTCCGTCATCGACGCTGACCTGGACGTTGTAAACATTGTCGCCGCCAGTATCACCGGGCACCTCGAAGTTTGGCGCGGTATCGAAGGTGAGTACCCCGCCGGAGGAGATGCTGAACAGGGAGCTGTCGGCGCCACCGGTGAGCGAGTAGGTCAGAACGTCGTTGCTGTCGACATCGTCAACCGTCACGGTGGTGACTGCTGTCTGGTTCTCCGGGGCGTTGACCGCCGCAGTGGCGCCTCCTCCGTCGGAGGTGATCACCGGGATTTCGTTGAGACCGGTGATGGTGATCGTAACCTTGGAGGTATCGCTGAATACGCCGTCAGTCACCGTGTAGTTGAAGGTGTCAATGTCGGTGTAACCCAGGCTGATGTAGTCAAACTGCCCATTCGGATCGTAGTCGTAGGACCCGTCCGCATTCAAGGTCAACAGGGCGCCGGAGGTCAGCGTGATCTGGTTGCCAAGGTTCGCTGCGGCGCCTTCGACCTCGGATACGCTCAGCCCGGTGGCATCCAGGGTCAGTAGATTGAGATCGTTGGCGATCACCCCGGTGGCAGCGACATTCAGCGGCGTATCCTGGTCGGTGGTCGCCGTGTCGTTGATCCCGATCGGCGCTTCATCCGTGGTGACCAGGATGGTCAGGGTTTCCTGATAGGTCAGCGGGGTGGCGTCAGTGACCTGCACCGTGATGTCGTGGGAAGTCGCGGTCCCATAAGCGATCGAGCTGGTATTGGCGACCGAGAGTTCGCCACCGGTGGTCAGGGCGAATCGTCCGTCAGCGTTGTCGATCAGGGTGTAGCTGAAGGTATCGCCGGCGTCCTGGTCGATGGTGCCCAATTGACCGATCACCGTGGTGTCTGGCGCATCCTCATGCACGCTGAGTTGCAGTTGTGGGGTGTTGGCACTGAATCCACTGCCGGTATGGTGAGTGACCGTGAGGTGGTTGCCACCGACCGCGTCTGTGATGATGCCATCCACGGACAGATCGTTTACCGTCCAGTTGGCGATCAGGCCCGCCTCGGTGTTCGGCAGGGTCTCACGCTGGTTGACCCGGATCTCCTCGGACGTGCGCAAATCATCGAACAGGCGAATGTCGTACAGGGTTCCGTTGAAGTACTCCTGAGACTCGAAGCCGCCACCAACAGAGTCCTGCTCCAGGCCGAACATCAGGGTGCCGCCTGTGGGAATGTTCTGTCCGGTTGAAAGCCCGGTGCCGCTGTCGTAAAGCGACCCGTCGATATAAACAGACCACGCACCCGCGGAATTCTCCCAGGTGACCGACAGGGTGTGTTTCTGTCCGTCCATCAGGAAAGCGTTGTAATCGACGGCGTTGGAGAAGGCGACGCTACCGGTGCCGATATCGAGTTCGAGGGTGTTGTTCGACATCGTGTTGATGGTCATGATGTCGCCCGATGCCGTGTTGTAGGAGATGAACGGCACCTCGGTGGAGCCGTTGCTGCCTTCGAACAGGACTTCAAAGGTGAACTGACTCAGCGATGAGGCCAAACCGCTGTCTGCGAGCAGATAAGTGTCGTTACCACCGTCATCGTTGAGTTGCAGGCCACCGACACTGAGGTTGCTGACGGCCCGGATATCGGTCGGGGTGTCATCGTCATCGGTCACGGTGACCGAGAGGGTCTGCGCATCGGTGCCGCCATTGCCGTCACTCGCGCTGACCACGACTTCGTAGACGCCGTCGGAGTCGGCGTCGGTGGGTACCTCGAAATCGGGTGCCGGATTGAAGGTCAGTACGCCCCCGGCGGTGATGCTGAACAATGCCTGATCGGCGCCCCCGCTAATCGAAAAGGTCGGAGTGTCAGCCGGGTCGATATCCGTAGCGGTCACCGTGGTGACAGCGGTCTGGTTCTCCGCGGCACTCAGAGCGGCCGTATCTCCACCACCGTCGGATGTGATTACGGGCGCGTCATTGGCATCCGTCACGGTGACCAGAAGGTCCTGTACGTCGGTGCCGCCATTGGCATCATCGACCGTGACCTGGACCTCATACACCCTGTCGGTATTGCTGTCGCCGGGTGATTCGTAGTCCTGCGCGGAGACGAAGGTGAGCACGCCACCGGGAGTGATGCTGAACAAGGCGGCATCCACACCGCCGGTGATGGAGAAGGTGGGCGTATCCCCGACGTCCACGTCATCGGCGATCACCGTCGTGACAGCGGTTTGATTCTCGGGTGCATTGACCGCGGAACTGCTGGTGATAATCGGGGCGTCGTTGGTGTTGGCGACCGCAATGCTGAAGCTCTGGGTGCCGCTCAGGCTGCCATCGTTGACCGCGACGACCACGGGATTGGCGCCGACATCGTCGTTGGTGGGCGTCCCGGAGAGGGTCGCGGTGCCGTTGCCGTGGTCCGTTAGTGACAACCACCCCGGAAGCGTAGTCGCGCTGAAGGTCAGCGGGTCACCGTTGTCATCGGTGGCGCTCAGGGTATAGCTGTAGGCGGCGTCCTCGGTCGCGGAGGTCGCGGCGGTTGAGGTTACCCGTGGCGGGTCGTTGCCGTCGGTAACCGTAACCGAGAGGGTCTGAACGTCGCTGCCGCCGTTGCCATCGTCGGCCGTGACCTCCACCACGTAGACCCCATTGGTGTCACTGTCGCCAGGCGACTCGTAATTGGGGGCCGTGTCGAAAGTGACCACGCCTGTGCCCGGGTCGATACTGAACCAGCCCTGGTCCGGGCCTCCGGTGATGGTATAACTGACCGTGTCGCCATCCACGTCCGAGCTGGTCACGGTCGTGACACTGGTCTGATGCTCGAGTGCATTGACGGATGCGTTGCTGGTAATGCTCGGTGGGTCGTTGGTGCCGCCGACGTTGATGTTAAAGCTTTGCGAGTCGCTCAGGCTGCCGTCGTCGGCCTCGATGACCACCGCGTGGCTGCCGGTATCGCTCTGGGCCGGCGTACCGCTCAGGGTTGCAGTGCCATCGCCATGGTCGGTGAAGCTGAGCCAAGCCGGGAGTGTGGTCGCTGACAGTGTTATCGGATTGCCATCGGGGTCGCTGGCAGTCAACGTATAGCTGTAGAGAACATCTTCATTTGCCGATGTCACTGCGGTCGAGTCGATTGTCGGTGCATCGTTGACATCCGTGACCGTGACGGTGAGGGTTTTCACGTCCGTTCCACCGTTGCCGTCGCTGGCGGTGACCTCCACCTGGTAGACCCCGTCCGTATCAGCGTCGCTTGGCGTTTCCATGTCCGGGGGGCTGTTGAAGGTAAGGACGCCCGGGCCGGTGATGCTGAAGAGCGCCTGGTCAGCTCCTCCGGTAATGGAGAAACTGACGCTGTCGCCATCATCGTCCGAAGCCGTTACGGTGGTGACGTCAGTCTGATTCTCGGCCGCATCCACTGCGGTGCTGCTGGTGATTTCGGGCGCGTCATTGGTATTCGCGACCGCAATGCTGAAACTTTGGGTGTCAGTGAGGCTACCGTCGCTGACCTCTATGGAAACTGCATGACTACCCACTTCGGCATTGCCCGGGGTGCCGGAAAGGGTGGCGGTGCCATCGCCGTGATCGATGAAACTCAGCCAGGCAGGTAGGGTGGTGGCCGAAAGCGTCATGGGGTCGCCATCGGCATCGCTGGTGGTGACGGTGTAGCTGTAGGGGGCGTCTTCAGTGGCCGAGGTGGTCGCTGTGGAGGTGATCTCCGGCGCATCATTCACCCCGGTTACCGTGACCGAGAGCAGCTGCACATCGCTGCCGCCATTGCCATCGCTGGCGGTGACCTCGACCTCGTATATGCCGTTGGTGTCTGCGTCAGTCGGGTTTTCCAGGTCGGGGGGGCTGTTGAAGGTCAACACGCCGCCGGATGTGAGATTGAACAGGGCCTGGTCCGCTCCGCCAGAGATTGCATAGCTGACCGTATCACCGTCCACGTCGGTGCTGGTGATGGTGGTCACCGAGGTCTGGTTTTCCTGGGCGTTCACCGCCGCACCGCTGGTGATCTCGGGGGCGTCATTGGTATCGCCGACCGTGATGTTGAAGCTTTGCGTATCGCTCAGGTTGCCGTCGCTGACCTCGATTACGACCGCATGGCTCCCGACCTCTGCCTGAACCGGGGTGCCACTCAGGGTGGCAGTGCCGTTGCCATGGTCGGTGAAACTGAGCCAGGCCGGCAGGGTGCTGGCGGTCAGGGTCAGGCCGTCGCCATCCACATCGGTGGCCACGACGGTGTAACTGTAGGCGACATCCTCGGCAGCTGAAGTCTCAGCTGTCGAGGTGATCTCGGGTGCCTCGTTGTACTCCACGTCAAGGATCGGGCGGAAAGATGCGGTGGCGTGTTCAGATGACGCAAATTCGAGGCCCCCAAGTGCGTCTGACAGGATCACCCAGCCGTAATTGGTGTCACCGTCCGACCATGCCTGGACGGCATCCGCGAGACCGGCGATGGTTCGGCTCCCGGTGAGGTTGGGAAGCGGCGCGCTGTCCGCGGCGGCTTTCGCTTCCGTATCGTCGGTGCTGACCCCGTTGGACATCGTGTTCCAGCTTGCGCTCTCGTCCCAAGCGCCCAGTAAGCGGTGGAGGCTGACGGTCGTGCTGACGTCACTTGCGTCAAGGACCTGGAGGGTTAGCTCGGCGTTGTAGATCGTCGCGCCAGGTGCGATCTGGCCCGATCCGGAGCCAAACAGATCGTCGAAACGGATCAAGGCCTGGGTCTGACCGCTGATGGCGTCGAGGTTGACCTGGACGCTCGTACCGGAGCCGTTGGTATCGTCCGGCAGGTCTTCCTGGAGAAAAGTGTCCTGGGTGCCGCTGTACCCGCTGCCGCCTTCCTGGAAGCTGGTCAGGGCCAGTGTGCCCTGGAATGTGGCGCGGGCGAGTTCACCCACAACCAGGTCGGTCTCTATTGCTCCGGCCTGGTACTCGAGATCCCAGTCGCCGCCCAGGCTTCGGTTACCGGTGAGGTCGTCGGAGGCCGCCACATCGGCGCCGGTCAACAACGCCAGGCTGTCGACCAGCTGTTCACCCTCCACGGTGGAGGCCAGGTCGCAGCCATAGATCAGGAGGTCGCCGGTTTCAGTGAAGGCGCTCGACCAGGCGGCCACCCGGGTGGCGTTGTCCACCAGCAGGTCTTCGCTCAGGCGTTGATTGCCCAGCTGGACCTCGCCGGGAGACCCATGGGAGACCAGGTGAACCGCATCGACTCCGCTGGCAGAAGCGAGATGTCCACTGACCACGTGCAGGCCATTTTGATCGCTGTCGATGTAAACGACTTCGATGTGGCGGTCGGGGTCGGCCACCAGGCCGTCGACCAGGGACTGATGATCCGGCGTGGCAGTATCGACGAATACGATCTCGAAAGTTCGCCCGTCCTGTGAGTCGCCCAAAGCGGCGGTTGTATCCGCCGCGTGGGACCGGTCATCGAGGACTGCCTCGATGGGAGGCGGCTGGGCGGGCGGTACGAGCGCATCAGCGCCCGGAACGTCAATCGAGAATAGTTGACGTTCCTCCATGGCGACCACGACTGGTCCGGTGTTTTTGTTTACTGCTCGCTTGCCCACGGGTGTTTGCCTTCTCCCCTAAAAAAGGGGGGCACGCCCTGGGTGAAGTTCACGCTTTGAATGGATATCCATGGACGGGTCTGATCTTTTTTCCTGATTTCATCTGGGCAAAGCGAATGGAATAACGCCCAACAAGCGTTATTGCTGAACAGTTCCCACCTGCGGTCTGTGTCGGCTATTCGAGGGGGTTCTTGACTTGCCCCCGGTCTGGCTTCGCAGTTCCAACCAGGCGAAAGTTCATCAAGGGCGCTGCCGCACTGGAGGGGGCTGCTAAAAACTCAACGGCCACCGCCACCTTTCTCGAAGAAGTCCTCGGCTTTGGAGCGCAGGTCGAGTTCTTCGTGCTGGTCAAGGTCGAAGTCCGTATCGAGGATGTTCTGCCCCTCGGAGAGGATCGGCAGTGGATCGATCTGTTGCCACACTGGCATGACCGAGAGCAGGCTGGCGGCGAGGGAACCGGTGCGCAGCACCCACATCACCGCACCCGCGGTGAGCGAGAGCGCCGCGGTGGCGGCCTCCACGCTGAGGGCCTCGAAGTCGGCATCGGAATCGGCGGAACGGCTGATCTCCTCGGTCAGCTGGTCGAGTACCTGGCGCATGGCCACTTCATCCGAATAGTCGAAATGATCGTAGCTCCCGATCGGGCCGAGCGGCTGGATCTGGATGCCGGCTGCGGCGCCCATGAGGTTGAGGAACAATTGGCTGGCGATTTTCACCACCGGTTGAGGCACGCCGGAATCGAACTGTTGATTCGGCTCCAAGCCTGGGAGCGGTGTCTCGTTGCCCACTTGGTCGGCAACATCTGTGGCGTCAGCCGCTACACCCTCCGCGTCATCGCTCACACTGGCCTGCGGCGGCGTCTCTTCGGCAGTCTCTTCCGCCTCCGGGGTTGCCTCGACGGTGGCCTCGTAGGTGCTGTCGGCCTGGGTGGAAACGATCGTCTCTTCCTCCGGCACCGGAGGCTCGGTAACGGGTGTCCCGGGCGGCAGCTCCGCCACGTTGCTCAGGGTGACCGAGATCGTCTGCACGTCGCTGCCACCGTTGCCGTCGTTGGCGGTGATTGCGACCTCGTAGACGCCATCCCCGTCATGATCAGTCGGGTTCTCGAAATCTGGCGCGCCATTGAAGCTCAGGACCCCATCGGCGGTGATGCTGAACCGGCTGGCGTCAGCGCCTCCACTGATGGTGTAGGTGGCCGTATCACCATCGACGTCACTGCTGGTGATGGTGGTGACCGCGGTCTGATTCTCGTCGGCAGTGACCGCGGCGTTGTCACCGCCGCCGTCGGAGGTGATCACTGGGGCATCGTTGATGTTGCTGACCGTGATGCTGAAGCTTTGGGTATCCATCAGGCTGCCATCGCGGGCCTCGATGACCACCGCGTGCGTGCCGACCTCGGCGTTGCCCGGTGTGCCGGTCAGGGTCGCCGTGCCATCGCCGTGGTCGGTAAAGCTGAGCCAGGCGGGCAGGGTGGTGGCTGACAGGGTCAGGGCATCGCCATCCTGATCGGTGCTGGTAATGGTGTAGCTGTAGGCCAAATCCTGAGTGGCGCTGGTGACCGCGGTGGAAGTGATCTCGGGAGCATCGTTGAGATCACTGACCGAGACGGTAAAACTCTGGTCGTGGGTCAGGCCACCGTTGTCGGTGGTGCGGACGGTGACCTGGTAGTCGGACTGGGTCTCGAAGTCGAGGATGCCATCGTTGACAATGAGCTCGTTGGATCCGACCCCGCCAATGCTGAATAAGGCCACATCGGCGCCGCCCACGATGCTGTAACTGTGGGTGTCGCCGGCATCCGGGTCGGTGGTCGAGAGGCTGCCGACGGAATATCCGCCGCTGGTATCGGTATTCTCGTCCACAGTGTTGTTGCTCAATGCGACCGCCGCAGGGGTCTCGTTGCTGTCGAGGACGTTGATGGTCATCACAGCGGTGCTGAAGCTGGTGTCGCTAGAGGTGGCGCGCACTGTAATGTCGTAGCTGGCATCGGCCTCGCGGTCGAGCAGGGTGCCGTCGGCGACGGTGACCTCTCCGGTCGATCCGTCGATGGCGAAGCGTCCACCGGCATCGTCATCGAGGGAGTAGGTGACTGAGTCGGTCGCATCGTCGTCGCTGGCCAGGGCGGTGACGCCGACGGTGGTGCCGTTGGCGGCGTTCTCGTCGACTGCGTTGGCGGTGGCGTCACTGTCTGTGACCACGCCGACATCGAACTCATCCACATCATCGAGTGCGATGGTCATGGTTTCGGTGTTGGCGGAGCCGTCACTGGAGGTGGCCCGGACGGTGACATCCTGGCTGGCGGCGGCCTCGCGGTCGAGCAGGGTGCCGTCGGCGACGGTGACCTCTCCGGTCGATCCGTCGATGGCGAAGCGTCCACCGGCATCGTCATCGAGGGAGTAGGTGACTGAGTCGGTCGCATCGTCGTCGCTGGCCAGGGCGGTGACGCCGACGGTGGTGCCGTTGGCGGCGTTCTCGTCGACTGCGTTGGCGGTGGCGTCACTGTCTGTGACCACGCCGACATCGAACTCATCCACATCATCGAGTGCGATGGTCATGGTTTCGGTGTTGGCGGAGCCGTCACTGGAGGTGGCCCGGACGGTGACATCCTGGCTGGCGGCGGCCTCGCGGTCGAGCAGGGTGCCGTCGGCGACGGTGACCTCTCCGGTCGATCCGTCGATGGCGAAGCGTCCACCGGCATCGTCATCGAGGGAGTAGGTGACTGAGTCGGTCGCATCGTCGTCGCTGGCCAGGGCGGTGACGCCGACGGTGGTGCCGTTGGCGGCGTTCTCGTCGACCGCGTTGGTGGCGACATTGGAGTCCGTCACCGTACCGACATCAAACTCGTCCACGTCGTTGACATTGACCGTCATCACGGCAGTGTCAAAGCTCCCATCGGCCGAAGTGGCGCGCACGGTGATGTCATGCGAGGTCGCCGCCTCGCGGTCGAGCAGGGTGCCGTCAGCGACGGTGACCACGCCGGTGGAGGCATCAATCGCGAAGCGGCCCCCGGCGGAGTCATCCAGGGAGTAGGTGATCGTGTTGGTCGTCGCGTCGGCGTCGGACGCCAGCGCGGTGACGCCAACGGTGGTGCCGTTGGCGGCGTTCTCGTCGACCGCGTTGGTCGCCACGTTCGAATCGGTCACCGTGCCGACATCGAACTCGTCGAGGTCGTTCAACGCGATCGTGTACAAGGTATCGGCCGTGGAGCCATCGGTGGAGGTGGCGCGCGCGGTGATGTCGTGGCTGGCCGCGGCCTCGCGATCGAGCAGGGTGCCGTCGGCGACGGTCACAACCCCGGTGCTGCTGTCGATGGCGAAGCGGCCGCCGGCGTCATCAAAAAGACTGTAGGTAATAGTGTTGGTGGTCCCATCGGCATCGGAGGCCAAGGCGGTGATACCGACGGTGGTACCGTTGGCGACATTCTCGTCGACCGCATCGGCGGTAGCGTCAGTATCGACCGGGTTGGTGACATCGAACTCGTCGACATCATTGATGTTGATGGTGACAGTCGCCGTGTCATAGGCGCCGGAGGAATCAACCGTGGCAACGGTCAGAGTAAAGGCCGTTGTTGTCTCGTAGTCCAGCATGGTGCTGTTTGCCACGGTGATTTGTCCTGTGGCGGCATCGATGGCGAAGGCGCCATTGCTGTTACCATTGATGATGGCGTAATTTCCGGTGACATCCTCCGGGTCGCTGCCGCTTACATTCCCGACGACAGTGCCATTTGCGCTGTTTTCATCGACCGCCATAGTCGCTGTATTCATCGTGGGTGCGATATTGCTTTGAAGGCTGATGCCCCAGATAGACTCGCGATTGCTGTCCAGGCTGAGATCCAGGCCTTCAAAGAAGCGATCAGCCGTCGCTGATGTGGTTCCCGCGCCGGTCGAGGTGACCGTGAGAACGGCGATGTCATGCCGATCCACGCTGATAGGAGTCCCACCGCCAACGCTGGCGTCATCGTTTTTCAGCGAAAAGAGCAGCTGACCGGCGGTCAGTGACTGGCCTCCAATCGAGGCATCCGCCTGCATGAGATGGATCCCGCCGATCTTCGAATCGATTCCGATGTCAGCGCCCTGGATCAGGGTGCTGGTGGTGCCCGAGGTGGTGTTGCCAAGTGTTCCGGGGGTGAAATGGACGATGTCTTCGGCCGAACCGTCATGTGCGATCAGAAAGTCACCGGGGTTGAGGGTGGTGCCGCCGACCAAAGTGCTTCGTTCGACCAGAGATATCCCGGTGACTTTGCCCAGGCTGATGTCACTGCCGTCAATCAGTCGGAAGAAACTGCCCTGGGAATAATCGCCACTCGCATCGGGCCGGAATACAAACACGTCCTCTTTCTGATAAGTGATACCGTCGATCAATTCGCCGGAATCGGTGGATAACAGCAGATCACCGGCCCGCAGTTGAATGCTGTTGGTTCCAATGACGATATCCTGGGTAACGTAGTGGAGGGCATCGACCCGGGTGGACCCGTCGCTCGCTGCGGTGATGCCGTCGGAAAGCAGCGCGGTATCCAGATTGAATTCTGAGGCGAAGGTGCCGCTTGTAGTCGCTGCAAAGGGGTCGGTATTGCTGGTCTCGAATTGCGTGGCGTTACTGAAGACCACGACGTCGCCACCGCTGATCGACGGGATATCCGTGTTGCCGGTGGTTCCTTCGCTGTTCTCGAAGGTCGTCCAGATCTGTTGGTCGGCAGAGAGTACTGAAATGTTTATCGTGTCGATGTCGCTCAGCGTCCCCCCGGTACCGGTATTCCCGAGATCGTTGGTCGTGATCTGGATGCTGGCAGCACCCGCATAGCCTGGCGTGGCGATAAAGGTCGCGCCCTCCAGCGCTGCGTTGACGTCGCTGAGTGTGCCGGAGAAGGTCATGGTGGTATCTGCGTAACCGTCGCCGACACTGAATGTGAGGCCTTTGTCCCCGGGGAGGTTCAGAGTGCCGTTGGTCGCGGTGAGCGTGACCTGAATCGGATTGCTTCCTGCGTCGAAATCCTGGACCGACAATGCAGTCCCGGTGGCGGAAGAGAACAACAGCATGCCGTCACGGTCGATTGACAACAGGTCCGGTGCGGTGTTCTCCGGTGCATCGTTGGTTCCGGCCTCGTCGACGTTGAGCACGTCGATCATGACTGTCGCAGTGGTGGCACCGCCGAATTGATCGATTGCCGCGACGGTGAGGGTGAACTCGGTGCTGGTTTCAAAATCCAGCGCGGCAGTGTTTGCCACGGTGACCTGGCCTGTGCCGGTATCGATGGCGAATACGCCGTTGTTGTTGCCGTCGATGATGGCGTAGTTGATGCTGTTGTTATCCGGGTCTGTGGCGGATACGGTGGTAACGAGACTGCCATTAGGGCTGTTCTCGGCAATACTCGCTGAGACCGCTGCCAGTTCCGGCGCCGCGTTGCTTTGCAGTGAGACACCCCAGATCGATTCCTTGTTGCTATCCAGGTTTTCGTCGAGACCTTCGATCAGGCGTTCCGCGCTTGCCGCGGAAGTGCCAACGCCGGTGCTGGTGACATCCAACACGAAGATGTCCTGTCGCTTGACATCGATCGGCCCGGTTCCCCCGACCGCAGCGTCGTTACCGGCTAAGGCGACCAGTAGTTGTCCCTTATGCACCCCGACGCCCACGAAGTCGGTGTCGGCCTGAACCAGGTGCAGTCCACTGATGTTCTGGTCGATGCCGACACCCGCGTCAGAGCCGGACACGAGGACGCTCGTCGTACCGGCTGTCGTGTCACCGAGCGATGTTGGCGTATAAAGCACGATGTCCCCGGGGCTACCGTCATGAGCGAGTAGAAGCTCACCGGAGTTCAGAGTAACCCCTCCAATCACAGTCGTTGATTCCACCAGGCTAATGCCGCGGATATCGCCGATTCCGATGTCAGACCCATCGATCAGGCGGGCAAAGCTTCCCGCTGAATAGTCTCCCGCCGTAGTCGGTCGATAAAGGATCAGGTCTTCATCCTGGTAGGAGACGCCGTCGATGGTTTCTTTTCTAGCATCAGTCGAGAAAAGTACGTCGCCAGCGAGTAGCTGGATGCCGCCGACCAGTATGTCGCTTTTGACGTAATGGATCGCATCCACCCGGGTGTTGCCGTCACTCCCGCTAATGTCGTCGAGGTCGAAGCGGTAATCAAAGCTGCCTGCCGTTGTGGATTCCAGGGCGTCGACATTGCTGGTCTCGACCTGGGTTATTTGCTGGTATACCAAGACGTCTCCACCGGAGATGCTCGGGATATCTGCGTTTCCCGTGGTGGAAACATCGTCTTCCAGTGTCATCCACAAACGCTGCGCCCGCGCCTCGACCTGGATCTGGCAGGTGTCGGTATCGCTGAGCGCCCCCCCGGTACCGGCATTGCCCAGGTCGTCGGTGGTGAGTTGCAGGCTTGCGGCTCCCACGAAGCCGGAGGAGGCAACGAAGGTCGATCCTTCGAGCGCGGTGTTGATGTCGGCCACGGTCCCGGTGAAGGTCATGACCGCATCCCCCACGCCGTCACCCACACTGAAGCTCAGGCCCTTGTTGCCTGAAAGATTGAAAGTGCCATTGGTGGCGGTGAGGGTCACCTCGACGGGATTGGTGGCCGCGTCGAAGTCGCTGATCGACAATTCCGTTCCGGTCGTCGCGGAAAAGAGCAATATGCCGTTACGGTCGACCACCTGAGTCACCGGAATCGTGTTTTCCGGCGCATCGTTGGTTCCGGCCTCGTCCAGGTTGTTGAGTGTTACCGTGACGGTGGCGCTCTGGTAGGCGCCGTGGATATCGATCGCCGCGACCGTGAACGTCAAGGTCTGGTGGATTTCGAAATCGAGCGCGGTGTTGTCCAAGACCGTGATCTGCCCCGTTGCCGCATCGATCGCGAAGGCATTGTCCGTGTTGCCGGCCGTAATCGTATAGTGCAGGGTGTCATTTTGCGCATCGCTGGCACTCAGGGTGCCGATCAGGGTTCCATTGGCGCTGTTCTCGTCGAGCGAAAAGCTTGCGTCGGCGAGCGTCGGTGCCCGGTTGAACTGCGCAGATACGCCCCAGACGGTTTCGGCGTTCTGGTCGAGGTTTTCGTCTGCGCCCTCGAAGAAGGCGGATGCGGTGGCGGCGCTGGTACCGGCCCCGGTCGCGGTGATATCGAGTACGAAGACGTCCTGACGGGTAACACTGATCGTCGGGGTATCCCCGACCGTGCTGTCGTTGGCTATCAGCCCGACCAGCAACTGGCCGGCCTGCAGAGTCGTGTCGCCGATTGCCGTGTCAGCCTGCACCAGGTGCAATGCCCCGATATTCTGGCCGATATTCACATCAGAGCCCTGCAACAGAACAGCAGTCGTGCCCGCAGTGTCCGACTCCAGGCTGTCGGCCTCGAAGCGAATGATGTTCTTGCCGGAGCCATCATGGGCCAGCAATATCTCGCCGGCTTTGAGCGTCTCTCCGCCGACAACCGTGTCCTGTTCCACCAGGGAGATGCCGGTTACCTTGCCGAGCCCGATGTCGCTGCCGTCGATCAGGAGAAAAAAGGTACCGCTGCTGTAGTCGCCGGCTGTTGTGGGCCGGAAGACGAAGACGTCTTCCGAGTTGAACGTGTCGGCGCCGATTACCTCGTTGTCGTTGGTCGAGAGAAGCAGGTCGCCGGTCTGCAGGTCGACGCCACCGGTGCTGAGGTTCTTGGTGACATAGTGGACGGCGTTGACGCGCGTATCGGTACCGCTGACGGTATCGAGGTTGAAGTTGGTCGAGAAGGTACCCGCGGTGGTACCCGGCTCAAAGGTCAGCGTTCCACCAAAGTTGACCACGTCGCCAGCGGTGAAGCTCGGCAGGTCGGGGTTTCCGGTGGCCCCCTGGTCGTTTTCGAAGGTCATCCACAGGGTATGGTCCGGCGCCTTGACCGTTATCGCGATGAGGTCGCTGTCGCTCTGGGCGCCGCCCGGACCGGTATTGCCTAGGTCATCTGTAGCCACCTGCAGGCTGGCCGCGCCTGTGAAACCGGGTGTGGCGACAAACGTCATGCCCTCCAGGGCGGTGTTGATAGCGGCGATGGTGCCGGTAAAGGTCATGCTGGCATCGTCAGTGCCATCGCCCAGTGTAAACGTCAGGCCGGCTGAACTGGCGAGATTGACGGTGCCGTTGCTCGCGGTCAGGGTCACTTCGATGGCTGCGCCACCGGCGTCGTCGTCGCTGATGGTGATGGCGGTCCCGGTGGATGCAGAGAACAGCAGCATTCCATTCTGGTCGATGATCTGGGCGCCCGGAACGTTGTTGATCGGGGGGTCATTGATATCAGTGACCGTAACCGAAATCGTTTGCACGTCTGTGCCGCCATTGCCGTCGCTGGCCGTGACTGCGACCTCGTACACCCCGTTGGTGTCACTATCAGTAGGCGATTCGAAGTTCGGCGCGCTGACGAAGGTGAGCACGCCCGTGTTGGTATCGATGTTGAACAGACCCTGGTCGGCGCCGCCGGTGATACTGTAGGTGACGGTGTCCCCGTCGTCATCGTCGCTGGTCACTGTGGTGACGGTGGTGGTGTTCTCCGCCACGTTGAGAGCGGCTGTGATCCCACCACCATCGGATGTGATAACCGGCGCCTCGTTGAGATCGTTGACGGTGATCGTGAACACTTCGTCGTAACTGTCCCCGTCGCTGTCGACCACTCGCGCGGTGATATTGTGAGAGGCCGCTGTCTCGAAATCGAGAAGGCTGCCGTTGGCCACGCTGAGTTCGCCGCTCGAGGAATTGATCGTGAAACGCCCGCCGGCGTGGTCGAGCAGTGAATAGGTGAAGGTCTCGCCACCATTGGGGTGAATGGCGGCAAGTGTTCCGACGACGGTAGAATTGGCGGCATTCTCGTCGACCGAAAGGGGCAACGAGGGTGTGCTGCTCGTGAAGCCGGGATCCGATACGTGCGCCACCGTCAGGTTGTTTCCGCTCATACTCTCGGTCACCACGCCATCGGTCGACAGGTTGTCGAACAGCCAGTTGGCGATCATCCCGGGCTCGGTGTTGGGCAGGGTGGCCTGGTAGTTGCTGCTGATCTCACCGGCGGTCCGGACGTCATTGAACAGGCGCGCATCATGGAGCGTGCCGCTGAAGTACTCGCCTGAATTGAACCCCGCGCCGAGGGCGTCCTGCTCTTGTCCAAAGAGCAGGGTGCCGCCGGCGGTGATCGTGTTGCCGGTGTTCAGACCGGAGCCGCTGTCGATCAGTGAGCCATCGACGTATATCTCCCAGGCTCCCGCCGCGTTGTCCCAGGTGACAGACAGTGTATGTCGCGCCGCGTCCAGCAGGAGCGTCTCATAATTGACGGCAGTCGATTCCACGGTGCCGCCCGCACCGAAATCCAGCTCCATCGCGCCCGCGACCGTATTGTTGTTGGTGTTGATCGAGAATTCGTCGTTTCCGGTCGGATCGTTGTACGAGATAAAGATTTCGATGCCGGCGTGGTTGGCTCCCTCGAATTGCAATTCGAAGGTGGCTGCGCTCAAACCACCCAGGATGGCCCCACCGTCATCGGCCACGAGATAGGCGTCGTTGCCGCCGTCGGCATTCAACTCGGTTCCCGCGCTCGCGTTGTCGGTCACGACCAGATCGCTGGGCACCGGCGGCGGCGTGTAGTCCACGCTGAGAACTGGGCGGAGGGAACTCGTGCCGTTCTCCGATGAAGCAAAGCCCCAGCCGTTGGTGTCGTCGGACAGGATCGCCCAACCGTAATTGGTATCACCGTCGGACCAGGCTTGCAGTGCGGCTGACAGTCCGGTGATGGTGATGCTTCCGAGAGCATCCGGTGTGGGCACGGTTGCATCGCCGAGTGATTTGGCCTCGATATCATCTGTGCTGATACCGGTGGTCATGGAGTCCCAGGTCGAGGATTCGTCCCAGTTGGAAAGCATCCGGTGCAAGCTGATCGTTGCACCGCTACTGCTCTGATTCGTGACTTCGACCGTCAGCTCGGCACTGTTGATGGTCGACCCCAGTGGTATCTGGTACGGACCGGAGCCGAACAGGTCGTCGAAACGGATCAGGGCCTGCTCCTGGCCACCGGAGTCATTGAGGTCGACCTGTACATCGGTGTCGCCTCCCTGGCCGGTGGTCGCTGAGGCCTCACGCAGGTAGGTATCCTGGGTGCTGGCGTAGCCACTGCTACCCTCCCGGAAATTGATCAGGGCCAGCACGCCCTCAAAGGTACTCTGGGTGTGCGCGGTGAACGCGATGTCTGCCTCAATGGCACCCGTCCGGTATTCCAGATCCCAGTCGCCGCCCAGGCTTGCCTGTCCGGTGAGGTCGTCCGAGGCGGCCACATCGGCGCTGGTCAACAGGGCCAGGCTGTCGACCAGTTGCTCCCCCTCGACCGTGGAGGCGAGGTCGCAGCCGTAGATCAGGATATCCCCGTCCTGGCTGAAGGCCGTGGACCAGGCTGCAACCCGGGTGGCGTTGTCCACCAGCAGGTCCTCGGTGAGACGCTGATTTCCGAGCTCGATCTCGCCCGGCGCGCCGTGCGAGATGAGGTGAATCGCGTCGACCTCGCTCGCGGACGCGAGATGGTCGCTGATGACCTTCAGTCCGTCCTGGTCGCTGTCGATGTAGATGACCTCGAAATGGCGGTTGGGATCGCCAACCAGGCCATCGACCAGGGTTTGATAATCGGGTGTGGCGGTATCGACAAAGACGATCTCGAAGGAAGCTTCCGCTCCCGAATCGCTTGCAGTAACGGAAGAGCCCGTCGGGTCGGAGCGTTCTTCGAGGACCGCTTCAATGGGTGTGGGCTGTGTTGGGTGGACGAGTGCGTCCGCCCCGGGAATGTCGATCGAGAAAAGCTGGCGCTCCTCCATAGCCTCAAGGACAGGTCCTTTGGCGTTTCGATGGGCGTGATTGCGCATCAGGCGTGTGCCTCGGTCCTAACCGATATGTCCCGGGGGAAGGGGCCAGCGTGACGACTGTGCGGCGCTATTCAGGTGGTTCTGCCGGTCGCGGACGAAGCCGACGATACGTACGGGTAAAGCGATGATCAGTCGCAAGGGATTCTCCAGGCAAATTGGCGCTTACGGCTGTCTTCGGCAGGCCCGGTTCTAACCTGAGTCAATGCACGAAGGATTTTCTCCTGTGACCTACTGAAGGAACCGTCGTCGCTATTCAGAGTCTCCTTCGGGAATCCGTAACTCCCCGGCTTTAGCCGGATTGTCGTTTTACCCCTTCCCCCTCTGGAGGGGGAAGGTTGGGATGGGGGTGGCGTTCGGACAATGGCAGAGGGGTATCCCCACCCTGGCCCGTCCAATCGCAAACGCTTGCTTAAACGCAACCCTTCCCCACCCGTGGGGAGGGGATAGTCGGCCGGATGGCCGACTGGTTCGGATTTCGGCCGAATCCCGAAGCCATCGGCTTTAGCCGGTGGGGTGTTCACAAGATGAAGTTCAGCCGCCCCGTTGCCTTCGGCACTCACCGGTGAGCCAGTTTTTCTCCATCGCAGCGGGTGTCATGCAGTTCCAGCTGTGGGGTTGGCTGGATCTTTGCGATGGCGGACAGGACTTGCAGGCGCGTCGCGGCGGTCAGGTGCAGGGTCTGGGGCCCCTGTTTCTGGTAGCGGGTGCGCAATTCCATGGCGAAACCCTTGGCCTGGAATTTCTGCTGACGGGTCAGGGCGTATTCCTTCTGCTTGAACAACCCGCCTGACACCATGCGCACGCCGGTACGCTTGGATGTATAGCAGGCGACATCCGGGAAACCGGCGGCTCGCAGGGTCGCGAGCGACTGTGAGCAGCCTGCCTCGCCTGCAGGCATCTCGACGATAAAGTCGCGTGGTGCTCTTGCATGGCCGTGGATTTCATGCACCTCGATGCCGGCTTTACGCAGGGGTTGCAGGGCTTTCCTCAGGTTTGTCGAACTGGCGCTGAGGGTGCCGCACCAGCTGCTCGGTTCTGCCAAACGGATCGCGGTGGTCTCCTGGGGCACCGGCGCGCGCTCGGTTCGTTCCTGTTGCTCTGTCCGGGGCAGGGCGGCGGTGGCCGCGTCGCGCGATTCCTTTTCGGTAGGCGCAAGCTGTTCCAGATCGACAGCGATTTTCTCAACCTTGGGAGCGACTGGCTCGTCGATTGTTTCGCGCTTGGTGTCGGCGAGTTGCGGGGCCTGCTGCGGGCTTGGCGCCGGCTTGGGTGCCTCGGGTTCGGACACGGTGACCGAGGTTTCGGCTGCTTCGGCAGGCTGCTCAGCAGTCCGCGAGGCTTGCAGTCCGTTGGAGCCGTTCAGCGCCGCAGCGGAATCTGCTGTCTGTTCCTGGGTCAGCGGCTCAAGCGTGGCCACCAGTAAGGGAATAGTGATCTGCGGAGCGGCTGGGGCGGTGGACGGGGCTACTTCGGGCAGCGGAGTCTCATCCACGACCGGTGTCTCGAGACGAATGTCGTCGTTCTCGAGCGTATCGTTCGAGGCGATGCTCTCAAGCTCGGCGGGCGCCAGCTCGGGCAGGCGGGGTTGTTCTGCTGGTGCCGCCGGTTCATCGGCCAGATGCTGAAGGAAACGCACACCGCACTTGAGCCCGCCCGGTATGCGCTGATCGGGATTGGGTAAGTCCAGGGTCACCCGGAAGGTGCCGCTGGCGGAATCCACCAGTCGGTCCACCGTGACGACCCGTGCCCGTGGGAGTTCGGATATTGCTATCTCGGGATTGACCTGTGCCCACATGCCGGGCGCAATGGAGCCGAACAGGGGCGCCGGTATCAGCACTTCGACCCGCAAGGGGTCGAGTTGCGCCAGGGTGAGCAGCGGACGCTCATCCACGAATTCGCCGGCGGTGCTCATGCGCTCCACCACGACCCCGTCGATCGGGCTGCGGATGATCCGGCGGGCGAGTTTGGCCTGTTGTGTCTGGAGTTCGAGCTGGGCGAGGCGCTGGTTCTCTTTCGCGACCTGGTAATTACGCAGCGCGACTTCGTACTCGGCACGCGCCTCGTCCCGCTTTTGCGAGGGGATGACCCGGCGCTCGAACAGCTGTTCCATGCGCTTGAGGTTCTGGCGGGCGAGATTCAGATCCGCGCCATGGGCCTTGATGGTGGCATCCATGCCGGCGCGCTCCTCGGCATGCCGCAGGGTGGCCTGCTCGACCGAGGACTCGAGTTCGACCAGTGCCTGCCCGACCGCAACGCTATCGGCGCGCTCGACCAGGATGCGGTCGATAACCCCCGGTACGGGCGTGCCGAGTTCTACCATCTGGTGCGGCTCGATCAGGCAATCGAGATGCTCCTCCCCCTCGAGGGGCAGAGCCGCGCTCAGGTCGCCATGCAGTGCCAGCAGGGGCAGAAGGTAATGGAGTCGTCGCACAGTGCGCTCGTGTCCCGTGGTCATTCCGATCAGGTGCTGTTTCGGCGGCGCAAAAAAATCCTTTAATTACGGTTGCGAATTAAAAAAATCGGGCACTGCAGAGGCGGCCCTGGCCGCTGGGATCGCCGGTCCTGTTTCGGGAATGGCGACGGTTCGCGAGCAAGCTCGCTCCTACGGCGGGGGGGGATTGTGTTCGATCCTTGGGGGTGGCCTTGGCCGCGAAGAATGCTGGTCCTGTTTCAGGAATGTCGACGGCTCGCTCCTACGGATTCCGGTAGAGGGGCAGGTAAAGATTCAGGCGGGCCTGCCGTTTCAGCACGGGACCATTTACGTGCACTCCGCCAGGAAAAGAGCACTTTGCGCCCATGATCAATCCACAGCCATCCGCTGCCAGTTACGCCGAGCCCGTCGATTCCGATTCGGCGATGCGCTTCGTCCTGGAAATGACCAGCGTCGCGCTGGATGCGCCCGGTTTCGAACAGGCCGCTGCCGGCTTTGCCAGTGACCTGGCCATCAAGCTTGGTTGCAGCCGGGTCACCATCGGTGTCAGTGCGCGCGGGAAACACCAGGTGGTGGCGACATCGCATACGGTCGAACGCGCCGGAAAGCAGCGCATTCACCGCGACATCCAGGGGCTCATGGATGAGGCGGCGGACCAGTCGCAGCCGGTATTCCACCCGGAACCGGAAGGTGTTCCCGCGTTTATCGGCCAGGCTCACCGGGCCTTCGCGCAGGCGCAGGGCCTGGCGCGGGTCTACACCTTTTTATTGTTCGACCACGAAGATCGCTTCGGCGCGATCACCCTGGAATGGGAGAAAGAGCCCGAGCGTGCCGATATTCGTGAGCTGATGCATCTGAGCACCCTGTGTGGCCCCGTTCTGGCCGCCAAGTACCGCGCCAGTCACCCCTGGCGGTACTGGCGCAGCAGCCGGTGGCAGGAGCGCAAGCGGCGCAAGGGGTGGCTGCGGAAGGGCATCGTCGTGGTGCTCCTGGGCGCGCTGGCATTCCTGCTCGCCATGCCGTCGACCCACTGGGTCAAGGCGGATGTGAGCATCGAGCCGGAACAGAAGCGCAGCATCGTGGCGCCGATGCAGGGCTTCGTGGAGCATTCGCTGCTGCGCGCCGGTGACGAGGTTCGGGCGGGCGATGAGCTGGGCCGCCTGGATCGGCGCGAACTGGAACTGGAAAGACAGAAGCTCAACAGTGAACTGCAGCAATCGAAGCGGGAGTACCGCGGCGCACTGGCCAGTCATGATCGAGGCCAGACGGCCGTGTTCAAGGCGCGTGCCGATCAGGCGCGCGCCAAGCTGGCGCTGATCGCTGAGCAGATCAAGCGCACCAGCCTGGTATCCCCGATTGACGGCTATGTGGTCAGTGGCGACCTGAGCCAGCTGATCGGGTCGCCGGTCAACCGAGGGGACACCCTGTTCGAGGTTGCACCACTGCAGGACTACCGGGTGGTGCTGCAGTTGGATGAGCGCGATGCGGGATTCATCGGTGAAGGCCTGCAGGGCGCCCTGGTGCTGAACGGATCGCCGGGCGAGGAACTGCCGATGCGGATCCGACGCCTGACCCCGGTCGCGGAAAGCCATGCCGGGCGCAACTTTTTCCGTGTCGAGGCCGAGCTGGTCGATACGCCCGCTCACCTCCGGCCGGGGATGACCGGGGTGGCGCGGGTCAACGCCGGTGAGGCGAGCCTCGGCTGGATTCTCACGCATCGCCTGGTGAACTGGCTGAAGCTGACGCTCTGGACCCTGGAATGGTAGGCGGGACATGACCGCCGAGGCCACATTCAGTCCACACTGGTATCGCGTAGCCGGCCTCACTCCCCGCTTGCGCCCGCACGTCTGCGTACACCGGCACCGGTACCGCGAGCGCAGCTGGTATGTGCTCGAGGATCGCGCCACCGGCAAGCATCACCGCGTCAACCACGCCGCCTACCAGTTCGTGGGCCTGTTCAATGGTGAGCGTCCGGTGCAGGTCGCCTGGGATCTGGCCAACGAACGGGCCGGGGACGAAGCACCGACCCAGGGCCAGGCCATCGAGATGCTCAGCCAACTGCACCAGGCGAATCTGGTGGAGGTGGACGTGAACGCGGACTTCGAAGTGCTGCTGCAGCGCCAGAAAAACTCGGAGCGGCGCCAGAAGACGCAGCGCTTCCTCAACCCTCTGGTGGTGCGCGTGCCGCTGTTCGACCCGGACCGCCTGCTGGATCGGATCAAGCCCTACGCGGATCCGCTGTTCAGCCTGGGCGGGGCGCTGCTGTGGCTCGCGGTTGTAATCAGCGGGGTGTTGCTGGCCGGCATGCATTGGGGCGAGCTGCGCGCCCAGCCGCTGGCCTCGCTGGGCGAACCCGCCAATATCCTGCTGATGGTCCTGGTGTATCCGCTGATAAAGATTCTGCACGAACTGGCGCACGGCCTGGCGATCAAGCGCTGGGGAGGGGAGGTGCATGAACTCGGCATCGCGCTGCTGGTGGTTTTCCCGGTTCCCTATGTCGATGGCAAGGCGGCCGGCGTGTTTGCCAGTAAATGGCAGCGTGCCGCGGTCGCCTCGGCCGGGGTGGCGGCCGAACTCGTGATTGCGGTACTCGCCCTGGTCCTGTGGCTGAATGTCGCGGATGGCCTGTTACGCGACATGCTGTTCTCCGCGATGCTGATCGCGAGCGTCTCGACCCTGTTCTTCAATGGCAATCCGCTGATGCGTTTCGACGCCTATTACGTACTGGCGGATCTGGTCGAGATTCCGGACCTGTGGAAGCGTTCGCGCGAGCACTGGTCACGGCTGTTCGGCAGAATCTTTGCGGGTAGCGCTTCGCAGGCCGCGGTTCCGATGTCCGACGCGCGCGAGCGGGCGTGGCTGATCGGTTACGGCGCGTTGTCCTGGTGTTACTGGATTGTCATCCTGTTCGGCCTGGTGTTGTTCGCCAGCAGCCTCTCGCCGGTGGCGGGATTCCTGCTCGGTGCCTGGGCAGTGGCAACCGTGCTGCTGTTACCCCTGTACCGCGGCTTCAACAAGCTCCGTTCACACGTGCACGGCGCGCGCTCTGGCCTGCGCGCAGTGCTGCTGCTGGGATCTTTGGCTGGTCTTTTGCTGGGTACGCTCTTCCTGTTGCCGGTGGCGCAGTACAGCAGTATCCAGGGGGTGGTCTGGACCCCGGAAAACGCCCGCGTCATCCCGGGTGTTGATTGTCTCGTGCAGGCGGTCAGCGCCCGTGACGGGCAGTGGGTCGCCCAGGGTGAGGTGTTGGCGGGTTGCGACAGCACCGAGCTGGATGCGCGCATCCGTGGACTCGAGGCGGAGGCGCGCGAGGTCAAGGCCCTGATCGACGGCTTTCTCCTGGATGACCGGGTCAAACGTCGCGTTGCGAGCGAGAAGCTGCTCGCCATGCGCGAGGAACTGCGCAGCCGGCGAGAGGAAAAGGCGCGCATGACCGTGACCGCGCCGGCCAGCGGGCATTTTTACAGTGCGCGCGGGTATCTGGAGGTGGGCGCCTTTCATCCCCAGGGCAACCTGATCGGGCACGTGCTGAAACGCGATCACCGGACCGTGATGGCGGTCATCGAGCAGGATGCGATCGGCCTGTTTGGCCCGCAGGGGGGGCAGGCGCCGCTGGTGCGTCTGCACGGGGACCTCGGCCGGGTCATACAGGCCGCTTCCTTCCAGGTGTTGCCGGGCGCCGTGCAGCGCCTTCCCAGCCCCGCGCTGGCGGTGCCTAACGGCGGGCCGATTGCGGTCGTGGAGGACTCCGCTGAGGAACTCCTTGCCCTGCGCCCGGTTTACCTGGTCGAGGTCGATCTTCCGGCGGGGGGCGACGATTACCGTGTGGGTGAACGCGCCACGCTGCGCTTCGAGCACGCGCCTGCGGCGATCGGTGAGCAATGGGTCCGGCGTCTGCGCCAGCTCTTCCTGGGCACGACCACGCTCTGATGGCGCAGGCTGTTACCCAGCTGGGCCCGAGCAGTGGCTTCCTCCCCGGTGAGCGACCCGGCGCCTACCCGGAGCGGCGCGCCGATGATGCCGGCAGGCACCCTTTGGAGCGCTTGTTGCCACGTGGCCGCAAGAGTCTGCGCGAATGCGGGCGCCTCGCGGCCAGGGTGCTGGCGCGTGTCCAGGAGATGGAAGGGCAGGGCGCGCTGTCGGGCCAGGCGCTCGAGAACCTGCGGCGGCGCCTGCGTGGCGAAGGACTGAGCGATGACAATGTGGTCGAGGCCTTTGCGCTCACCAGCCTCGCCGCAAGAGAGCAGCTCGGGTTCCTGCCGCGAGAGGTCCAGCTGATCGGTGCCTGGGTGATGTTGCGCGGCCAGTTGGCCGAGATGCAGACCGGCGAGGGAAAGACGCTCACCGCGACCCTGCCTGCGTCGGCGGTGGCGCTGACCGGAATCCCGGTGCACGTGATCACCGCCAACGATTATCTCGCGCAACGCGACGCCGACAGCATGCGCCCGGTCTACGAGGCCCTCGGTCTGACGGTGGCGGCGATCACGGGTGAGATGCAGGACGAGGCCCGCCGCGCGGCCTATGCGGCGGACGTCACTTATTGCAGCGCGCAGCAGCTGGTCTTCGATTACCTGCGTGACCGCGTCACCCTGGACGGCGATCGCGGCAGCCTGCGCCTCGCGCTGGAGGATCTCCTCGGGCAGGGTTCGCGCCAGCAGCAGCTGTTTCTGCGCGGCCTGTGCTACGCGATCGTGGATGAAGCCGACAGTGTCCTGGTCGACGAGGCCAGAACCCCGTTGTTGTTGTCCAGGGTCACCCCCGGCGGTTTGCAGCGCAGTGTACTGGTGACCGCGCTCTACCTGGCCAGGCAGCTCAAGCCCGGGGTCCATTACAAACTGGATGCGCGTCATCACAGTGCGGAACTGACCCGTGCCGGCGAGCAACAGATTGCCGATCGGACACAGACAATGGAGGGGTTCTGGCAGGGTCCAAGGCGCCGCCGGCGCCTGATCCTGCAGGCCTTGCTGGCGATGCACCTGTTCGTTCGGGACCGCGACTACATGGTGCGCGAGGACCAGGTGGAGATCATCGACAGCAACACCGGGCGGGCCATGCCGGACCGCGCCTGGGAGAGCGAACTGCACAACCTGATCGAACTCAAGGAAGGCCTCAAGCCCTCGGGCAAACGCGAACACATCGCGCGCCTGACGTACCAGAATTTTTTTCGCCGTTACATTGTCCTGGCCGGCATGAGCGGTACCGTGCGCGAGGTGGAGTCGGAGCTGCGGCGCGTCTACCGCCAGGCGGTGGTCACGGTCCCGCCGCACCAGCCGGTGGTGCGCCATGACCTCGGGATGCGCTGCGCCGCCGGGCCAGCGGAGCAGCAGGCCTGGCTGGTGCAAAGGGTGCGTGCACTACTCGAGGAGGGACGGGCGATCCTTGTCGGCACCCGTACCCTCGGGGTGTCGGAAGCGATTGCGGCGGCTTTTGATGCGGCTGGGCTGCCCTATCAGCTGCTGAATGCGCGTCAGGGGCGGCACGAGGCGGAGATCATCGCAGAGGCCGGCCAGCCGGGCAGGGTCACCATCGCGACCAATATGGCCGGCAGGGGCACCGATATCCAGGTGCATCGCTCGGTCCTGGCGTGCGGCGGTCTGCACGTGATCGCCACCGAGATCAATGACGCGCGCCGCCTGGATCGGCAGCTGTTCGGTCGCAGTGCCCGCCAGGGGCAGCCCGGAAGCTACGAGGTCGTGATTCATCGTGACGACCCGATGTTCCAGCGTCATCTCTCCGCGGGCCTGCGCGACCTGTTGCCGCGCCTGGCGCCACGCCGGGCAATGCGGCGGGTTCAGCAGGCCGAGGAGCGCCTGCACGCCCGCCTGCGGGCGCGCCTGTTGCGCTCGGAGGAGCATCTCTCAGAGAAGCTGGCCTTTACCGGGCAGGCGGAATAGCTTCCGCGTTACCCCGGGTGCTTTTCGTAGCAGCGGCCTTGGCCGCGAACAAGTGTTTCTTCGGCGTCTGTGCCGGCTGCTGTTCGCGAGCAAGCTCGCTCCTACGGCACGGTAGTGTTCCCGGCCGCGAATAGGCGGTTTTCGTGGATCGAGGTGTCGCTTTCGCGAGCAAGCTCGCTCCTACGCGCTGTTGTCGGAGGCAAAAAAAAAACCGGGAGCGCCTTCACCGCAAGGCGCGCCCGGTTGGGTGTATGGTGCCGGAGTGACCCTTGTCCCCGCTGTTCATGGGTTTCTTCGCAGCGGGTCTTGAAGGGGGGAGTTCTTTCCAGGCCCCTCCGGCATTGAATCGTCATGTCACCCGCCCCACTTGTGGGGAGGGACGGGGAGGGGAGTTCAACAGCTTCCTCTTCGTCACCCGCCCCACTTGTGGGGAGGGATGGGGAGGGGAACTCAACAGCTTTCCTCTTCGTCACCCGCCCCACTTGTGGGGAGGGATGGGGAGGGGAACTCAACAGCTTTCCTCTTCGTCACCCGCCCCACTTGTGGGGAGGGATGGGGAGGGGAATCAGTCCCACTTCAGGGCGCCGCCGGTCTGATACTCGGTGACGCGGGTTTCGAAGAAGTTCTTCTCCTTGCGCAGGTTGGCCTGCTCGTCCAGCCACGGCAGGGTCGCCTCGGCGCCGGGGTAGGGCTCTTCCAGGCCGAGGCTCTTGGCGCGACGGTTGGCGATGAATCGGAACTGCCCGAGGTGATCCTCCTTGCTGTAACCCAGAATGGGGTCGCGCAGGATGTAGCCGGCATAGTCGTCCTCCGCGGCCTCGCATTCCTCCCACATGGTCTTGAGTGCCTGCGGGTCCGGGCGGATGTCCTCTTCCTGCATGATCTGCTTGGCCACGCGGATACCGAAGGAGGCGTGCAGGACCTCGTCGCGCATGATGTACTGGAACTGCTCCGCGGTGCCTTTCATGAGCCCGCGCCGCTGCAATGCGAAGATCGGGGAGAAGCCGTTGTAGAACCAGCAGCCCTCGAACACGCCGGCAAAGAAGATGTACGCCATCAGAAAGTTGTGCAGCTCTTCGCGGTCGTTCAGATCGATGTCCGGACGCAACACCGAGCTGAGGCGACGGTTGGCCAACTGGATCTTGCCGTTGATCTCCGGGACCACGCGGTAGCGGTTATAGATCTCACCCTGGTCGAGTCCGAGCGACTCGATGCAGTGCTGGTAGGTCCAGGTATGCAGCGATTCCTCGTACACCTGGCGTGCCTGGTAGATCTGCAACTCGGGCGCGGACATCTTTTCCATCACCGCCAGGCCGATGTTGCGCATCGCCAGGATGTCGGAGGTGGTCAGGTAGGCGAGCACGTTCTCGTACACGTGACGCTCTTCCAGCGTCAGCTTGTGATGGTAGTCGTGCACGTCCTGGTTCATGTTGATGTCCAGCGGCGTCCAGTGGTTGCGGTTGGCATTGAGGAAGTACTCCCAGGCCCAGGGGTACTTGAACGGCGCCAGCTGGTTGACGTCGGTCATGCCGTTGACCACGCGCTTGTCCTCGGCCTTGACCGGCTGATTGCCGAAGTCCGGGGTGTGCATCGGCTGGCCATGTAACTCCGCTTCGAGGCCGGACAAGGGGGTCCGGGCCTGCTCCTGCGGTGCCTGTTCGGGCTTGCTCGCCGGCTGGGCGGCCTTCACCGGATTTGCCTCCGGGTGTGCTTCGGTCCGGGCCGGCTTGGCTACCGGCTTGATGGGGGCTAGCGGGTCGTCCCAATTCAGCATGGTGTTCGTCTCCTCTCACGTGGGATTGTGGTTATCCCGAAATATCTTTTGTTAACCGCTAAGACCGCAAAGGACGCCAAGGATTCTGTTCTTATTGCCTTGGCTTTATCTTTGCGTTCTTCGCGTCCTTGGCGGTGAAAAGCCTATTGGCAGGCCTCGCAGTCGGGGTCCAGGATGCTGCACGCCTGGGGCGCGGTGCTGCCGGCATCCGTGGCTTCCAGACCGAATCCACCGCCCTTCTGGGTACTGCCCTGGTTACGCTCGCCGGCGGTCTTTTCCATGTGGGTCGCACCCATGGAGCGCAGGTAATAGGTGGTCTTGAGACCGCGCACCCAGGCCAGCTTGTACAGGTTGTCGAGCTTCTTGCCCGAGGGCTCGGACATGTACAGGTTGAGGCTCTGCGCCTGGTCGATCCATTTCTGACGGCGGCCGCCGGCCTCCACCAGCCAGCGCGGGTCGATTTCGAAGGCGGTCGCATACAGCTCCTTGATATCGTCCGGCACGCGGTCGATCGGCTGCACCGAGCCATCGAAGTATTTGAGATCGTTGACCATCACCTCGTCCCACAGGCCGCGTGCCTTGAGGTCGTGCACCAGGTAGGGATTGACCACGGTGAACTCGCCCGAGAGGTTCGATTTGACGAACAGGTTCTGGTAGGTCGGCTCGATCGACTGGCTGACCCCGCAGATGTTCGAGATGGTCGCGGTCGGCGCGATCGCCATGGTGTTGGAGTTGCGCATGCCGACGCTCTGTACCCGCTCGCGCAGGCCGTCCCAGTCGAGCGTCTGCCCCAGGTCCGCCTGCAGGTACTGGCCGCGCTGTTGCGCGAGTTGGCCGAGCGAGTCGATCGGCAGGATGCCCTGGCTCCAGAGCGAGCCCTCGAAGCTGGAATAGCGGCCGCGCTCCTCGGCGAGGTCGGTCGAGGCCTTGATCGCGAAGTAGCTGACCGCCTCCATGGAGCGGTCGGCGAAATCGACCGCGGCTTCGCTCGCGTAGGGCAGGCGCACGCGGTAGAGCGCGTCCTGGAAGCCCATGATCCCGAGTCCGACCGGGCGGTGGCGCAGGTTGGAGTTACGCGCCTGCGGCACGCTGTAGTAGTTGTAGTCGATGACGTTGTCGAGCATCCGCATGGCGGTGTCGATGGTCTGTTCGAGCTTGGCCATGTCGAGGCCTTCGCCTTCGATCACGTGCGCCGCCAGGTTGACCGAGCCGAGGTTGCAGACCGCGATTTCGCCGTCGTTGGTGTGCAACGTGATCTCGGTGCACAGGTTGGACGAGTGCACTACGCCGACGTGCCGGTTGGTATAGCGGATGTTGCAGGGGTCCTTGAAGGTGACCCAGGGGTGACCGGTCTCGAACAGCATGCCGAGCATCTTGCGCCACAGGTCGACCGCCTTGACGGTCTTGTGCACCCCGAGTTCGCCGCGCGCGGCCTTTTCCTCGTAGCGCTGGTAGGCGGCCTCGAACTCGACGCCCGTGAGGTCGTGCAGTTCCGGGGTCTCGTTGGGCGAGAACAGGGTCCATTGTTTGTCTTCGACCACACGCTGCATGAACAGGTCCGGAATCCAGTTGGCGGTGTTCATGTCGTGGGTGCGGCGGCGGTCGTCGCCGGTGTTCTTGCGCAGGTCGAGGAATTCCTCGATGTCGATGTGCCAGGTCTCGAGGTAGGCGCATACCGCGCCCTTGCGTTTGCCGCCCTGGTTGACCGCAACCGCGGTGTCGTTGGCCACCTTGAGGAAGGGCACCACGCCCTGGCTCTTGCCATTGGTCCCCTTGATGTGCGAGCCCAGGCCGCGCACCCGGGTCCAGTCGTTGCCCAGGCCGCCGGCAAACTTGGACAGCAGGGCGTTGTCGCGGATGGCGCTGTAGATGCCGTCCAGATTGTCCGGGACCGTGGTCAGGTAACAGGAGGACAGCTGCGGGCGCAGGGTGCCGGAGTTGAACAGGGTCGGGGTCGAGCTCATGAAATCGAAGCTCGAGAGCAGGTTGTAGAATTCGATCGCACGCCCTTCGCGGTCGATCTCGTTGATCGCCAGGCCCATGGCGACGCGCATGAAGAAGGCCTGCGGCAGCTCGAAGCGCACATCATCGCTGGAATGGATGAAGTAACGGTCGTACAGGGTCTGCAGACCGAGGTAGGTGAACTGCAGGTCGCGCTCCGGGCGGAAGGCGGCGCTCAGGCGCGCCAGGTCGTACTGCGCCAGGCGCGGGTCGAGGAGTTCCAGCTGCACGGCGCGCTCGATGTAGGCGGTGAAATAGTCGCCGTACACCTTGCCCATCTCGGCCTGGGTGGCGACCGCCACGTTCATGTCGAGGAACCCGAGCGCTTCGCAGCGCATGCTGTCCATCAGCAGGCGCGCGGCGGCATGAGAATAGTTCGGCTCCTGGTCGATCAGGGTACGGGCGCTCATCACCAGTGTCTTGGAGACGTCCGCTTCCTTGACGCCGTCGAACAGGTTGCGGCAGGCGTCGTTCAGTATCCCCTCCGCGGAGACCGCCTCGAGGCCTTCGCAGGCCTCGTTCACCAGCCGCCGCAGGCGCTCGACGTCGAGCGGGCGCAGACTGCCGTCCGCCATCGTGACCTGCACGATGGCCTGCTCGGCCAAGGAGCCTTCCGATTTCGCCTCTTCGGCACGCTTGCGCGCCTGCTCCTCGCGATAAAGCACGTAGGCGCGCGCAATCTTGTGCTCGCCATTGCGCATCAGCGCCAGTTCGACCTGGTCCTGCACGTCCTCGATATGCACGGTGCCGCCCTGGTGGCGGCGCCGCAGTGCGTCCACCACCTCGCGGGTCAGATCCGCGACGGTGTCATGCACCCGCGCGGAGGCCGCGGCATTGCCGCCTTCCACCGCGAGAAAGGCCTTGGTCATGGCGACTGCAATCTTGGAGCCGTCGAAACCGGTGACCTTGCCGTTGCGACGGATGATGCGCAGCGAATCGGAGGCGCCGGCCTCGGGGCTGGCGTTCTTGCGTGCGGCGGTTGCGGCCGGCGGAACGGCAATATTTTCGGCGGACAGCTCGTCCGGCCCGGTCACTTCGATGCCCATAGGGCTCCTCCTGAAAGCAGATACTGGTTTTGTGAATGTGTTTTTGGCCGCCTTGCACGGCCTGCTGCCGATCGAGCTGCCGTCCGATCGTGAAACGCAATATATACGCTGGTGGGCGGCTGTCAACCACAAGATATTGTGTAAAAACGTGTGGAAAACTGTTGGGGAAAAGTGTGCATGAGGGTTGTGGACGGTATAAATCCTGCCGGGATCAAGGACTTGTGGCAGGTCCCCGGGGGCCTTGCCGCGTACGCCGCGCGCACTGCCCGGGGGACACCGCGCTGCCCACCGGGCTCTGCGTCCGGGCCACCCGCCAGGCACGCATCCGGGGGACCTGGCGCTGATCCCGGTTTCGGCCGGCGTTCTGCCCTGGCTAGGAGTCTGCGCGGTAGAAACGATCGAAGCGAAAAGGCGATAGGGATTATCAGGTCAGTTTATCGAACGAGACGAATAGTGGGCCTATTTAACGAGTTGGATAAGCTGAGATGATGATTCATGGCGCTTTTGCAGCAGATTGATTTCTGCCGCGCAGGCTCCTAGGTCCCGGGGCGCGGGTTTTTGGTGCAGGCAGTCCGCCTGAATGCACCAGCAGCGCCCCATTTGGCGTGCCAATCGGAGGGGGGGAATTGATAACCGATTGATAATAATAAAATATTTGTTTTGGCACAGAAGCTGCAAATTCCTTGCTGCACGACAGCTCTTGGTTGGGCTGTCCTGCTCCTTTCTTCCTCCTACCTCGGGAAGCCTGGCATTGTCCAGGCACGTTGACCCCGCCAGCTCGGCGGGGTTTTTTTTAGCGGTGGCGGAGGTGGCTTTTTGAGCTAAAGTGCGCTGTTTTCCAAGGTTTCAGGGGGCGTCCGCGCGTGGACGAGGACAAGCCAAAACTTCGCGTCATGCTGGTGGGCTTGGATGCCGCCAGGATCGAGAGCGTGCTCTCCGATTTCGCCTGCAATGACTGCCGGATCGTGGCCACCGCCTCGGCAACCGACGACCTGCTGGCCGCGGTCGGCCGTTATCAGCCAGATGTGGTCCTGATCGACATGCAGGCACCCAACCGGGATACCCTCGAGAGCCTGCGTTCGGTGCAGGCGCATACCCCCCGCCCGATGGTCATGCTCAGCCAGGACGACGATCCGGATACCATCCGGCGCGCGGTGCAGGCGGGCGTGAGCGCCTACGTGGTCGACGGCTTGCAGAGCAAGCGCGTGCGTCCCATCCTGGATGCCGCGATCGCGCGCTTCGAGCATTTTCGTGAACTGGAAGATGAACTGCACAAGACCCGCTCGCAGCTGGCCGAGCGCAAACTCATCGACCGCGCCAAAGGGCTGATCATGACCCAGCGCGGTATCGGCGAGCCCGAGGCCTACCGCCTGCTGCGCAAGGCCGCCATGGATCGCAACATGCGCCTGGTGGAAGTCGCCGAACAGACGCTCGCCGCCGCCGAACTGTTGCGTGGGCGCTGATCCGCCCGGGGGCCGGTGCACCGCGTGAGTGCGAGCGCCGCCGCGATATGCTCGCAAACAGGGCGCCGTGCCTGCGAAGGCATCGGAGAAATCGGTCGAGACGCCGCATGGAATACCTTTTCTCTGCTGGCCTGAACACTGCATGGCTAAACTCATGCTGCCCCGGTAGCAAGTCCGATCGAGGAGACTGTCGGTGTTGGCTGACAAGGCGGTGACACAAGATAGCGAGCGGGACGGCTTGAGGCCGCCAGTGATCATCATCGGTGGCGGCCCGGTCGGGCTGCGCGTCGCGCGCGAACTGCAGCGCCAGGCGCCGGGCATGCCCTTGCGACTGTTCGGTGACGAGCCGCATGAACCCTACAGCCGCGACCAGCTGTCCTCGTGGCTGGCTGGACAGCTCGACCAGGCCGAGCTGCTGCGGCCGCTCCAGGACCTGCGCCTGGAGTCGGTCGAGCAGCGCTTCGGTTATCGTGTCGTCGGCCTCGATCCGCTCGTCAGGACGATTACAGACAGCAGTGGCGCCAGCTGGCGGTACCGGGCGTTGGTGATTGCCACCGGAACGTGCCCGCACATTCCGAATATCCCGGGGGTTCAGCTACCCGGAGTATTCCGTTTTCACGACCTGGACGATGCCACCCGTCTGCTGGCACGGCGTGCGCGCAGTCATCACACCATTGTCCTGGGTGCGGGTCTGCTCGGCCTTGAGGTGGCGCAGGGTATGCGGCGCATGGGCACCCGGGTGACGGTGCTCGATCACGCCGACCGGCTGTTGCCCATGCAACTGGATGAGCACGCCTCGGCCTTCCTGCAGTACGAGATGTGTCGCCGCGACATCGCGGTATTGCCGGGTAGCGGGGTCACCCGGGTGCTGGGTAAGGAGCGGGTCGAGGGGGTGCGCCTGCGCGACGGCACCGAGCTGGCCTGCGACACCTTGGTGCTGGCGACCGGGGTCAGGCCGGACATCGATTTTGCGCGCGCGGCGCGTCTCGCCCACCGGGACGGGATCCTGGTGAACGACCACATGCAAACCTCGGACCCGTCGATCTACGCGGTCGGCGACTGCGCCGAGCACCACGAGCGGTGCTACGGCCAGGTCGGCCCCGGTCTGGAACAGGCCGCTGTCGCGGCCGCCAGTATCTGCGGCGTGGAACAACGTTATCGTGGTTCGATCGCTGCCAGTCGTCTCAAGGTGCTGGGCACGCCGGTGTTCAGTATCGGTCCCATGGGCATCGATGCGCGGCGGCACTATGGTCACAGCTATCGCTTCTGTGACCCGGCGAGCGATCGTTACCGACGTATCCTGGTGCATCGTCACCGCCTGGTCGGGGCGATCGGTATCGGCGAATGGGAAGAGGCCGGGCGGGTGGAGGATCATGTGCGCCGGCGCGGCTGGGTCAAGCCGTGGCAGGTCTGGCGCTTCCAGCGCAGCGGCTGCCTGGGTATTTAGAGTCCCCAATAGGGGATCTGTAACCCCCCGGCTTCAGCCGAATGGTCTTTTTACCCCTGCCCCCTCTCGAGGGGGAGGGTTGGGAAGGGGGCGGCTTTCAGCCGGGACCCGAAGCAGCCGGCTTTAGCCGGTGGCGTATTCACTGAACGGATAAGTCCTAGGAGTCTGCGCGGCAGAAATCAATCTGCTGCAAAAGCGCCATGAATCATCATCTCAGCTTATCCAACTCGTTAAATAGGCCCACTATTCGTCTCGTTCGATAAACTGACCTGATAATCCCTATCGCCTTTTCGCTTCGATCGTTTCTACCGCGCAGACTCCTAGTCGACCGAGAGCCGCTTTTTCCCCTTTTTCTTTTTCCGCGGTTGCCAGGTGATGCGGATATTCACGCGATGCCGCATCTCCTCCTGCTCCGCGGTCACCTTGAGATTCAGCAGGCCCTCTGGTTCGAGCACGATTTCGCCGTCTTCGTCGCTGAAGGTCAGCTTGCCGCGCGCGATGCCCTTGGTGATCGACTTGAGCAGTTCGGCGATGGTTTTGGCGTCCTGCAGGGAGTCGTGTCTGAAGCTGTTCTTATCTTGCATGCTGTTAACCGCGCTCAACTTGCCCGTCTGAGGTAGCTGCCCGGCTCAAAGACCTTGGCGTAGGGGTGGTCGGTACTGATGCCCAGCACCAGGCCCTCGGGACTTATGATGGTAACCCCTGCGCCATACCCCTTCAGCCCTTCTTTGCGCCGTGAGTTGCGGTCCAGGGTGACATCGCTCTCGATGTGGATCATGCCGCGACGCAACATGATCTGCTGCCCATGGGTGCGGTTGCGGTGACCGTGCACCACGGCGTACAGGCCCCTCTTGTAGACCCGGTGCACCCCTTTGTCGCTGAGTGGCAGGTCGTTGCTGCGGTACTTGGTTCGCATGGCGTTGGCAAGCGGGCCGTAGTAGAAGCGGAACAGGTCCTTGCGAACCTGCCGGCGATACAGCTTGTTGAGATGGCGTACGTTCTTGCTGCTGATCTGGCGGGCGAGTTCGTCATCCAGGCCAGCGTGGATGAACAGGAAAGAGCCCGCCCGGTGGGCCAGCTGCATCTCGCGGAAGAACCAGGCGAATTCGCCGCGACGGGTCAGAAACAGCTCGCGACACTTGAGGGCTGTGGCATAGACCTGGCGCAGGCTGAGACCGGCCTTCGCGCATGCGGCCTCGAAATGATCGACCTTGCGGCGCATGCGGGTCAGCTCGCGCTGCACGCCGGAGGCGTTGAGCAGCTCTCCGGCTTCGCGGGGGAAGCTGTCGAACCAGGCTGGTGACGGGAAAAGGCGTTTACGGCACTCGTCCTCGGCAGGCACATTCCTGGGGAGCTTTTTACCCTTGAGGTAGGCGTCGTACACCTCGCGCAGCAGCGGCACCACTTTGTCGCCCATGCGCACGAACAGGTGTTCGGTGCGCGGGTGGCGCTTGAGATTCATTGCCCGGATACCCATCAGCAGGCGCACATCATGGTTGCCGGCGAGCAGCCTGACGCGCGCCCCGGTATCCATCAGATGGCGGATGCTGCGCAGCAGCGCGAGATTGCTCGGGCCCTTGTCGAGACAGTCGCCGCCGATGATGAACAGCGCCTTGCGCCCGCTGCGCGTGAGACGGAAGTCGTTCAACCCGGGGCCATCGTGGACCACGCCGCCGCTGGCCAGGAGCGAGGCGACGAAGGCCTCGGCGTCCGCATGCGGGTCGGCAATAAAGAAGATCGGGCGCTTCGGCCAGCGCCAGGCGCGCCCGGATGCGGCCCCGGCAACGGCCTGCGAGAGCTGGTCCGGGTGCGGGTCGCGGCGCGCCACGGCGCCCCGCTTGCCGGGAAACCAGTGGCGGGCCTGCGTCGGCAGCCTGCCGGATATCGCACGCTTGCCGGAATATTCGGGGATGAGGCGTTGCACCCAGGGGGACATACGGCTGCTCGTGAACGGTTGAGACATGGCATTTTTATTACGCGTTTATTGCATGGAGATGAAAGTCATTCATCTTGGAGCGGTTTTCGTGTGCCGCCAGGAGCTTGGCCGATCGGATCGGCAGTGTGCAGGGGTCGGGTCCGTTATCGACTCCGAGCTCCCCCGGTTCGACCCGACGGTCGCACGCGTTGAGCGGCGAATGCCGTGTCAGTCCTTAAAGGTGCTGCCCTGTCCCCGGACCTTCCAGTGCCCTCCGACATGTCGCCAGTCCCCTGTCGGCTCGTATTCCAGCAGCACCGCCTGGGCATGATGCATGCTCAGTCTGGCCAGGTCCTCGAAGTCCAGCACGCCGAGGTGATAGGCCGCATGGCGGAAGGCGGCGCCGTGCCCGACGAACAGCTTGAGGGTGTCGACCGACACCGTGCCGGCAAGCGCTGCCATGCGTGTGCGCAAGTGCCCGGCAACGCGCTCACCTGCCTCCAGGAGCGACTCCGCGCCCTGCAGCGGCAGGCGGAAGCGGCTGTCCGATTTCCAGTTCGGTGGCAATGGCGGGTAACGCGGGTCCTCCCGCACGACCGCCTCGATCTGCGCGATGCTGAGGTTGGCCAGACTGCCCACGCAGCGCTCTGCCAGCTCATCGAAGCACTCGATTTGCGGGGGCTTGGCAAAACTCCCCTGGAGCGGCTCGAGCATCACTTGCGCTGTCTGCCAGGCGCGCAACAGACGCGAACTGTCGACCTGTGGGCACAGCGCCAGCTGCTGTTCGAGCAGCTGCTGGCGAAGCCATTCACCACCGGCATGCGCCTGCCCCGCACCTTCGGCCACCAGCGGGAAGGGCTGGTGAGCGCTGGGCGTATCCGCGAGCTGCTGGTAAGCCCCGTGCCGCACCAGGGCCGCGATCAGGCGCGGCATGGGTGGTGCGCGTGGCGCGCCGCGAGTCGTTCGATCATCGGCGCCAGGGCGGCCTGTCGCAGCAGCCCGGCCGCCAGTTCCGCGGCAACCCAGCGGCGTCCGCGGTGGCGTTCCTGCCATTCGCTCCTCGGCAGTTCCCGCGTTACCTGCAGGGGGTAGACCTCCACGTTGCAGGTGGCTCCCCACTTGGGGTACTCGTATTGCCCGAGCGGTTCCCCGACGATCCGTCCGTGCACGCCGGCTTCCTCGAAGGCCTCCTTGAGGGCCGATTCCTGCGCGCTCATGCCCGGGTCGGCGATACCCTTGGGCACGACCCAGTGACGGTTGCTGCTGGAACGAACGATCAGGATCTGCAGTTCTCCCTGATGCATGCGGAAGGGGACCACCGAAGACTGGGTGTAGTAATAGGCCGGGCGGTCGCGTTGCCCGGTACCGTGCGGCGAGGGAAAGGGGAAGGTCGCGGGAAGCCCGGCGCCGCGCTGGATCGCTCGCAGCCGCGCCTGTCCGGGTTTCAGCGTGCGCCACCCGCCGCTGAACGCCAGGTGCGCTACGGTTGCGGTCGGCAGCAGCCTGTGACCCGGTGAACGGGGGGGCGGCGCCTCGCACAACTGCTCGAGTAACTGTTCCAGGCCGGGATTGTGTCCCACCAGCATCACTCGCTCTGCCTCCTCGGGAACCTGCCGGAGGTGCTCCAGAAGCACCCCGGGAGATGCCAGGTACAAGGCGTCGCTCGCTTCGATCCCCTGCGCCGGCAGGCCCATGACCTTGCCGCACTTGGCCGCGGTGTTGAGCGCGCGCTCGGCGCTGGAACTGATGACGTGGTCCGGGATCAGGTCCTGCTGCGCGAGCCAGACCCCGATGCGTTGCGCGTGCCGTTTGCCCTTGTTGCGCAGTTCGCGATGAAAATCGCCGCGGGTGTCGTCAGGCACGGCCTTGCCGTGACGGAGTATCAGCAGCTCGCGGTTCATGCCAGCCGTTCCTTTGTGACCGCCTGCTCCAGGCGCTCGAAATCGACTCCGCCGCTTGCCTCGTACACCGGGGTGCCCTCGAGGACATCGAGGTAGGGCTGCTCATCGATTGGCATGTCGTCCCTCAGGAAGTGGCCGTCCGGGTACTGCAGGAAGGGGCCTGGCGATTTCATGATCGCCCCCAGCAGCTCGCGCCGCTGGGTCAGGTCGACCCGTTGCAGCTGCAGCGGCCGGTCGCTGTCCCGCTGCCAGTTGAGGATCAGGAAGGCGGCCAGGGGGGCATCCCGGGCGATGTGATCGGGGCCGTACAGCTGCTCGATCATCACGTCGTACTTGTCCTCGATCTCCCACAGCTGCTGCGGCGGCAGGGCCAGCAGACGCGCGCGCTCCGCCGCATCGATCAGCGGGTGCAGGCGTGGATTGTGCACGATGGTGCCGGGGTTGATCCGCGGCAGCTTGGGGATGCCGGCCGCCTGCACGTGATCGTCCTCGCGCCGGATGAACAGGCGGTCATTGGTGAGATAGGCGTGGCCGGCTCGTTCCAGCAGGTGCAGCATCAGGGTCGACTTGCCGCCACCGGAGAATCCGGCGATGCCCAGGGTGCGTCCCTCGCTGACCAGGCCGGCGGCGTGACAGATCAGCCAGCCGTGCGCCTGCAGCCAGTTCATGTACTGGGCGTTGATGAAGTTGATCACCTGGTTGTCGTGTTGCAGGCAGGCGCCAGCCGCAATGCGCTGTTGCTGGCTCTGCAGAAACAACATCCCGGTGCGCACCTTGCGCACCAGGCGTGTACCGGGAAAATCCGCATAGCTGTCCTTGCGCCCGGTCTTGCCCGGCTCGCGCTTCCAGTCGAGAAAGTCGATACCCAGTTGGGCTTCATCCCGTTCGATCGCCAGGATTTCCATGTCCGCTTCACCAGGGGTGCCGGCGACGTGGGCGAAATAACGCCCGAGGTGATCGAGCAGCGTATCGGAGTTGCTGCGGACGCGCAGCCGGCAAGCACCGGGTTGCAGGTAGAGCGCTTTCCCGAGAAGTTGTGCATCACCCTTCAGGGCTGCAGCGAGGGTCTCCGGCGTGTGCTTCATTTTTCTCTCAGCCTGGCAAGGGCGTAGTCGGTGTAGGCAGCGGCGGCATCGATACCGGCGCCTTCGAGCGCGCCGCGGAAGCCACCGAAGGCCGAGACTTCGAACACGATCGGGCCGTCGTCGGTCAGGGCCACGTCCACGGTGGTGAAGTCCATGTCGAACGGCGCCTGGGCGCGCTGCGCGAGCTCGATCAGCTCGGGCGCGGCATCGAAGCGCTCGTAGCGACCGCCACTGTTGATCGTGGTGTTCCAGGTGCTGGTCTGGGAGACGCGCGCGTAGGTGCCGAGGTAGTCGCCCCCGAGAAACACCATGCCGAGATCGCGCCCCCGGAGATCGAGACGCCTCTGGATGTACATCATGGGGTGATCCTGGCGGAAGCGCTGGATGGCCTGCTGCAGCGCCGGCTCGCCCATGCCCGCATCGAGCAGTTGCATGCCGCGCGCCTTGGTCGAGAACAGCGGCTTGAATACCGCGCTGCCGAATTCCTGGACAGCCTGCAGCGCCGCATGGCTGTCCTCGGTGACCCGGGTTTCAGGCAGCGGGATGCCGGCATTCGCCAGTGTCACGCTGCAGCTGAGGCGGTCGATCAGGCGCAGCATGTTTTCTGCCCCGCTGAACACGCGCACGCCGGCCTGTTCCGCGACGCGCAGCAGTTCCAGTCGATCGAGCGTGTTGGGGCTGTACTCGGCGCTGATCTTCTTCACCAGCAGGCCGTCCAGCTGGCACAGGTCCTGACCGTCGAAGACCAGTCCCGAGCGGCTCAGGTCGAGGGTGACGCGTGCCATGTCGATCACCAGGCGGAACCCGGTGCGACGCTCGACCGCGTCCGCGAGTACCTCGGTGGACCATTTGCCCGGAATGCCGATGACGCCGATGCGTGGACTAGGCAACGAAAAGCTCCTGTATGGGGACTTTGAACCGGGCGACCTTCTCCGGATCGGTTTCGAGAACCAGCTCGAGAAGGTAGCGGGCGCGCAGGAGCATGTCACGCGCCAGCGACTTGTCCAGAATGAACCGGGTCGAGGTCACGAAAGAGCGCGCCAGTCCGAGTGCCAGGCGCAGCTCGAAGGTCTGGTCACCGTTTTTGCGCGCGAAGCGACGAGCGATCTGACAGAAGTCACGCGCCGACTGCATGATGCGGTAGCGCAGCGGACGGTCCAGCACCTGCAGGCGGTAGTGCGAGACCAGGAAGACCGATACGTCCTGTACGTAATCCAGGTAGCGGGAGCGATGCAGGTCGATGAAATTGATCCGCTGCTCCTCCGGGTCGTAGATGATGTTGTCGACGTTGAAGTCGCCATGGATGTAGACCGAGAAGGGCGCCTGCACCGATTTTTCGTAAGCCTGCGCGCGCGCGATCAGGGTATCCAGCGAGGGGACGGCTGTGCCGCAGATGAGGCTGTCGCCCTGGCGGAACTCCGGGTGAACCCGGTACACCTCAGGCAGTCGCTCACGCAGCTGATCGGTGAAACCCGCGTTGGACGGCTTTTCGATGCGGGTTTCGCGCCAGACCGAGCGCAGCGTCTTACTGAGGCGATCGAGCGCCTCCGATAACAGGGAGCTGGGTTCATTGAGCAGGATCTGCTCGAAGGTAAAGCCGGGCAGATGTTCGATGAGCAATGCCGCCGAGCGGCCGCGCTTGTTGTAGGAGAGAATGCGCGGGGCCAGGCCGGGGTAGATCTGGTGCCAGCTTTCCACCCCCGCACGTTCCTTCTTTAGCTTGCGTTTCTCGCCGTCCTTGAAAATGGCGACGTAGTCGTTCTTTACGCCATCGCCCCGGCTGATGCCGGCAATGGCGCTGCCGGAGCGGGTTTCGGCGATGGCGTCGATCTGGACGTCATCGACCCCGTCCTCCTTATCCAGGTCCCCCACGGAGGCGGCCAGCGAATGGTAACGCTGCAGGTCGACCAACTGACCCAGGTTGGCGGAGATGATCGCCTCGCTGGTGGCGAGCAGCGCATCCCCCATCTGTTCGATGTTCTGCGCCACGAACAGCGCGCGAATGAGGTCCTCGGTACGCTTCTTCTGCTTCAGGGCGCTGATGGTGAGTTTGCGCTGACGGTGATAGTCGCGGTCCAGCCGGTCCTCGACCTGGGCGATCTTCAAGGCCAGGCGAGTGTCGTTCCCGTTGATCGCGGGTTCCACCAGGCCGATCCCGTGCCGGACACGCTCCAGCATGGATACATAGGCCTTGGCGCCATGCAGCCCGGGGTTGTCCATGGCCTGTATCTGCTCGATGCAGTCGCGGCACAGGCCGGCGATGTTGTCCAGCTCGGTCGCGATGAATTCCAATGCGCGCAGGCTCATGCCCTGGGGGCAGTCGTCGGGACAGCGCGCCAGGTGATCCAGGCAGCTGGCGTGGATGCGTTGCTTGAGGTTGCCGGGGTAGCCGGAGCGGTCGAGGATGGCGCGCGCCAGGTCCGGTGACGGCGTAGCGATGTAATCACCCAGGTGAGCCACCTGGGTGTCGACCTCGACGCACAGGAAGCGAAGGTTGTCCCGAATCGACTTGGGCAGGCGCATCAGGTCTCGAACCTGCCCAGGTAGAGGGGCCGGTCCGGCTCGTCCAGGCCCGCCAGGCAGGCGCGCAGGTAGGGTGGGAATACCGGCATCTCGGGCACTGCCGCGAGATCGGCCCACAGGACAGCGACCTGGTGCTTGTCGGGCCGGTGACCATTGCACGGCACATAGCCGGATGGCGCCTGGCAACCGAACAACATCTCGAGCAGGTGGCGTCGGGTACTGGGTTCTGTTTCGCGTTGTTTGAAGAAATCAGCCACGTGCAACAGCGGGCCGATCTCCACCCGGGTGCCGATCTCCTCTTCACATTCCCGTTGCAGGGCCTGGTGCAGGGACTCTCCCGGTTCCTGCGCGCCTCCCGGCAGGGCGAAGCGCTCGCCGTGATCGGCGTACTCCTTGCGCAACAGCAGGATGCGGCCTTGCCGGATGATGATGGCGCGCGCGGTCGGACGGATGTCCGGGATCAGCTGCCCGCGGTCATCTTCGGCGTGGATTTCGTCTGTACGACTCATCTCTACAATTCTGGCCCGATCGGCCGGGTTTGTCTGCTACCGAGGCAATGGATGTTTGCGGGCGGGCAGGGCGCGCACCGGCACTGAAACACAACGCGTGCCTGGTCGCGCGGAAAATGCGCTGTCATGGTGCAAATTGGCATATCACTGTGTGCTTATAGTGCAATGCGCCCGGTCCGACCGCCCGAGCGGCTCGTGGTGGCGCTGTAAGCTTCTGAATTTTTTAGACGTGGCTGTTTTGGCACGGCGCATGCAGAGGAGTTCGCGTATCGGTTCTCCCCTCGGGAGGCTCAACGGCGAGCTGGAATCGAACACTCAGTTTCTGACTGAACTCTCGTAACAAGTTATTGCGGCCAGTGTTGGCCGGTTTGGACAACGGCGTCCTTCGCTCCGACTTCGGTTGGGGGGTTGGGCGCTTTTTTTTGTAGCAAAAAAGGTTGTAAATGATGCACGACAATCGTTTTAAGAAGCAGCTGGTCCGTTTCGGCCTGGCCATGGGTCTGACCATTGGCGCCGCGCTGCCATCGATCGCGCTGGCGGAACTGGGTGATCCGGAAAAAGAGGACCTCAAGTTCGGGTTCATCAAGCTGACCGACATGGCGCCACTCGCGATCGCCTATGAGAAGGGCTACTTCGAGGACGAGGGCCTGTACGTCACGCTGGAGGCGCAGGCCAACTGGAAGGTGCTGCTCAACGGGGTCATCGACGGTCAACTGGATGGGGCGCACATGCTCGCCGGGCAGCCGCTGGCGGCGACCATCGGCTTCGGTACCAAGGCGCACATCGTCACCCCCTTCTCCATGGACCTCAACGGCAACGGGATCACGGTATCCAATGCGGTCTGGGAGGAGATGAAGCCTCACATCCCCAAGCAGGCCGACGGCAGGCCGCAACACCCGATCAAGGCCGATTACCTCAAGCCGGTGGTCGAGAAGTACAAGGCGGATGGCAAGCCCTTCAAGATGGGCATGGTCTTCCCGGTCTCGACGCACAACTATGAGCTGCGCTACTGGCTCGCCGCGGGTGGCCTGCACCCCGGTTACTACGCGCCGGACAAGGGCGACACCACCGGCACCATCGATGCCGACGTGCTGCTGTCGGTCACCCCGCCACCGCAGATGCCTGCCACCCTGGAGGCCGGCACCATCTATGGCTACTGCGTGGGTGAGCCGTGGAACCAGCAGGCGGTGTTCAAGGGTATCGGCGTTCCGGTCATCACCGACTACGAGATCTGGAAGGACAACCCGGAGAAGGTCTTTGGCATGACCAAGGAGTTCACCGAGAAGTATCCCAACACCACGGTGCGGGTGGTCAAGGCCATGATCCGCGCGGCCAAGTGGCTGGACGAGGACAACAACAAGAACCGCCCGGAGGCGGTCAAGATCCTGTCCCAGCCGAACTACGTCGGTGCGGACTACAAGGTGATCGCCAACTCCATGACCGGCACCTTCGAGTACGAGAAGGGTGACAAGCGCGATGTGCCCGACTTCAACGTGTTCTTCCGCTACAACGCGACCTACCCCTATTACTCGGATGCGGTCTGGTACCTGACCCAGATGCGTCGCTGGGGCCAGATTGCCGAGCAGAAGCCGGACAGCTGGTACATGGATACGGCCGCCAAGGTCTATCGCCCGGACATCTACCGCAAGGCGGCCGAGGAACTGATCGCCGAGGGCACGATGACGCCGGAGGAGTTCCCGAGCTTTGACGAGGAGAGTGGCTATCGTCCGCCGCAGACCGAGTTCATCGACGAGATCGCCTTCGACGGAACCAAGCCGAACGACTATCTGGCCAAGTTCCCGATCGGTCTCAAGGGTGTCGACAAGCCCTGATCGATGGCGGCGGGTGGACTCACCGCCCGCCGCCGGCAAACCAGTTTTTCGAGGTATTCGAGGTAAAGGAAATGGCTTCACTGATGAACAATCAGGCCTTCGCGGTTCCGCTCCTGGACAGGGCTCTGGCCTATCTGTCCGGCGATTCGATCACGCGCACCATGGGTGGCTTCACTCGCAACGTGGTGGTGCCCTTGATCGCGATCGTGGTGTTTCTCGGCTTGTGGGATATCGGCGCGCGGCAGGTCCAGACTTCGCTCGGGGTCCTGCCCGGTCCAGCCAAGGTCTGGGAACAGACGATGGTCCTGTACGGCGAGCACCAGGCGGAGCGCGCCAAAGAGGATGCGTTCTACGAGCGCCTGCAGAAGCGGATCGACAAGGCGGTTGCCGCCGGCAAGCCGCAGGAGAAGATCGACAAGATGCAGGGGCGTCAGTACACCGGTCCCTCGACCTTCATCGATCAGATATGGACCAGCCTGTGGACTGTCACCAGCGGATTCCTGCTGGCCTCGCTGATCGCCATTCCGCTGGGGATCGTGATCGGCATGAGTCAGACCCTGTACCAGGCCTTCAATCCGATCATCCAGATTTTCAAGCCGGTCTCTCCACTGGCCTGGCTGCCACTGGTGACGATGGTGGTTTCCGCGGTCTACGTCAGTCAGGACCCGATGTTCTCCAAGTCCTACCTGACCTCCGCGATCACCGTGACGCTATGTTGTTTGTGGCCGACCATCATCAACACTGCGGTCGGCGTCTCGGGTGTGAGCAAGGACCTGCTCAACGTCAGCCGGGTGCTGCGCCTGAACTGGTTCACCAAGACCATCAAGATCGTCATCCCTTCCTCGATTCCCATGATCTTCACCGGCCTGCGCCTCAGCCTGAGCATCGGCTGGATGGTGCTGATCGCGGCCGAGATGCTGGCGCAGAACCCGGGCCTGGGCAAGTTCGTCTGGGACGAGTTCCAGAACGGCAGCTCCAACTCGCTGGCACGCATCATGACCGCGGTGCTGGTGATCGGCTTCATCGGCTTCCTGCTCGACCGCTCCATGCTGATGCTGCAGAAGAGCGTCAACTGGGACAAGTCGGCGATATTGCGCTGAATTTATTGAACCGCAAAGAACGCCAAGTACGTCAAGAGTTGAATGTGCGAAACCGAAGTCTTCGCGTCCTTTGCGACCTTGGCGGTGAAATATTCATTGCAGGGTTAGTGAATGGAACCGCAAAGAACGCAAAGAACGCCAAGTGTTGAATGTGCGAAAGCGAAATCTTCGCGTCCTTTGCGGCCTTGGCGGTGAAATATTCATTGCAGGGTTAGTGAATGGAACGGCGAAGAGCGCCAAGTACGTCAAGAGTTGAATGTGTAAAAGCGAAATCTTCGCGTCCTTTGCGGCCTTGGCGGTGAAATATTCATTGCAGGGTTAGTGAATGGAACCGCGAAGAACGCGAAGAACGTCAAGAGTTGAATGTGTAAAAGCGAAATCTTCGCGTCCTTTGCGGCCTTGGCGGTGAAATATTCATTGCAGGGTTAGTGAATGGAACGGCGAAGAGCGCCAAGTACGTCAAGAGTTGAATGTGTAAAAGCGAAATCTTCGCGTCCTTTGCGGCCTTGGCGGTGAAATATTCATTGCAAGGTTAGTGAACGGAACCGCGAAGAACGCGAAGAACGCAAAGAGTTGAATGTGTGAAAGCGAAGTCTTCGCGTCCTTTGCGAGCTTGGCGGTGAAACAAAAAGGATTATCGAAATGAATTCTTATCTGAATATCGACCACATCGGGATCACTTTTCCGACCGACAATGGCCCGCTGACGGTCCTCGAGGATGTCAATCTGCAGGTGGGCGAGGGTGAGTTCATCTCCCTGATCGGTCACTCCGGCTGCGGCAAGTCGACCGTGCTCAACATCGTGGCCGGGCTGCTCGAGGCCAGCACCGGCGGCGTCATCCTGGAGGGCAAGGAGGTCGGCGAGCCCGGCCCGGACCGCGCCGTGATCTTCCAGAACCACTCGCTGCTGCCGTGGCTGACGGTGTACGACAATGTCCGGCTTGCGGTCGACCAGGTGTTCAAGAAAACCAAGTCCAAGCGCGAGCGGCACGAGTGGACTCTGCACAACCTCGAACTGGTGCACATGTCGCATGCCCTGGAGCGCCGCCCGGACGAGATATCCGGGGGAATGAAGCAGCGCGTCGGTATCGCGCGGGCGCTGGCGATGGAGCCCAAGGTGCTGCTGATGGACGAGCCCTTCGGTGCGCTCGACTCGCTCACCCGCACGCACATGCAGGATTCGCTCATGGAGATCCAGGCGGATCTCAACAACACCGTGATCATGATCACCCACGACGTGGACGAGGCGGTGTTGCTGTCGGATCGCATCGTGATGATGACCAACGGCCCGAATGCGACCATCGGCGAGATCCTGACGGTGGACCTCGAGCGGCCGCGCGACCGACTCGCGCTGGCGGAGGACCCGCGCTACAACCACTACCGCGCCGAGGTGGTGAAGTTCCTGCACGAGCGTCACCAGAACCCGGCCAAGGCACAGGAGGTGGCCAAGCCCGCGCCGAAAGAACCGAAGAGCAATGTATTCAAGCTGCCGGCCTCGCAGGTGACCTCTGCCGCGGCCAATGGCCGGGTGCTGGAGAAGGCCCACCTGGAGCTCGGTTTCGTCCCCTTGACCGATTGTGCTCCGCTGGTGGTAGCGAAAGAAAAAGGTTTCTTTGCCCGCCATGGCCTGGATGTGGAGCTGTCGCGCGAGTCCTCCTGGGCGAACGTGCGCGACAAGGTCTGCACCGGCATGCTCGACGGGGCGCAGATGCTCGCTGCGATGCCGCTGGTCTCGGCGCTCGAAGGTCACGCCTGCGAGCCCATGGTCACGGGCATGAGCCTGGATCTCAACGGCAACGCGATCACCGTGTCCAAGGAGTTGTACGGGCGCATGCTGGCCACCGGAATACCGGGGCTGGACAGCGCGCGCGGCTCGGCCGCTGCGCTGCGCACCGTTATCGAGCATGACCAGGCCGAGGGCAGGCCACCGCTCACCTTCGCGGTGGTTTTCCCGCAGTCTTCGCACAACTATCTGCTGCGATACTGGATGGCGTCGGCCGGCATCGACCCGGACAAGGACGTGCGTATCACCGTGGTGCCGCCACCGCAGGTCGGTCATTACCTGCGTGCCGGGATGATCAGCGGCTGCTGCGTGGGAGAGCCCTGGAACAGTTACGCGGTCTCGGAGGGTCTTGGCCGCACCCTGATCACCAGCTACGACATCTGGAACAATCATCCGGAGAAGGTGTTCGCGGTCACGCGCAACTGGGCGCAACGCAATCCCAACACCCACCAGGCGATACTGATGGCGCTGATGGAGGCCTGCGAGTGGCTTGATCAGCAGGAGCACCGCCGCGAGGCCTGCGAGCTGCTCAGCGCCGGCCGCTACGTCAACGCGCCGGTGGACGTGCTGGAGAAATCCCTGACCGGCACGCTGCAGTTCTCCTCGGACGAGAAACCGCGCAGCGCCCCGGACTACAACGTCTTCCACCGCTACGCGGCCAATTTCCCGTGGCGCTCGCACGCGCTCTGGTTCCTCTCGCAGATGCAGCGCTGGGGCGAGATCGACAGCTCGGTGGATCTAGAGACCATCGCCAAGTCGGTCTATCGACCCGAGGTCTACCGCGCAGCCTGCGACGCCCTGGGTCGCCCCTACCCGGAGGTCGACTTCAAGGTCGAAGGACAGCACGAGGAGGGATGGCTGCTCATGAGCGGTGACGAGTCCATGCAGATGGGCGCCGACCAGTTCATGGACGGACGGGTTTTCGAGCCCACCAACCTGGAGCGCTACCTGGATTCATTCAAATCAACTGCCGAGGATCCGGTGGCGAAGGCCTCCGCCTGACGTCGTCTGGATGATGTTCCCGAATAGGTAATCACACATGAAGCAAAAACTCATTTTGATCGGTAACGGTATGGCCGGGGTGCGGACCCTGGAAGAACTTCTCAAGCTGACCCCGGACGCGTACGAGATCACGGTCTTTGGCGCCGAGCCTCATCCCAATTACAACCGGATGATGCTTTCGCCGGTGTTGGCAGGCGAGAAAACCGTCGACGACATCATTCTCAACAGCCGCGAGTGGTACGCGGAGCACGGCATCACCCTGCACACCGGCGACCCGGTCGTGTCCATCGACCGCGCCGCCCGCAAGGTAGTCACGCAGACTGGCCTGGAGTTGGATTACGACCGCCTGCTGCTGGCGACCGGCTCCAATCCCTTCATCATCCCGGTCCCGGGGCACGACAAGAACGGCGTGCTCGGTTTCCGGGATATCGCCGATGTCGACACGATGCTGGCGGCCAGCAAGGATTACAAAAAAGCGGTCGTGATCGGGGGCGGTCTGCTCGGACTGGAGGCGGCCAACGGTCTGATGAAAAATGGCATGGATGTCACCGTGGTTCACCTGATGGACATCCTGATGGAACGCCAGTTGGATGCGCCTGCGGCCAACCTGCTCAAGGCCTCGCTGGAAGAGCGTGGCATGAAGTTCCTGATGGAGGCGCAGACCGCGGAGATCCTGGGCGATGGCCGGGTGCAGGGCGTGAAGTTCGCGGACGGCTCCTCGGTCGGAGCGGACCTGGTCGTGATGGCGGTCGGCATCCGGCCCAGCATCGAGCTGGCGCAGCAGGCAGGCATCCACTGCGAGCGCGGCATCGTGGTCAACGACACCATGCAGACCTATGACCCGCGCGTGTACGCGGTCGGCGAGTGTGTCCAGCACCGCGGCAGCTGTTATGGCCTGGTGGCGCCCCTGTTCGAGCAGGCCAAGGTGGCGGCCAACCACCTGGCCCAGCTGGGCATCGCGCGCTACGAGGGCTCGGTCACCTCGACCAAGCTCAAGGTGACCGGCATCGATCTGTTCTCCGCCGGTGAGTTTAACCAGGAGGATGGCGACGAGGTACTGGTCCTGCAGGACCCCGGCGCTGGCGTGTACAAGAAGCTGGTGCTGCGCGATAACGTCATCAAGGGTGCGGTCATGTATGGCGACACCCTGGACGGCACCTGGTACTTCCAGCTGCTGCGTGATGGTACCGACATCAGCGGTTTCCGCGGCAGCATATTGTTTGGCCAGCACGACCTGGGCGATGCCGGGCATGGCGACGCGACCCGTATCGCGGCGCTCGGTGATGACGCCGAGATCTGTGGCTGTAACGGGGTGTGCAAGGGCGAGATCGTGGACGCGATCGTCAAGAAGGGCCTGTTCACCCTCGAGGACGTGCGCTCGCACACCAAGGCGTCCAGCTCCTGCGGTTCCTGCACCGGCCTGGTGGAATCCATCCTGGCCAGCACCGTGGGCGAGGGCTACGACGCGACCCCGAACAAGAAACCGATGTGCGGCTGCACCGAGCACAGTCACGACGAGGTGATCCGTGGCATCCGCGAGAACGAGCTCAAGGACATGGACGCGGTCCGCAATTTCTTCGAGTGGAAGAATGCGGACGGCTGCGCGAGCTGCCGGCCGGCGCTCAACTACTACCTGCTGGCGCAGTGGCCTGGCGAGTACCTCGATGACGCCCAGTCGCGTTTCATCAACGAGCGGGCGCACGGCAATATCCAGAAGGACGGCACCTACTCGGTGGTGCCGCGCATGTTCGGTGGGCTGTGCACGCCGCACGACCTGCGCGCGATCGCGGACGTGGCCGAGAAATTCGATGTGCCGGAGATGAAGGTCACCGGCGGACAGCGCATCGATCTGTTCGGGATCAAGAAGGAAGACCTGCCGGCGATGTGGGCGGATCTGTCCGAAGCCGGGTTCGTCTCCGGTCATGCCTACGGCAAGGCGATGCGTACGGTCAAGACCTGCGCCGGCAAGACCTGGTGCCGCTTCGGCACCCAGAACTCCACCGGACTGGGCGTCAAGCTGGAGGAACTGACCTGGGGTTCCTGGATGCCACACAAATTCAAGCTGGCGGTCTCGGGCTGCCCGCGCAACTGCGCCGAGGCAACCATCAAGGACTTCGGCGTGGTGTGCGTGGACTCCGGCTACGAGCTGCACATCGGCGGCAACGGTGGCATCAAGGTGCGCGTCACCGACCTGATGTGCAAGGTCGCCAGCGAAGAGGAAGTGCTCGAGTACTGCGGCGCCTTCATCCAGAAGTACCGCGAGGAAGCGCACTACCTGGAGCGCACCGCGCCCTGGGTGGAGCGGGTCGGCTTCGATTACGTCAAGCAGGCCATCGTGGATGACGAGTCACAGCGCAAGGCGCTCTACGATCGATTCAAGTTCGGTCAGCAGTTCGCCCAGATCGATCCGTGGAAGGCGCGCGCCGAGGGCGAGGCGGCGCATGAGTTCCGCAACATCGAGATCAGCGCGGCCTGAGCGGCGTGATCAATTGAAATTGAATAACCGCAAAGGGCGCGAAGGACGCGAAGGGTTAAAGGGTTCACCTGGCCCTTGCCCGAGAACACTTGGCGTTCTTTGTGTTCTTGGGGTGAGAGCAAGAGGCCTCGGTGGGTTAACCGCAAAGGTCGCGAAGGACGCGAAGGGTTGAAAGGTTCACCTGGCCCTTGCCCGGGAACACTTGGCGTTCTTTGTGTTCTTGGGGTGAGAGCAAGAGGCCTCGGTGGGTTAACCGCAAAGGTCGCGAAGGACGCGAAGGGTTGAAAGATTCAACGGGTCCTCAAGCGAGAACACTTGGCGCTCTTTGCGTCCTTGGCGGTTGGATGATGAGGCCTCAATACGTTCAACGCGAAGGGCGCGAAGGACGCGAAGGGTTGAAAGATTCAACGGGTCCTCAAGTGAGAACACTTGGCGCTCTTTGCGTCCTTGGCGGTTGGATGATGAGGCCTCAATACGTTCAACGCGAAGGGCGCGAAGGACGCGAAGGGTTGAAAGATTCAACGGGTCCTCAAGCGAGAACACTTGGCGCTCTTTGCGTCCTTCGCGGTAAATATAATTATTCAGGAACAAACAGATGAGCAATTGGATCGAGATCGCGGCCCTGGAAGACATCCCGAAGTTGGGTTCGCGTGTGGTCAGGACGGATACCATGAATGTGGCGGTTTTTCGCACCCGTGACGACCAGGTATTCGCCATAAAGGATGCCTGCCCGCACAAACAGGGCCCGCTGTCGCAGGGGATCGTCAGCGGCACCACGGTCACCTGCCCGCTGCACAACTGGAAGATCGACCTGGCTTCGGGGGAGGCCCTGGGTCCGGATGAGGGTTGCACCAATACCTTCTCCACCCGGATTGAGGATGGCAAGATTTTCCTGTCGCTCTGAGGGCAGTCGGTGAACACGACACACACGACCTGTCCCTACTGCGGTGTCGGTTGCGGGGTGAGCGTGACCGCGCTCGAGGACGGCAGCCACCAGGTGCGGGGCGACAAGCAGCACCCCGCCAACTTCGGCAAGCTCTGCTCCAAGGGCGCCGCGCTGGGAGAGACCCTGGGTCACGAGGACCGCTTGCGCCAGCCGGTGGTGGATGGCGAACCCGCCAGCTGGGACCAGTCCCTGGATGTCCTGGCGCAGCGTTTCTCCCGGATCATCGACGAGCATGGCCCGGATGCGGTCGCCTTCTACGTCTCGGGCCAGCTGCTGACCGAGGACTACTATGTCGCCAACAAGCTGATGAAGGGTTTCATCGGCTCGGGCAACATCGATACCAACTCGCGCCTGTGCATGTCGTCCTCGGTCGCCGGTCACAAGCGGGCGTTCGGCTCCGACACCGTGCCGGGCAACTACGAGGACCTGGAGAAGGCAGACCTGCTGATCCTGACCGGGTCCAACCTGGCCTGGTGTCACCCGGTCCTCTACCAGCGGGTGGTCAAGGCGAAGCGCGAGCGCGAGGGTTCGCAGCGCCCGCTGCGGGTGGTGGTGATCGATCCCCGGCGCACCGCGACCTGCGATATCGCGGACCTGCACCTGCCGCTCGCGATCGGCACCGATGCGGTGCTGTTCGGCGGGCTGCTGGCCTGGCTGCACGAGCAGGGCTTCGGCGACCGGGATTTCGTCGAGCGCCATACCGAGGGCTTCGAGGAGGCCTTGCGCCAGGCGCGCTGGTCGTCCCCCTCCGTCGATGCCGTGGCGGCGCATTGCGGCCTGGAGAGCGAGCAGGTCGAGACGCTGTACCGCTGGTTCGCGCGCACCGGGCGGGTGGTCACGGTCTATTCCCAGGGCGTCAACCAGTCCAGCAGCGGCACCGACAAGGTCAACGCGATCATCAATTGTCACCTGTTGACCGGGCGCATCGGGCGCGAGGGCATGGGGCCGTTCTCGGTCACCGGCCAGCCCAACGCCATGGGCGGGCGCGAGGTCGGCGGCCTCGCCAACCAGCTCGCGGCGCACATGGATTTCGAGAACCCGGAGCACGTTCGCCTGGTCGCTGATTTCTGGCAGGCGCCGCGCATGGCGCAGCGAGCCGGGCTCAAGGCGGTCGACATGTTCGACGCCATGCACCGTGGCGAGATCAAGGCGGTATGGATCATGGCCACCAACCCCGCGGTCAGCCTGCCGGACAACGCGCGCGTGCGGGAGGCCCTGCAGCGCTGCGAATTGGTGGTGGTGTCGGATTGCGTGGCGACCGATACCACGGCGCTGGCCGACGTCCTCCTGCCGGCCCTGACCTGGGCGGAGAAGGACGGCACCGTGACCAACTCGGAACGGCGCATATCACGCCAGCGGGCTTTCCTCGACGGCCCCGGGGAAGCACGCACCGACTGGTGGATCCTCAGCCGCTTCGCCGAACGCATGGGTTTCGAGGGATTCGGCTACAGCGGCGTGGCGGAGATATTCCGCGAGTACGCGCGCCTGACCGGGGTCGGCAATGGCGGCGAGCGGGATCTGGATATCTCGGCCTTGCAGAGCATCGACGAGGCCTCTTACGACGCGTTCGAGCCGGTGCAATGGCCGTTGAACGAAGCGGGGGAGGGCGCCGCACGCCTGTTCGGCGATGGGCGCTTCTATACGCCGAGCCGGCGCGCACGCTTTGTGGCCATCGCGCCGAGACCGCCAGCGCACATGACCGACTCGGAGCATCCCCTGGTGCTGAATACCGGCCGGGTGCGCGATCAGTGGCATACCATGAGCCGCACCGGCCGCTCGCCACGCCTCACCGGGCACGTCAGCGAGCCCTATGCCGAGCTGCACCCGCTGGACGCGCGCCGCTTCGCAATCGACGATGGCGGGTTGGTGCAGGTCAGCAGCCGCTGGGGTACGGTCGTCGTGCGGGCACGCGTGGCCGACACCCAGCATCCGGGGCACGTGTTCGTGCCGATGCACTGGAACGACCAGTACGCCAGCGCCGCGAGCATCGATGCGGTGGTCAATCCGGCCACCGATCCGGTTTCCGGCCAGCCCGAGCTGAAGCACACCCCGGTGCGGGTGAGTGCCTACCACCCGGCATGGCATGGATTCATCCTCAGCCGTTCGCCGGTGCAGTTGCACGGCGTGAGCTACTGGTGCCGCGCGCAGCGCGAGGGCCTGTGGCATTACGAGGTGGCCGGCGATTCCATCCCCGAGGACTGGGCCGGCTTTGCGCGCGCCCTGCTGGATGCCAATGGTGGGCAGGCCTGGAGCGAGATGGCGGACCCGGCCGGCTCGCGCTACCGCGCGGCGCGCTATGCGGGTGATCGTCTGGATGCCTGCCTGTTCGTCGCGCCGGAGACCGGCGACCTGCCGCCGCGCGACTGGTTGACCCTGCTGTTCGCCGAGCCGGCCCTGGAGCCGAGGCAACGGCTGCGCGTGCTCGCCGGCACCCCTGGCAGCGGAGAGGAGGACAAGGGACGGATCGTCTGTTCCTGCTTCTCGGTGGGCATCAACACCCTGCGCAATGCCATCGTGGAAGACGGCTGCATTACCCCCGAGGCAATCGGAGAGTGCTGCCAGGCCGGTACCAACTGTGGCTCCTGCGTCCCCGAGCTGCGCACCCTGATCAGCGAGACCCTGGCGGAAAGCTGACCAGGCCTGCGCGGCAGGAGCGGCCTTGGCCGCGAACGGAATCCTTCGCGAGCAAGCTCGCTCCTACGCACAAGTGGTGATGCCGGCCTGTACGAGCGGCCTTGGCCGCGAACAGAATCCTTCGCGAGCAAGCTCGCTCCTACGCACAGTGCTGATGCCGGCCTGTACGAGCGGCCTTGGCCGCGAACGGGATCCTTCGCGAGCAAGCTCGCTCCTACGCACAGTGCTGATGCCGGCCTGTAGGAGCGGCCTTGGCCGCGAACGGGATCTTTCGCGAGCAAGCTCGCTCCTACGCACAAGTGCTGATGCCGGCTTGTAGGAGCGGCGTTGGCCGCGAACGGGATTCTTCGCGAGCAAGCTCGCTCCTACGCACAGTGCTGATGCCGGCCTGTAGGGGCGGCCCTGGCCGCGAACGGAATGCTTCGCGAGCAAGCTCGCTCCTACGCACAAGTGCTGATGCCAGCTTGTAGGAGCGGCCTTGGCCGCGAACAGAATCCTTCGCGAGCAAGCTCGCTACGCACAAGTGCTGATGCCGGCCTGTAGGAGCGGCCTTGGCCGCGAACGGGATCCTTCGCGAGCAAGCTCGCTCCTACGCACAAGTGCTGATGCCGGCCTGTACGAGCGGCCTTGGCCGCGAACAGGTGGCCGATTCACTCAAGCAAACCTTCGATCACTTTTTCCACTTCCGGGTGATCAAACTCTCGCCCTCCCATGGCCCGATAACGAATCTTGCCGGCCTTGTCGATCAGGTACGTTGTGGGCAAACCCTTGACCCGGTACAGCTCTGAGGCGCGGCTTTCCTTATCAAACAGGATCGGGAACGTAGGCTCGATGCTGAGGCGACCGGTGAACTCAAAAACCATGTCTTCCGACTCGAACTGATTGACCGCAATTACGGTAAAGCCCTTGTCCTTGTATTTGCGATACAGACGTTCCATTGAGGGCATTTCACGCACGCAGGGGGGGCACCAGGTGCCCCAGAAGTTCAACATCACCGTGCGGCCGCGAAAATCGCTGAGGCTGTGTTGCTCGCCATCCATATCCGCCAGAGTGAAGTTCGGCGCCTCGGGCATGGTTTCCACGACACTCAATTCATGCCCGAGTGGCGGTGGCTCGGCGATGGCAGTGACGCTCACACCCAGGCACAGCGCCAGCAGTGCCAGAACCGCTTTATTCGGTCGGCGCAGGTGCACACTCAAGGCCAGCCAGGATTTTTTCATAACGTTCATTCTCAATCTGCCACACTAATTTCAGGTCCAGGCGGCTGCCGTGCGGCTCGGCTATGGTGGTGAAGCCCTGGATCCAGTCGCCTTTGGAAAAGGTTGGATCGTCCGCCAGAATCGACCAGCTGAACCGCACGCCCATGGCATGCCATTCCTCCAGCCACTCGGTTTTTGTTTTGATTGTGCGTTCCACCCCGTCGTCGAGGAGGTAGCGCCAGTCCGCAACAGAATAGTGCAAAGGCTGATCGGACAGGTTGCGGATAATGGTGCCAAAGACACAGCGGGTGGCAACCGCTTCACGGATCGATTCCGGCAGGCCGCGTCTGGCGTAACTCGCCCGGATGAAATCCGGCGGCACCTGCACCAACTCGATGGCAAGTCCGCGACCCTCCCAACTCCAGCTTTTTACGCCTGTTTGCGCATCGGTACTCTGCTGCACCGCTGCATTGCTGCTGGCGTTGGCCGCACTCGACATCACCAGCAACAACAGCCACATTCTTGGATCGAGAAAAACCGGATACACGCCTCACCCTCCGCTAGAAAGCGCTTTGACTTACAAAGTACAGTAGTAGTCCGTATGACGGTTGAAAGCGAATCAACAGTCAAGTTTAGAGTCTACTATTTGGGATTCGCAAACCCCCGGCTTTAGCCGGATTGCTGTTTTACCCCTTCCCCCTCTGGAGGGGGAAGGTTGGGATGGGGGTGGAGTATTCACTACGAAACTGTACGACCGCCCCTGCCCGGTAACGACCGCTCCGCGCTAAGTTCACTCCGATATCCCGATTCGCATCCATACTTGGCCCATGGAGAGCAATCAGCCAAGCACTTATGAGGGAGCCGGGGTTGAACCGCCCATGGTCGAGGTCGTCATCGAGATTCCACGCGGCAGTTTCCTGAAGCGTGGCTCGACCGGGCAGCTGGACTTCGTCTCGCCATTGCCCTGCCCATTCAATTACGGTTCGATCGAGAACTTCATTGGACTCGAGGGCGACCTGCTCGATGCGGTCGTGCTCGGCCCCCGGCTGCGATACGGCAGCAGAGTGCGGGTCAAGGCCTATGGTGCGGTGGGACTGACTGATCGGGGCATGTACGACGACAAACTGATCTGTAGTCCTTCACCGATCGGCGAGAGGCAGAAGCGTTTCATTCTGGCGTTCTTCTGGCTTTACGCCAGGTGCAAGGCTGTTCTGAATCTGTTCCGCGGGCAGCCGGGGCGCAATGCCCTCGAGGGCTGGGATGGCGCAAAGGCGGCCATCGCCAGGGCGCGCCCCCGTGGCGAGGATGAATGGACCGGACCGGACGTCCACTTCTGACGGAGTTGATCTGCTAGGTCGAGCGGGAGTACCCGACCCGTGACGAAACCCAGCCGCACGAGCTCATCAAGCCTGTCTTAGCGGGCGCGGAAGGTGCCGATAAGCGGCATGCCGCGCTGCAGGAGGGTCTTTGCCAGGTGGAAGCCGGCGCGCTTGCCAACGCCGGTGAGCAGGGTCGGATCCGGGCTCACGGATTGAGGAACTCGGCGCGCGTGTGAATGTTCTCGCGGAAGCAGCCACCCAGCGCCGTGGTGCTGGTCTGCGAGTTGCCGTCCATGACGCCGCGCGATTTTACGCAGTAGTGGACCGCATCGATGCTGACCGCGACGTTCTCGGTGCCGAGCAGCGTCTGCAAGGCGACCAGGATCTGGCGGGTCAGGCGTTCCTGTACCTGTGGGCGTTGCCCGAAGAAGCGCACGATGCGATTGATCTTGGACAGGCCGATGAGGCGGTCGGCCGGAATGTAGGCGACCTTGGCCACGCCGTCGATGGTGACGAAATGATGCTCGCAGGTGCTGGTCAGGTCGATGTCCCGAATCTTGACCATTTCGTCCGCGCCCATCTTGTTCTCGATCAGCGAGAGCTTGGGGAAGCGGGTGTAGTCGAGACCGGAGAAGATCTCGTTGACGTACATCTTGGCGATGCGCTTTGGCGTATCCGCCAGGCTGTCGTCGTTCAGGTCGAGACCGAGCGTGCTGATGACATCGCTCATCAGGTGCTTGACCCGCTCGAACTTCTGATCGTTGTTCAGGCCATTGTCGATCATCGGCGTTTCCAGGCCACTTGCGATCAGGGCGTCCCGCACAAGGATCGCCTCGGGGCTAAGCTCAGGCTGTTGGGCCAGGCGAACGGCTGCGTTTTCCATCTTTTCCCTCGTCAATGAATAGCGGTTGTGTTCGTTCGTGAGTCATGCAGAGCGACACCGAATCCGCAAAGCGCAGCGCGTGCGGTTTTTCGACCGCCACGGTGGCCTTGATGACCGCGCTATCGCGGCTGCAGATTTCGATGATGTCGTTGACCAGCTTCTCGAGAAGCAGGAATCGCCCCGCTTCCACGTGCCGGATGATCGCCTTGGTGATCACCTTGTAAGTCCAGGGCCCCGCTGACGTCGTCCTGCAGGGCCGCTGGACTGACCCGGTGCTCGATCTCAGCATTGATCACCACATCCTGCGGCTTCTCCCGTTCGTCCGGGTTGAAGCCGATGTAGGTGCGCAGTCGGAGATTCACGATTCGGATCGTGGCGGTCCGTTCCATCGGTTCAGGCGGCGTGGTAACGCAGGCCAATGACCGACGAAGCCGCGTCGTTCGCAGCGGCGTCTCTCGCCAGGCCCTGATCGACCAGTTCCTGCAGGGTGATGCCCGAGACGAAATCGAATATCTGGCCGCTCAGGTCCTCCCACAGATTGCGCGGGCTGCACTCGGCGCTGCTGACGCTGGTTTGAGCGGCACGGGCGCGCGAGTACTCGACCCACTCGTCCACGGAGCAGATGATGTCCGCGATGGAGATCTCCGCTGCGTTGCGGCCGAGGTAGTAGCCGCCGCCCGGGCCGCGCACGCCACGCACCAGTCCCTTGGAGCGGAGCGCCGAGAACAGCTGCTCGAGGTACGAGAGCGAGATGCTTTGCTTTTCCGAAATGTCGGCGAGGGTCACCGGCCCGTGCGACCCGTTGAGGGCCAGGTCGAGCATAGCGGTGATGGCGTAACGGCTTTTTGTTGACAGTCGCATGATCTTCTCCTGTTTCGACCCATTGGGATCGTGTCTTGGATTGCCCGAAAACCCTTTCGCTCGGTCAGAGCAGCGGGGAGGGCGATGAAACCCGCTTGAACGCAAACATAGACAAAGACGGCGCGCGTGTCCAACTAAATCGTATGTAAAGCAGACAAAAAATGGACATAACTCTTAAATCGGACGAAAAATCTGGACGCCATGCAATGCGTCTGTTGCGCGGAGGCGGATTGGCGCTGGCCTGATCAGGGCGCAGACCGTCGGCAGGCGGAACACCGGCTGAACCGCTTCTGCTGCCCGCCCGGGACCGGAACGCGCGTAACTGCCGGCAAAGATGGCCCGCCCCTGGTTTTTCTGCGCTGCGCGGATGCGGGGCCGGTACGGGCGGCCGTGACCAGGAAGGCGGCCTGCGGTTACGTCAAGATTCCGTCCCTGGGAATGAAAGGGGCTGGAACTCCTTGTTTTTATGGCATATCGTACCTTTGAAAGGTTTCTTAAGTGTGCGTTTCGAGGGCTCCGCTCAATGCTTTACCGCTGGTTTGTGATCCTGGGTTTCTTCGCTTCCCTGCTCGTGGCTGGCGTGGCATCGGCGCAGACCGGCAGCATGGGCGCGAGCGTCATTACGCCGATGACACTGGCAGAGGCCGCTCCCCTGGAGTTCGGCCAGCCGGACTCGCCCGCCAATCCTGGCACCTGGTCGGTGCAGGGCGAACCTTCAACCGCCTACAGCATCGCGCTGCCCGAGGGCGATGTGACCCTGCTCTCCGGCAGCGACGCCATGACCGTCACGGATTTCACCGACAGTCAGGGGGGCAGCTCTGCCACGGATGCCAGCGGCAACGACAGCTTCTCGGTAGACGCGACCCTCGATGGGCCCACCCCGGTGGACGGCGCTTACAGTGGCAGCTACGAGGTCACCATCGCCTACCAGTGAAGCCGTTCCGGCGTTGACAAAAGTCGTGGCGATACCGTTATCGGCACGGCATAGTCTCGCGCTGTTCCTGTATGCGGAGGGGTTGCCGGGTGGAGAGATTGCAAAGGGTGAGGGTCTGGAGCGGCTGGTTACGCCTGAGCCATGCGCTGATCGGCCTTTCCACGCTGGCGCTGCTGACAAGTGGTTGGCTGCTGGATGCCGCACCCTCCCTGCAGGAGGGCGCGCGGGACATTCATTACCTGCTGGCCGCTTTGCTGGTATTCGGGCTGGCGCTGCGTCTGCTGCTGATGTTTCGCGGCAGCCCGGTCGAGCGCATCGACCAGTTGCTGCCGGGGGACGACGAATGGTCGGCGGTAAAAGAGACCGGTCGCTTCTATCTCAGCCTGGGCAAGACCCCTCTGCCGCGCTGGTACGCGCACAATCCCTTGTGGAAATCGCTCTACCTGCTGCTGTACGTGCTGCTGTTGGTGTTGGTCCTGAGCGGTTGGCTGCGCGACGAGCATCCGCTGCTGCTGGGGATATATCTGCCTGACGTGCATGCCCTGTTCGCGACCGTCGTGGCATGGTGGAGCGTGCTGCACGTGCTCGCGGTGATCCTGCATGACTATCGCGGTGATGCGGCCGACACCTCCTCGATCATCAACGGACACCGCCTTTTCCTGATCGAAAAGCCGGGACTCGATCCGGTCGAACTGCAGGAGACTGCGGTGCGCCTGGACCAGATCGGCCGGCCGGACAGGTAGCAGAGGTATAATCGGTCACCCCGACCAGGAGCCGTAGCATCATGTCCAACCCGTTTCCCGTCGAGCGCACCTTCACCCCGCCGGCGTCCTTTCGCGAGGTCAAGCCCAACACCTTCATCTACGAACGGCCCAATACCCTGCCGGACGACTGGTGCGAGGAGATGATCCGGCGCTTCGAGGCGCATCCGGAGCAGCAGAATGCGGGCCGTATCGGCCAGGACCAGGGACTCGACAGCGAGGTCAAGCGCACCATGGACCTGGTGGTGAGCAACAAGGAGGACTGGAAGGACGTCGACCAGCTGTTCTTCCGCGCCATGGGGGCGGCCATGAACGAGATGAAGCGGTCGTTTCCCTTCTTCAACGGGCCCTTCAAGGACATGGGTTACCAGATCCAGCGTTACCGGCCGGGCGAGTTCTATCACTGGCACATCGATGGCGGCAGTCACCAGTTTGCCGATCGCCAGCTGGTCGCCCTGTGGTATCTGAATGATGTGCCGGAGAGCGCCGGCGGGCGGACCCAGTTCCTCTATCAGGACGTGAGTGTGCGTCCGGAGCAGGGCAAGATGATCCTGTTCCCGCCGTTCTGGACCCACGAACATCGCTCCGAAACCCTGCTCGAAGGGGTCAAGTACATCGCCACCACCTGGGTGCTGTTTCGTTGATGGGAAGGCTGCTTTCGATCATCGAGCTGGGTGGTTATCCCAACCTGATGCCGCTGTACCAGTCACTCGGCTACTCGGTGGACGTGGTCAACTCGCAGCGCAAGGCGCGCAGTTACCTAAAGAAGACGGTGCCGGACGTGGTCGTGGCGGAGTACAACGCGCAGTCGGATTTCCGCGACCGCAGCTCCAATCTCGAGACCCTGATGGCGATCCTGCAGAAGCAGTCGCAGGTCAAGCTGCTGGTGTTCTACATGCCGGACCACGCGGAGCGTTTCGAAAGGTTCCGCGCGCAGCACCCGGTGGATGCGGCCATCGCGTTCCCGGTCACCGAAGACAAGGTGCGCGGGGCGCTGCAGGCCCTGGCCGAAGCCTGAAGACGGGCTCAGGCGAGGCGGTCGTCCGCCACGTGGTAGCGGGGGTCTTCGACCAGGTTGACCTCGACCAGGTCCCCGGCCTTCTCCAGCAGGTCGCGGCATTCCTCACTCAGGTGCTTGAAGTGGAGTGCCTTGCCATGCCGCTGGTAACGCTCCGCCAGGGTGTCGATCGCCTCGATCCCGGAGTGGTCCGCGACGCGCGAATCGTAGAAGTCGACCACCACCTCGTCGGGATCGTTGCGTGGGTCGAACAGGTCCTGAAAGTGCTGCACCGAGCCGAAGAACAGGGGACCGCTCAGCTCGTAGATCTTGGTGCCTTCCTCGTTGACGTAGGCCTTGGCCTGCATCTGCTTGGCATGCTCCCAGGCGAACACCAGCGCGGACACGATCACCCCCACGATCACGGCGATGGCGAGGTCGGCGACCACGGTAATGCCTGCGACCAGCACGCTGGTCATGATGTCCGCCACGGGTACCTTGCCGATCATGCGGAAGGTGGCCCATTCGAAGGTGCCCAGGACCACGATGAACATGACCCCGACCAGCGCCGCGATCGGGATGAGTTCGATCAGGCCAGAGGCAAAAAGGATGAAGGCGAGCAGAAACAGCGCCGCGCTGATCCCGGACAGTCGGCCACGACCGCCGGAATTGATGTTGATCAGCGACTGGCCGATCATCGCGCAGCCGCCCATGCCGCCGAAGAAACCATTGACCGTATTGGCCACGCCCTGGCCGACGCACTCGCGGTTGCCCCGCCCGCGGGTCTCGGTGATCTCGTCGATCAGGCTCAGGGTAAGCAGCGACTCGATCAGGCCCACCCCGGCGAGAATCAGGCTGTAGGGCAGGATGATCTCCAGGGTTTCCCAGGTCAGCGGAACCGCCGGGATGCTGAAGCTCGGCAGGCCGCCGGCGATAGTCGCCGCCGGGTCGCCGCTCATGTCGCGCAGCACGTCGACCACCGAGCGGGTATCCAGGCCGAGGCCGATCACCAACAGGGTGACCACCACGATCGCGGCAAGAGAAGCGGGCACGGCCACGGTGAAGCGCGGCAGATAATGGATGATTGCCATGGTCAGGGCGACCAGGCCGAGCAGCGTCCACAGCGTCGTGCCGGACAGCCATGCCAGCTCGCCGCTGGCATCCGGCGCCTGGAAGTGTTGCAACTGCGCCAGGAAGATCACGATCGCCAGTCCATTCACGAAGCCGAGCATCACGGGGTAGGGGACCAGGCGGATGAACTTGCCGAGCCGCAATATCCCGGCGAGGGCCTGGATAACCCCTGTCAGAACAACGGCTGCGAACAGGTATTGCACCCCGTGGGTCGCGACCAGTGCCACCATGACCACCGCCATGGCGCCGGTCGCGCCAGAAATCATGCCGGGGCGACCGCCCAGGATGGCGGTGATGAGACCCATCATGAAGGCCCCGTACAATCCGACCATGGGCTCGACGCCGGCAACAAAGGCGAACGCAACGGCCTCCGGGACGAGTGCGAGGGCGACGGTGAGGCCGGACAGGACGTCGTTCTTGACGCACTGACTGCCGGGGCAGGTGAGTTGGAACATCGGTGACCCTGATCGAATGAGAGAACAAAAAAGGGCCACCAGTATACGCTAAATATAAGCGGGGTCTAATATTCTGATCGGGTTGAATTGTCGCTATCCATTGGCGAGTGTTGTCGGCACGGGCTTCCTGTGTCGGCGATAAGCGGAACTCCCTGCCTTGAGCCGCCGACCCAGGAAAATGGTTCGGCCAGGACGGTTGCCCGGAATGGCTTCACCGGATGCTGCCGAGTTGGGGAAGGTACAAAGGGCGGCAGTTGAGGAATTCATAGACACCATGGCCAGCCACCTCAACCCGCCTCCGAAAAACCCAGCCCCCTATCGAAACACCCGATGCATGGCGGATTCCGCCTTTTCCAGAAGCTGGGCAAGAAGCCCCTCATGAGGTCGAGCATCCTCATACTCAGCAATAATTCCGTCGTGCATCAGCCGATCGTATGACGAGCCTTCCAAAGCGTAGCGAAGATGGTGTGCCGTCATAGCCAACGCCTCGTAGTCGTTAAAGGAGGGTTTTACTTCCAGGAATTTTTCCTGAACCAAGCCAGCAAGCTCACCCAAACTTGATGCGTCAGCAGGCTTGGCCTGCAGAACGTTCTCCATCTGCGGCGACGTAAAATGCTGAATGTCGAGGCTCGTGACCAAATTGACGGTACGGGCGTCGAGAAGTTTTCGAATGAAATCCATATCGCCAGAGCCAAAGCGCTGTTCCATCATCACGGCAAACATGTCGGCCCAAATCTCAGAGAGATAGCTGTTGTAGTCTCCACCCAGCGGTTCGGCCGTAAACGCGTGACCACTAAACAGGTACGCCTTGAGTGCGTGCGCGATTTCATGACGCATCACATAGCGTAAATAGGCGTCATTTTTTACACGGCTTTGTTTGGAGATATTCGAGTAATCTGCACTATTTATGTCGTAGATAAAGCGCGTCGACAAACCCGGCTCCCCTATCAGGACACTAGGGTTCAAAGTAATCACCACAAGGTACGGTTTGCCATGCGTTTGATTATTGCGGACACGGTATAACGACGACGATGGCGAATCGTAGCTCAGCATCATCTTGATCCGGTCAAGGTTGAGCGAGTTCAGTGCCTCTACTTGATGGGCATGATGCTCATAGTCGAGGAGTTCATGATTCTCCCCCAACGCAAGCGATAGCTTCAGCATATCCAGCGAATATGACTTTCCGGTGAGCCAGAGAAACTCAAGGGCTGGAAACTCCCGCGAAAATCTTTCAATCTCCTCCTGCACGATTCTGATCGCGGAGTTGTCTGCATTGTTGGTCGCGCTGGATGCAGTTGTCCCGGGGCCAATAAATAAGAGCAAAGTAATTAGGGTAATGGTCTTGGCCAGGCGCGCGCCCACTGTTGGTGGCCTGAATGCAACCGATTGGTAGCGCGTGGCTCCGACGAAATCATCTTTCGTGTCCATCATGATGCCTCCTGGTGGATGTCTGGATCCCGCTCTGCAAAGTTCCTGGGTTTAAACGGGAACACCTTGCGTCGTCCCGGCGCCGATAAAAAATGTTCATAGAGGACCCGGGGGCTGTCTCCTGAGAGCTTTCGCCTATGGCAGGGTCGAATAGACATCTCAAGAACAGCCGCTAGACTTTGTTGATCGGTGCCAAAATTCTGGTCAGGGGTCCCTGATAGGTCTCGACCGAAGAACGCCGGAAACACGCCGAATAAAGCGACGATCTTTTTGATCGCTTTAAATCAGAGACTTAGAAGATTTGTTGCAGGGATGCCCGCCCTGAAATGACTACGTGACATCGCAGGGGGAGCAGAGCGTGCGTGCGCCAAGGCACAAGGAATTTTTTGTCAATGATTGGCTGGTAACGCCGCCGAAGGGCCTGCTCGCCCGCGCTGACGAGACCGTTCGCTTGGAGCCGAAGGCGATGGATGTGCTTGTCTACATGGCGTCACGCCCCAACGAGGTGATCACGCGTGATGAGTTGGAAAGGGACGTGTGGCGGGGCGCTCAAGTTGGTTACGATGCGGTAACCAATACCATAATCAAACTCCGCAAGGCCTTGGGTGACGATTCCCGGGACCCCCGATTCATCGCAACCCTCCCCAAACGTGGCTATCAACTGATCGCGTCGATAACGACCGTCGAAAAAAGTGCGGGTGCAGCGCAACCTCGGTTTATGGCAAAGGTGTCCGGGCGTATCCGCGCGATGGCCTTGTCGCTGGTTTTCCTGGCGGCTGCGGGAATCTTTTTGGCCATCTGGCAGTGGCCGATGGCTGACGGGAAAGACCTGGCATTGCCGTCTATTCTTGTTCTGCCATTTGAGCACCTGGGAGACGATCCGACCCAAGAACTCCTTGCTGACGGGATGACGGAAGATATCGTGACGGATCTCTCGAGACTTTCGCACCTGCGAGTGATGGCTAGCAATACTTCTTTTGCTTTCAAAGATGTAAAGGTTTTACCTCAAGAGGTGGGAAAAGAACTTGGGGTTGAGTTTGTTCTCGAAGGCAGTATCCGACCCTTTGGCGAAAAACTGAGGATAAATACTCAGCTGGTGAGCACAGAATCCGGTTTCAACCTTTGGGCGCAGCGCTACGACAGGAAATATTCAGAACTGTTTGCCATTCAGGATGATGTAACAGACAAGGTCGTCCGTGCACTTGCCATCAGAATGACATACCAGGAAGAGAACCGTCTTGCTCGAAATGCAACCAACAGCCTGAAGGCGTATGACGCCTTCCAGGAAGGTCAGCGTCTGTTCAAGATCAGCACGCCAGAAGCCAATCAGCAGGCGCGCGATATGTATCGAAAGGCGATCAGCCTGGACCCGAACTACGGGCGGGCATATGGGGCTCTTGCAGTGACTTTGGCCATCGACTTCAGAAGGGCATGGACAGACGCCCCCGTCGAAGCTTTGGAGCGGGCACTGGAGCTTGCGAAGAAGGGCGTTACGCTGGATGACTCGGTCCCTCAAACCTACTGGGCGCTTGGTTTCGTCCATCTTACGCGCAAAGAATACGATAACGCAGAAGCGGCAACACGTGAGGCGCTGAGAATCGCACCCAACTATGCAGATGGCTATGGCCTTCTTGCGCTGATCCAGGCCTTTCTCGGACAACCGGGACATGCAATCGAATTGAATGACAAAGCGATTGCACTGAACCCGTACTTTACCTTTGAGTACCTGATTATTTACGGCTTAGCCTACTACTCGCTGGGAAATTACGAGGCGGCCATAAAAAGTCTGGAGCAGGCTCAGGAACGCAATCCGAACGCAATCCAGATAAAAGTGCTTCTTGCGGCCAGTTATGTAGGAAGCGGACGGCAGCATGACGCTGACTGGATGGCTGACGAGATTCAGATGCTGAGCCCCGCAACGACGGTTACGAGCCTGCAAAAAACAATCCCGATTGCAAAGCCGGAGGTCATGCGTGCTTTCTTGCGAGACCTTCGGAAGGCGGGGCTGCCTGACTAGGGCTGACGCTCGGAGGCGGCTTGGAAGGCGCGATAGTAAAGCTTTTCCTGGTTTCCCCTCTGGCCGGGTAATCGCAAATTTGATCGCTGTAATAGTTGCAACCAAGAACAACGACTGAGGGGGATAGAGCGGCCGCCTCGATGAAAAAAAGACATGCGCTGCGCATTGTGCCGACTGCCGCGAAAATCGAAGCGACGCTATTTCCTGACCCATAAGCACTTATCACCCTGGTCGGCGGGGGCATTGCCAGCGGGCTACTTGGTAAAAAGCTGCGCTCCGTTGCAAACACCAGGGCGGACACGATCACGCCGACGATGACCGCGATAGCCAGGTCGCTGATCACGGTGACCGCGGCCACCAGTATACTGATCAGGATGTCGGTCATCGGGACCTTGCCGATCATTCTCAGGGTGGCCCATTCGAAGGTGCCCAGTACCACGATGAACTTGACGCCGACCAGGGCGGCGATCGGGATCAGCTCGATCAGGCCGGAGGCGAACAGGATGAATGCCAGCAGGAACAGCGCTACGCTGATCCCGGACAATCGGCCGCGCCCGCCCGAATTGATGTTGATCAGCGACTGGCCGATCATCGCGCAGCCGCCCATGCCGCCGAAGAAGCCGTCGACCGTGTTGGCCACCCCCTGGCCGACGCATTCGCGGTTGCCACGCTCGCGCGTTTCGGTGATTTCGTCGATCAGGCTGAGGGTCAACAGCGACTCGATCAGGCCCACCCCGGCGAGAATCAGGCTGTGGGGCAGGGTGATCTCCAGGGTTTCCCAGGTCAGCGGAACCGCCGGGATGCTGAAGCTCGGCAGACCGCCGGCGATGGTCGCAGCCAGGCCGCGTTCGTGCCTGGTTTGCTCACATCGGTTCATATCTGTACCGTCATATCCTGCTGATGACGAGCTTTGCACCAAGGTTGTGCGAACGCGTTTGTTGCGATCGAAATTATCCCTGATCAATCAACGAATTGGAGGCGGCATTGGGCAACGGTACAGGTTTTGCTCGATGTTCTGGGATAATTCCATGCCGCTGGCGCCTCGTCCCCCGGAAAAGAGAGAAACAGATAAAACCATGAGTAAAAAAGTAACCCTGAATTATGAAGGCCAGTCACACGAATTCGATGTCCGCGTGGGTTCCGAGGGCGAGACCGGATTCGACATCTCTCAACTGCGCAGCAGAACCGGTTTGGTCACCCTGGATTCCGGTTACGGCAACACCGGCAGTTGCGAGAGCGCGATTACATACATCGATGGTGAAAAAGGCGTATTGCGTTACCGGGGTATCCCGATCGAGCAGTTTGCCCAGTCTCCAAATTTCATCGAGGTGGCCTGGCTGCTGATATTCGGCAAACTGCCGACCACGGAGGAATACGCCGAGTTCGTCGTGGATCTTCGTCGGCATGCGAACCTGGACGAGGGCATGAAGCACCATTTCGAGGGCTTTCCCCGCCACGCCCATCCGATGGCTATTCTGTCGGCCATGATCAACGCGCTGTCCTGTTTCTATCCGGAGGTGATGGATGTGGACTCCCCGGAGAGCTTCCGCAACGCGTCGGCCCGTCTGATCAGCAAGGTCCGCACCATCGCCGCCTATGCCTTTCGTCATTCCCAGGGACAGCCTTACAACTACCCCGATCCGCGCCTGACCTATGTGCCCAACTTCATGCACATGATGTTTTCGCAGCCCTATGTGCAGTACGAATGCGATGACACCGTGCGCACCGCGCTCAATCTGTTGTTGATACTGCACGCCGATCACGAGCAGAACTGCTCGACCTCGACCGTGAGGATGGTCGGGTCCAGCCAGGCCAATCTGTTCGCGTCCTGCTCGGCCGGCGTTTCCGCGTTGTGGGGACCCTTGCACGGAGGCGCCAACGTCGCGGTGTTGCAGATGCTGGAAAACATCCACAAGGGCAACCTTACCCCGGAGGAATACGTCAAGCTGGCCAAGGACAAGGAGAGCGGCGTTCGACTGATGGGCTTTGGTCATCGCGTCTACAAGAATTTCGACCCACGCGCGAATATCCTCTCGGAACAGGCCGGCAAGCTGTTTGCCGCCATGGACCGGAAGGATCCGTTACTCGATGTTGCCCGCAAGCTCGAGCAGATCGCGCTGGAAGACCCGTACTTCGTCGAGCGCAACCTGTATCCGAATGTCGATTTCTACAGTGGCATCATCCTGCGGGCGCTGGGTATTCCCACCGACATGTTCACCGTGATGTTCGCCATCGGCAGGATGCCCGGGTGGATCGCGCACTGGTGGGAGCAAAACCAGACACCGGGCAGCCGGATTTCGCGTCCCCGCCAGATATATACCGGCAATCAACTATCGAACTACGTGCCCATGGATCAGCGTTGACAGGGAAGCGATAGACGTCATCGCAGGGGCTCTTCCCCCTGCCCCAGAATCCGCAGAGCAGATCGCCTGGAGGAAGAGGCGCCGTCGGCGATCACGCCGGACTGCGCTGCCGGATTCTGGGTCGGAAGCAGTGATAAGTTGCAGCGTTGGGACAGTCGGCTATCGGCCAAAAGCGGACATAAGGAACCCCTCCGAAGCGGGGTCTGCTCGAACAGCTTGGGAGTTGTTCCTTACGTAAGCCTTCTCTTCCGAGCAAAGCCGACGCCCGCAAGGCCGAGACCCATTAGAGCAACGGTGGTTGGTTCAGGAATCTGACTATCTCTGGTATTCAGCGTCAGAGCGTAGTTTACAGTGCCGTCTGATTCTTGAAGGCGAATCGTGAATGTGGCGTTCGGCCCGAGTGGGCCGTTGCCTAAAAGCAAATCGCCTCCGACTAGAATCGTGGAGTTAACGCCTGAAAGCGAAGGATCTCCAAAACCGGAGGTAATAAATCCAGCACCAGGCGACCCGGCAATGGCGCCATTGAAAATTTCAAATCGTGAAACGTTTGGAGCTGCAGGGTCGTCGTAAGAAGCCACTATTATGGAATCTAGCGTCTGGGTTCCACCTAATGTAAAAGTAAAGTAATCCGTATCAGATAGCTCTGGGCCGATCGAGCCAATAAGATCATTCGAACCCACTCCCAAGTTCAGAAGGGTTGGAGATGAAGGGATATTCGAAAGAGGGCCATCCACGCTTTCGTCATAAATTACAGTTGCGCTTGCGTTCCAAGGAAACATTACGCTTGCGGCTGCGAACAGAACTACAAATTTCATTTTCATATCCACCGAAAGACTCATCGCCTAAAATAGAAAAGCATCAGGAGCGGTTTTAAGCTCGCTTTTTCTTCCGAGCAAAGCCGACGCCCGCAAGGCCGAGACCCATTAGAGCAACGGTGGTTGGTTCAGGAATTCCGGTGGTCCCCGTAGCGATATAACGAGTTTGACCGACTCCCGGTTGGGGCACAAAATCCTCGAAGGATGTGGAAGAAATCACAACTGGCGAGGACATGCCGGACCAAATCGGCGAATCAAAAATTAGAACTAATATCGAATCAACTGAATCTGAAAGAAAACTAATACCCAAAGTTCCTATTAATCCTGTACTGCCAATAGGCACTGGGTTATACCCAAGGGCAGTGGAATAGTGTAGTGCCGGAAAGGAGCCGGTTGCCGATGTGTCTATGTCTATGTCGGATCTCGACCCTGGGGGGGAGTCATCGTATATGAAGCTTCCCCGCAATGTTCCACCGTCGTCAAAAACCCCTTGGAGGTTGTAAGTCATCGGCACAGCGTGTGCGGTGCTTGCAGCGCCAAATAGTGCCGCAATCCCAAATATGGCTACGCTGATAAGCCAACCTATTATTTTCCTCCCCATAACATTATCTCTCCGTATTCTTCAGTCTCCATACAAGTGATTTGTAAGGCATGCAATATCCGCACCCAAGCGCTTTTATCTCTTTAACTCAGATACTTAACTTCCGGTAGCCCTAAAAACAATCATGGGTATGTAAAAATTTCTGACACCGTCTATTGACGAGCAGATCAAGGTCCCCTTCGGTCGCAGAACGGACTGATCGGGGCTAGGAGGTCGATCTTCTAGGCTCTAGGGTCACTGACCGGCCAATTCCTGACGTAAACAGGTTGCCGTCCGGAATCCTAGGCGGTGATGACAGCGAGCCTGCACTCACCGGTGCAACAGATTTGGCACCTTCACATGTATGCTATATTGCACCAATCGTATGACTCTTGGGTAACGCCATGGCCACCGTTCGCAAGACAATTACACTGACCGACGCTCAGGATGATTGGATCAAGTCGCAGGTAGCAAACGGCGACTTCACGAATGACAGTGAGTATTTCCGAGATCTCATTCGCCGCGATCAAGAAAAAGAACGCGCGCTGAAGGCGGCTATTGACGAGGGATTGGCAAGCGGCCCGAGCACTCGAAGTATTGAAGATATTTGGGCGGAGGCCGAAGCGCGGTACGTGGCGTCAGGTGAGTGATTGCCGCCTTTCTCGACGTGCGGCAACTGATCTCGAGGCGATTGCTGCGTTCTCGATCGACCGCTTTGGAATCGAACAGGCACGAGGATATCGAGACGAGCTGATCGCTTGCTTCTCGAATCTCGTAGCGAATCCGAGCCTCGGCCGACGAGCCGAGCAGCTGGCCAAAGGTCTCCGCCGCTTTGAGCATGGCTCGCACATCATCTTCTACACGCGCGAAGGTGATGATGTTTTCGTCGTGCGCGTGCTTCATTACCGAATGGATGCCGGCCGACACCTCTAGCAACCCGATTGATCCTGGCGTATCGGCGTCGATTTCCCCTTGGATCACTCGTGAAACAGCAGGACGTGTTAAGGGCTGCCGGATCCCTGCCCACAGCAACAGGCCTGCGGGTATTCACCGAGTTTCAAAGGGCTGGCGTCGGACAAGCCTTTACAACAGCCGTCCATCGCATGTTCTACTCGGGTATCGGCTTCAAGCGCATTTCGGAGATTTACCCGGGTGACTGCGACCGGCAGCGGTCGGCCCAAGCAGACGTTGCAGGTGCACCCGCGGTAAGAGACGGATCCATTGGAAGCGGATCATTCGGTACGGCACCGGCAGTGCCTGAAAACAGTCAACAGGAGACGCAATGGCCAAACCCAATTACGCATTCGAGAAACGCCAGAGAGACCTCGCCAAGAAGCGAAAGAAAGAAGAAAAGCGGCTGAAGAAGAAAGGCCCGACACCCGAAGAGGGGCCGGAGACGCCGACCGCAGACACCGCCACGGACTGAGCCCAGCCAGGACGCATCGAGAGACGCCCGCTCAGGCACGCTGCGGATCGGTCCCCACCAACGGGGGCGAAAAGGGACCCGAAAGCGCCGTAAGATATAGGGCAATCAGAGACACCGATCCGAAACGTTATGTTTTTCAACCCACCGGAACTCGAACCGCTATACGTGTCGCGAAGCGATGATGGCAACCCGCTAAGCAGTTTCTCGCGCCACGGCTTTTCCCTGGATGACGAGGACTGGCAAACGGTTGAGCACTATTTCCAAGGTATGAAGTTCACGGACCCGGAGCAACGGGCGGCCATCCGCAACACGGCCTCCCCGGCAGAGGCCGGGCAGCTAGCCGAACAACATGCCCGAGCCGTACGCAAGGATTGGAAGAAGATCCGACAAACTGTCATGACCCGCGGCTTGTACATCAAGTGCCGCACACATCCCGAGGTCGCCAAAGCACTGTTGATGACCGATACCCGAAAGATCGTCGAAAACTCAATGTACGATTATTACTGGGGTTGCGGGCGGGACGGCCGGGGGCACAACACCTATGGCAAGGTATTGATGGCAGTTCGGGAAAAGCTCAAGACTGAAGAAACAGATGAGTGACATAGCCAAGGAAAAAATGCGCGCTACGGCAACGTCTGACACCGTGCTGGAGGCGCTCTGAGTGCCACCCGGGAGCCCACGAGTCTCAGCGAGAGATGTCCACTCTGGTCGCTGAAGAGACTGCATCAAGTCGAAAGTCGGCTCATCTGGGCTGGTAGGTCGTTAACTGGCCCTCAAGTGACCTCCTCAGGGGACTTCACCTCGGAATCGAGCCCGGTTTTCGCCGGAACACTGGAAAACCCGTCCAGCCACTCCTTGTCGGCAGACTAATATTGCCAGTAGCCGTTGGTTGCCGTGCACAGGTCATGTCCCGGGGAGCGGGTTCTATGATGTCCGAGCAATGGGCAGCTGCTTTACGCGGATCACAGTACCAATGCACCTTTGGAGGAGCTCATGGACCCGTTGACCATTTTTATCATTATTGCCTTTTTAGCCGCTGCCGCCTCGCTGGTATTGGGGGTTGTCTCCATGGGGCGAGGGGGTGAATTCGATGAACAGCACAGCGGCCAGTACATGCGCGCCAGGGTAATCGCCCAAGGCGTAGCCGCATTTTTCATTCTGGTAGCGCTCATAGCTCGATGGATGGGGCTGTAAGCCTTAGCTCATCCGTCGCCACTCCCGTGGGGGTATCGGTAATAGGCGGACTTCATGCAGCTTGTGACTAACCTGAATGATTCCCCGCAGCCGATGCCCCATTGCTCTAAGACGAAACAGGCCTTCCCTAAATATCGGCTGGTTGTTGCAGGCGGATGCCATTTGCTTCAGGGACGAAGGAAACCGGCCAGTAACGGGCATTACCGGACCAAGAGAGGAAGGTCCACCTGCTTCGCCGCCGGGTTCCTTTGCAGCGCTACGCAATCGGGAAATTTTCCACTGCCCGGGAGTCCTGCCCCCAAATTTACACAGAGGGGGAGACAGACGGGGAGAATTAGAATATAGTATATTAACATGTTCTAATATTCCTCAGGTGTAGTTGTGTCCTCTGATCCCGCCGCTCGCGTTTATCCACTGATTCCCAGCGACCCTTCTCCTTCCGGCCAAGCGGAACAACAGCTCAACAACCTGGCAACCCTGGAAGCCGCCCGCCAATCAGGTCAGCAACAGTTGTCGCTACGCCTGGAGCAACTTGTGGGGCAGCTGCAAGCCCGTGGCGACGATGTCGAACTGCAGGCTGACACCCTGGAACCCATTACCGAGGCGATCACCGCGCTTGCAGTTGACCTGGGGATGAGAGGCGAAGACCTGGAGGGAGCACTGGGTCAGATTGAAACACGCGTCGCGCAACTGGATGCGGCAAGACTGACGCTGATTGCCCAAACCGAGGGTCTGGCATCGAAGACGGAGGATCTTCGTGCCGACCAGGGCAAACTCTCCACCCTGCTGGGCAGCCTGGCGGACAGGCTGAACGAAAACGCAAGCCGCCAGCAAGCCGTATTGAAGCGCTTGCAGGACAGAACCGTACTCCTCGACCAAGTGGATGAGGGTCTCGGACAGGAAATTGAGGGCGAGCGCCAACGCCTGGACGACCTCGACCCAAGGGTCTCGCGTCTTGAAGAGGAAGGGGACCGATTGGAACGCGAAGGCCGGGAGGCTGCCGGGAAAAGCCGTCGGCTTGGCCTTTTTATCCGTCGCCTGGCGTGGTCCACCGGAATTTTCGCCGCACTGGCCGTAATTGGCCTGGGCCTATTGGGTTATTACTCGGCGCTAAACGACCAGAAAACCGAAAACATCCTCTCGACCGTGGGTATGCAACAGCAGAAATTGGACAGCCTGCCGGGTTCTTTCGATTCGCTGGGCCAGGAAATGACAGATATCGTGTCCGGCCTGGACTCTTTGTATCAGGTGATGAATGAAGGGGATGCAATTCTCGGTCGGCGCATCGATGACGTGAGCAACGGTATGGCTCTGGTCAGCGCGCAACTTGCCGAGATCCAAAAACGACTGGACGCACCCAAAGAGCCGCTGTCCAGGGGCGCATTCGACTTGTCCGGTATTAACAATGACGAATGGTTGCTGAAACAGGCACCTGAAAATTACACCGTTCAGGTTGTCGGGGTGTACGGCAAGAACGCGATAGCAAATTTCATCGGACGCTACCGCCAACAACTCGACCTGGAGCAGATAGCGGTCGTACACATCTTGCGCCGGGGACGTGATTGGTTCGTGCTGCTGCAGGGGGGATACGCCTCAGCTGCAGATGCCAGCGTGGCCGCCGAAGCGCTGCCAGCAGTGCTGCAAAAAAACGGACCCTATGTGCGCGCCTTTGATCCGCTACAGGAGCAAGTCCGGTATCGGCAGAGCCTGCAGGCGCAATGACTGTAAGAATCTGGTCCTTCTTCAACCTGGCGATGAATCAGGGCCGGATTCCCCGCTCCATGGCCGCTCTGCGTAGCAGGTCGCCAGCATCGACCACGATGTCCGGGGGCTGGTAACTGTGATGAACGTGATGCCCGCTTAAGCCAGAAGATGGGTGCAAGCGGCTGCAGTGCAGGAACGCAAACAGACCGGGGGCGGACGAAAACGTGGTCTGTCCCGCAATAAGGGGGCTTCTGAATACTCGCAAGCAAACAGCTTGAGCGCTAAATGTCCCGGCTGTTCGTTCCGAACCTTCGCAACACCCCAGGGCGCCTTCTTGCGCGCGAGCGCGATTCACCTTGGAGCTGGCTATTACCTGCGGTTCGCGCCTCGACCTGAAACATCTGGCATCTCAATCTGAAATGCCCAGAGTGCTTGGAAGTCCCCTTGATTTGCGAATCAGACCCCGATGATCTCGCCACGCATGCTGTACAACACGAAAAGCACCTCTTCCTGGGTGCGCTGATCAATATTGTTGGCGCTCAAGGCGGTAAGAATATCGTCCAGTACCGCCATGAACTCAGTGGCATTGATATTCATGCCCTTGTGCGCTTCCGCCATGTTCCGGCCTTTGTACACATCGGGCCCACCGGTACCAGCGATAAAAAAAGTCGCAGCTGCGTTCTTGAGTTCTTCTACATTGGCCGTCGCGTTCTCATAGCGGGTGGCAATAATGGGGTTGGCCAAGTGATTGTCTACCGCATCGCTGGCAATCTGGGTAATGCCTTCACTGCGGCCAAGTCTTTCGTATAGGGATTCGCTCACAAATGCCTCTCCTCAGTCGGTTGGTGTATGCCGGGAGATAAAGGGGATATCTGAATACTCGGGGCATTTGTCGCTCAAGCTGTTTACTCATGAGTATTTAGAAGTCCCCTCTAGTGTAGGAAGGCTCAAAGAAGTGTCCAGTGAAAAAAGACGGATTCATTTTCCGCAAAGGTCGCAAACCCGTAATCAACAACCTTGGTAGTTGCAGCCAGCCGGTTCGCCAAACCCGAACATCCCGTATCGAGGGTGATCCACGCGACGTCGACAGCCAGTAGTTTCAATGCTGGGGGGTGGCGCCCAGGCGGGCGGCGATCTCCATCATCTGGGCGCGCGGCGGGTATTCGTCGGCGTGGTTCTGCAGGTACTGGTTCCAGGCGGCGAACTGGTCTGCGAGGTGCGGGTCGGTGTTGTGACAACCGAGTACCCGCAGGCGGTAGTCACCGATCCGCCAGGGTCCCTCGCCGTGCAGTTCGCCGCGTAGCAGGTGCGCGGCCTGATCGGGTGAGGACTGGTGCCAGAAGAGATCCAGGCACAGCAGTCCGAGCGGATGGCTGAAGGCCGCCGCGATCACCCGCTCGTTGCCTTCCGGGTCGCGCAGGACCAGGGGGGCGGTCATCTGGTTGATGTCCGCCATGTGGCTCAGTGGACCTGCGAGGCGCGGATGATGGCCTCGAAACGCTTCCGGTAGGCCTCCTGGCGGGCGGCCTCGGCATCCTCTTCGCGGCCGAAGGCGGGCGATTCGTCCCATTTTCCGGTGGCGTGGTTGTACACCGAAAAGCGGTACTGCTTGCCCATCTTGAAGACCTCGCTGACGTCCTTGCTGGTCTGCACCATGGCCTCGCCTTCGCCCAGCCCGGTGGGGACCGCTTCATGATTGAAAGCAATGCCGGAGCTCGAGGATTTGATCGCGGTGCCTTGCTTCATGTTCAACACGTGGTCGCGGGTCTCGCCTTCCTCGGTGAGCTCGACCAGGTCGATGTCGGGAAAGCGATCGCAGATATAACCAGCCATCAGGCGGCCGAGGTTGTGGTCCTCGTTTTCGAGCGCGGTCAGGAGCTTGTCGGCGACGATCTGGCCACGCAGCTCCTGGTTCGGTTTGTCGAACCACTCGCGGTTGACCTGCCAGCCGCGGTCCATGTCGGCATCCATCTTGGCGAAGAAATCCTGTGCCTGTCGGATCAGTTCGTCCGGTACATTGAGTTCCATTAATTGGTCGGCGATAGAGACCTTGAGTATCATGACTAGTGTTTCCAGCTGAGTTTTTCGCCCGTCATTTTAGCGGGTCTGTGTGGTCAATGCCCCGCCGCTGGTCAGGGGCGCTTCCCGGAGTGATCGAAGTTGCTGATAGAAATTCCCGAGCTGCTCAACTCCGCCCAATTGCAGAAGATCCACCAACTGCTGCAGGGGGCGGCTTTCGTGGATGGCAAGCTGAGCGCCGGCATGGCGGCCGCACGGGTAAAGGACAACCAGGAGTTGCAGCAGGATCCGCAACTGCTGCAACGGCTGTATCGCATCCTGATGGCCAGCGTGGGCCAGAACGCGCGCTTCCGCAGTTTCACCCTGCCATACCGGGTGGCCGATTTCATCTTCGCCCGCTACCAGCCGGGGATGCACTACGGGGATCACGTCGACGACCCCATCATGGGCGGCGGCAAGTTCCGCACTGACGTGTCGATGACGGTGTTTCTGAACGAACCCGACGCCTACGAAGGCGGCGAGCTGGTGATCCGTACCCCCTTTGGTGACCAGAAGGTCAAGCTCGCGGCCGGAAGCGCGGTGGTCTATCCGTCGAGCAGCGTCCATCACGTCGCGGAAGTCACGCGCGGCGAGCGCCTGGTGGCGCTGACCTGGATTCAGAGCTTCGTGCGCGGCGCGGCGCAGCGTGAACTGCTGTTCGAGCTGGACCAGGCGCGCGAGCACTTGTTGCGCACCGATCCGGACTCCGATCACACCAAGGGCGTCGATCGCAGCTACGCCAACCTGCTGCGCATGTGGGCGGACGTCTAGGAAGCCTTCTCTCGCGCCGGCCGCGATTGAACCCGTAGCTGGCTGTCAGGCGCGACTTTGGCCTCGAACTGACAAATTCCGAACCGCAATCGTTCAGCCCGGATTTTTTCTGAGGCTTCCCGAAGTCGACTCGCGGCCATCGGTCCCGGACACGGGGTTCGCGGCGCTTTTGCATTGCAGTGGTGCGCATGCACTCCATGGGGCGCCATTTTGGTGCGATGGTGCCGTGCCGATGCCGGGGCCCCTGCAAATTCGGAATTAATATCAGGTGCTTATGTCTTTGGCATGGGTTCTGCTCTCACTCTGGAAGGCCGCGCACTGTCGCGTGGCGCACACCACAGTTTGAACAGGGGAGACTCAAGTAGATGAAAGCTTCTACACCCATGCGCCGGCTGGCGCTGGCGGTACCAACCGCCGCTGCACTGGCGATGTCGACCGTGGCGCAGGCCGCCGACACCATCAAGGTCGGTATTCTGCACTCGCTCTCGGGCACCATGGCGATCTCCGAGACCACGCTCAAGGACACCATGCTGATGCTCATCGAGGAGCAGAACAAAAAGGGTGGCCTGTTGGGCAAGAAACTCGAACCGGTGGTGGTCGACCCGGCCTCCAACTGGCCACTGTTCGCGGAGAAGACCCGCGAACTGATCTCCCAGGATGGCGTTTCCGCCATCTTCGGTTGCTGGACCTCGGTGTCACGCAAATCGGTACTGCCGGTGGTCGAGGAACTCAAGGTGCCGTTGTTCTACCCGGTGCAGTACGAGGGCGAGGAGTCCTCCAAGTACGTGTTCTACACCGGCGCAGCCCCGAACCAGCAGGCCATTCCCGCGGTCGACTATCTCATGGCGCGGGGCGTGAAGCGTTGGGTGCTGGCAGGTACCGACTACGTCTACCCGCGTACCACCAACAAGATCCTCGAGGCTTACCTCAAGGCCAAGGGCGTCGCGGCCGGTGACATCATGATCAACTACACGCCGTTCGGTCACTCCGACTGGCAGTCGATCGTGTCCGATATCAAGAAGTTCGGTAACACGGGCAGGAAAGCAGCGGTGGTCTCGACCATCAATGGCGATGCCAATGTCCCCTTCTACAAGGAACTGGGCAACCAGGGTATCTCCGCAGAGGATATTCCGGTGGTGGCCTTCTCCGTGGGTGAAGAGGAACTGTCCGGTATCGATACCAAGCCATTGGTCGGACATCTCGCCGCCTGGAACTACTTCATGAGCGTGGATGTAGAAACAAACGATGCCTTTATCGAATCCTGGCACGGATTCATCGGCGATGAGGAGCGTGTCTCCAACGACCCGATGGAAGCGCATTACATCGGCTTCAACATGTGGGTGAAGGCTGTCGAGGCTGCTGGCACCGCGGATCCTGAAGCGGTTGTGGACAGCATGATCGGGGTGACTGCGCCGAACCTTTCCGGTGGCGTGTCGGCAATGATGCCGAATCACCACATCACCAAGCCCGTGCTCATCGGCGAGATCCAGGACGACGGCCAGTTCCAGATCGTGTACAGCACCCCGGGCCTGGTGCCGGGCGATGCCTGGTCGGACTTCCTGCCGGGTTCCAAGGACCTGATTGCCGACTGGCGCGCACCGCTCTCCTGCGGTAACTACAACGTCAAGACCGCCAAGTGCTCGGGTCAGAACTACTGATCCCGGACCGGAATTGACGATCGGCCGGTGGCGGGTGACCGCCTCCCGGGTGCCTTGCCGCCGGCCCTCCATCACAGAAAAATCAAGATGAAATTCCTGAGCGTTCTTCTGCTTTGCCTGTCTCTGCTGCCCGCGCATGCCGCCCGGGTGGAAACCGGGGACGAACGGCTCGACGGGATATTCGAGGCCCTTATGGGCTCCGACTTTGCTGCCAAGGAGGATGCTATCAGCGCGCTCGCCGCTACCGGCCATGCGCAGCGTTTCGAATGGATCGAAGGGATACTGGATGGCCGCCTGCGCCTGCTGAAAAAGCAGAAACGGCTGGTTTGGGCTGAACAGCAGGGCAGCCGCTATGTCGCCACTGATGCCCTCAGTGGCGAGATGCTCGGCGAGTTCAAGAAGCGCAAGCTGAAGAAGATCGCGATCAATAACGCGATGCGTCGCGGCATCAGGGGGATTCTGGCAACACGTGATCTCGACAGTGAAGATCCTGCTGCCCGTCTCAGTTCCATCCAGGCCATGCTGGCCAACCCGTCGCCCGGGCAGGCGCAACTGGTCGAGCCGCGCCTCGCCAGTGAAGCCGACCCCGAAGTCCGCTCCGCCATGCAACTGGTGCTGGCGCTGGGAAAGTTGGGCGCGCAGGCCCGTAAAGAACGTCTCCAGGCGGTCATCGATGTCAGCGCCAGTCTGGAGCCGGCAGTGCGACAGCAACTGCAGAAAATGACGGATTCCGATCCTGATGCGGGGGTGCGCGCGGCAGCGGCCCGCAGCCTGGAAAAGATCGAGGAGCGGGTAAGGCTGTTCGGTCATCTCGAGACCCTGTTCTTCGGCCTCAGCCTCGGCTCGGTGCTGGTACTCGCGGCCATTGGCCTGGCGATCACCTTCGGGGTGATGGGGGTCATCAACATGGCGCATGGCGAGCTCATCATGCTCGGGGCCTACACCACCTACCTGATGCAGCTGCTGCTGCCGGAGCACACCGGCCTGTCCCTGCTGTTATCCATTCCGGCCGCCTTTATCGTCTCCGGCCTGGTGGGCATCGCTATCGAACGTGGCGTGATCCGTTTTCTTTACGGTCGACCTCTCGAAACGCTGCTGGCGACCTTCGGTATCAGCCTGATCCTGCAGCAGCTCGTGCGAACGCTGATCTCGCCGCAGAACGTACCGGTATCCAACCCGGAGTTCATGAGCGGGTTTTGGCAGGTCAACAGCGTGCTTTCCCTGACCTACAACCGCCTGTACATCATTCTGTTCTGCCTGCTGGTATTCGCCGGCCTGTTTCTGATTCTGAAACGCACCCGTCTTGGCCTGCAGGTCCGGGCGGTGTCACAGAACCGCTCCATGGCGCGCGCGATGGGGGTGCATTCGGCGCGCGTGGATGCGCTGACTTTTGGCTTGGGATCCGGGATTGCCGGGGTAGCCGGGGTGGCCCTCTCGCAGCTGACCAATGTGGGGCCCAATCTCGGCCAGGCCTACATCGTCGACAGCTTCATGGTGGTGGTGTTCGGCGGCGTGGGCAACCTCTGGGGCACGCTCATCGGTGGTATTGGTCTCGGTGTCGCCAACAAGTTCATGGAGCCCTGGGCGGGCGCGGTGATGGCCAAGATCCTGATCCTGGTGCTGGTCATCCTGTTCATCCAGAAACGACCGCGCGGACTGTTCCCGCAGAAGGGGCGGGCAGCGGAGGGCTGAGCCTGCCCTGTGAGCTTGACGGCTTGTGGAGATGACAATGAATCGATACTCAGAAGATAGAAAACGATATCCCTGCACCTTGCGCGATGTTCAACCCCGGAGGCCAAGCTGACGATGTTCCTCCTTCGCATTCTTCAGGGTGACCGCAGCGGGCAGTTGTTCATGCTGGTACTGATCGCCACCCTGGTCGCGGTGCCAGTGATGGCCGCCCTGCCTGCAGATCATGCCCTGCACCTGAGCAGCTATACGGTAACCCTGCTGGGCAAGTACCTGACGTATGCCTTGCTGGCGGTCGCGGTGGATCTGGTGTGGGGCTATCTGGGCATCCTCAGCCTCGGGCATGCGGCCTTCTTTGCCCTCGGTGGCTATGCCATGGGCATGTATCTGATGCGTCAGATCGGGGATCGCGGCGTCTACGGCAATCCCGAGCTCCCGGATTTCATGGTCTTTCTCGACTGGCAGGAACTGCCCTGGTTCTGGTTCGGCATGGACCAGTTCTGGTTCGCCATGCTGATGGTGATGGTTGCTCCCGGCCTGCTCGCCTTCGTCTTCGGCTGGTTCGCCTTTCGGTCCCGGGTTACCGGGGTGTATCTGTCGATCATCACCCAGGCGCTGACCTTCGCACTGATGCTGGCCTTCTTCCGCAACGAGATGGGCTTCGGCGGCAACAACGGCCTGACCGATTTCAAGGATATCCTCGGCTTCAGTCTGCAGTCGGACAGCACCCGCATGGGGCTTTTCATCGCCTCCGGTATCGCCCTTGGGCTCGGCTATCTATCCTGTCGCGCGATCGTCAAGTCGCGCCTCGGGCGGGTCGCAGTGGCCATCCGCGATACCGAGGACAGGGTGCGTTTCGTCGGCTACCGGGTCGAGAACGTGAAACTCGCGATCTTCACCTTCTCCGCGATGCTCGCTGGTATCGCCGGGGCCTTGTATGTGCCCCAAGTCGGGATCATCAATCCGAGTGAATTCCAGCCGCTCAATTCCATCGAGGTGGTTGTGTGGGTGGCCATGGGTGGTCGCGCCACCTTGTACGGCGCCGTCATCGGCGCCGTGGGAGTCAACTATGCCAAGACCTGGTTCACCGGGGCGCTGCCCGATGCCTGGTTGTTTGCCCTCGGCGCCTTGTTTGTCTTTGTCACGCTGTTGTTGCCACGTGGCATCGCGGGCCTTTTTCGTCGCAGGGGAGGTGCGTGATGCTGAAAAACCCATCCGCTCAGTGGCTGCAACGCGATCGCGTCTTCGATTTCCTGGTCCCGCGGGAGGTCGAGGGACTGGACCTGTCGCACGGAACGGTGTTGTACATGGAGGGCGTGTCGGTCAGTTTCGACGGCTTCAAGGCCATCAATGATCTTAACTTCTACGTCAATGTGGGCGAGCTGCGTTGCGTTATAGGACCAAACGGCGCGGGCAAGACCACCATGATGGACATCATCACTGGCAAGACGCGACCGGATACCGGAACCTGCTGGTTCGGTCAGCGCCACAACCTGTTGCGTATGTCAGAGCCCGAGATCGCACAGGCCGGTATCGGCCGTAAGTTCCAGAAGCCAACGGTATTCGAGCACCACAGCGTGTTCGAAAATCTGGAATTGTCGATGGCGGGGCCGAAGGCGGTCTGGCCGACGCTGGTGGCTCGCCTGAGTGGCGAGCAGCGGGACCGCATCGAGGAGGTGATGCAGACCATCGGTCTCGCTGAGGATGCGGCCACGCTCGCGGGTTCGCTGTCACATGGGCAAAAGCAGTGGCTGGAAATCGGTATGCTGCTGATGCAGAACCCGCTGCTTTTGCTGGTGGACGAGCCGGCTGCGGGCATGACCCATCAGGAGATGGACCGTACAGTCGAGTTGTTGAGTTCATTGGCTGGTGAGCACTCGGTGGTGGTGGTCGAACACGATATGGACTTCGTGCGTGCGCTCAACTCGCGTGTGACGGTGCTGCACCAGGGTAGCGTGCTTGCCGAGGGGCGCATGGATGACGTGCAGAACGACAAGCAGGTCATCGAAGTCTACCTGGGGGAGTGAAGGTGCCTATGTCTGTTTTTGAACCGCAAAGGACGCCAGGAGCGCAAAGACCTTTTCTGCAGTGTGTTCGTTCTGTTGCGAAAACCTTTGCGACCTTTGCGGTGAAATCCAGGTTTTAACTCATGCTCAGCGTCAATCAACTCAATCAGTTCTATGGCGAGTCGCACACCCTCTGGGACCTGGATCTGAACGTGCCCGAGGGGCAATGTACGGTGCTGATGGGGCGTAATGGCGTGGGCAAGACCACACTGTTGCAGTGCATCATGGGCCTCCTGCCAGCCCGGTCGGGTGAGATCGTCTACCAGGGCGAGCCGATTCAGCGGCGCAGCGCGGAGGCGCGTGCGCCCATGGGCTTGGCTTATGTCCCGCAGGGGCGGCAGATATTTCCGCTGCTCTCGGTCGAGGAGAACCTCCGGATCGGCCTGCCGGCGCGGGCCGACGGGATGCGTGCAATCCCGGAATTCATTTTCGAGCTGTTCCCGGTGCTGAGCGAGATGCTCGGGCGCCGCGGGGGCGACCTGTCCGGAGGGCAGCAGCAGCAACTGGCCATTGGCCGGGCCCTGGTGACAGACCCGAAACTGCTGATCCTGGACGAACCCACCGAGGGTATCCAACCCAACATCGTGGCGCTGATCGGGGACATCATCCGCAGGCTGATCGGCGAGATCGGCCTGACCGTCCTGCTGGTTGAACAGAAACTGCCCTTCGCCCGCCGGGTCGGCGATAACTTTGTGATTCTCGACCGCGGCCGGAACGTGGCCGATGGCGCGATCGGGGAACTGAATGACGAACTGATAAAGCAATACCTGACGGTGTAAAAAGAGGAAGGATCAATGAAGCGGGGATTTCCACTCGTAATGAGCATCCTGTTCGCGGGCGCGGCGGAGGCTCATGTCAGCCCGCAGAGCGTAAGCCTGCATGCACTCGAACATCTCTGGCTGCTGCTGGCCGTGGTGCCGGCGCTATGGCTGGTAAAGCCTGTGCTGCGGCAGTTGCAGAAAACACGCCAGCGCTGAGCGTGGCGGCGTCTTCGGAACCTGTGGCCAGCGGCTGGTCGGCGCGCCTGGAGCTGGGTTTTCAGGTCGGCCCGGGCCGTACCGTTCTGGCGCATCGCGAGCGCCGGGGGCCATTGGCGGTTCAGCGACCCTTCTACCCGGAAGGGGAGGTATGTCATGTCTACCTGCTGCATCCACCCGGTGGTGTGGTCGGCGGCGATCAGCTTCACACCGAGGTGGAACTCGCGCCGGACAGCCGGGCGCTGTTGACCGCTCCCGGGGCGACCAAGTTCTATCGCAGTGCGGGCGCTGTGGCATCCCAGGAGCAGCGGTTTCATGTCGGCGATGGCGCGAGCCTGGAATGGCTGCCGCACGAAAACATCCTCTTCCCCGGTGCGCGGGTGCGTTCCCAAACACGCGTGGAACTGCAGGGTAATGCCCGCTTGGCGCTGTGGGAGATATATTGCCTGGGAAGGCCGGTTATTGGCGAGGCCTTCAGCGAGGGCAGTCTGCAGACCGGTCTGCAGCTGTGGCGCGATGGCCGTCCGTTGCTGCTTGAGCGTCTGCGAGTGGATGCACAACAGCGGCAACGTGGTTCGATTCTCGCTGGCCGGGCGGTTACCGCAACCGCGCTGTTCAGTCACGCCGGCGAAGCCGAGCTGGCCCTCGCCCGGGACTGTATTGCCGAGACGGGGCCTGGGCTTGCCGCCGCCACGCTGGTTGATGACCTGCTGTTGCTGCGTTATCTCGGAGACTCGACCGAGAAGGCGCGCGCCCTGTTCACGCAGACCTGGGCCGCTTTGCGGCCGCGGCTTTTCGGGCGACCCGCAGTCGCCCCCCGAATCTGGTCCACCTGACCCACTCGAGAAAACTGGAATGGAACTGTCACCAAGAGAAAAAGACAAGCTGCTGATTTTCACCGCTGCACTGTTGGCGGAGCGGCGGCGTGCCCGGGGGCTGAAGCTAAACTATCCCGAGGCCGTTGCGCTGATCAGCGCCGAGATCATGGAGGGTGCGCGGGATGGCAGGACCGTTGCCGAACTGATGGACTATGGCCGCACCCTGCTGGGGCGCGATGATGTCATGGAGGGCGTGCCGGAGATGATCCACGACGTGCAGGTGGAGGCCACCTTCCCGGACGGCACCAAGCTGGTCACCGTGCATGATCCGATCATCTGAAGTGCCTCACCACGAAGTACACAAAGATCGCAAAGCCAGTCGACCTTTTGTTTGCGTCCTTGGTGTTCTTTGTGGTGAAAAACCCATTCCTTGCAGAGGAAGATGAAAATGACTCCAGGTGAAGTGATTGCCGCCGACGGCGAGATCGAGCTCAACACGGGGCGCGAGACGGTGCGGCTGTCCGTCGCCAATACCGGCGATCGGCCGATTCAGGTCGGCTCGCATTACCACTTTTTCGAAACCAATCCTGCGCTCGAGTTCGATCGCGCGAAGAGCCGTGGGTTTCGTCTCAATATCGCCGCGGGCACTGCGGTTCGCTTCGAGCCGGGACAGACGCGCGAGGTGGAGCTGGTCGCCTATGCGGGTGATCGACGGGTATTCGGTTTCAATGCTGAGGTGATGGGTGGTCTCGACTGAATGAAGTGCAACGAACTTCTGACTCACCACACTAGCCAGACGACGCGGGTATGGGAAATTCTGAAGAATGAACCTTGGCGGTTAAAGCGATAGCGGAGATAAATCATGGTTAGCATCACGCGACAGGCCTATGCCGAGATGTACGGCCCGACCACCGGCGACCGCGTGCGTCTGGCGGACACCGAACTCTTTATCCAGGTGGAGGAGGATCGCACCGTCTACGGCGATGAGGTCAAGTTCGGCGGCGGCAAGGTCATTCGCGACGGCATGGGCCAGAGCCAGGCCTGCGCCGCCGAAGTGGTCGACGTGGTCATCACCAATGCCCTGATTCTCGATTGGTGGGGAATTGTGAAGGCCGATGTCGGGATCAAGGACGGACGCATCGCCGCGATCGGCAAGGCCGGCAACCCCGACGTTCAGCCCGGCGTGGATATCGTCATCGGCCCAGGCACCGAGGCGATCGCCGGCGAGGGGCAGATCCTGACCGCGGGCGGGATCGACTCGCACATCCATTTCATCTGTCCGCAGCAGGTGGAGGAGGCGGTCATGTCCGGCGTGACCACCATGCTCGGTGGCGGTACCGGCCCCGCGACCGGAACCAACGCCACCACCTGCACCCCCGGTCCATGGAACATTCACCGCATGCTGCAGGCGGCCGAGGAACTGCCGGTCAATCTCGGTTTTCTCGGCAAGGGTAATGCCTCCCGCCCGGAACCCTTGTCGGAACAGATCCGGGCGGGGGCGATCGGGCTGAAACTGCACGAGGACTGGGGCACCACTCCGGCCGCCATCGACAATTGTCTGACGGTGGCGGAAAACGAGGATGTGCAGGTGGCAATCCACACCGATACCCTCAACGAATCCGGTTTTGTCGAGCATACCCTCGAGGCCATGCAGGGGCGCACGATTCACACCTATCACACCGAGGGCGCGGGTGGCGGGCACGCCCCGGATATCATCAAGGCGGCCGGTTACAGCCATGTCCTGCCCTCATCCACCAATCCCACGCGGCCCTATACCGTGAATACCGTGGATGAGCATCTCGACATGCTGATGGTGTGTCACCATCTCTCGCCTGCAATCGCCGAGGATGTCGCGTTTGCCGAGTCGCGCATCCGCCGCGAGACCATCGCGGCCGAGGACATCCTGCACGACCTGGGCGCCTTCTCCATGATCGCCTCCGATTCCCAGGCCATGGGGCGGGTCGGCGAGGTGATCACGCGTACCTGGCAGACCGCGCACAAGATGAAGGTGCAGCGCGGCAGCCTCGAGGGCGATCCCGCCGAGCACGATAACCTGCGTGCGAAACGCTACCTGGCGAAGTACACCATCAACCCGGCGATCACTCACGGCATCGCGCACGAGGTGGGGTCGGTCGAGGTCGGCAAGCTGGCCGACCTGGTGTTATGGAAGCCGGCATTCTTCGGCACCAAGCCGAGCCTCATCATCAAGGGCGGCATGATCGCAGCGGCCCCGATGGGGGATCCGAATGCGTCCATCCCCACGCCCCAGCCGGTCCACTACCGCTACATGTTCGGAGCCCTGGGCGGGGCGCGTCACGCCACCCGCATGACCTTTCTGTCGCGATCCGCCCATTCGGCAGGGGTCGCGCAGCAACTCGATTTACGTTCGCTGACCGGGGTGGTGCGTGACTGTCGCGGTGTGAGCAAGGCGGATATGGTGCTGAATGCGTGGCAACCGCGGATCGAGGTCGATGCGCAGACCTACCAGGTGCGTGCTGATGGGGAGTTGTTGACCTGTGAACCGGCCGAGGTGCTGCCGATGGCGCAGCGGTATTTTCTTTTCTGAGGTTACTGATGCTGCGGATTGTTGAACGTACGGATCAGGGGGCGGCCACTGTCACGCTTACCCTGCCACTGGAGCAGCGCATCAAGGCGCGCCTCAGGGTTACACTGGATGACGGTCGTGATGCCGGGCTTTTCCTCGATCGCGGCCCGATCCTGCGCGGTGGCGACCTGCTCGTGGCCGAGGACGGCAGTGTGGTGCAGGTCGTGGCGGCGCCGGAGCCCGTCTCGGTGGTGAGGGCTGCTGATGGCCTGCTCCTGGCGCGAGCCTGTTATCACCTGGGTAACCGCCACACCCCCCTGCAGATATTGGCGGGGGAGGTCCGCTATCAGCACGATCACGTGCTCGACGAAATGTTGCGCGGTCTTGGACTGTCGCCGGAATTCGCCGAGCTCCCTTTCGAACCGGAGCCCGGGGCCTACGGTGAGCACGGCAGCGACCATGCCCATGGTCACGGTCATTCACAGGGTCGGATCCATGCACATTGAACGGCTTCCGCGTCCGCCGGGACAGCCCTTGGCGATGTTACGCCTGATGCAGCTGGTCAGCCCGGCGCTGCCGATTGGTGGTTTTACCTATTCCCAGGGACTGGAGTACGCGGTCGAGGCCGGCTGGGTCCGCGACCCGGAATCCCTGCGGGACTGGCTACTGGGGCTGCTCGACGATTCGGTTGCCGGCCTGGACATCCCGGTACTCGCGCGTCTCTATGCCGCTTGCGCGTGTGGCGATTGTGATGCGATAAGGAATTGGGGAGATATTCTGCTCGCCTCCCGCGAGACCTTCGAGCTGCGCCAGGAAGAGCGACAACGGGCGCGTGCATTGACTCGTCTGCTGGTCGACTTGGATTTCGTCGAGGCACGCCGCTGGCGGGAGGGCCTCGAGCTTTGCCAGGCGGCGCCTTTCGCCCTGGCGGCATCCAGATGGGGCGTCCCGCTGATGGACGCCTGTCTCGGTTACGCCTGGAGCTGGCTGGAGAACATGGTCGCGGCAGCGATCAAGTTGGTCCCTCTCGGTCAGACCGATGGGCAGAGGCTCGAACTGGTTCTGGCTGAGGCGATTCCGGCAGCCGTGACCCGGGGGCTGAGGCTCGAGGACGACGAGCTGGGTGGGTCCGCGCCGGCGATGGCGCTCGCCAGCAGCCTGCATGAAACGCAATATACCCGACTTTTCAGGTCCTGAAGCCATGAGTTCAAATCATACCCCCGCAAGAATCGGTGTCGGCGGCCCCGTGGGTTCCGGTAAAACCGCCCTGCTGGAAGCCTTGTGCAAGGTCATGCGCGATGACTACGAAATCGCGGTGGTAACCAATGACATCTACACGCGCGAAGACCAGGAAATCCTGATTCGTGCAGAGGCCCTGCCGGCGCAGCGGATTGTCGGGGTCGAAACCGGGGGCTGTCCGCACACCGCGATCCGCGAGGATGCCTCCATGAACCTTGCGGCCGTGGCGGATCTGCAGGAGCGCTTTCCGGAGCTCGACCTGGTTTTCATCGAAAGCGGGGGAGACAACCTTTCCGCGACGTTCAGTCCCGAACTGGCGGATCTCATGATCTATGTGATCGATGTGTCCGAGGGCGAGAAGATTCCGCGCAAGGGTGGGCCGGGTATCACCCGTTCTGATCTGCTGGTGATCAACAAGATCGATCTGGCGCCTTACGTGGGTGCCTCGCTGGAGGTCATGGAGGCCGATACCCGGCGGATGCGAGGGAACCGACCCTACGTTTTCACCAATCTGAAGTCAGGGGAGGGACTGGACGAGGTGATCGCCTTCGTCCGGCACGCAGCGATGCTCTCCTGAGCAACAAGGCGAGGGTCAGAAAACAAAAAACCCCGCACCGATGGTGCGGGGTTTTTGGCCCGTGTAAGGCAGCGGATCAGTAACCGCCTTTACGCGCCACGTAGGGCAGGCCGGCGATGCGGTTGCCCTGCTTGGAGGGCGCACCCGGGAACAGCCTGTACAGGTCCTTGCTGCTCAGCTTCCTGCCCCAGACCTTGCTCATGCCCTTGTTGATCACCCGCTCCATCGGCTGCTCGTTCTCTTCGAAGTACTGCTCGCGCAGCCATTTGATTACGTCGAAGTGTTCCTGAGTCAGTTCGTCCATGGTGTCGTCGGCCGCTGCGAGGGCGCGCGCCACGTCTTCATTCCAGGCGTTCGGGTCGACCAGATTGCCGTTGTCGTCGAGTTCGATGCTGTTACCGTTGACTTCGATAGATGCCATTGTGTTGTGCTCCTCTTTCAAGGTTTTTCCAACGGAATTCTTGGCCGGTTGGGGCGAACACTCGTCCATGGCCGGGCGAATCCCGGAATCCAGATGATTTTTTGCGCCGGGCGCAGCGCGCAGCATTATATTCGAGTATTACGAATTATTCATCTTCGACTTTCTTGACCGCGTCGATCCCCTTATGCGGGATAAAGATGCCGCATCCGAACAGGCCATGTTCTCCGATCCCCTGTTGCTGCAGGCTGACGGCGTCCTCGGGACTGAGGTCGGCCAGCATGATGCTGCGCGTCTGGATCGGTCCCTCGGGTGTCTGGACTTCCTGGGTGATGCCACACAGGGCCTTTTTGATCCGTATGCCACGCGCGCTCATTTCCTTCGCGATGCGCATCAGAAACTGGTTTTCGTCCGCCTCTTCGCCCGGTTCGAGCACGACGTGGCGCGCGAAGATGGTGCCCTGCTTGGACAGGTTCTTGGGTTTGGCCTTGCCGATGGTGAGAGGATCGCCGTGAATATCCAGGGTCAGGCCATCCAGGGTGTTTTCGACCTGTTCGCGCAGCTCGAGCGGCACGCGGATGGTGAGTTTGGTGCGGCGCGAGGGGATGAGTTTCTGGCCGAGTTTGGGATCCGGTCGCTCCCAGCCGTTCTGCGAGCCGGCCAGATGGATGCTGTGCACCGCGCAGCGCTGATCTTCGGCCAGCACTGGGGCCGCGTCCTTGAGCGCATCCCCGAGAGCGTGTGCGTGATCCACTTCCAGCCGGCGGCAGTCGATGCTGAAGACGAGGTCGATCACATCGTCCGGGACCTTGAGTTCCTGCGATTTGTTGTCGTCTTCCCAAAACATAGTTTTCACCAAAATTGAAATTGGACCGCCAAGGGCGCAAAGGCCGCGAAGTTAACGCCTTCAGTTCTTGGCGTTGTTTGCGTCCTTCGCGGTTGATTTACTTCGAATCATTCCGGCAGTTGCGCCTGGATCGCATCGCGATCGAACCACCACTGGTCTTGTACCAGTACGTCCACCACGTTGCGCAATCGCACCAGGAACTTGTCCGGGTCGTTGAGTTCGAGCTTCTCGATCCAGAAATCGAACTGCTCCTGGGTTTCCACGTCGCTGTGGCGACGGGCGACACTGCCGAGCAGTTGTTGCGAGAAGAACACCAGGCGTTCCTTCTCGGGGCCTTCCTCGGCGCGCACGTCCGCGACGAAACAGGCGGTGGCGGCGGCCACGGCGGCGCCATCCGACTCGTCCGGGGTGTCGCTGACCACGTGGCTGAGCAGGTGCACGCTGATCTCCGGATCGATCGGGAAGGTCACCCCGATCCAGACGCCGTGCCCCAAGGCCACCAGGGAGTCGGGCTGGTCGCACTGGTAAGCGATGTCGCAGGCGTCGGCGGCATTTTCCCAGTCGCGCAGCTCGGCAAAGATGCCGAAGGCCGTCATGACCAGCGGCCAGGCTTCCCCGCCGCGCTCGAGGATCTGCAGCGCGCGCGCCATCTCGAGTTGCAGTTGAGCCCTCTCGGACGGGTTGGCGTCCTCAGGCAGACGGTCCAGCTGCTGGCGTAGCTCCACCAGGCGGCCTTCGAGCTCCGCCTGCTGGCCCAGGTCCTTGCGCAGCGAGTCAGCGCCGGTGTCCTCGAGATGATTTGGGTCCAGGTAATCCACTTTATTCTTACCTCAATAGCGGCTGCTGAAGGTAACCTCCAGCTGATCTTCCCAGTCGTTCGGCGTATCCGGAAACTGGGGCTTTACGTCGAATCGGAGGTGCATCTCCCCGCGCCGGGCGAATTCCTTGATGACGACCTTGAGGTCGTCGAAGCTCTTCATGTCCTGGTTGGCGATGAGCACCTGGCTGAGATACAACATGTTTCAATCTCCTCAGTAGATGACCGGGTCATGGTAACGCGCCCGGTAGTAGACGCGCTTCAGGGCCGGATCCGGTGAATCTGTGAATCCGCTGCGCCGATGCAGGATATTGTTGCTGAGTATCCCTTCTCCCGCCTGCAGCTTGAGTTCGAGGGCAAAAGGGTCCTCGTCGAGGATGTCCCGCAGCGCCGCCGCCGCTGCCAGCACCAGTGGGTCGTCTTTCCACTGGACATTGCGTTGCCGGGCGGAATAACGCATGTGCAGCCGGGTGCCTTCATTCGGGAACGTGAAGACCGGTCCGATGGTGGCCGGGCGAATCTCCTTTCCCCCTTCGAAGTTGGCCGGAATGGTAAAAGCTTCGTGGTCCATTAATGCCCTGATCCAGTCGGGGTTTTGATCCCGTAGCCGGATGTAGGCGATGTCGTGATCCAGCAGGCCGTTGATCCCGCCTTGCATCGCGGGCTGCTTGCAGTACAGCAGCATCCCCTGGATCTGCTGGTTCATGGGGTTGTAGTAGCCGTCCGTGTGCCAGCCAATCGGTTTGTCGGTATAGGGGATGTAGCGGTTATCCGTTGCGGTTTCCTTGACCGTGATTTCGGTCAGGCCGCTGTCCTCGGCGCAGAGGTTGGCGTCGATGTCGCGTAGTCCGAACCTGGACGCGAGTGCCTGCAGGGCCGGCTGGGGATCCGCAGGCGGGTTGCGAAAACGGAAAAGGACGAAGTTTCGGGCATTGCAGGAGTCCGCGAGCGCGCGCGCCTCCGCTTCGGAGGCGCCTTCGGACGACTGGATCGCCACCACCGGGGGCTCCGCCTTCTGGCTGAGCTTGCGCTCCCGCCAGGCCCGGTAGGCCGCTTCGTTGTCGAGATCGAATGGGTTTCCCGAAGCCGTCATTTGAATTGTCCTGAGTCAATTGCGTCCTTTTTTGATATTGACGGCCCGGCACATGAATGCCTACCATGCCCGCCGCATTTCGCCTTATATCTATAGTCTGATATTCTAAAAATCAAGTTTCACCTGATTTTTCATTTGCTTAGGCTGTTAGGTGTCGGTGAATTGGGCGCGTATATCCCATTAGGGATAGTCCGCGGGGTGATATGACTCTCCCCAAGGTAGAGTTATGTCTCCCCTTTCGCTCGGTTATATTAGCGTGCATTGATGGGGCCCCATGTGGGTGCCGTCACGGATTTATTCAGGTTTTCGAAAAGTCCACGCAGCCGCAGAGCCGGACCGTGTGGATGGTTTTAAAGTAATTAACCGATTAGTCAGGAGAGATAGCGACATGGCGATCGATAAGTACCCCACACCTATGCTGGACCAACTCGAGGAAGGTCCGTGGCCGAGCTTCATTACCGGCATCAAGCGTCTGCGTGACCAGCACCCGGATCAGCGCATCAACGAGATGACCGCTTCCCTGCTGGGCCAGCTCGAGCACTCCTACGAGACCCGCAAAGGTTACTGGAAAGGCGGTACTGTCTCCGTCTATGGCTACGGCGGTGGCATCATCCCGCGTTTCTCCGAAGTTGGTAACGCCTTCCCGGAGTCCAGGGAATTCCACACCCTGCGTGTCCAGCCGCCGGCAGGCAACCACTACTCCACCGCCATGCTGCGTCAGCTGGCTGACAGCTGGGAAAAGCACGGCTCGGGCCTGGTCACCTTCCACGGCCAGACCGGCAACATCATGTTCATCGGCACCAGCACTGATGGTACCCAGCACTTCTTCGACGAGATCAACGACTACGGTTGGGACCTCGGCGGCGCGGGTCCCTGCGTACGTACCGCCATGTCCTGTGTCGGTGCGGCCCGTTGTGAGATGTCCTGTACCAACGAGCAGAAGGGGCATCGTCTGCTGGTGAACAACTTCACCGACGACGTGCACCGTCCGGCCCTGCCGTACAAGTTCAAGTTCAAGGTTTCCGGCTGCCCCAATGACTGCCAGAACGCCATCGAGCGTGCTGACTTCGCTGTGATCGGTACCTGGCGCGACGACATGAAAGTCAACCAGGAAGAGATCAAGGGCTACGTAGCCAAGAAGGGTCGCCAGTACATCATCGACAACGTGATTACCCGTTGCCCGACCAACGCGCTGTCGTTGAACGATGACGACACCCTGGCCGTGAACAACAGGGACTGCGTGCGCTGCATGCACTGCCTGAACGTCATGCCGAAGGCGCTGGGCGTCGGTGACGACAAGGGTGTGACCATCCTGATCGGTGGTAAGCGTACCCTCAAGATCGGTGACCTGATGGGTACCGTGGTCGTTCCGTTCAAGAAGCTGGAGAGCGAAGAGGACTGGGAGTCCATGGTCGAGCTGGCTGAAGAGATCATCGATTTCTGGGCCGAGAACGCGCTTGAGCACGAGCGTTGCGGTGAGATGATCGAGCGTATCGGTCTGGTCAACTTCCTCGAAGGTATCGACGTCGAAGTTGATCCGAACATGGTCAGCAATCCTCGCGAATGTTCCTACGTCCGCATGGATGGTTGGGATGACGAGGCAGTCAAGTGGTTTGACCGCCAGGCTGAAGCTTCTTAAGAGCTTAATCCAAACGTTTTGATGTTTTCCCCCGGGCGCGGGCCTCAGGCCCGCGCCGCAAAGGGGCACGCTTACCTGATTTCTGGAGGTAGTAATGGCTAAAGAAATGCGCGAGCCGATCGAGACCGGTTGTCCTGATCCGTTCCAATACATGCACCCGAGCATGCGTCGTAACTTCGGCATGTGGGCTTACCACGAGCATCCCCGTCCCGGTGTGCTCCTGCACGTGGCCAAGAATGGCGACAAGCTTTGGACCATCAAGGCCGGTACCCAGCGTATCCTGGACCTGTACACGCTGCGCACCCTGTGCGACATCGCGGACAACTACTCCGACGGTTACATCCGTTTCACCATCCGTTCCAACCCGGAATTCTTCGTCACCGAAGAGTCCCGTGTCGAGCCGCTGATCGCCAAGCTGGAAGAAGCAGGCTTCATCGTCGGCGGAACCCAGAACTCCGTGACCACGCTGTCGCACACCCAGGGCTGGCTGCACTGCGACATCCCCGGCACCGATGCTTCCGGCGTCGTGAAGTCGATGATGGATGAGCTGATCGACGAGTTCCGTCAGGCCAACATGCCGAACCGTGTGCATATCACCACCTCCTGCTGCCAGATCAACTGCGGTGGCCAGGGTGATATCGCGATCAACGTGCAGCACACCAAGCCGCCCAAGATCAATCACGACCTGGTTGCCAACGTGTGTGAGCGTCCGTCGGTTGTTGCCCGTTGCCCGGTTGCGGCAATTCGTCCTGCCATGGTCAACGGCAAGCCTTCCCTGGAAGTCGACGAGAAGAAGTGCATCTGCTGTGGTGCCTGCTTCCCGCCTTGCCCGCCGATGCAGATCAACGACGCAGAGCACACCAAGCTGGCGATCTGGGTGGGTGGTAACCACTCCAACGCACGCGGCAAGCCGACCTTCCAGAAGCTGGTTGCTGCTGGCATCCCGAACAACCCGCCGCGCTGGCCGGAAGCGACCGCCATCGTCAAGCGCATCCTGGAGGCCTATAAAGAAGGCGCCAAGGACTGGGAGCGTATCAACGAGTGGATCGAGCGTATCGGTTGGCCGCGCTTCTTCGAGCAGGTCGAGCTGCCGTTCACCAAGTACCACATCGACAACTGGCGTGGTTCCCGTAAGAGCCTGAACTCTTCAACTTACATCCGCTTCTGAGCGGGCCGGTACAGACGAGGATTGCAGCATGAAACTGGCAGTACAGGTAAACGAGGGTCCGTACCAGCATCAGGCCACGGACTCCGCGTACCACTTCACCAAGGCGGCCCTGGAAAAGGGGCATGAGGTCTTCCGCGTGTTTTTCTACCACGACGGGGTTTTGAACGGCACGCGTCTGACCACTCCGCCCCAGGATGACCGCAATATCGTCAACCGCTGGGTGGAACTGGCAGAGAAGTACGACCTCGATCTGGTCCTCTGCGTGGCTGCGGCCCAGCGCCGTGGCCTCGTGGATGACGGTGAGGCCGAGCGCAACGGCAAGGACGCGACCAACATCGCGCCCAAGTTCCGGATCTCCGGTCTGGGGCAGTTGATCGAGGCGGCCATCCAAAGTGATCGCCTGGTTGTATTCGGTGATTGAGGGGGAGCTCTACGATGTCTGAAATAAAGAAGTTCATGTATCTGAATCGGCGCGCACCCTACGGCACCATTTACGCCTGGGAGTCGCTCGAGGTGGTTCTGATCGGTGCGGCTTTCGACCAGGAAGTCAGCCTGATGTTTGTCGACGATGGGGTTTTTCAGTTGGTCAAAGGTAGTGATACCTCCGAGTCCGACATGAAGAATTTCCTGCCGACCTACCGCACCCTGGGTGACTACGGTGTGCGTCACATGTTTGTTGACCAGGCCTCCCTCGAGGCGCGCGGTCTGACCACCGATGACCTCATCCAGGTCGAGTGGGAGGACTGGGAGACTGAAGAGGAAGTGGACAACATTGTTGAAGCTGTGGATGCGGACAAGTTCAAAGAACTGATGGCCGAATCCGACGTTGTATTCAGCTTCTGAGGGAAAGACACATGGCTGATCTGTATACCGTTAATAAGTCGCCCTTCGAAAAGAACTCGCTGGAGCAGGCTATCCGCTTCTCTGCCGATGGTGCCTCCATCCTCCTGATCGAGGACGGGGTCTACGGTGCCATGGCCGGTACCGCTGCCGAGGGCTTGGTCAAAGGCGCCTCGGGTCGAAAATTTTTCGCCCTGCGTTCCGACGTCAAGGCACGTGGCATTTCCGAAGATCGACTGATCGACGGAGTGGAACTGGTGGATTACGCGGGCTTCGTCGATCTGGTAGAGAGCACCGATAAAGTCCAGGCCTGGCTCTGAGTCCGGTCAAGATTTCAACACTGAACAGGAGATAGCAAAATGCCTATCGAAGTAGATGGTAAGACCTTTGAAACCGATGAAGAGGGCTACCTGGCCAACATCAATGACTGGGTGCCTGGCGTTGCCACTGTGATGGCCGCTGAAGATGAGCTGGATCTCAGCGATGAGCACTGGGACATCATCAACTTTCTGCGCGATTACTACGAAGAGTACCAGATCGCTCCGGCTGTCCGCGTGCTGACCAAGGCTGTGGGTAAAAAGCTGGGCAAGGACAAGGGTAACTCCAAGTACCTTTATGGCCTGTTCCCTTATGGCCCGGGTAAGCAGGCATGCCGTTACGCCGGTCTGCCGAAGCCGACTGGCTGCGTCTAAGCGCCGTTGGTAATTCCGGGGAGCGAAAAGCTCCCCGGGTTGATAAACCGAATCAAGAGGTTTTCGGAAACATGTCGTTTCTGACGGTCACATTTGCCGCTCTTTACTACGCTGCCACAGTGCTTTTGGTGGTGGGGTTGGCACGTCGTATTCGTTTGTATTGGAAGACGCCTGCGCCGCTGAAGATCCCCACGACCCCAGCGCCCACCTCGACCGGCGGCGTAGTGATGCGCATGTTCCGGGAAGTGGTGTTTTTCGAAAGCCTTTTCAAATCGACCAAGTGGACCTGGCTGTTCGGCTGGCTGTTCCATCTGGGGCTGTTTGCCGTGTTGTTCCGTCACTTGCGGTACTTTCAGGAACCGGTCTGGGCTCCGGTGGTGTGGGTCAGCCCGCTGTTCAAGTACCTCGCTTTTGCGATGATCATCGGATTGCTCGGCCTATTGGCGCGCCGGCTGTTCGTCGACCGGGTGCGCTACATTTCCGCCCCCTCTGATTTCCTCATGCTCTTCCTGCTTATCGGGATTGGAGCGACTGGTGCACTCACGACCTTCGTGACCCACACCGACGTGGTCGCGGTCAAGTCGTTCTTCCGGCACCTGATGACGTTCAATTTCGACACCATGCCGAACGTGCCTACCGACCCATTGATGGTGGCTCACCTCGGCTTGGTCGTCGTGCTCATGATCGTCTTTCCGATCAGCAAGTTGCTGCACGCACCGGGCGTCTTCTTCAGCCCGACGCGTAACCAGGTGGACAACCCGCGCGAGCAACGACATATCGCCGATTGGGCGCGCAAGCTGGAACAATAATCCGGGACAAGGTTAGCTGACATGGCAAAAGCAGATTTTGAAATTCCGGAACTGAAGGAATACCCCGAGATTCCGCCGGTTCAGCCCGGCGCGACGGCCGGCCTGAAATCCTTCGTGGCCAAGCCCGAAATGCAGGATGCGTTGGGCTTCCCCGGCGAGTTGGTGGATGGCTGGCAGGAAAAAGCCATCGAACACATGGGGGAACTCCTTGGGAAGTACCGCTCACTGCAGGTGTTCCTGGATTCCTGCGTGAAGTGCGGTGCCTGTACCGACAAGTGTCACTACTATCTTGGCACTTCCGACCCCAAGAACATGCCTGTCGCGCGCCAGGACCTGTTGCGTAAGGTCTACCGTCGCTACTTCACTTTTGCCGGGAAGTATTTCCCGAAGCTGGTGGGCGCAACCGATCTGAACAAGGAAGTCCTGGACGACTGGTACAGCTATTTCCACCAGTGCTCGCAGTGTCGCCGTTGCTCGGTCTTCTGTCCTTACGGGATCGATACCGCAGAAATTTCGATGGCTGCGCGCGAGATCATGGACCGTATCGGTCTTGGGCAGAAGTACTGCAACGAGATCATCGGTAAGGTTTACAAGATCGGTAACAACCTGGGTCTTCCGGGGCCGGCGCTCGAGGATACCCTCGAGGGTCTCGAGGAAGACGTGTTCGACGAAACCGGGGTCGAAGTCAAGTACCCGCTCGACAAGAAAGGGGCAGACGTCCTGCTGGTCACGCCGTCCGCTGACTTCTTCGCCGAGCCGCACGTGGACGGCCTGATCGGCTACGGCAAGGTGTTTCACGAAGCCGGGATTGACTGGACGCTCAGTACCACGGCCTCCGAAGCAGCGAACTTCGGCATGTTTATCGGCTCCTACGAGAACATGCGCAAGATTTCGATGCGCATCCGCGAGGCGGCGCTGGAACTTGGCGTCAAGCGCATCATCTTCGGCGAGTGCGGGCATGCCTGGCGCGTGGCCTACAGTTTCCTGAACACGCTGGCTGGACCCTGGGACTTCCTGGACAAGAATTACCCGATGCCGCAGCACATTCTGGAATTCACCTGGGGTGAGATTCAGAAGGGCACGCTGAACATCGACAAATCGCTGAACGACGACATGGTCGTGACCTTCCACGATTCCTGCAACGTCGCGCGCGCGAGCCGCATGGGTGACGAGCCGGGTGGGCAGTTCACCATTCCGCGCAATGTGATTAAGGCCGTTTGTAACAACTTCGTGGACATGGATCCCGACACCACCCACGAGAAGACGTTCTGTTGCGGTGGTGGGGGTGGCCTGCTGACCGATGACCTCATGGAAATCCGGGTCAAGGGCGCAAAACCCCGAATGGAAGCGCTGCGCAACGTGATCGAGGAACATGGCGTGACCAACATGGCGGCGATCTGCGCGATCTGCAAGGCGCAGTTCACCAAGGTCCTGCCGTATTACGGTCTCGGCATGGACATGATCGTCAGCGTTCACCAGTTGGTTTCCAACGCCGTGATTCTGACCGGTCAGCAGACCGAGGAAGATGAATCGAAAGAGGACGACGCGGCCTGAGGGGCGTGTTCGGCTCATTGAATAGAGTAAAGATCCATACGGATCCAGATGCACATTAGGTAAGGAGCGTTAAAAAGATGGCTACTCCGAGCGACAAAATGACTGACAAACTCACTTGGCGTCGATTCGAGGACGGTGACCACGATTGGGGGTCCTGGGCTGACCAGATATTCGTCGGCGACGAGTCCTACAAGTGCCCGACTTACATTCACAAGACGCCGCCTTGCCAGGGTTCCTGCCCTTCCGGCGAAGATATCCGCGGCTGGCTGGCCATCGTGCGCGGTCAGGAGAAGCCGGCTGAAGGCGTGGAGATGGGTGAGTACGCCTTCCGTCGTTCCACCGACGCGAATCCCTTCCCGTCGATGATGGGTCGTGTCTGCCCGGCGCCCTGCCAGGATGGCTGCAACCGCAATGACGTCGAGGATTTCGTCGGCATCAATGCGGTCGAGCAGTGGATCGGCGACAACGCGCTGGAGAACGGCTACGCATTTGCAGCTGGCGAGAGCACCGGAAAGAAGGTCGCGGTTATCGGCGGTGGCCCGGCAGGAATGGCTGCGGCTTTCCAGCTGCGCCGCAAGGGCCATGCAGTCACTATCTACGAGGCGCTGAGCGACCTCGGCGGCATGATGCGTTTCGGCATCCCGAACTATCGTATTCCGCGCGACAAGCTCGCTGCCGAGATTCGTCGCATCACCGATATGGGTGACGTCGAGGTCAAGCTTAATACCAAAGTCGGCACCGATGTTTCCGTGGCGGACATCGAGGCTGGCCATGATGCGGTCCTGTGGACTGTCGGTTGCTGGATCGGCCGCGGTCTTCCGGTGGAAGGCTGGGACGAGACCCCTAACTGCGTATCCGGTGTGCAGTTCCTGAAGGCCTTCAACGAAGGGCGGATGAAGGTCACTGCGAGCAAGGTGGTGTGTGTGGGTGGTGGTGATACCTCCATCGACGTCGTTTCCGTTTCTCGCCGCATCGGTTACGCCGACACCGGCGAGCAACCGGAAGCAATCTGCCTTGACGACAACATGACTCACGCAGACGGTATAAGCGCGACGCCTTCGGTAGTCACCCTGACCTCGCTGTTCCCGATCGAGAACATGACCGCCGCAGAGCATGAGGTGAAGGATGCCCTGGAGGAAGGTGTGACCATTCTCGATGAAGTGATGCCTGTAGAGATCGTGAAAGGCGCCGATGGCCGCGCGACCGGTCTGAAGATTGCCAAGTGCACCATGGACGGCGGTCGTCCGGTGCCGGTTGAAGGCACCGAGCAGGTGATCGAAGCCGACCTGATTGTTGCAGCAATCGGCCAGGGCGGAGACCTCTCTGGCCTGGAGTCCATGGACAACGGCCGCGGGCTGATCGACTCGGACAACTTCTACCAGGTCCCGGGCAAGGAAGGTCATTTTGTGGCTGGCGACATCATTCGTCCGCACCTGCTGACCACCGCGATCGGCCAGGCGGCTATCGCTGCCGATACCATCGACGAGTACCTCAAGCACGAAGAACACAAGAAGCGCCCCAAGGTGGACGTGCACCACTTCGACCTGGAGAAAAAGCTCGAAGAGGCCGGTCTCACGCCGCAGCACTTCGATGCAGCGGGTGATCAGCGCGGGACCGCCTCCGCCAACTTCGCAGTGCACAACTACGAGGACCGCTCCTTCGCCGAGATCTGTGGTTCGGACGAGCTGTTCCTGGGTCACTTCGAGTACACCCCGCGCGTTCTGCGTGGCGAGGATGTGCCGAGTTCCGACGAGGTCCTGGGTCACTTCCACGAGCGCATGATGGGTCTCGACCAGGAGCAGGCAGTCGAAGAGGCAAATCGTTGCATGAGTTGCGGCCTCTGCTTCGAGTGCGACAACTGCGTCATCTTCTGCCCGCAGGATGCTGTTTTCCGCGTCAAGAAGACCGAGGCGACCACCGGTCGTTACGTCGACACCGACTACGATCGCTGCATCGGCTGCCACATCTGCGCCGACGTCTGCCCGACTGGCTATATCAAGATGGGCCTGGGCGAGTAAGGATGTCGACAGGCCAGGCCCTTTTGGGCCTGGCCCTTCGGCTAGATCAAGCTCAGCTAGTAAAGAACGCAAAAGATGGTTAGAACAGTCACCCGTCTCCTCCTGCTTGCGGCACTATTGTTTAGCGCCGTGACGTTCGCGGAGAGTCAGCGCAATAATGCGGTCATCGAGGGAAGCAAGGCGGCGGATCTGGATGCCTGTGTTGCACCCACCGACTTCATGCGGCGTGCGCACTTCGAGTTGATCGAACATCAGCGGCACATCACCGTGCACCAGGGCATCCGCAAGACGGATAACAGCCTTGCAGGGTGCGTGAACTGTCACGTGGCGAAGGACGTGCATGGCACATTCCTTCCTGTGGACGGTGCCAATCCCGTCACCGGGGAGCAGCAGTTCTGCGCCGGCTGCCACGAGTATTCCGGCGTGCAGCTTGATTGTTTCAGCTGTCACACCAACGTGCCGCTGAAAGCGGGGAAGTGATCATGAGCGAGAAGATCGATCAGAACCGGCGCGAGTTCGTTTCCGTGGCCGGCAAGGCGGCGGCAGCTTCCGTGGTTGCGCCTGGGGTCTTGCTTCACAGTATCGCGCACGCCGAGCCACGCGCTGAACCTGTCACGGATGCGGTCCGTTACGGACTGCTGATCGACACCACCAAGTGTGCCGATGGGTGTTCGGATTGCGTCTCGGCATGTGATAAGGAGAACGGCCTCGATCTGCTCGGGAAGCCGGACGGGGCCACGGACGAGGATTGGGCGCGGCAGAAGCCGCGTTGGATCCGTACGGTCAAGGTCAAGGACCGCCTCTCCGGCCACGTGAGTTCCCTTCCCCTGATGTGCCAGCATTGCGAACATCCCCCCTGCGTGGATGTCTGTCCGACCGGCGCTTCCTTCCGCCGCGCGGACGGGATCGTGATGGTCGATCGGCACACCTGCATCGGTTGCCGCTACTGCATGATGGCCTGCCCCTACAAGGCCCGCTCGTTCATTCACGAGAACATCAAGGTCAAGCTCAGTGCTGTGCCGCGAGGCAAGGGCTGCGTGGAGAGCTGCACCCTGTGTGTGCACCGTCGGGATTACGGCGTTGCCGGGACGGCCTGCGCAGATGCCTGTGAGCACGGTGCCATTCTGTTTGGGGATCTTAATGATCCGAACAGCGATATCACAAAGGCGTTGCAGGAACGCAACCATACGCAGTTGCGGGCTGACCTGAAGCTGAATACCGGTGTCCGCTACCGCGGCATCTGATCTGTACCCGGATACCTTTGTCACTATGAAAAAGATCTACTACCGCGAATGGGGTATCGAGAGTCCGCGCTACTGGGGGCTTCTCGCGGTCCTGACTGTGATTCTCGCTGTCGCTGGCTTCGCCGTGCTGCACATGGAGCACGAGGGTCACTGGGTGACAGGGATGAACAACGAGGTCGTTTGGGGCGTACCGCACGTGTTTGCGATATTCCTGATCGTAGCGGCCTCCGGGGCGCTCAACGTCGCCGCGCTGGGCTCGGTTTTCGGGAAACACATATACAAGTCGCTCGGGCGCCTGTCGGGCCTGCTGGCGATGACGCTGCTGCTCAGTGGCCTGCTGATCCTGGTGCTGGACCTCGGCCAGCCTTCCCGCCTGATCGTGGCCATGACCACGTATAACTTCAAATCCATCTTCGCCTGGAACATTTACCTCTACGTCGGCTTTCTGGTGATCGTGGCCGCCTACCTGTTCACCATGATGGAGCGGAAGGCGCAACGTTTTTACAAAGGCGTCGGCTTGCTGGCCTTCGTCTGGCGTTTGATCCTGACCACCGGTACTGGCTCGATCTTCGGCTTCATCGTGGCGAGACCGGGCTACGACGCGGCAATGCTGGCGCCGATGTTCATCATCATGTCTTTCGCCTACGGTCTTGCGATCTACCTGCTGGTGCTGATGTTCACCTTCGACGCCGAGGGTCGGGCGCTGGGTGACAAGCTTCTCGGGCGGCTGAAATCCTTGTTGGGCATCTTCGTCTCGGCGATCTTCTATTTCGTGCTGGTTTATCACCTGACCAATCTCTACGGTACCGAAAACCACGAGTACGAGGCATTCATCCTCCTTAATGGCGGGATCTACACCACCCTGTTCTGGGTCGGTTGGGTGCTGCTCGGAATGCTGGTGCCGATGGCTATTCTCTTCCATCCGGCACTGGGGAATTCACGCGGCGGCATCATCGCGGCCAGCCTGCTGGTCATCCTGGGCGGCTTGGCGGCGATGTACGTGATCGTCATTGGCGGACAGGCGTTCCCGATGCCCATCTTCCCCGACAAGATCATTCTGGAGTCGGGCTTCCAGGATGGAATCGGTGGCGCCGCGCTGTATTATTCGCCATCGCTTCCGGAGTTCCTTCTGGGTATTGGCGGTGTCGCACTGGCCCTGGGCGTGACCCTGGTGGCGGTTCGGATGCTCAAATTCCTGCCGGCATCGCTGGCTGATGAGGTGGTGGATCCTCATCACGGTTGAGGGGGTTGCCGTCAATCCGGACCCGACGAACGAAGGCGGCCTCTGGCCGCCTTTTGACTGTCTGACATCCTATGGCTCATTTCTATATCTCGGCGGCACATAAATCCTCTGGCAAGACCTCGCTCACGCTGGCGCTGTGCGCCGCCTTTCGTGAGCGCGGATTGCAGGTGCAGCCATTCAAGAAGGGGCCGGACTATATCGATCCGCTGTGGCTGTCGGAAGCGGCCGGCAGGCCCTGTTATAACCTCGATTTCTACACCATGGAGCCGGCCGAGATCGATCGCCTGTTCGCTGCCTCCATGGCCTCCGCGGACCTCGGCATTATCGAAGGCAACAAGGGCCTGTACGACGGACTCGACATCGAGGGGGCCAACAGCAACGCCGCGCTCGCGCGGCAGCTCGGCAGTCCGGTGGTGCTGGTCCTCGACACCCAGGGCATGACGCGTGGCGTGGCGCCGCTGATACTCGGTTACCAGGCCTTCGATCCGGACATCCGTATCGCGGGGGTGATCCTCAATCAGGTTGGCGGATCGCGTCACGAGAGCAAACTGCGCGCGGTCATCGAGCATTACACGCAGGTGCCGGTCCTCGGGGCGGTCCAGCGCAGCGCGGAGATGCATATTTCGGAACGCCATCTGGGCCTGGTCCCGAGCAATGAGGTTGCACGCAGTGGCTCGCAGATCATGCGCATGGCCGAGGCCGTTTCGCAGCAGGTCGATCTGGATGCGCTACTCCAGATTGCACGAACCGCAGCAAAGCCGGCGTCCGCGCCAGTCGCGCCCGACCCGAACGACAAGGGAGCACGGGTGCGCATTGCCTATGCGCGTGACGCGGCCTTCGGTTTTTACTACAACAGCGACCTCGAGGCGTTGCGACGTGCCGGCGCCGAACTGATTGCTTTCAGTCCCTTGAAGGACGCTGCGCTGCCGCCTGCGGATGGGCTGTTTCTCGGCGGCGGGTTCCCGGAAACACACATCCACGATTTGGTGGCTAATCGAAGCATGGCTGACAGTGTGCGCCAGTTTATTCAGGACGACCGCCCGGTTTACGCAGAGTGCGGAGGGTTGATGTACCTCTGTCGGCGCCTGACCTGGAAAGGAAAGCAGGGTAGAATGCTCGGCGTCGTCGCTGCCGATGTGAAGATGCACGAGCGGCCCCAGGGGAGAGGCTACGTTCGCCTGGAAGAGACAGGGCATCATCCCTGGCCGGCCGGCCACGAGATCGCGGCCCACGAGTTCCATTACTCTGCCCTGGAAAACCTGTCTCCGGATCTGGAATTCGCCTACCGCGTGAAGCGGGGTTTCGGCATCGACGGACAGCACGACGGCATCCGGTATCGCAATCTTCTGGCCAGTTACGCGCATTTACGTGATACAGACCGGAATCACTGGGCGGCCAGATTCGTTCGTTTCGTGAGGCAGAACAGTGCGCCCCAGGGGCAATAATATGAGAGGTGCAAGAGCATGTTTAAGGTGACCCCATCCGCGGCGGAGCAGGTGAGGAGCGCGGCACAACAGGGTGGTACGGAAGGCATGGCCCTTCGCCTGGCCGCGCAGAAACATGCTGACGGCACGTTCGACTACCGCATGGGATTCGACGAGGTCAGTGAGGACGATATCGAGATGAGTTGCGAGGGTGTGAAGATTGTCATGGCGCCCGAGTTTGTACCGCTGCTGGACAACACCACCCTCGATTTCGCAAGTCTGGACGATGGAGAATCCCAGTTCATCTTCGTCAACCCGGACGACGCGAACTACACCCCCCCCGCAGACTGATCCGGGCCATCCCGCGGTCCCTTTTGCATGGAATTGTCTCCGGAAGACGCCCTGCGTCTGAACGTCCTGCTCGCCAACAAGCCGCTGGCGATCCGCATCAACGAATCGAACATGACGGTGTCCGGCCTGACGGACAGTGGCGAGGCGAGGGTCGAACTCAAGCCGAATTGCCGCGATGAGCAGTACATCAAGCGCGTCAAGGAGCTGATCTCCGGGCACGTGCTGGGGTCGCCAGGCGGCTACCCGGTGTACCTGCAACGCTGGACCCGCATGGGCCAGATGAAAGACGACAGTCTCGAACAGCTGCTGACGCTGGGAGAGCCGGAGGCGGTGGTCGCGGCGGTATGCGCGCCGGGCCTTACCGACGAGCTGGCGCGGCGCGCCTGGTGGGCCATGGAAGATGCCGAGAATGCGCGCCAGATGCTGCGCAAGCCGGCGGTGCGCGCCGGCCAAATGGGTCCGGTACTCGCCGCCTACCTGGTGGAATATCTGCCGTTCGAAAGCGAGGCGGAAAAGCAGATCGAAACGGTACGCCTGGTCCTCGAGCCGGGACTCCTCTCGGACGAACAGCGGCAGGACCTGTGGCGCAAGGCATCCCGCAAGGCGCCCTACTATGTTGGTTTTATTGCAACACTGCCGGACGCACTACCCGAGGAGCAAGAGCCCCACCCCCTCTGGGTGGCGCATCGGGACGCCTTGCAGGGCCTGGCCGGGGAGGGAAACGCCGTCGCGTCGATTCTGCTGCGGATACTCTCGGGCGAAGGTCAGGCGTGGCTGCACACCGTCTATCGGATCTTCAGGAAGCCTTCCAACCAGGATGTCGTGAATATCACCCTCGACCACATGGCCGGGTACTTCTCGACGGTTCGCGAGCATCCTGCGGATGCGACCCTGGAGGAGCTGGAGGGGGAGGCGCAGTCCTGGGTCAGCGAAAATGCCGCCTTGCAGGCCGTTTCCGGTATCGATCCGGCATTCCTCGACCTTGCGAGAGGGGTCCGGGTTCTCTCCGGTATGGGTTACGGGGTGGTGCGCCCGGTATTCAAGGGGACGACCGCCATCGGCAGCCTGATGCGGCGCAAGCTCGAGCCTGTGCTCGGACCCCTGCTTGTTCATCTGGATGCGCTGACGGCGTCGCCGCCGCGGCGTTGAGGGCGGTTTTTTACGGGGGCCAACCCGTTTTTGTTCTGCGCTGCCGAAAAAGGGGTTCGGCGTTGCCAGGCAGTTGCGGGAACACGGTCGGTAATCGACTCCGATTCCTCGCGGAATCATTTAAGCAACTGTTTTGCCAATGGAAAATTCGCTGGCGAGATATCAGTACATTAGCGTGTAACGGAATGTAACAGAAGTTTCACAATCGCCTCTCACAATAGCGAACGGTCGGGTGAGGGCATAGAGCACATCACCCGGAGATGAGCTTTTCAAATTCCTGAATGGGAGAGACGATTGTGTTGAAGAAAACGCTGACCCTGGCAGCCCTGTCTGCCGTCATGATCTCCGGTGCGGCCCACTCGGCCAGCCGTGACTACGTCAGCATCGTGGGTTCCTCCACGGTGTATCCTTTTGCCACCGTGGTGGCCGAGCAATTCGGTCGCAAGACCGCGTTCAAGACCCCAAAGGTCGAGTCCACCGGCTCCGGTGGCGGTCTCAAGCTGTTCTGTGCCGGCATCGGTGTCCAACACCCGGACATCACCAACGCCTCGCGCCGGATCAAGAAGTCCGAGCAGGAGAAGTGCGCGGCCAACGGCATCAGCGAAATCATCGAAATCAAGGTGGGTTACGACGGCATCGTCATGGCCAACTCCAAAAAGGCGCCTACCTTCGAGCTCAGCCTGCGTGATGTCTTCCTGGCCCTCGCCAAGCAGGTCCCGGGTCCGGACGGCAAGCTGATCGACAACCCCTACAAGACCTGGAAGGAAATCAACCCGTCTCTGCCGGCAGAAAAGATCGAGGTACTGGGTCCGCCCCCGACCTCCGGTACCCGTGACGCCTTCGTCGAACTGGCGATGGAAGGCGGCGCCAAGACCTTCGCCGACATGAAGAAGCTGCGTGGTTCCAAGGATGCGGCCGAGATCAAGGACCTGATGGCCAAGCTGGGTATCCCCGAGAGCGCCTTCAACAAGAAGGGCAAGAAGGTGTTCAAAGCGGTCGCTCACGCCATGCGTGAAGACGGCGCCTTCATCGAGGCGGGTGAGAACGACAACCTGATCGTCAACAAGCTCGAGGCCAACCCGGTCGCGTTGGGTATCTTCGGCTACTCCTTCCTTGACCAGAACAGTGACAAGGTGCACGGCTCGCTGATCGACGGTCAGGAACCGACCTTCGAGAACATCTCTGATGGCAAGTATCCGGTCTCGCGCGCGCTGTTCTTCTATGTGAAGAAGGCACATGTGGGCAAGGTTCCGGGCATCGATGGCTACCTCGCGGAGTTCACCTCCGAGACCGCTTGGGGTGAAGAGGGTTACCTGTCCGACAAGGGGCTGATCCCGATGCCGGCTACAGAGCGGGCCGAGTTCGCCTCCGCGGCCAAGAACCTGATCCCGATGGTGCAACTCAAGTAATAGCGGTTCGCGTTACCTGAGTAGAGCAGTGGCGACCCGGGTGCCTGGCCCGGGTCGCCACTTTCAGTGTCTCTGACTAGGCGGTGATTCGATGCAAACCTACATGATAGTCATAGTGCTGCTGGCCTTCATGGCCTTTGTATACCAGGTCGGTAAAAGGCGCGCATTGCATACCGCGGGTGGCCCCAAGGCGATCCGCGAGCTGCATTCACTGCCGAGCTATTACGGTTTTTATGTCATGTTGTGGGCGGCCCTGCCGTCCCTGCTGGTTCTGCTGTTGTGGGGCCTGTTCCAGGAATCGGTCCTCACGCAACTGGTTATATCGGCTCTGCCGCAGGAGATGCAGGCCCTCTCCAAGGCGGAACTCGGCCTGATCATCAACGACGTGCGCAACCTCGCGAGTGGTGACATCGTGTCGCAGGAGCCGGATGCCAATATCCGTGCCGCCGCCGCGCACCTGCAGTCGCTGCAGTCCACCGCCGACCTGGCCAAGGCCGTGGTCATCCTGGCCCTCTCCGTCGCCGCAGCCATCCTGGCTTGGCGTTCGATCGCGCCCAGGATGCGTGCGCGCAACCGGGTCGAGTGGATCATCCAAAGCCTGCTGATCATTAGCGCCAGCGTGGCCATACTCACCACCATCGGCATCGTGATGTCGGTATTGTTCGAGTCGCTGCGCTTTTTCCAGAAGGTCCCCTTCAGCGATTTCCTTTTCGGGCTCGAATGGAGTCCGCAGACCGCCCTCCGCGCCGACCAGGTCGGTGCGACCGGTGCCTTCGGCGCCATCCCGCTGCTGGTTGGCACCCTGCTGATTTCCTTCATCGCCCTGGTGGTCGCCGTGCCGATCGGGCTGATGTCGGCCATCTACCTCTCGGAGTACGCCACCCCGCACCTGCGCTCGATCGCCAAACCGGTGATCGAGGTGCTTGCCGGTATCCCGACCGTGGTGTACGGCTTCTTCGCCGCGCTCACGGTGGCCCCGGCGGTGCGGGGATTCGGCGAATCCTTCGGCCTGGATGTCTCCTCCGAGAGTGCACTGGCCGCCGGCCTGGTCATGGGTGTCATGATCATCCCATTTGTTTCCTCGCTCTCGGACGACGTCATCAATGCGGTCCCGCAGGCAATGCGGGATGCCTCCTTCGCCCTCGGGGCGACCCATTCCGAGACTGTGCGCCAGGTCATCCTGCCGGCGGCCCTGCCCGGCATCATGGGGGGGGTGTTGCTGGCGGCGTCGCGTGCCATCGGTGAGACCATGATCGTGGTCATGGCGGCCGGTCTGAGTGCCAATCTCACGGTCAATCCGCTCGAGGCGGTGACCACGGTGACGGTGCAGATCGTTACCCTCTTGGTCGGAGACCAGGAATTCGACAGCGCCAAGACCCTGGCGGCGTTCGCCCTCGGTCTGATGCTGTTTACGATCACCCTCGCCTTGAACGTGCTCGCGCTGCACATCGTGCGCAAGTATCGCGAACAATACGAATAGGAGCGGCATTATGTCGATGAGCAAATCGCAATCCCGCACGGCGGAAAAAGTCGAGGCCTCTCTCAAGCGCCGCTATGCCAAGGAGAAGCGCTTCAAGATGCTGGGTCTGACGGCCATCGGCCTGGGTCTGTTGTTCGTGCTGGTGCTGTTCGTGAGCATCATCAGCAATGGCTATACCGCCTTCGTACAGACCCATATCCGCCTGGACGTCACCTTTGACGCCGACATTATCGATCCGGATGGCACCCGTGACCCTGCGGTGCTGAGAAGGGCGGATTACCGGCAGATTATCCGTGCACCGCTGCGGGAACTGTTCCCCGAGGTGAGCGGAAGGCGCGAGAAGCGTGAGCTGTACGCCCTGGTCAGCAGCGGCGCGGAACGCCAGCTGAGCGCCATGGTACTGGATGATCCCTCCCTGATCGGTCAGACCAGGGAGCTCTGGCTGATGGCCGATGACGAGGTGGACATGGTGGTCAAGGGCCACATCTCGCGCGAGAACGCCATCGCCAATCGCGGCGAGCGCCTGGTGGCCTGGCTGGAGAAGCTCGAGGGCGAGGAGCGTGTGGGTTCACGCTTCAACGCCACCTTCTTCACCGCCGGTGACTCGCGTGAGCCGGAGCAGTCCGGTATCGGGGGTGCAGTAGCGGGCTCGTTCTACACCCTGATCGTGACGCTGCTATTGTCCTTCCCGATCGGTGTGGCAGCGGCGGTCTACCTCGAGGAGTTCGCCCCGCGCAATCGCCTCACCGACCTGATCGAGGTGAACATCAACAACCTCGCGGCGGTGCCCTCGATCGTTTTCGGTCTGCTGGGCCTGGCGATGTTCATCAACGTGTTCGGCATGCCGCGCTCGGCGCCTCTCGTCGGTGGCCTGGTGCTCACCCTGATGACCCTGCCGACCATCATCATTGCCGCACGTGCCGCGCTCAAGTCGGTGCCGCCGTCGATCCGTGAAGCGGCGTTGGGCGTGGGGGCCTCCAAGATGCAGACCATCATGCACCACGTACTGCCGCTGGCGATGCCCGGAATGCTGACCGGTGCGATCATCGGCATGGCGCAGGCCCTGGGCGAGACCGCACCGCTGTTGATGATCGGTATGGTAGCGTTCATCGTCGACATCCCGGGCGGCCCGCTCGACCCGGCCACGGTGCTGCCGGTTCAGATCTATCTCTGGGCGGACAGCCCGGAACGCGCCTTCGTTGAGCGCACCTCTGCCGCTATCATGGTGTTGTTGGCCTTCCTCATCACCATGAACGCCCTGGCGGTCATTCTGCGGCGCAAGTTCGAACGCCGCTGGTAATTTTTTCTGGGAGTGTCACTATGAATACAAGCGAAACGGGTGTGCTGGAAGCGGGTGCGGTGCGTTCCCAATCGGTTCCGAAAGAAAAACACAAGGTGCAGGAGGACCTGGGTTCAGGTTTCGAGACTGTTGGCGATGTTCGAGTTGCGGACCCGGCCATGTCGACCACTGATGTCCAGGTGTTCTACGGCGACAAGCACGCGATCAAGAACGTCAGCCTGGATATCGCCCAGAACCAGGTGATTGCCATGATCGGCCCGTCCGGCTGTGGCAAATCGACCTACCTGCGTTGCCTCAATCGCATGAACGACACCATCGACGGCTGTCGTGTGGAAGGGGAGATCAACCTCGAGGGGCAGGACATCTACGACAAGAAGCTCGACGTGGTGCCATTGCGCGCCCGCGTGGGCATGGTGTTCCAGAAGCCCAACCCCTTCCCGAAGTCGGTCTACGATAACATCGCCTATGGCCCCAAGATCCACGGTCTGGCGTCCAATCGCGCCGAGCTGGACGAGATCGTCGAGAGCAGCCTGCGGCGCGCCGGCTTGTGGGAAGAGGTCAAGGATCGCATGGATGCCCCGGGCACTGGCCTGTCCGGTGGCCAGCAGCAGCGTCTTTGCATCGCGCGTACCATCGCGGTGGAGCCGGAGGTGATCCTGATGGACGAGCCCTGCTCCGCGCTCGACCCGATCGCCACCGCCAAGGTCGAGGAACTGATCGACGAGCTGCGCGAGAACTTCACCATCGCGATCGTGACCCACTCCATGCAACAGGCCGCGCGAGTCTCGCAGCGGACCGCCTACTTCCACCTGGGCTACCTGGTCGAGGTGGGTTCGACCACCGATATCTTCACCAACCCAACCCACAAGCTGACCGAAGACTACATCACCGGCCGCTTCGGCTGACCGGTACTTGGAAAGACCGGTGGGCAAACCAGGGCCGCATATTCTCAGTCGTTTTGACGGCGAGATCGGCAACTTCCGCGAGCTGATCCTGGACATGGGGGAACTGGCGCTCGAGCAGGTCGAGCTGGCGGTGCGCGCGAACGCAGACTGCGACATGCAGGCGGTCTCGCGCATCCGCAACAACTACCGCTCGGTGGCGGAGATGGATATGGATATGCTCGAATCCAATATCCGTCTGCTGGCCATCTACCAGCCGGTCGCGGTCGATCTGCGTTTCCTGGTGATGTTGTCGCGCACCGCCTACGACCTCGAACGCATCCAGCAGGAGGCCTTGCGTCTCGCGGACATAGCCGAAGCGCACGACCGCCATCGTAAGCCCGCATCGGATTGCGACATCTTCGACGACGTGAATCTGATAGGCGAGTTCGCCCTGGATATATTGCGCGAGTCACTCCAGGCGGTCGCGGATGCGTCCGAGGAACGGGCGTTGGAGGTGGCGCGCTGTCCGGCCGAGCTACAGGACGCTGCCAAGGCGGCCTTGCGACGCCTTGCCACCTACATCATGCAGGACCCCCGCCTGATCCAGTCGGTCATCGACGCCACCCAGGTGCTCAAGGGCCTGGAGCGGATCGCCGATCACTGCGTCGGGATAGCGCGCAACCTGATCTTCGCGATCAGCGGCAAGGACGTGCGTCACCTCAATGTCCTCAACCTCGACCGGGCCTTCCTGCACGGCTGAGGCGCAGGGTATTCGCCTCTCCGCTCCGGGGTGACGCGGCGGCAGGGGGCTGATAGGCTTCGCCTCTTTGCATTTTCCCCTTCCGCATGCCGCAAATTTCCGCCGACCTGCTGGATCAACTGTGCAGCCTGGTGCAGCAGCTGCGCGAGGGTAGCGTTGCTTTCCAGGACAATCATGCGGACGCCCAGCTGTGGTATGACCGTGGATACGCCAATGGCATACTGCGCGGCCTGCAACGGCTGTTGGCGCAGGAAAGCCTGTGCGGCCAGGTACTGGATGACGAGTCCCTGTTGCAGGGGCACGAGGTCATGGCCTGGGGCAAGGCTTACCGCCATGGCGAACGCGTGGGGGAGCAGGAAACCTACGAAATCAGCGGAATGAAATGATGCGCATTGTCTCTTTCAACGTGAATGGCATCCGTGCCCGGCCCCATCAACTCGAGGCCCTGCGCGACAGGCTCGATCCGGACGTGATCGGCCTGCAGGAGACCAAAGTGCAGGACAGCGAGTTCCCGCGTGAACTCGTGGAGGCGCTCGGCTACCACGTGGTCTTTCATGGCCAGAAGGGACACTACGGGGTTGCGCTGCTTTCCAAACAGCCGCCGCAGAATGCCCGCCTGGGCCTGCCGCAGGACGGCGAGGACGATCACCGACGCCTGATCACGGCCACCTACGCGACTCCCGGTGGCGGCGAACTCACCGTGATCAACGGCTATTTTCCGCAGGGCGAGAGCCGTCAGCACGAGACCAAGTTTCCGCACAAGCGGGCCTTCTACGAGCAGTTGCAGGCGATGCTCGAATCCGAATACGACCCCGCCGCTAACCTGATCGTGATCGGCGACATGAACGTCGCCCCGCTGGACCGGGACATCGGCATCGGCCCGGACAACGCCAAGCGCTGGCTGCGCGAGGGAAAGTGCAGCTTCCTGCCGGAGGAGCGCGAATGGATCAAGCGTCTCCAGGACTGGGGCCTGTACGATACCTACCGTACCGTTCATCCGGAGGTGGACGATCGCTTCAGCTGGTTCGATTACCGCTCGCGGGGTTTCGACCGGGAGCCCAAACGCGGGCTGCGCATCGACCTGCTCCTCGGGACGGAGCCGCTCAACGCCAAGACCCGGGAAGCCGGCATCGACTACGACATCCGGGGGATGGAGAAGCCCTCCGATCACGCGCCGGTGTGGGTCGATATCGATATCTGAATTCTGCAGCACCCCAAATCCTTTCCCGAACCGGGATAGGGGTGCAGCGGGCAGTCGGAACAGGCGCTTCCTCAATCCCCTCCCCACCTGTGAGGAGGGTCAGGTTGAGCAATCGCAACGGGCACTTCTTTTGTCCCCTCCCCACTTGTGGGGAGGGTTAGGGAGGGGAGGAAACAGCCAGCCGCCTGAACCCCACCCCCATCCCAGCCTTCCCCCTCCAAGAGGGGGAAGGGGCGAAGTGGCTGTCCCCTCCCCACTTGTGGGGAGGGTTAGGGTGGGCAGTCGCAACAGCTTCTTCGATTGTCCCCTCCCCACTTGTGGGGAGGGTTAGGGTGGGGAGAGGTGTCGCAAAATATCCGCCAGTACCGCCTCCGTTTCCTGCAGCACCTGGTCGTTCCAGTAGCGCAGGGCCCGGAAGCCGGCCTGGCTGATGTAACGGTCCCTGCTGCGATCGTATGCGGCCCGTTCCGCATGTTGTCCGCCATCGAGTTCCACGACCAGCCGCTGTTCTACGCAGGCAAAGTCCGTGATGTAGGGGCCGATGGGATACTGTCGGCGGAACCGGTGGCCCTTCAATTGGCGCCTGCGCAGATGCCGCCACAAATGGCGTTCTGCATCGGTGGCGTTGTTGCGCAGCTTTCTGGCGCGTTGGGTGCGGGGGTGGGGCATGATGATCTTCCTTGATCGGTGCTGGTTGGTATTTTTCCCCCTCCCAGCCTCCCCCACAAGTGGGGGAGGAGAAGGACTTGCAGTCCCATCTCCACCTGTAATGGGGTTAGGGAGGGCAATCGCAACAGCGCCTTCGTTTGTCCCCTCCCCACCTTGTGGGGAGGGTTAGGGTGGGCAATCGCAACGGGCACTTCTTTTGTCCCCTCCCCACTTGTGGGGAGGGTTAGGGAGGGCAATCGCAACAGCTTCTTCGTTTGTCCCCTCCCCACTTGTGGGGAGGGTTAGGGAGGGGACAAGGCCAGCACGCGTCCCTGCAGCACGCTCCCATCGGGTGCGATGCCCTGCAGAAGCACCCGTACCCGGCGCCCGGACAGGTCCTGTCCGTTGGCGGCGACCCGGACGCGCAGGTAGTTCGGGGTATAGCCGCTCCAGCAGGCTTGCCCATCCGGGTCGGTCTCGCGACGTCCTTCCAGCAGCACCTCGAACTCCCGCCCGACGAAGCGCTGCATCACTTTTCTTCGATGTTGCCCGGCCAGGAGATGTAACTGTTCGCTGCGTTCGCGCTTGAGCGCGCGCTCGACCGGCAGCGGCAGGGTCGCCGCCTTGGTGCCCTCGCGCGGCGAGAAGGCGAAGATGTGGATGTGCCCGAAACCCGCCTGGTCGACGAACTCCAGCGTTTGCTGCCATTCCTCTCCGGTCTCGCCGGGGAAGCCGACGATGATGTCGGTGGTCACCACCAGGTCCGGGACGCGCCGGCGTCCGGATTCCACCAACTGCAGGAATTCGCCGCTGCGGCAGCGGCGCGACATGCGCCGCAATACGCTGTCAGCGCCGGATTGCATCGGCAGGTGCAGATGCGGCATCAGGCGGGGGTTATCGAACAGTTCCCAGAAGCGGTCCGGCAGGTCCCAGGGTTCGAGCGAGCCAAGCCGGATCCTTGGGACTTCCGTGTTGGCCAGAACCTCTGAGACCAAGTTGTACAGCGAGTTGCCCTGGTCGCTGCCGTAGCCGCCGAGGTGCACGCCGGCCAGCACGACCTCCTCGACGCCGCCTGTGTGCAGGCTGTTTATCTCGTCCACGATCTCTGTGATCGGGCGACTGCGCTCCTCGCCGCGCGCCAGTGTGACCACGCAATAGCTGCAGCGGTAGCGACAGCCGTCCTGCACCTTGATGAAGGCCCGCTGGCGACCGCGCGCCAGCAGCGCGGATTCGCCCGGCTCGGTCGCCCCGTGCGGCATCAGTGGCAGTTGCAGCTCGCGCGCCGCAATCTCGACCAGGCGGTCTTTTTCCTGGTTGCTCACCACCAGGTCGACCCCCAGTTCGTCGGCCGCCTGTTGCGGCGACAGGGCCGCGTAGCAGCCGCTCATGATCAGGCGCGCCTGCGGGTTGTCGCGCTGCGCGCGTCGGATAAGGTTGCGCGACTTGCGCACCGATTCTTTCGTGACCGCGCAGGTGTTGACCACCACCAGGTCCGCCGCCCCGGCATCCGGCGCCAGCTCGATACCGCGCGCGCGGAAATCGCGTGCCCAGGCCTCCAGTTCGGCCTCGTTTAGTCGGCAGCCCAGTGCCTGCAGGTGTACGCGCATCGGTTGTGTTAGTTTTCCTGGTTTCGATCCGGCATTGTAGCGCCGGCGCCTTCAACCGTCCGGATTCGGCGTGCATGCAAAATACCCTGGAACAATTGAACCTTGTCCTGCTTGCCTACCCCGGCGCGTTTTTCGTGGCCGGGCTGGCGCTGCTCCTGCTGCTGGCCGGTCTGATCCTGTGGGCCATCAGGCGCCAGGGGCGGAGCAGTCGGGAGTGGCTGCTGGAACAGCTGCAGGCCAGGGATGTGCTCGACGCAGAACGCGACGAAGAGCTGCGGGATTTCCAGCGCAGCGAGTTTCGGGCATTGAACGCGGTCCGGCAACAGCACATGCAGACCGCCCAGTCGCTGCTCGCGGAGCGGGTCAGCAAGGTCGAAACCGCGGTCCTCAAGGACATGGGCAACCTGCGCCTCGACCTGGTGGAGCGCTTCGAGGACCTGAACAAGGCGCTGCGCGAAGACCTGGCCGACACCCGCCTGCAGCAGCAGCGCGCGCTCGCGGAGCTGCGCCAGCAGATCGGGGAGGGGCAGTCGCGCCACCGGGAATCGTTCGAGACCCTGCAGCGCGAAGCCATCTCCAAGCAGCAGGAGACCCTGGCGACCACCCTGCATGCCATGAGTCAGCAGATCCAGGAGGCCTTCCGGCTTTCCTCCGAGGAGCTTGGCAAGCGGGTCGAAGGCCTCACCCGGACCACCGACGAGCGCCTCAAGGACATCAGCGGGCAGGTGGAAAAGCGCCTCGCGGACGGCTTCGAGAAGACCACCGAGACCTTCACCCGGGTGCTGGAACACCTCAGCCGGATCGACGAGGCGCAGAAAAAGATCACCGAGTTGTCGGGCAACGTGGTCAGCCTGCAGGAGGTGCTGACCGACAAGCGCTCACGCGGCGCCTTCGGCGAGGTGCAGCTGGCGGCGCTGGTGCGCAACGTCATGCCGGAGGACAGCTTCGAGCTGCAGGCCACCCTGAGCAACGGCAAGCGGGTCGACTGCCTGCTGCGCCTGCCCGACCCGACCGGCAATGTGTCGATCGACGCCAAGTTCCCGCTCGAGAGCTACCAGCGGATGCAGGATTTCGATCTGCCCGACGCGCAGCGTGCCACCGCCGCGACCCAGTTCCGGCGCGACATCCGCAAGCACATCGGGGACATCGCCGGGAAGTACCTGATCCAGGGCGAGACCGCGGACGGAGCGGTCATGTTCATTCCCGCCGAGGCGATCTTCGCAGAGATCCATGCCCACTTCCCGGAGCTGGTCGAGGAGGCGCAGCGCGCGCGTGTCTGGATGGTCTCGCCCACCACCCTGATGGCGGTGCTGACCACCGCGCGCGCGGTGCTCAAGGACGACGCCACCCGGCGCCAGATCCACATCATCCAGGATCATCTGCGCAAGCTGTCTGCGGATTTCAGCCGGTTTCAGCAGCGTATGGACAAGCTGGCAACCCACATCCGCCAGGCGAAGGACGACGTGGATCAGGTCAATACCTCGGCACGCAAGATCAGCGGGCGTTTCCAGAAGATCGAGCGGGTCGAGATCGAGCCTGAGGAGAGCGTGTCGCTGGACGAACCCAAGGCAGACTGAGGCCGGGTTGGTTTCGATTAGCGGGGGCGACGCGGACAGGGCCTGGGGCCTTCGGGACGGCTTGGGCGCGGACCCTCAGCGACAGAATTTCTGCACGTCGGCGCGGTAGCGTTGGACCTGTTGCTGTTGTTCCTCGGGGGACAGGCGCCTGCGCCCCCCTTCGCCGTCATCGACCAGGATGCGGGCCTGGCGCTGGATCCGCTCGAGATTGGCGCGCGCTGCCTCGCAGTTCTGTTGCTGTGCCGCCTGCGCGGTCTCCTGCTGGGTTTTCTCCTGGGTGGCTTTCTGCCGCTCTTCGAGCCGCTGACGAAAGTCCTCCTGCTTCTGACGCAGCTCCTGCTGCGCCTGCTCGGGCGTGGTGGAAGGGGGCGGGGGTGGACGCACTTCCCTTACCGCGCGGCCGTCCTGGGGCGGCAGTTGTGAATAGACCCGGGTGCCATCCGCTTCCTGCCACTGGTAGATGGTGGTCCCGGCCAGCGTGGAAGCGCACGCAACAGACAACAGGAATCCCGCCAGGAGCCGCCGTCGCAGCCCCCGGGTGTCCGGACATCGCATGCCATGCCTATTGACCTTGATCATCAATATCAGTAATTTGCCAAGTTTGAATTCAGCTCGTCAAAAAGGGCGTCTTCCCTGTAAGCAGGGAGGTTATTCCAAGTTTCCGGAGGTCACAAGGTGGAACTCACTGGTGCCGAGATCGTCGTGCAGGCGCTCAAGGACGAGGGCGTCGAGTTTGTCTGGGGTTATCCAGGCGGAGCGGTGCTGCATATCTACGACGCGATCTTTCAGCAAGACGCGGTGCGTCACATCCTGGTGCGGCATGAGCAGGCCGCCACCCACGCGGCGGACGGTTACGCGCGCGCCACCGGCAAGCCGGGCGTCGCCCTGGTGACCTCGGGGCCCGGTGCGACCAATGCCGTCACCGGCATCGCCACGGCCTTCATGGATTCCATCCCGCTGGTCGTGCTGACCGGCCAGGTTCCGACGCCGGTGATCGGCTCAGACGCCTTCCAGGAAGTCGATACGGTGGGCATCACCCGCCCGTGCGTCAAGCACAATTTCCTGGTCAACCGGGTCGAGGATCTCGCCGACACCCTCAGGAAGGCATTTTACATTGCCACTTCCGGGCGCCCCGGTCCGGTGGTGGTGGACATCCCCAAGGACGTCACCGACCCCAATATCCGTATTCCCTACGAGTACGCCGAGAAGGTCGAGATGCGCTCCTACAGCCCGGTAGAGCGTGGCCATCTTGGGCAGATCCGCAAGGCGGTCGATCTCATGATGGCCGCGCAACGGCCGGTCATCTACACCGGCGGCGGCGTGGTTCTGGGGGATGCCTCCGAGGAACTGGTTGCACTGACCCGGATGCTCAACTTTCCGATCACCAACACGCTCATGGGGCTTGGCTCCTTCCCGGCGACCGATCCGCAGTTCCTCGGCATGCTCGGCATGCATGGTACCTACGAAGCCAACATGGCGATGCACGAGACCGATGTGCTGATCGCGATCGGCGCGCGCTTCGACGACCGCGTGACCGGTAAGATCGCCAGCTTCTGTCCCAACGCGAAGATTGTCCACATCGACGTCGATCCGGCGTCGATCTCCAAGACCGTGCGCGTGGATGTGCCCATCGTGGGTCAGGTCAGGAGCGTGCTCGCGGACATGCGCCGCCTGATCCAGGAGTTGAGCTGTACGCCGAACCAGGACGCCCTGGCAAAGTGGTGGGAGCGCATCGAGGCGTGGCGCAACGTCAAGTGTCTCTCCTACGACGGCAGCGACAAGGTCATCAAGCCGCAGTACGCAGTCGAGACCCTCTACAAGGTCACGCGCGACAGCGACTTCTACCTCACCTCGGATGTCGGCCAGCACCAGATGTTCGCGGCCCAGTTCTATCCCTTCGACAAGCCGCGTCGCTGGATCAACTCCGGCGGCCTGGGCACCATGGGCTTCGGCCTTCCCGCCGCGATGGGAGTCAAGCAGGCCTTCCCGGATGCCGAGGTGGCGTGCGTCACTGGCGAGGCCAGCGTGCAGATGTGTATCCAGGAACTGGCCACCTGCAAGCAGTACGATCTGCCGATCAAGGTGCTGTTGCTGAACAACGGTTACATGGGCATGGTCCGCCAGTGGCAGGAGTTCTTCTACGACGGGCGTTATTCGCACTCCTACGTGGATGCGCTGCCGGACTTCTGCAAGCTGGCGGAAAGCTACGGGCATGTGGGCATGAAGATCGAGAATCCAGCCGATCTCGAGGATGCCTATCGTGAGGCCTTCGGCATGAAGGACCGCCTGGTGTTCATGGATGTGGTGGTCGATCCTGAGGAGAACGTCTATCCCATGATCGAGGCCGGCAAGGGCCATCACGAGATGCACTTGTCTCCCCACCTGTCGTCCGAGAGGGAGCTGGCCTGATGCGACACATCATTTCGATCCTGATGGAAAACGAGGCGGGTGGCCTGTCCCGGGTGGCGGGGCTGTTCAGCGCGCGCGGTTACAACATCGAGTCGCTCACGGTGGCGCCGACCGAGGACCCGACCATGTCGCGCATGACCCTGGTCACGCGCGGCGACGAGAACGTGATCGAACAGATCAAGAAGCAGCTCAACAAGCTGATCGATGTGATCAAGCTCGTCGACCTGTCCGAAGGGCCGCATATCGAGCGCGAGCTGATGATGATCAAGGTGCGCGCCGAAGAGAGCATGCGCGAAGAACTGAAGCGCCTGTCAGACATCTTCCGCGGCAGCATCATCGACGTGACCAGCAACAGCTTCACCATCGAGATGACCGGGGACGGCAGCAAACTGGACGCCTTCATCGCGGCTCTCGATGGGGATCTGATCGTCGAGACGGTCCGTTCCGGACCCCTGGGTATCGCGCGTGGCGGCAAGCGGCTCAGCCTGACTTCCTGACTCTTTTTCACTATTGCAACCACGAACGGCACAACACGCACAAGGCATTGGTTTGCCAGGGAGACCGGGCTGCCGGTCAGACCGACGGCAGCGCAGGCGCGAAGCGTCTTCCCGAGAGGTATTCTTTGCGATCCTGGCGTGCTTTGTGGTTCAGATCTTCTAACCAATAAAATCCAAAGGAATCGTTCCCATGGCAGTGAACATCTACTACGACAAAGACTGTGATCTCTCCCTGATCAAGGGCATGAAGGTCGCGATCCTCGGTTACGGCTCGCAGGGCCACGCGCATGCGAACAATCTCAAGGACTCGGGCGTGGATGTTCGTGTTGGTCTGCGCGCGAGCTCGCCCTCGGTGGCCAAGGCCGAGGCCGCTGGTCTGACCGTCAAGAGCGTGGAAGACGCGGTGGCCGAGGCCGACCTGGTGATGGTGCTTACCCCGGACGAGTTCCAGGCGCAGCTGTACCGCGACCAGATCGTGCCCAAGCTGAAAGAGGGTGGCACCCTGGCGTTCGCGCATGGCTTCGCCATCCATTACAACCAGATCGTGCCGCGCGAGGACATCGACGTCATCATGATCGCGCCCAAGGCGCCGGGCCATACCGTGCGTAACGAGTTCACCAAGGGCGGTGGCATCCCGGATCTGATCGCTATCGCTCAGGACGCCACCGGCCGTGCCAAGGACGTCGCGCTTTCCTACGCCTCCGCGATCGGTGGCGGTCGCACCGGAATCATCGAGACCACCTTCAAGGACGAGACTGAAACCGACCTGTTCGGTGAGCAGGCGGTCCTGTGCGGTGGTGCGGTGGAACTGGTCAAGGCCGGCTTCGAGACCCTCACCGAGGCGGGCTACGCCCCGGAGATGGCCTACTTCGAGTGTTTGCACGAGCTCAAGCTGATCGTCGACCTGATGTACGAGGGCGGCATCGCCAACATGAACTACTCGATCTCCAATAACGCGGAGTACGGCGAGTACGTGACCGGCCCCAAGGTGATCAACGACCAGTCGCGCGCGGCGATGCGCGAGGCGCTGAAAAACATCCAGAACGGCGATTACGCCAAGCGCTTCATTCTCGAGGGCATGTCCAACTACCCCGAGATGACCGCGCATCGGCGCAATAATGCCGCGCACGAGATCGAGCAGGTGGGTGCCGATCTGCGCGCCATGATGCCCTGGATCCAGAAGATCGTGGACAAGTCGAAAAACTGATTCGCCCCGACTGCCCCCTCGCGCAACGTGGGGGTAGTGATCGGGAGTTTTGTTGATTCAAGGCCGCATTCAAGCGGCCTTTTTTCTATACTCTGAGGCTATGGAACCCAACGAAGCCAACAAGGTCGCCGACCTCGAGCAGGAACGTCCCAGGCGTCGCCGCGGAATCTACCTGCTCCCGAACCTGTTCACCACCGCGGCCCTGTTCGCGGGCTTCTACGCGGTGCTCGCCTCCATGAACGGGAGTTTCGAAAAGGCAGCGATCGCCATCTTTGTCGCCATGGTGCTGGATGGCCTGGATGGGCGGGTTGCGCGTATCACCAATACCCAGACCGCGTTTGGCGCTGAGTACGACAGCCTTTCGGACATGGTGGCCTTCGGTCTCGCCCCTTCACTGGTCATGTACCAGTGGGCACTGGTGGGGCTGGGCCGGCTCGGCTGGCTGGCGGCATTCATCTACACCGCCGGAGCCGCGCTTCGCCTGGCGCGCTTCAATTCCGCGATCGCCACGGCGGACAAGCGCTATTTCACCGGTCTGCCGAGCCCGTCCGCCGCAGCGCTCCTCGCCGGTGCGGTCTGGGTGGGCGCGGACAATGCCATTGGTGGGACCGAGGTGGCCTGGCTGGCCCTCGGCCTGACCGTGGTGGCGGGTCTGTTGATGGTGAGCAATCTCAGCTACTCCAGCTTCAAACAGGTGGATTTCCGCGGCAAGGTGCCGTTCTTCGCCGTGGTAATCGTCATGCTGGTTTTTGCCGTGGTACTGACCGAGCCGGCGCTGGTGCTGTTCCTGGTGTTCCTGGGTTACACCCTCTCCGGGCCAGTCGTTGCCCTGCGGCGAGCCTGGCGCAAGCGCAACCGCCGGGACTTGGCAAGTCAGGATTGACTGGGCTATATTCGGACTGCACACAGCAGGCAGGTTTCCATGCGATTCGAAGGCAGCTCACAGCTTGTTTTCTCTGCTCCGGCCCACGTCCGGGGCGCGCGCCTGCCTGTCACCGCTCTGCTACGACTCCTGCCCTGAGGGGCACATAGGACGCATGCCTGGGCGAGGGCTGAACAATCGCCGCATTCCATCGATATTCGAATCAAAGCAGGCCGGCATGGCCGTTCTGCCGGAGTAGCATATGAGCAAGCAGCAACTCATCATTTTCGACACCACCCTGCGCGACGGGGAGCAGAGCCCGGGCGCATCCATGACCCGCGACGAGAAGGTGCGTATCGCCAGGGCACTGGAAAAGTTGCGCGTGGATGTCATCGAGGCCGGTTTTCCGATCGCCAGCCCCGGCGATTTCGAGGCCGTCAGGTCGGTCGCCGAGGTCATCAAGGATTCCACCGTGTGTGGCCTGGCGCGTGCCCTTGAACGCGATATCGATCGCGCCGGGGAGGCGCTCAAGCCGGCCAATTCCGGGCGCATCCATACCTTTATCGCGACCTCGCCTGTGCACATGGAGCGCAAGCTGCGCATGAGCCCCGACCAGGTGGTCGAGCAGGCAGTCTGGGCGGTCAAGCATGCGCGCCAGTACACCGATAACGTCGAGTTCTCCGCGGAGGACGCCGGGCGCTCCGAGATCGATTTCCTGTGCCGGGTTTTCGAGGCGGTCATCGATGCCGGCGCCACGACGGTCAACGTGCCCGATACGGTTGGCTACAACCTGCCCAGCCAGTTCGGCGAGACCATCCGCACACTCATCGAGCGGATTCCGAATTCGGACAAGGCCGTGTTCGCGGTGCATTGCCACAATGACCTCGGGCTGGCGGTGGCCAACTCCCTGTCGGCGGTGATGAACGGTGCGCGCCAGGTCGAGTGCACCATCAATGGCCTCGGCGAACGCGCGGGTAACGCCTCGCTGGAAGAGGTGGCGATGGCGGTGCGCACCCGCCAGGATCAGTTCGACTGCGACACCACCCTGGACACCACCCAGATCGTCCCCTGCTCGCGCCTGGTTTCCAACATCACCGGTTTCCCGGTGCAGCCGAACAAGGCCATCGTGGGCGCGAACGCCTTTGCGCACGAATCGGGAATTCACCAGGACGGGGTGCTCAAGCACCGCGAGACCTACGAGATCATGCGCGCCGAGGACGTCGGCTGGTCGCAGAACCGCATGGTTTTGGGCAAGCACTCGGGGCGCAACGCGTTTCGCACCCGCCTCGAGGAACTCGGCATCGTGATCGAGTCCGAGACCGAGCTCAACGACGCTTTCGCGCGCTTCAAGGATCTTGCCGACAAGAAACATGAGATCTTCGATGAGGACATTCAGGCGCTGGTCACGGACAAGGATATCGACAAGGCCAACGAGCGGGTGCGCCTGATCGCCCTGCATGTCTGTTCCGAGACCGGCGAAACCCCGGCGGCGGACGTGACCCTCAGCATCGACGGCGAGGAGCAGAGCATCTCGGCCGAGGGCAGCGGCCCGGTGGACGCCACCTACCGCGCCATCGAGGCGCTGGTGGACTCGGGTGCCGATCTCAAGCTGTACTCGGTGAACAACATCACCAGTGGTACCGACAGCCAGGGCGAGGTGACCGTGCGCCTGGAACTGGGCGGGCGCCTGGTCAACGGGCAGGGCGCGGATACCGATATCGTGATCGCCTCGGCCAAGGCCTATATCAACGGCTGCAACAAGCTGCTCGACGTGGACGGGCGCGCCCATCCACAGCAGGGTGATGTCTGATGCATTGGTCTGCTTCGTGGTGATCGCCCCAGGGAGCGGGGGGCGCGGCCGTGCCTGATGCGCGCCAACGGGCCTATCTGGAGGCCATGGGCATCCCCCTGTGGGAGCGCCGCGGCGTGGCCGGGGCAGTGATCGCTGAGGAACAGGGGGCGAACCCCCTGGAGGATCCATCCTCGAGCAACGAGCCCTTGCTACCGCAGGCGCCGATGGCCGGGCAGGAAGCGGAAAGCGCGCCCGGAGGACCCGAGGCGGCTCCTCCCTTGCTGACTGCCGAGCCCCGGGATATGGACTGGGACGGGCTGCAGCAGGCGGTCACTTCCTGTCGCCAGTGCAGCCTGTGCGATTCCCGCACCCAGACCGTGTTCGGGGTGGGTGATCGCAGCGCCCGCCTGATGCTGATAGGCGAAGCGCCGGGTGCGGACGAGGATCGTCTTGGAGAGCCCTTCGTCGGGCGGGCCGGTCAGTTGCTCACAGCGATGCTCGCGGCGATCGGATTTGCTCGCGAACAGGTCTACATTGCGAACGTGCTCAAGTGTCGTCCACCGGGTAACCGAGACCCGCACGTGGACGAGGTGGCGGCCTGTCGCGCCTATCTCGATCGTCAGATCGAGCTGATCCAGCCTCGGCTGATTCTGTCGCTCGGTGGTGTGTCCGCGAAGAATCTCCTGGATACGGATGAGGGCGTGGGGCGCCTGCGGAAGCGCCTGCACCATTATGCCGCGACCGGGACGCCGCTGCGGGTGACCTACCATCCGGCCTTTCTTTTGCGCCGGCCGGAGGAAAAGGCCAAGGCCTGGGCGGACCTGCAACAGGTGTGGTCGGATTTGCAGGGGAGTGCGCCGGCATGAGCGCAGTGCTTCAGGACCCCGGGATTGAGATCCGCGCTATGCGTGAGGGCGATCTCGACGCGGTTTTCGACAATGAGCGCGCCGCCTACTCGCACCCCTGGACGCGCGGCATACTGCGTGACTGCCTGCGCGTCGGTTATGACTGCCACGTGGCCCAGGCAGATGGCCGTATCGTCGGCCACGCGGTGCTATCGAGCGCAGTCGGTGAGGCGCACCTGCTGAACCTTTGCGTGGTCCAGGATGCGCGAGGGATGGGCATAGGCCGTCGCCTGCTGCGCTGCATGCTGGATTTGGCGCAGAAAAACGCCGCTGATACGGTCTTCCTCGAGGTCCGGAGCAGCAATAGCATTGCGCGCTGCCTGTATGAGTCCGAGGGCTTCTGCGAGATCGGCCAGCGCCGGGGCTATTACCCGCACGACGAGCACGAGCGCGAGGATGCCGTCGTGTACGCCAAGCCGTTGTTATAATCGCGCTCCTTTCAGACTCCCGTATCCCCATGGCTGACCTCAAGACCGAGACCGACAAGCGGCGGACCTTCGCGATCATTTCGCACCCGGACGCCGGTAAGACCACCCTGACCGAGAAGCTGCTGCTGTTCGGCGGCGCGATCCAGCTTGCCGGTACGGTCAAGGGGCGTAAGGCGGCACGCCATGCGACCTCCGACTGGATGGAGTTGGAGAAGCAGCGCGGCATCTCGGTCACCTCGTCGGTCATGCAGTTCGACTACAAGGGGCGGGTGATGAACCTGCTCGACACCCCCGGCCACGAGGATTTCTCCGAGGATACCTACCGCACCCTCACCGCCGTGGATTCCGCGCTGATGGTGATCGACGTGGCCAAGGGCGTGGAGGCCCGTACCGTCAAGCTGATGGATGTCTGTCGCCTGCGGGATACGCCGATCCTGACTTTCATCAACAAGCTCGACCGCGAGGGGCGTGATCCCATCGAGTTGCTGGACGAGGTCGAGGAGGTGCTCAAGATAAAGTGTGCCCCGATCACCTGGCCGATCGGCATGGGTAAGCGCCTCAAGGGTGTGATCGATCTGCGTGACGAGACGATCCACCTGTACGACCCCGAGCACGGGGGCCGTATCAGCGAGGGCGAGAAGATCCAGGGTCTGGACAATCCCCATCTCGACGAGGTGCTCGGCGATATGGCCGAGGAGTTGCGCGAGGAGGTCGAGCTGGTGCGCGGCGCCAGTCATGAATTCGACCTGGACGCCTACCTGCGGGGCGAGATGACCCCGGTGTTCTTCGGTTCGGCGATCAATAACTTCGGTGTCGAGGAACTGCTCGACGCCTTTGCCGACTACGCCCCGGGGCCGCGCCCGCGCGAGACCATTCAGCGCACGGTCGACCCCCATGAGGAGAAATTCTCGGGTTTTGTGTTCAAGATTCAGGCGAACATGGATCCGGCGCACCGCGACCGCGTGGCCTTCCTGCGGGTCTGTTCCGGCAGCTACCGCAGGGGCATGAAGATGCAGCACGTCCGCATCGGCAAGCAGACCACGGTGGCGAACGCGATCACCTTCCAGGCGGACGAGCGCAAGGCAGTCGAGGAGGCCTTCCCCGGAGACATCATTGGCCTGCACAACCACGGCACCATCCAGATCGGCGATACCTTCACCGAAGGCGAAGAGCTCAAGTACACCGGGATCCCGTACTTTGCCCCGGAACTGTTCCGGCGCGTGGTGCTGAAGGATCCGCTCAGGCTCAAGCAGCTGCAGAAGGGTGTTACCCAGCTGTGTGAGGAGGGCGCCACCCAGGTCTTTCGTCCGATGCGCAACAACGACATCGTGCTGGGCGCGGTCGGGGTGCTGCAGTTCGAGGTGGCCGCGCACCGCCTGAAGGGCGAGTACAACGTCGAGGCCATCGTCGAACCGACCCAGGTACAGCTGGCGCGCTGGATCGCATGTGACGACGAGAAGGAACTCAAGAAGTTCCGTGACAAGGCGCATGACAACCTCGCCGAGGATGGCGACGGCCAGCTGGTCTACCTCGCGCCCACCCGGGTGAACCTGTCCCTCACCGAGGAGCGCTGGCCGCAGATCCGCTTCCTGGCCACGCGCGAGCTATAGCGGCGGCCTTGGCCGCGAAGGATTTCACATTTGGTGGCGCAGGGAGTGGTGAGGTGAGAACTGCAATTAACGCCTTCAATCCTTTACGAAGCGCTCCAGGGCGCGCTCGGCCCAATACTCCCCGGCTTCGATCACTTCGCCCGCGCGATAGAACTCGTGTGCGCCGCAGGTGGTGATCGGAACCTCGATCAACAGGTCCGGTGGGTAGGCTGCCAGCATGCAGCGCGCGATGCTGGCCTGCATCGTGTCCAGCGACAGCAGGGCGGCTTCGGTCAATGAAAGCTTGTCCCGCTCATCCCTTTCGTTGCTTTCGAGCCCGAGTTTTTTCTGCAATTGATCGATGAAGGTCTCGATTTTCTCGTGGTAGCGGGGTCGGTTTTTTTTGATTTTCTGGTGCTCGGTCACCAGCCGGTTGCTGCCATCGATGCGCTTGGGTACGCCGGACAGGCTGACCGCGATGATCGCCTCGGTCGGGTCCTGCAGTGTCGGTGCGATCGGAACCGGGTTGAGAATGCCGCCGTCGAGCAACAGGCGCCCCCCGACCCGGTGCGGGGTGAAAACGGTCGGCACCGCGATCGAGGCCCGGATCGCATCGAACAGATCGCCGTCAGACAGCCAGACCTCCTTGCGTGTGCGCACATCGGTCGCGACCAGGGTCAGCGGTATCGGCAGGTCCTCGATCCTGTGGCTGCCGACGAACTCCTGCAGCGTCTCCATCAGCATCTCGCCCTTGAGCATGCCGGCGCCGCCCCAGGCGACGTCGAGATAACGCAGGACATTGAATTCCGTCAGCTCCTGGACCCAGTCGGCATAGTCGTCGAGCTTGCCGGCCGCATAGAAGCCGCCAATCAGGGCGCCAATCGAACTGCCGGCGATTGCGCCGATCTTCCAACCCTGGCGCTCGAGCGTGCGGATCACGCCGATATGCGCGAGACCCCGGGCGCCGCCGCTGCCGAGCACGAGGGATATCGTTTTACGTTTTGAATCGGTCATCAACCGGGGCCTCGCGGGATGTCCCCAACCCGGTCAATCATGACGCCTATCAGCGCGGGGTTCCAGCGTCGGAGCCGGTGGTGCAGTGCAAGCCGGCTGCCCGGAGCTGTGGCGACGGGTTGGGCCGGTTCGTTACACGATCCTTTTCCATGCCCCGCTTCGGGCTAGAGAAACCACTCGAAGAACACAACGAAGATGATGCTGACCACGGTCAGGCTGTTGAGCATGACCGGCATGCCCACGCGCAGCCACTGCATGGGCGTGATCGTGGAGTTGGGGTATTGCGCGCGCTCGGATTCCGCGACGCAGATGATATTGGCGGTTGCGCCGATATGCGTCACGTTGCCGCCGAGGCCGACCCCGATGGCGAGGGCCCACCACAGTGGGGTCACGTGGGCGCCCTGGGATTCCAGGCCGGCGATGATTGGCAGCATCGTGATGGTGAACGGGATATTGTCCACGATGGCACTGAGGATGGCCGCTGCCCACATCACCATCAGCGCGCTCAACAGGAGTTGCTCGGGGTCGGCGGCGAAGGCGGCGAGTTGCTGACCGATCAGGTCCAGCAGCCCCGAGGATTCGACCCCGCCGACGATCATGAACAGCGCGGCAAAGAACAGCAGCACCGACCACTCCACGCCAGCGAGCAGCTTCTCCGGGTCCTTGGTGGAAACCAGCAGCGCCACGGCTACGCCGATCCAGGCCACATAGGCGGGAAACAGGTGCAGCCGGTGGTGCACGAAAAAAAGCGCGACGGTCAGTACCAGTGCGCCGGTCACGCGCCACAGGGTGGGGTAATCCTTGATCGCCCGCTCCTCGTTCAGATCGATGTCACCAGTCCCCAGGGCCTCACCGGGGGCCAGTTGGTGACGGAACAGGAACAGCAGCAGGCCGATGGTCACGATCCAGGCAGGTACCACCATTGGGCCCATATGCACGATGAAGGCCATGAAGTCGAGCCCGGAGGCGCTACCGATCATGATGTTAGGGGGGTCGCCCACCAGGGTCGCGGCACCGCCGATATTGGAAAGCATCGCTTCGCCGATCAGGAACGGTGCCGGATTGATGTTGAGGATGCGCGTGATCAGCACGGTCAGCGGTGCGAAGATCAGTACCGTGGTGACGTTGTCCAGCACCATGCTGAACAAGCTGGTAACCAGGCACAGATAAACGAGCAGCCGGCGCGGGTCGCCGCCGGCCATTTTCGCCAACTTGATGCCCAGGTACTCCAGCCCGCCGGTGGGGCGGAGCATGGTCACCAGCATCATCATGGCGACCAGCAGCAACAGGGTATTGCCATCGACAACGGCAATGGCCTCTTCCTGTGAGTAGAAACCGAACACCATCCCGATCCCGGTCATCGAGACGGCGCCGAGTATCGCGGCTGTGGTGCGGTGCAGCTTTTCGGTGAATATCAGCACATAGGCGGCAAGCAGCACGCCCGCGGAGATCCACATATTGGTGATGGAAAGGCTGTGTTCCATATCAGACGGCTCTGTTTTCCTCGAGCATTGCGTGTGCAATGCCCATGATCGAGATGGTGCCCTTGTAGATGCCCTGGTCCAGCACGAACAGGTAGGTCGTGTCCTGCTCTTCCATGATGGCGAGCGCCTTGGAAAAAGGCGTATTGGAGGTCGCCTGCGGACTGTTGGGCAGGACGAAGTCATCAGCAGGGCAGGCAAGCACACTGGCCAGCAGTTCTTTCGAAATATCCAGGTGATGCAGGGAGTCGCCCAGCAGGTGGGCGTGTTTGACCATGAAGTCCGGGATGCAGGTTTGCTTGAGTACGTGGCGGATGGATAGCTTGCCGATGATCTGTTGGCGTTCGTCGACGAAGGGGATGCCCGGGACATCCGCCTCGACGCACAGGCGGAATACATCCTTGACCAGCATGCCGGGCCGGCCGATTCCGGTGGGTTTGATCACGTCCACGAGTTTCATCTCTGGGGTTCCTCCGTCGGCAGGCATGCCGAGACCGATTGGTTTGCGCCGGGCAGTGGACCCGACGCGCTGGGCGGTTGCGCGGCGACAAGGGTCGCCGGCAGTGACCGGATTCGGCTCTGCCACACACGGATGTGAGGCAAGTATTGCGCCAAGGCCCGGAAACCCGTTGGGGTGCGATCAACCACCTGGAAACACCGGGGTGAGGGTCATGACAGGGGGTTCCTGTCTGTTCCGGATTGGTGAGCCGACCCGGGCCATGCCCCGTGATGATGCACGATTTTAGGCGGCGGGCCAGCCGAGTGGTTTACTCAGGTCCGGCATCAACGAGTGGAACGCTATCCCGCTGGATCGTTTGCTCGTCCGGATTTCACGCGCAACGCTGCCCTACATGCCGCCCCAGAACTCGGAATCCTTGGCCAGAAACTGATCGAAAGGGATGTAGTGAGACCCGTCACAGGAAAAATTGAGTCCCACGATGCCATTGAAGATGTTGACCGAGCCCGACCGCAGGTAGAGGGTGTCGTCCGCGAATCGCAGGTGCCGGAAGGTATCGAAGATCGGCCCGATGCTATTCTTGGGAACCACGGCGTCCGCCGGATACTGACGGTGCGGGAAGGCAAGGCAGATATCGGGATCGACCAGATCGTCGAAATCGATCACCTGGTAGCGATACGGGTCGTCCAGGGTCCATACGGTCGCCCGACTGCTGGAAAAGTGCAGCTTGAGGTGAAACACGCCATTGTCGGTGATCAGTTCCTCCACCACCGGCAGGACCTGATCGATGTGTTCGTCCAGGCGGCTGGACGCGCGGCATTGCTGAAAAACCTGGCCGCGGATTGCCGGATCTCCCTTTATCTGCCGCCAGCGCAGGGGGTCGGTATAGATATCCTTGGTGATCGGCAACTTGCGCAAATCGAAGTCGGCCCCGAGGTAACCGATCAACTGCTTGTCCCGCATGACCTTCTGGATGGCGGTCACCGAAGGGCGGTTGGCGCGCAGGCTGATATAAGCCTCCGACAGGACCATGTCGATCTCTGAATCGAGCTGCTGCATGTACGGGCGGCCGGAGCGATCCCGGCCAAAGTCCTCCGCGATCAGTCCCCCGGCCGAGGCATTGGCGCTGATCTGTTGCCCCTGCGGGGTGAGTGCGTAAAGGAAGGTGACATAGGGGACCTTTTGTATCGAGGCCAATAATTCAGCATCGAGGGCTTCACGCGAGTCCCATGCATGCCTGACGCGCGTGGCGGCGCGATGCATGGGATCGATCAGCATGTTGTAGAGGGTGGCGCGCTGGCGACGAATGCGCTGGTGCAGAGGCGAGTCTTTGGTGGCGCCCGGCATGGCCTTAGCTATCGGAACCACGGCCGGGGAGCGGGAAGGGCGTCACATTGCTCACGCCGCCGTCGAGGTCCAGGATCTTGTTCTGTCCCTGAGCCTCCACCTGGTCGATGCGTGTGACCGCGTGCATGGGCACCAGGATCTTCTCCACTCCCTTGAACTCATCCTTGAGGCGCTCCTCCGAGGGGTCGATGACCACCGAGGTGTGCTGCTCGAACAGCAGCCCGCGGATTTCCACGAATCCGTAGATATCCGCCTGCTGGACCTGTTGCGCGTGTAGCTGGTAGAGCTTGCCGTTGTTATGGAAAAGGATGCGAAAGATCTGCATATATCACCACCGACCGATAGACCGGCCTATTCTCCCTCGCTGTAGCGCCAGGCCGCAAGCCATTCCAATCCCGCCCGGCTGGTGCGGATGCGTCGAAAGTTTGCGCTAAGATGGACGGTAGCGGAGACCCAAGGGGGAAAGTGATGGGGCTGTTCAAGGACCTCGAGTCCAGGCATGTGGGAGAGTCGGTATCCCTTGAGTCCGCGTTGCACGCGCTGCCGTGGAATGCGGACGGTCTCCTTCCCGCGATTGCCCAGCAGTATGACACCGGTGAGGTGTTGATGTTGGCCTGGATGAACGAGACTGCCCTGCGCGAGACACTGGCGACCGGGCGGGTGTGCTACTGGTCCCGCTCCCGGCAGTCGCTGTGGCGCAAGGGCGAGTCTTCCGGCCAGGTGCAGATGCTGCGCGAGCTGCGCCTGGATTGCGATGGCGACACCATATTGTGCAAGGTCGATCAGACCGGTCCGGCCTGCCACACCGGTCGGCGCGACTGTTTCTACAATCGGGTCGAGGGTGACCGCCTGGTGGTGGACAAGGAACCCCTGATCAATCCGGAGGACCTGTATGGCGGGTGAGCTGGCGATCGAGCCGATCAAGGCCTTCGATGACAACTATATCTGGCTGCTCACGCGCGAGGGGTGCAGGGATTGCGTGGTCGTGGACCCGGGCGACGATGATCCGGTGCGCGCGGTATTGCTCGAGCGGGGACTGCGGCTGAAGGCGATACTGATCACCCACAAGCACGGCGACCACGTGGGAGGCGTTAAGGGCCTCAAGAAGGACTGGCCCAAGGCAATCGTGTACGGCCCCAAACACGAGCCGATCAAGTCTGTCGAACGCCCGCTGGTGTCCGGCGATATCGTCGAGCTGAAGAAACTCGATCTCAGTTTCGACGTCATCGACGTGCCGGGACATACCGAGGGGCATATTGCCTACTACATGCCCGGGGTCCTGTTTTGTGGCGACACCCTTTTTTCCTGCGGCTGCGGCCGGGTGTTCAGCGGGACCTTCGAACAGCTCAGCGACTCCCTGCTGTCGTTGGGAGAGCTGCCGGCAAATACCCAGGTTTACTGCGCGCACGAGTACACCCAGGACAATATCGGATTCGCCAAGTGGGTCGAGCCGGAAAATCCCGATCTGCATGTGCGTGAGGAACGGGTGGTCGAGTTGCGCGCCGAGGGGCGGCCGAGCGTGCCGTCCTACCTGGGGGAGGAGTTGCTTACCAATCCGTTCATGCGCACCGATGAGCCGGCGGTGATCGCGGCTGCCGAGCGCTGGGCAGGGCATGAGCTCAACTCGTCGGCGGAGGTTTTCCGCGCACTCCGGACCTGGAAAGACCAGGAGTACGACTGATCGGCCAGACGCCGACCGGCAACGCCCGCACGGCAGGCGATGCCGGATTCCTCGCGGGCTTGGATCACGCCTGAAACCCTGGGTGACTCATCAGTCAGGCTGTTTTCTGATCCAGGTGGCCTCGCTCTCAGGCCTCGCCGATCGCTCCCTTGTCCACCCCCTCGAAGGCCCACACCCGGAAGCTCTCCTCGGGTTGCTCGGCCTTGAGCGTATCGGCGATGTGCTGGGCGAGGTTTTCCACGGTCGATTCCGAATCGACCAGGTAACAACGGCCTGCTGGCAGTTGCAGCTGGAACTGTCCCTGCTCGGCTTCGTAGGCAAAGGTCATTTCCTTGGGGTTTGCCTCGACCAGGTCCTCGCGGGTGCCAATATAGATGTCGCGCCAGCGTGCGCACCAGTCGTTCTCGAGACCGGTATCGCGCTGGCCATTGCGTTCGATCAGCAGGCGTGAGCGGTGGCCATGGGCAATCCGCTGGCAGTTGCCGCAGTGCAGTTTCAATCCGTGGCTGTACTGGTAAAAAGCCCCGCCGATGGTTTCCGGAGCCAGCCGGATCGACAGCGTCTCGACGTTCGCCGGCATGATCGGGCGCAGCGCGGATTCGATGGCCTGCGCAAGGCTGTCAGGCGTGATCGACTCGGCCTCGATCAGGGTGACTGCATCCGGTGGTGAAATGTGACGGATGATTTCGCCATCGCGCATGCCGAAGTCGATATGCAGCTGTCCGCCACGCGCCGTCTCGAGCAGTCCCGCATCGCGTGCCGGGACCAGCAGCTTGTGGTCGAAGCGCTCGTCGATGAGTCGTTTGACCGACTTCTTGACCTCGCCGAAATCGAGCACCATGCCCTGTTCGTCCAATCCACCACGCAGCACGATATCCACGATCCAGCTTTCGCCGAGCAGACCTCTCTCGCTGTCGAGGTAGGAACAGTCGATCACTGTGAGTCGGTTGACGAAAAGCTGTGCCATGGCGCCATCGGGGGCGGGATGGAGCACCGGGTGCGCCGAAATAGGCGACCTAAGGCTCTGAAAAATAAAAGGTATGTGATTTGGGCGTTTGCGCATACCGTGGTAAATATCGCCAGGCGTCTTGTCTCACACACCTGGCGAGGGCTCATTCTACCCCTAATTCTTTTTGCGTGGCCCGCAAACACCCCCGCGGTGCCGGGGATCGGATTGAGACCGGCCTGGCCCGAGCGGGGTGTGGCGACGCCGGCAGACGTTGTGGGTCGCACTCAGAATGGCCGGAGCGGGCGAAGCCTGCGTCCCCCAAGGGGGGCGGCACAGCTGGTTTCGGCCAGCCACCGCCTCGGGGTCGGGAGTTCAGCCGCTTTATTATTTGGAAGGCTGGGGGTAGTGACCCGCACAGCCTGTTCCGTGGTCGTCGCGAAAATTCAGGATCAGAACGTTCTTCTAAACTGGTGGGAAGAACTTCCGCTCTCATCCGGTCTAATGCTTTGAGCGGAGGTCGCGTGCGTCTCAGCGATCCCATTTTTCATTCAGGATATGAACAACCCCTGGGGGCATGATGCAGATATTCGGTAAGTTCACGGCAGCAGTTTTGGTGTGCATGCTTGGTGTGCTAACTGCTGCACAAGCGGAAAGCAGCGGAGTATTCCAAAGCTTCGACGGAAAGGCGGGCAGTGTTGAATCCTGGACTGGCAAGGGCAAGTGGCTGGTGGTGATGATATGGGCGCATGATTGTCCCATTTGCAACGTGGAGGTGGAGGGTTATGCCCAGTTCCACGAGGAGCACAAGGACAAGGATGCCTCCGTGCTGGGCATCAGCATCGACGGCTCGGCGAACAAGGCCGGGGCCGAGGAATTCATCCGGCGGCATGACGTGCCCTTTTCCAACCTGATCGGCGAGCCTCAGGCCGCCATGCGCTGGTACATGGCGCAGACCGGTCTCCGTTTCCATGGCACCCCCACCGTCATGATCTATGGACCCGACGGCAGGCTGAGGGCGGCCGAGGCCGGAGCGGTGCCGCTGGAAATCATTGAAAAGTACATCAACGACAACAGCTGATCGGCCATCGGGCGCTCTGCTGTGGACTGTTCGGTGAGTCGCGTCGGCTACCGGATGTCGTTCGGGTAAATCTGCAACAGGAACCAGGAATATGATCCGTGAATATGCCAATTCTGCCTTTCTGACCGCTGTCCTCTTTCTGGCTTGTGCAAACGGGGCGGCCGCCGCGCAGGCCAAAGCCATCTTCGCTGGCGGCTGTTTCTGGTGCATGGAAGCCGACTTCGAAAAGCTGCCTGGTGTGGTGGACGTGATCTCGGGCTTTACCGGCGGGACTGTTGTAAACCCAACTTACAACGGCAACCATGACGGGCACTATGAGGCTATCGAGGTCACCTACGATTCGACCGAGACGAGCTATCCGGAACTGCTCGAGCACTACTGGGTAAACGTCGATCCCTTCGACGATGGGGGGCAGTTCTGCGATCGCGGGCCAAGTTATCTCAGCGCGATCTTCGTGCTGAACGAGGAGCAGCGGGAACAGGCAGAGGCCTCCCGTCGCGCGGTCATCGAGCGTTTCCCCGACATGAAGATCGTCACGCCGATCCTGGGCGCGACCGTTTTCTACCCGATCAAGGGCGCCGAAAGCTATCACCAGGACTATTACAAGAAGAGTCCCTTGCGTTACCAGTTCTACCGATGGAACTGCGGCAGGGATCAACGTCTCGCAGAAGTCTGGGGGTCGAGGGGGAAATGAATACCGAGGCGATTCGGCTTGTCGAAGGAATATCTGTCGACGCAGCCAGAAGCTTACGTGCCGTCGCGTTGGCAAGAGACGACGAGGATTCAGCAGGACCTGCGGGAGGGGAGATGGAGCCACTGGGCGGAATCGAACCGCCGACCTACTGATTACGAATCAGTTGCTCTACCGACTGAGCTACAGTGGCCAAGGGGACGAGGGATTATAGGGAACATGGCTTTGGAATGCATCCCCGTGACCGGCGCTACCCCCGGGCCGAGGTCCAGCCGTAGGGGGTGGGGTCGACGATAGGCTCGCGCCCCAGCACCAGGTCGGCCGCGAGTCGGCCGGAGGCCGGTCCCAGCACCACGCCGTTGCGGTATTGCCCGGCATTCACGAACAGGTTCTCCAGCTCAGGGTGGCGTGCGATATACGGTACTCCGGCGGGCGAGCCCGGACGCAGCCCGGCCCAGTGCCTGACCGGCGAGAACTCGCACATCACCGGGAAACGCTCGCACACCAGGGCATGCAGCTCCGCGCGCATTGCGGCCGTGGTGCGCTTATCGAACCCGACCTCCTCCATGCTGCTGCCGAACAGTACGTGTCCATCGCGGCGCGGAATGATGTAGCGTTGGTCCTCGAGGGTGATGCGCTGGATCGTGCCCGGTTGGGTGCGGTACAGCAGCATCTGGCCGCGCACCGGACGGATGTCCGGCGGTGTCGGGAGCTCTCCCAGGAGTTCACCAGTCCAGGAGCCGGCGCAGATGACATAGTCGTTGGCCGACTGAATCCCCTGCGCAGTCTGCACGCCAGTGCAACCGTGATTGTCGCAACGCAGCCCGGTGATCGGCGTGTCGTCGAGGATCTCGACACCGCGTCGAATCAGATCGGCCAGCAGTGCCTTGCCGAGACGCGGGTTGCGTACCTGGCCGACCTCCGGCATCCATAGCCCGCGCTCCGGCGGATGGGCGGCTTGCGGTTCCAGTTCGTGGAAGGTCTGGCGATCAATCGTCTCGAGATGACGGGCATGGCGCGCGGCCCAGTCGCTGGCCCCGGCGATCTCTTCAGAGGCGACCATCAGCATGCCATTGCGGGTGAACTCGGGATCGATACCGGTATCACGGAGGAGCGCCTGGCACAGGTCCGGGTAGACTGCCTGGCTCCAGCTGGCAAGACGGGTGATGCTGTCGAGGTAACGCCAGGGAAACAGTGGCGAGACGATGCCCCCGCCGGCCCAGCTGGATTCTCGTGCCGGCTGCTGGCGCTCGATCAGGGTCACCCGGCAGCCAGCGGCATGCAGCTCCCGAGCGGTGAGCATGCCCATGATGCCCCCGCCGATCACCAGAATCCGTCGCATCTTGAAGGTACTGCCAGAAGAATCGAGCCGCGATTTTAACACCGCCGCTCGTGAGCATTCACGCCTAGGAGCCTGTCGGATTTAGCACTGTTTGGCTGCAAAGCGACCCCTCTCTACCGGTGCGACCCCTCTCTACCGGTGGGTCAGGCGTTGCCGGCCTTGAGTTCCTTCGGCAGGGCGAACACCACGGTCTCTGGCTTGCCGTCGTCCTCCTCGACGCTGTCCGCGCCCCAGCTGCGCAGTTGCCCGATCACGCTGTCCACCAGCGCCTCGGGTGCAGAGGCGCCAGCGGTCACGCCGATGATTTCGACATCCGTGAGCCAATCCCGTTGGATATCTTCGGGGCGATCGATCAGCCATGCGGGTTTGCCCAGTTTCTCCGCAATCTCGCGCAGGCGGTTGGAGTTGGAGCTGTTGGGGGACCCGACCACCAGCACCAGGTCGCAGTGTCCGGCGAGGCGCTTGACTGCATCCTGCCGGTTCTGGGTTGCGTAACAGATGTCGTCTTTCCTGGGGCCCTGGATATTGGGGAAGCGTTCGCGCAGCGCCTCGATCACGCGCGCGGTATCGTCCATCGACAGGGTGGTCTGGGTAACAAAGGACAGCTCGTCCGGGTTTTCGATCTCGAGGTGGGCGACATCCTCGGGTGTCTCCACCAGGTGGATCCCGCCTTCGGCGCCTGCGCGGCAGCGGTACTGGCCCATGGTGCCCTCCACCTCCGGGTGGCCGCGATGCCCGATCAGGATGACCCCGTGCCCGGCGCGGCAGTGGCGGGCCACCTCCAGGTGAACCTTGGTGACCAGTGGGCAGGTCGCATCGAATACGCTCAGGTCGCGCGCGGCCGCCTCTTCGCGGACGGCCTGCGACACCCCGTGGGCGCTGAAAATCACGGTGCTGTTGTCCGGCACCTCGCTGAGTTCGTCCACGAAAACCGCGCCACGCTCGCGCAGGCCATCCACCACGAAGCGGTTGTGCACCACCTCGTGGCGCACGTAGATCGGGGCGCCGAAGTTTTCCAGAGCGCGTTCGACGATCTCGATAGCGCGGTCGACACCGGCGCAGAAGCCGCGGGGATTGGCGAGCAGTATCTTCATCGGTCTGGGTTCGCTTGCAGGAATTGGAAGGTAAATATGCCCGCTTGCTGTCCGGCTCACAAGCGAGCCGGACAAGCGGGGAGGAGCGTTTCAGGGCGTGGATGCCGGCATCGGTCCGGGTGCGCCAACCTGCAGGATCTTCACCCGGAAGATCACCTCATGGCCGGCCAGGGGGTGATTGAAGTCGACCGTCGCCTCGTCGCCGTCGATCTCCCGGATGACGCCCATGGTCTCTCCGGCGGTGCCCATGGTGAAACTCATGATCTGGCCCACCTCGGGCGGCAGATCGCCGAAGTCGCTCAGCGGCAGCTGCTGGACCAGCCCGGGCTCGGGATCGCCGTAGGCCTGGTGCGCGCTGAGGGTGAGCGTCTGCTCGTCGCCGGCCTTGAGGCCATAGAGCGCGAGCTCCATGCCCGGCTGGAAGGTCTTGTCGCCAATCTGGAAGGTCAGCGGCTCCTCTTCGAAGGTCGAGATCGCTTCGGTGCCGTCCGGGAGGGTGAGTGAAAAGTGCAGGGTGACCTTGGAGCCCGGCAGGATTTCGGGCAAGGCACTCATGTCGCCGCCTGCCCGGAAGCGATTTCCTGCAGGGTGGGGACCTCGAGTCCAAGGCGGTCCGCGTGTTGCAGGGCGCGCTGCAGGCGCGCCGGCGCGCTCCTGCCCATGCATTTGTGCTCCGGGTCGCCGTCGAACGCCTGCAGCATGCCGGCGATCAAGGCCTCGCGGTCGAAAGATTCGCCGGTCATGGCCTCCTGGATATCGATCACGTCGTTCGCCACGGCGCGCGCCAGCTGCTCATGCTGCGACCACAGCTCGCCGACCGTGCCGCCAACCTTCAGTCCGGCAATGTTGGTGGTCAGTATGTAGACGTTCTTGAGCACCAGCTCGAACAGCATGGCCTGTTCGCTATCGACTGCCCGTGCGGGCAGGTCGAGCGATGCCAGCGCATCGATCAGCAGGCCTGCATGCGGCCCATAGGCGGGCGAGGGAATCAGTGGCTTGGAGTCCTGGCCTTTTTTCTTTTCGAACCAGACCGAGATCACGGTCGGATCGGGGGGGTCCGCGTAATCCGCCGGCAGGAGCTCGTTCTGCAGCAGGGCGAGCCGGTCGCGCCACACCGCCGGGATTTCGACCAGCGTGGGCTGCAGGGCGGTCTCACCCACGGCCACCAGGACCAGCTCCGGGGCCGGCAACTGGGCGGCCAGGTCGTGCATGTCGCTATCCCGGGTGACGGGATAAACCGGGTGGCCGCGGCGCAGCAGGCCGCGTGCGAACACGCTTCCCATCTCGCCGATGCCGATCACCACCACAGCTTGCTTGCTCATGTCTCGATACCCTTCTGCCATGTGATCTCCTTGCCGCCGTCCATACGCGCCAGGGTGCGCGCGATCACGAACAGCAGGTCGGAGAGTCGGTTGAGATATTTCAGGCTCGCAGAGTTTACCGCTTCGCTGCGCGAAAGTCGTAGCAGGCCGCGCTCGGCGCGGCGGCATACCGTTCGCGCCTGGTGACAGTGCGCCGCCGCGAGATTGCCGCCCGGCAGGACGAATTCCTGAAGTGGCGGCAGGTGGGCATTGAGGCCGTCGAGGTGGTCCTCGAGGCGCTTTACCCAGTCGTCCTTGGCGATGTCGTGTCCGGGCAGGGCCAGCTCGCCACCGATGTCGAACAGGTGGTGCTGGATCACCAGCAACAGTCGGTCGATATCGGGGAGGCGTTGCGCCAGGGTCGATGTTTCGGAGGCATCCCGAGGATGCATCGCCATGCTGGACCGCAACACACCGAGCAGGCTGTTGAGCTCGTCGATGTCACCCATCGCATCGATACGTTCACTGTCCTTGGCAACACGATCGCCATCGGCGAGGCCGGTGGTGCCGTCGTCACCGGTGCGGGTGTAGATGCGGGTCAGGCGGGCCATATCAGTCCTCGAAGCGGTACTCGGCGCCCAGCCAGAAGCTACGCTCTGGCGAAGGCGTGAACGCCGGGCAGGTGAAACCTATGCACTCAGGGTGTCCGCCCGGCGAAATGCCCAGCGCGCCAAACTCGCTGTAGCGCCGGTCGAACAGGTTGGAAACATTCGCCGTGAAAGCCCAGTTCCGCCACTGCAAGCCGCCGCTGAGATTGACCACGGTGAAGTCGTCGAGTCGGCGGAAACGGTTCGCGAAATCCCCGCTGAGCACCTGCTCCCCGACATGCAGTAGCTCTGCGCCGGCGTGCCAGCGCCTGGCAGGCTGCCATTGCAGCGCAAGGCGCAGCTGGTGTTCCGGCACCATCGGGATGCGGTTGCCGTCGTGCGTGCCATCGCTGATCTTGCCATCGATCAGGTCGATGTCGATGCTTGCGCTGAGGCGTTCACTGAGGGCCTGGCTCATCGTGATATTGAGACCGTTGCGTGTGGTTTTGTCGAGGTTGACATTCGCTCCGCTGAACCCGACTGTCGAGTCGAAGGATATCTCGTCCTCGAGTCTCAGTTGGTAGGCCTGAAGGGTGAGGCGGGTGGCTTGGCTGGTGTATTCGATGCCGCCTTCGAGCGAGATCCCGCGCTGATTGTCCAGGCCCAGGGGCGGATTGGGGAAGGTTGCCGCAGCGGTGTCTGCGGTGTGTTCCTCTAGTTTTGCAAAGCGGTAGTTTTGATCGAGGCGGGCGAACCAGCGCCAGCGATCGCCCGGTCGAAAACTCAGGCCGAGCGTGCCGACCGTGATCGCGTCGTCCGGCTCGAGGACCGCGAACTGCGGATTGTTCGGTCCGGACACGATGTCGTTTTCGACGCGCGCGTGACGTGCGCCGAGGGTGACGTCCAGGTTCGCCAGCACGGGGTAAGTCAGCTGCGCGTAGGCGGCGGAGATCAATTGGTCGGCGTTCTGGGTCAGAAAGGCATCGATAGCGTAGTCGGTTTTTTCAATATCCAACCCCAGGGTGACACGCGCGCTGCCGTGCTCTACCGGCACAAGGCCGGCGAGGCGCGGGTTGATGGTGATGATTTCCCGCTGCTGGGTATCCACCTGGGTGCGGGGCGCGAAGCGACTGCTGAGACGAAAATCGACGTCGTCCTTGCGCAGGGCGGCATCCGCGAGCAGTTGCCACTGCTGGTTGAAACGGTGCTCCACACCTAACCTGCTGACACGCGAGCGACTGTCGGTGAAGTCCTGCAGGTAGTTGGCATGCGCTTGTCGCCGGTTGCCGGCGAGTTCGTCGAGAAACAGGGCACCCGGATTCTGCACGGATTCGTCGAGGTGGCGTTGTTCGAAGAAATAGCGAGTCGATGACGTCTCGAAATCGACCAGCAGGTTGAGATTCCTGATGTTCGAGTTGTTGTGCTCGCGAAAGCCATCGGAGTGAACGATTCGTCCGTTGGCCCGGATGCCCAGGCCCGAATCGGTGGCATCGTTGAGCGCGAATTCGGCAGCGCGTTTGCCGAAGCTGCCTGCACCGAGTTGCAGGCGCGCGGGGGCGCCCTGTTCGGGCCTTCGGGTGATGATGTTGATCACGCCGCCAACCGCCTGGTTGCCAAACATGACCCCGGAGCTGCCATAGATGATCTCGATGCGCTCGACCTGGTCGAGCGGGATATCGTTGAAGAACAGACTCGGGGCGTCGGTGGAGGAATTCAGCTTGCGCCCGTCCAGCATGACGACGGTGTTGGAACTGGCGCGTGGGCCAAACCCGCGCATGTCGAGGGTGGCGCGGCTGCCGTCCCCATACAGGTCATTGATGTGGATGCCGGCGCGCCCGCGCAGCAGGTCGGTGAGGTTGTTGGCAGCGCTTCGTGCGATCGCTTCGCGGTCGATGACCCGGATATTCGCCGTGGTGTCGACGCTCGCCTCGCTGACACGGTGCGCGCTTACGACGATGTCTTCGAGCTGTTCTGCGGCCTGGGCGCAGGAAAGCGTGAACAGTATTGCGCCCTTGAAAAGGCATTTGCCTCGCATGCTGTCTCCCTGTGGAATGCCCGCCGCATTCCGGTGATGTCTGGCGGGCATCCGGGCGAGCGAAGCCATGGCACAGGGAGGGCTGCCGGGGAGTCACTCACCAGCCGCCCACCGCGCTTGGTTTGATGAATGCTCGGGCCGGTATCCGGACTCACACGTTGCAGCTCAAGCTGCAGACGCCCACGCCTTCCCAAGCATTTGCTCAGTGGCTCTTGTGATACGTCTGCACGTGTTTACCGTTGCGGGGGCAGTGCCGGGATCTCACCGGCTTCCCGTTTAACCCGGCGAAAACAAGTTTCTCCAGGCACCGCGAGCAGGGCGCGCAGGATAAGGATTGCTGGATCGGGGGTCAACCGACAGGCGGATCAGGGGCACTGGGCCCCGGCCTGCCGAAGAGGGTCAGCGCAAGAGTTCCTGGGTAACGAACAGATAACCGAGAACGCTGGAAATGGTCACGACCAGAATGATCTGCAGGATGATGCAGGCGCCGGGGATGTCATGGCAGACTTTTCCAAAGGTGCAGGTGATCAGGCTCTTCATAATGGATCGGGTCTCCCGGAATTTCCCGGTCTTCCACCGGGGCTAGGTACGTTTTCCTTGGGGGATTTCCCTAGGGGTATGCCCGAGTCTGTCATGCCCGATTCAGTGTGACAACAGTGTCATTTTTATCAGAATAAAAAACTGTTTATGGCCACCCGATTCCCATCCGCAAGCGTGTTGGGGCATCATAATATTCTGATATTCCAATATATTTTTGTTTCCCGTATGGCGATTGCGAAACTCTTGTCAGGTCTCGCTATCAATGCCTCGGTGGCTGCCGGCACTTGCGGTGGCGGGAGGTCTTGCGCACTATTCCCGCACCTTCAGGGCGCGTGCCCCGGGGGGCCATCGAGTTCAGACTCCCCCCTTTCTGATTTGCTCTGCTGAGTAAGGTTTCTGTGACACTTCCTGGAAAAATCGGTTTCGTCAGCCTCGGGTGCCCCAAGAACCTGGTGGACTCCGAGCGCATCCTCAGTCAGATGCGCGCAGAGGGCTATGCTATCTCACCGAGCTATGCAGATGCCGATCTGGTCGTGGTCAATACCTGCGGTTTCATCGATGCCGCGGTGGAAGAGTCGCTGGACGCGATTGGCGAGGCCATCGATGCCAACGGCCGGGTCATCGTGACCGGATGCCTGGGCAATCGCGAGGCCGAGATCCGCGCGGCGCACCCCCAGGTGCTGGCGGTCACCGGGGCGCATGCCTACGAGGCGGTCATGGATGCGGTGCACGCGCACTTGCCGCCCCCGGATGATCCTTTCACCAACCTGGTCCCGGCTCCCGGTGTTCAACTGACCCCGCGGCACTATGCGTATCTGAAGATCTCCGAGGGCTGCAACCATCGCTGCACCTTCTGCATCATTCCGAGCCTGCGCGGCGACCTGCTCAGCCGGCCCCTGGGCGAGGTGCTTTCCGAGGCGGAGCGCCTGGTCGAGTCCGGGGTGCGCGAGCTCCTGGTCGTGTCGCAGGACACCAGCGCCTACGGGCTGGACCTCAGGTACCGCACTGATATTGTCAACGGGCGTCCCCTCGAGACGCGCCTCGAGGCGCTGGCGCGTGAGCTGGGCCAGTTGCCGGCCTGGACCCGTCTGCATTACGTCTACCCTTATCCTTCCGTGGACCGGCTGATCCCGTTGATGGCCGAGGGGCTGATCCTCCCCTACCTGGACGTGCCGCTGCAGCATGGCAGCGAGCGCATCCTGCGACTGATGAAGCGCCCCGCGGCAACCGAGAAGGTCCTGAGCCGTATCCGCGCCTGGCGCGAGATCTGCCCGGACATCACCCTGCGCTCGACCTTCATCGTCGGTTTCCCCGGCGAGAGCGAGGACGACTTCGACCAGCTCCTGGAATTCATCCAGGAGGCGCGCCTGGATCGTGTCGGGTGCTTCGCCTATTCCCCGGTCGAGGGTGCCGAGGCGAACAAGCTGCCCGACAGCGTGCCGGAAGAGGTCAAGCAGGACCGCCTGGCGCGTTTCATGGAGATCCAGGCAGAGATCAGTCGCGACAAGCTGGCCGGGCGCGTCGGTCAGATCATGCCGGTGCTGATCGACGAGGTGCAGTCCGACCGGATCGTCGCACGTGGCCCGGGCGACGCGCCCGAGATCGACGGTGTGGTGCTAATCGAGGGTGAGTGGGAGGATGTCGCCCCCGGCGACTTCATCGAGGTGAGCGTGACCGGCTACGATGAGCACGACCTGTACGCGGAGCCCGTATGATGCTTCCTTTGGACGGTCATCGGGAAAGGCAGCAAAGGGGTCGGAGTCGATTAGCGACTCCGACCCCTTTGCGACGCATGCCGAGCCGATCTGAAGCCCTTTACGAGCACTGAAAGCAAAACGACATGAAACAGATCGAACACTTTTTTGAAAGCCTGCTTTTTTCCACCCGCTGGCTGCTGGCGCCGTTTTTCTTCGGCCTGGTGATCGCCATAGTGGCGCTGCTGTACAAGTTCGGCAAAGGGCTTTGGCTGATGGTCACCGGCGTATTCGCGGGCACCGAGAGCCAGCCGATCATCGCCATACTGACGCTCGTGGATACGGCGCTGCTGGCGAGCCTGCTGCTGATCATCGCGTTCAGCGGCTACGAGAACTTCGTTTCCAAGTTCGGTCCGGAGGAGCACGAGGACCGGCCGGCCTGGATGGGCAAGGTCGGCTTTGCGGACCTGAAGCTCAAACTGATTGGTGCGATCGTCGCGATCTCGGCGGTCGAGCTGCTCAAGGCCTTCATCGACAGCGCCAACCTCACCAGCCAGGAACTGGCCTGGAAGGTGGGCATCCACCTGACCTTCGTGTTTTCGGGGGTATTGTTCGCCCTGACGGATTACATTGCGGGCAGGGGCAAGGGAGCGCATTGACCTGCCTCCCTGGCGGAAGGCAGGCCTGACGGATGCTCAGAAGGCTGGCCCGGGTTGCTTGCCGAACTTCTTGAGAATGGTGGCCATCGGGCAGAAGCCGGTGAACGCGGACTGCAGCAGATTGGCGCCGACGAAGGCGGTCAACCACAGCCAGTTCTCGTTGTGGAAAATCGGGCTGCCTGCAACGCCCAGGCCCAGGGTGAGCAGGATCATGAAGCCGGCAACCGCCAGCACGACACGTTCGATAGACATGGAATTTTTACTCCAGGGTATTTAATTGGCGCATAAGTATATCCGATTGCGTCCGGAATGGACGCGACCCGAAGCAGGCCGCGTCCAGTTTCCTGCTCAGGCGTTGCCAACCGGGATGCGTCGGACCTTTTCGCGCTCGGATTTCGGCAGGGTCAGGGTCAGGATGCCGCGCTTGTAGCTCGCGCTCGCGTGCTTGCTGTCGACTTCCGCAGGCAAGGGCAGGCGACGCTCGAATTCGCCATAGGCGCACTCCGTGATGTGGTAGCGCCCCTCCCTGTGCTCGTGGCTGACGCGCTTGTGTCCGCTCACGGTGAGGATGCGTTCGTCGACCTCGATGTCGAACTTGTCCGCCTCCATGCCCGGTACCTCCAGACGCACGGTCACGGTATCGCCGCTCTCGTGCACCTCGGCCGACAACAGGCCCCACTCGGGCGTGGAGCGAACCAGTTCCCGAATGCCGGAGCGGTTCTCCTCATCCTTGTGGATGAAGCGCGTAAGGGCGTTGGAGGCATTGCTCACCAGGTTGTTCCAGCCGGCCTGGACCTGGGCCCAGGCGCGGTCGATATTCTGTCGCAGACTGGTCATGGGTTTCTCCTCAGCCGTTATTCACAGAGATCTTCTTGGGCTGGTTGTCATGCGCTGCCTTGGGCAGGACCAACTCGACCACCCCGTCCTTGCTCGAGGCGCTGATCTTGTCGGCGTCCACGTTTTCCGGCAGCGAGAAACGGCGCATGAAGGTGCCAAAGGACCGCTCGATACGGTGGAAGCCTTCCTTGTTCTCCTCGGCCTCGTGCTTGCGTTCACCCTTGATCGTGAGCACGCCCTTTTCCATCGAGATGTCGATGTCCTCCGGCGAAACTCCAGGTATGTCGGCATGGATCACGAACCGATCCTGCTCTTCCTTGATATCCACTGCGGGTGCCCAGTTGCTGCCGACCACGCGACTCTCGTCATCCGCAAAGCCGGGCCGCATGCGCGAGAACTCGCGGTTGAACTCGTCCAGCAGACTCCAGGGGTTGGTTCTGATAAGTGCCATGGTGTATCTCCTCTCGGAACGTGTTTCAGGGTACTTCTGGCGACGAACATGGGGATGCCTGCGGCGCTTACAAGGGGGGATTCGGAGCGATCATTGGGTCACCCGGGCGAGCGCATCCAGCACCGTCTGCCAATCAGCCCCGGGGCGATTGGCATGTTCCGACAGGTGCCGGCGCCAGGCGCGCGCGCCCGGAATCCCCTGGAACAGGCCGAGCATGTGGCGGGTGATGCGGTGCAGTGGGGTGCCCTGCGAGAGTTCAGCGGCGACGTAGTCGCGCATCTGCATTACCACCGAGGCGGGCTCCGGCAGGCTGCGGTCATCGCCGAAGATCAACCGGTCGGCATCCGCCAGCATCCAGGGGTTCTGGTAGGCGGCCCGCCCGATCATCGCGCCATCCACCTGCCCGAGGTGGGACAGGGCCTGCTGTAGCGTCCCGATGCCGCCGTTGATCACGATCTCCAGATTCGGGAAGTCGCGCTTGAGACGGTACACCCGGGGATAGTCGAGCGGAGGCACCTCGCGGTTCTCCTTGGGGCTGAGCCCCTGCAACCAGGCCTTGCGTGCATGCACGATGAAAGTGCTGCAGCCGGCGGCAGCGACGGTCTCGACGAAGCGGGTCAGCTCGGCATAGCTGTCCCGCTCGTCGATCCCGATGCGGTGCTTGAGCGTGACCGGACGGTCGGTGGCTTCGCGCATCGCGGCGACACCCTCCGCAACCAGGCCGGGCTCCGCCATCAGGCAGGCGCCGAACCGCCCCGACTGAACCCGGTCCGAGGGGCAGCCGACGTTCAGGTTGATCTCGTCATAGCCCCATTCGTCCGCGAGGGCCGCGCAGCGCGCCAGCTCGTGCGGTTCGCTGCCCCCGAGCTGCAGCGCCAAGGGATGTTCCATCGGGTGGTAGCGCAGAAACCGGGCCGGATCGCGGTGCAGCAGCGCGCCGGTGGTGACCATCTCGGTGTACAGCAGGGTGTGATGGGTGATCTGGCGCAGGAAGTAGCGGCAGTGGCGGTCGGTCCAGTCGAGCATGGGTGCAACGCTGAGTCGACGGCTCAAAGTGGCGGACTGTCTCGCTTCGCTCGGCATGAGCGCAATGATAACCTGCGTCCCGTATCGACCCCCGATAGCGCGCCATGGGCGTCCGGCTGGACGCGACGGTGCATGCCGCGAAAGCAAAGAGGAATCATGACGATGAGCGACGATTTTCGGGCCCTGGTGCTCGAGCAGGACGAGGCGGGCGAGACCCACGTGCACATCCGCAGGCTCACGGAGGAGGACCTGCCGGATGAGGAGGTACTTCTCGCGGTCGAATATTCCAGCCTCAACTACAAGGACGGTCTGGCGATCACCGGCAAGGGTCGGGTGGTGCGCGATTTCCCCATGGTGCCCGGGATCGATCTTGCCGGGACGGTCCTGTCCTCTCGCTCGCAACAATATGCCGCCGGGGATCGGGTCGTCCTGACCGGCTGGGGCGTTGGAGAGCGACACTGGGGTGGATACAGTCAACGCCAGCGGGTGCGGCCCGAGTGGCTGGTGCGCCTGCCGGATCAGCTCAATGCGCGCGAGGCGATGGCGATCGGCACGGCCGGCTTCACCGCGATGTTGTGCGTGATGACGCTGCAGAGCGCCGGCGTTACCCCGGAAAGTGGCGAGGTGCTGGTGACCGGCGCCTCGGGCGGCGTGGGCAGCGTGGCGGTCGCGATCCTGGCAAATCTGGGCTACCAGGTGGCCGCAGTGACCGGGCGCCCCGAGGGTGAGGATTGGCTGCGCCAGCTCGGTGCCGGGACGATCATCCCGCGCGAGGAAATGGCCAGGCCCTGCAGGGCGCTCGAAAGCCAGCGCTGGGCGGGTGCGGTGGACACGGTCGGAGGCGCGATCCTGGCACGCGTGCTGGCGGAGACCTGCTATGGCGGCACCGTCGCCGCCTGCGGGCTTGCCGGCGGCGTCGACCTGCCGACCACGGTGATGCCCTTCATCCTGCGCAATGTGGGATTGCAGGGTGTGGACTCGGTGATGTGCCCGATGGCGCGCCGCCAGGAGGCCTGGGAGCGCCTCGCGCGCGACCTGCCGAGGGAGATGCTTGCAGCGCTTACCCAGGAGGTGAAACTGGAGCAGCTGCCTGAGCTCGCCGGCCAGATCCTTGCCGGCAAGGTGCGGGGACGGGTTGTGGTGTCGCTCAGCGACTGAAGCTCAACTCCCGTCGGGATGGGGTCGGAGCCGGAATCAATTCCGACTCCGACCCCTGCGTGTGCCGCCTGAATCACCGCCCGCCGGCAGCCAGTCGCGCGGCGGCGATCGCGGCCTGGCCGAGGCTGATGCCACCATCGTTGGCCGGCACTTCCCGGTGCGCCAGCGGTTGCAGCCCCAGCGCCAGCAGGCCGGCATGCAGGCGTTCGAAGAGCAGCCGGTTCTGCATGACCCCGCCGGATAGCGCGACCTCGCTGACGCCATGCGAACTGGCCATCGCTGCCGTCATTTCCAGCAGGCTGTTGGCCAGTCCGAGGTGAAAGGCGCGCGCGATATCGCCGCGCGGGCGGCCTTCCGAAAGATCTTCGAACAGGCGTGGCCAGAGTGGGCCGCTCTCGATTACCGCCAGTGCGTCGCTGCGATTGATTTCGAACGGATAGGGCTCGCTGTTTGGATTCCCCTTCAGGGCGAGTTGCTCGAGCGCCATGGCCGCCTGGCCCTCCTGGTCGATGCGCGCCTTGTGCAGATCGAGGGCCGCGGCGACGGCATCGAACAGGCGTCCGGCCGAACTGCTCAACGGGCTGTTGATGCCGCGGCCGAGCATCTGTTCGAGCATCGCAAGCGGCTGCTGGCGCAGGAAATCGACGATCGCCAGGTCGGCATGACTTTCCAGGGTCTGCTCCAGCAGACCATGCTGCCAGAGGCGTGCGAGCAGGTTGCGCCAGGGCTGCAGCGCGGCGCGGTCGCCACCCGGCAGGGGGATGGCTTCGAGATGGGCCAGCCGACGGCTGCGGCGGAAATCCGCCAGTAGGATCTCTCCGCCCCACAGGCCGTCGTCCGCCCCGAATCCCAACCCGTCCAGGGCGATCCCGATCAGCGGTGGATGGTCGATGGCGAGACCCCGCTCCGCCATCACCGCGGCGATGTGCGCGTGATGGTGCTGTATGCCCTGCGTGCCGGCTCCCAGCCTGGCGGCGAGTTCCCGCCCGAAGCGAGCGCTGTGATAGCCCGGATGGCGGTCGGTGGCGATGGCCGCGGGGTGGAAGGCGAACAGCTCGAGATACAGCCGTACGGTCTGTTCGAAGGCGTCGCGGGTGCGCGCATCGGCGAGGTCACCCAGATGCTGGGACAGAATCGCATCCTGACCACGCAGCAGGCAGATGGTGTTTTTCAGATCTCCTCCGAGCGCCAGGATCGGGGTGACCGGCGCGAAGCTCTCGTGCAGGCGCACCGGCGCGGGCGCATACCCGCGCGCGCGCCGCAGGGGCCGGCCCCGGCCGGCCAGGATGCGCACTACCGAGTCGTCCACCCGGTTCACGATCGCGCGGTCGTGCAGCAGCACGCTATCCGCCAGTCCGGCAAGCCGCTCGAGCGCCTCGTCGTTGCCGGTGCACTGCGGTTCGTCGCTGAGATTGCCACTGGTCATCACCAGCGGGCTCGCCCAGGGCGCCAGCAGCAGATGGTGCAGCGGCGAGTAGGGCAGCATGAAGCCGATTTCCTGGCTGTCCGGGGCCAGTTCCTGCGGCAGCCCGCCGTCCGGAGTGCGTGCCAGCAGCACGATGGGTGCCGCGGCGGAGCGGAGCAGTCCGGCGGCAACCGGGTCCAGCTCGGCGTATTTCCTGATCACCGCTTTGTCGCGCGCCATCAGGGCGAAGGGTTTGGCATAACGGCGCTTGCGCTGGCGCAGTCGGGCAACCGCATCCGGGTTGCCGGCGTCGCAGGCGAGGTGGAAGCCGCCGATGCCCTTGAGCGCCAGGATGCCGCCGCCGCGCAGGCAGTCCTGCGCCAGCGTCAGCGGATCCTGCTCTTCATGCCCCGCGACCCACAGGCGCGGACCGCACTCGGGACAGGCGTTCGGCTGGGCGTGATAGCGTCGGTCCGCCGGGTCGCTGAATTCGGCCGCACAGCGTTCACAAAGCGGGAAGGCGGCCATGCTGGTGTTGGCGCGATCGTAGGGGATCGCACGGATGATGCTCAGGCGCGGTCCGCAGTGGGTGCAGTTGATGAAGGGATAGCGATAACGCCGGTCATCGGGTTCGAACAGTTCCGACAGGCAGGCGGGGCAGGTCGCGGCGTCCGGGATGATGCCGGTCAGGGGGGCGCTGTGATCGCTGGCGACGATTTCGAAGCGATCGCAGTCGAAGTCCTCGATCCGGTCGAGCTCGGCGGTATCGATACGCGCCAGCGGAGGCAGCTGCTCGCGCAGCTGGCGCAGCAATTCCTCCGCCCGACCGGGATCTGGATTGGCGAGCCGAACCAGCACGCCCTCGCCGTCGTTGCGCACATCGCCAGTCAGGCCGAGTTGATTGCAAATGCGCCATACCGTGGGCCGGAATCCGACCCCCTGCACCAGGCCACGGATGCGCACCGCGCAGGCCATTCAGCAGATCCTCGGCAGGGGATCGTCCTGCAGTTCCTCGAGGATGCGTCGGCCGCCCAGCTCGGTCTCGATGACCACCCGGGGTGTGCCAGCGCCCAGCTGGCCGATGCGGGCAGCGTCGATCCCGCCGGGCAGTTCGCGCCACAGTGCCAGCACCTCGTCCGCAGCGTGCGCATCCGCGATCGCCACGACGCGTCCCTCGCAGGCCAGGAACAGCGGGTCGTAGCCAAGCATCTCGCAGACCGACTGGACCGGCTCGCGCACCGGGATCGCGGGTCCGTCGAGCACGACTTCGAGGTGAGTGGCGTGCATGATTTCGTGGCACACCGTGGCCAGTCCCCCGCGGGTGGGGTCGCGCATGAAACGCACGCCGGGCAGTTCGCGAATCGCACGGGTCAGCGGCAGCACGCTCGCAGCGTCCGAGCGCAGGTCGCCGCGCAGGCCGAACTCCTCGCGTGCAAGCATGACGCAGGTGCCGTGATCCCCAACCGGCCCGCTCACCAGGACCTGGTCCCCTTCGCGGATGCGATCCATCCCAAGGGTGACGCCGGCGGGCCGGATGCCGATACCCGTGGTGGCGAAGTAGACGCCGCTGCCTTCGCCATGCGGGACGACCTTGGTGTCACCCGCGACGATCTGCACACCACTCTCGCTCGCGGCGAGGCCGATGGAGGCCACCAGCTGCTCGAGCTCGGCCACCGGCATGCCCTCCTCGATGAACGCATTGAGGGTCAGGCAGACCGGATCGCCTCCTGCCACGGCGATGTCGTTGCAGGTGCCGTGCACGCACAGCGAACCGATATCGCCGCCCGGGAACCGCAGCGGCTTTACCGTGAACCCGTCGGTGCTCAGCATGACCCGGCCGTCGGGTAGTTGGATGGTCGCCGCGTCGCTGCTCGTGTCCAGCCCGGGGCTGGCGAGCTGGCGGGCAAACAGCTGTTCGATGAGTTCGCGCATGAAGCGCCCGCCGTTACCGTGCGCCAGCGTGATGTGTTGTTCCTGCATGGGGTGTTACCGGGTCGACCTGACAGCATTCGAATCTACGGTGCTGGGAAGCAAGCTGCAACGGCCTGTATCATCGGTGTTCGACACAAAAGGGGACCAGCTCCACATGCATATCTGGGTCGACGCCGATGCCTGTCCGCGGGTGATCAAGGATATTCTGTACCGTGCCGCCGAGCGTCGCGGGATTCCGCTGACGCTGGTAGCCAATCAGCCGCTCACGGTGCCGCCTTCGCGTCATATCCGAACCCAACAAGTGGGGGCCGGTTTCGACGTGGCGGACAACCATATCGTCGCGCAGGTTGCTCCGGGTGATCTGGTGATTACCGCGGACATCCCGCTCGCCGCGGAGGTGGTGGAAAAGGGGGCGCAGGCGCTCGATCCCCGGGGCGAGCTGTACACCACCGAGAACATCCGGCAGCGTCTCAACATGCGCGATTTCATGGACACCCTGCGTTCGAGCGGGGTGGACACGGGCGGCCCCGCCAGCCTGTCCCAGACTGAACGCCAGGCTTTCGCCAACCACCTCGATCGTATTCTGACCAAGCGGATATCAGCCGGCAGCTCCGGATAGGCTTCGCCGCATCATCGGGCGGCGCGCGCCGCGAACGGTTTTACAGACGGCGCGCACCACCACCCCGTCCCGGGCGGGGGGTGTGCGCTTGTGCAGCGCTCGTGGCGGCGATGGCGGCATTGGGAGATCGCACCAGGACAATCCGACTGAGCGGGCGATTTGCGAGCCGATGCCCCCGATTGGTGCGGGTTTTTGTTGAACTGGGCCTGAGGCGCTGGACCACAAATTGCACTAATCTTTTGTTACCGACGATCCGCTCTCTCGCCTGCCGCAAGGCGTTACGCCCGGAATGGAAGTGTGCTCTGATATGTTGGGGGGTGAACCCTCGCTTCCCGGAGGCAGCGAAACCCAATGAGATGTGCTTATTCCCTGATGGTGCATGGCGGCGCCGGAGCGCTGGAAAACGTCAAGGACGAGAAGACGGCGGTTCGCTATCTGGACAGCATCCGAAGGATCCTGGAACACGGTCGTGAAGTGCTCTCGCTGGGCGGGTCGGCGCTGCAGGCCGTGGAACAGTGCGCCACCCTGCTGGAGGACGATCCGATATTCAATGCCGGCTGTGGTTCGGTCCTGAACGAAGACGGCCGGGTCGAGATGGATGCCGCCATCATGGATGGGCAAAACCTGTTGGCCGGCGCGGTGGCTGGCGTCGATGGGGTCGCCAACCCGGTCCAGCTGGCTCGCCTGGTGATGACAAAAAGCGAGCACGTCATGCTGATTGGCGAGGGCGCGATGCGCTTCGCCGAGCATTGCGAAGTGCCGCGTGTCCCGGCGAACTACTTCTACACCGAAGACCGCATCGCCCAGCTCAAGGAGGCGCAACTCAGGCACAAGATGATGCTGGATCACGACGAGGCCGGCGATGGGGTCTCCGAGGATCAGAAATACGGCACCATCGGCGCGGTGGCATTCGACTCCAACGGCAACCTCGCCGCTGCCACCTCGACCGGCGGTATCGTCAACAAGCGTAAGGGGCGTGTTGGCGACTCACCGATCGTGGGAGCGGGGGTTTATGCCGACAACGAAACCTGCGCGGTTTCCTGCACCGGCTACGGCGAGGAGTTCATGCGCACTGTCCTGGCCAAGACCGTCTCCGACTTCATCTTCATGCAGGGAATGGATGCGAGCGAGGCCGCCGATGCCGCCATCGAGTACCTGCGTCGTCGGGTGAATGGGCGCGGCGGCTTGATCATGATCGACAACGAGGGGCGCTGCGCCAGTCGCTTCACCACCAGAAAGATGATCCACGGCTGGATCGAGCATGCTGGCGAGACCATGTTGAGCTTCTGACGCCCCGCTACAGCTGAAGCCAGCCGCCGTATTCCTCCAGGAATGCCGCCTTGCCTGCCTCGAGGAAATCGTCGAAATCCCAGTCGTGTCGCTCCAACTGGCCGCGGTAGCGGTCTGTTACGACGTAGGTATGGGCCAGCACGATACCGTCGTGAGCAGGCCGAACTTCGACCGGACGACGCTCGTACATCTCCCCCTCGAACCGATCCAGCCGGCGCCAGGCCTCGGCTGTCACAGCGCTGTACAGCACGCCCTGCACGCGGCCGTGCGGATCGGAGACGATGCCGGGATAGGATTCCGCCCTGACGCGGTAGCGTGAGTAGCCAGCCAGGGTGGCGGGCGCGGCAACCGGTTTGAGGCCGCTCACCGTGGCCATGATCTCGGCGCACATCAGGGTGCCATAGGCGAACAAGGGGCAGGGTTTCATCACGCCAATCTTTCCTCAGGCATTGCGCATTTTCAATGCGCGCCGCTTTCCCCGGGCAGATAGTCCACGTTGGACGGGTTAGCAGCCTGTCATGCCGGAAAGGGGATACACGATGTTTCGTGAGAGAAAGGGCAGGGGCCATCGACGTGGCCGGGGCGATGCCAGCCGCCGTGAGCGTCACCGGCACGATCAGTCGGTGTTCCATCGTCTGCTCGAGCTGCATGCGGCGATCGAACGCCGCGTTGAGAAGCTGCCCAACGGCATCCGTTCCGTAACGCGCTCGGATGATGCCGAGGTCGTGGCGCTCCTGCACGAGCATGTTCCGTCGATGCATGAGCGCTTGCAACAGGGTTTCCGGCTGCGCCGCTGGGATCCTCTCTACGAGGCGATCTTCGATAGGGCGGACGCAATCCGTATGGACGTTCAGCTCCTGAGCGACGGCGTAGAGGTTGTCGAAGTGAGCGATGACCTGGAGGTGGTCGCGCTCATCCAGGCACATGCAGACACGGTCAGCGCCTTCGCCAGGCAGGGCCAGGCAGCCGCATCGAAGCCGAGCCCCATGCCGGAATAGCGGCCGCGCGGGCGGTTAAGCGCGCGAGCGGGTGAGCAGGGAGAGTGCCAGCAGCGCCACCGGCAGCGCTGCCAGAAGCGGCCAATGGTGCGCCAGCAGGTGCAGCAGCCCGTCCCCAGCCAGGGCTGCATGGCTTCCGTGGGCCCAGGCGGCCGATGAAAAAGCCGCCACAAAGAGTGCGCCAAGAATTCGATGGGGATGCATGTGCGTTCCTCGGGAATGAATGGGTCGTATCAGGTTACCTTGACGCTGAGCATTTCCTCGCCCGACTCGTCGGTGAGGTGCACCGCGCAGGCGATACAGGGGTCGAAACTGTGCACGGTGCGCAGGATCTCGACCGGTTGCTGTGGGTCATGCAGCTCATGGTTGTCCTGCAATGCGGCCTCGTAGGCGCCAGGCTGGTCCTGGGCGTCCCGCGGCCCGGCGTTCCAGGTGGATGGCACCACGGCCTGGTAGTTGTCGATCTTCTCGTCCTTGATCACCACGTAATGGGCGAGCCCGCCCCGCGGCGCTTCGGTGAAGCCGACCCCTTGGGCCTCACTCGGCCAGCTCGACGGCTCCCACAGTTGTTCGTTGAAGGTGCGGGTTTCGCCCGCGCGGATGTTCGCAATCAGGTCGTCGTACCAGTCCTGCATCTTGTCCGCGATCAGTTTCGTCTCCAGGGTGCGGGCGGCGGTGCGTCCCAGGGTGGAGAACAGGGCGGGCTTGTCCACGCCGAGCGTGCTCAGGGTGCTGTCGACCAGTTCGCGCGTAGCGTCGTCGCCCTTGGCGTACAGCACTAGCACACGCGCCAGTGGACCGACCTCCATCGCCTTGCCACGCCAGCGCGGCGACTTCATCCAGGAATAGCCGTCGTCCACGTTCAGCTGGCGATAGGGGGTGGCGGGTCCGCCCCGGCCGCGATAGTCGAGCTGGGTCTCGCCCTCCCAGGGGTGCAGGCCTTCGTTCTTACCGCCCTCGTAGTCGTACCAGCTGTGGGCCACGAACTCCTGTACCTGGCCCGGATCGCGCATGTCGACCTCGTGCACCGTGCTCAGATCGCGGTCGAGAATGGCACCCGGCGGTATCCACCAACTGCCGGGGTCGCGCAGGTCCGTACCCGGCTTGGCGGAGGGGAAGTCGCCAACGACCAGGAAGTTGCCAAGCCCCTCGCCGCGCTGGAACCAGTCCTTGTAAAAACCTGCGATGGCAATCGTGTCCGGCACGTAAACCTGGTCAACGAAGGTGCGCATGCGGTTGATGATGTTCTGCACGACCGCCAACTGGGACGCGTTGATCGCCGAGTCGGAGTTGAGGTCGATGGGGTTGGGTACCCCCCCGACCAGGAACATCGGGTGCGGGTTCTTGCCGCCGAATATGGCGTGCAGTTTGACCACGTCACGCTGCCATTCGAGCGCCTCCAGGTAGTGCGAGACCGCCATCAGGTTGGCCTCTGGCGGCAGCTTGTAGGCGGGGTGTCCCCAGTAGGCCTTGGCGAAGATGCCCAGCTGTCCCGCCTCCACGAAGCGCTTGAGTTTCTGTTGCGTTTCGGCGAAGTAGCCCTCGGAGGCCTTCGGCCATTTGGAGAGTCCCTGGGCCAGTTCGGCGGTGGCTTTGGGATCCGCCTTGAGGGCGGAAACGACATCCACCCAATCGAGCGCGTGCAGGTGATAGAAGTGCATCACGTGGTCATGCACATACTGCGCGGCGATCATCAGGTTGCGCACCAGCTGTGCGTTCGGCGGAATCGTGTAATCGAGCGCATCCTCCACCGCGCGTACCGAGGCGATGCCATGCACCAGGGTGCAGACACCGCAGATCCGCTGGGCGAAGGCCCAGGCGTCGCGGGGGTCGCGGCCCTGCAGGATCAACTCGATTCCCCGCACCATGGTCCCGGAGGAGTAGGCCTGGTCGATGCGGTTTCCATCCATCTGCGCCTCGATGCGCAGATGACCCTCGATGCGGGTGATGGGGTCGACGACTACTCTTTCACTCATGGCCGTTGTCCTTGCGGGAATTGATGAACTCCGCCGCGATGCGCCGCTGCGCGCTACAGGTGTTCTCTTCTGATTCCTGGTCTGTCTCGGATGCGAGGCAGCAAGTCGCCATGCGGCACTGCATGGCGACCAGCCAGGCAAGGGTACTGGACGTGCCCTTGGCGTTCTTGCCGGTCGCGGCCTCGGCGGCGCGAGCGACGAAGTAGGGTGACTGGTCGGACCAATCGCTGTCTGCGCCGCATCGTGCATGCGCGTCCAGCGCGGCAGCGCGGGCGGTACGGTGGGCGGCCTTCAGTTCCGCCTCACTGGCATCTGCCCGGATCACCACGGACAGGGCATGTCGCAAGCGTGAATCATGCGTATATTCCAGGACGTCCTCCACGAAGAGCGCGGCTACATGGCGTTGATCCGTGACATCCATTTGCGTCAAAGCTGCTCTTAAATCGTCATCATTTTCGATAGTTCTCATGTTTCTCCCCCCTTCCCCGGTTCTTCGACCAGGTGATCTGCGAGCATCTCGGTAAGCCCGATGACCGGGATGTCCATATCGTTCCTCTCGAGCCCTTCTTCCAGGGTGATGCGGCAGTTGGCGCAGGCGGTCACGAGAGTGTCCACGCCCAGTTCATCCAGTTGCGATTTCTTCTGATTGAAAGCTTTGGATTTGAGTTCATCCGCTCTCTCGTTGGCACTCACACCGCCGCCGCCGCCACAGCACCAGTTCATTTCCGCGTGGTCACGCATCTCGACGAAACTGTCGGTCACCATGCCCAGAAGGTTTCGCGGTGCCTCGATCACGCCACCCTTGCGCACTAACTGACAGGGGTCGTGGAAAGTCATTCGGTCGGTCTCTTTTCCCTTGGTCTTGAGCAGACCCTGTTGGCGGAATTCTTCGAGTACCTCCAGGATGTGCTGTACCCGGAAGTTATAGGGGCGACCGATCAGATTGGGACCTTCGAAACGGATCGCGGTGTAAGCGTGCCCGCATTCGGGGCTGATCACGGTCTTGACCCCCAGTTCCTCGGCAGCGTCCACCACCCGTTGAACCAATTCGGCGGCGATGTCCGATACGCCGATCTGTACACCACTGTTGGTGGCTTCGAAGGCGCGCGAGGAGATGGTCCAGGTCTTGCCAGCCTGCTGCATGATCCTGGCGATGGCCTCCAGGTATTCCGGGAAATTCATGATTTCCATGGACGACAGCAGCACCAGGTAATCGGCTCCGGCCTGGTCGAGGGGGGCGTCCAGTCCCGTATCGTGTTTGAGATGCCGGATCTGGGCCTCCAGGGCAGAGAGTCGGACACCCATCGGGCTGCCGATCTCGACCGCGCGCCGGGTGGCGCCAACCAGGCCCTCTGGTGCATGTCCGGCGACGGCAAAACCTTCGCGGATCTTGCGGATCATGTCGGAGATGTCATTGCCCACGGGGCAGACAAGGGAGCAACGCCCGCACAGCGAGCAGCCGTCGTAAACCAATTCCTCCCAAGCCTCGAAGTCCTGCGCATTCACTTTGCGTGACAGGCCAAGTGTGGCCTTGATGCGGCCCCACAGGGTGTATTCCTGTTCCCAGATACGCCGCATGGGTTCGACCTTGTTGATCGGCGTGTAGCGGGGGTCGCCGGTCTGGACATAGAAGTGACAGGCGTCTGCACACATTCCACAGTGCACACACGACGAGAAGAAGCTGGCGATCGGGGCATCGATCTGCTCCCGGATCATGCGGATACCTTTCTCGATCGATGCGCTACTCATGACTCAACTCCCCTGTGGCCGGCACGGTAGCCCTGGTACCAGCGGGCCAGCATAAAGCTGAACATATGGGTCAGCTTGGTAAAGGGCGCGACCACCATCAACAGTTCCACGCTCAGGATATGGACCGCGAGCATCGCGGTGTAGGGCAGCAACATGTGGTTGTAGGCGAGGTAACCGGTAAGCACGGGTAACAGCGTGACCAGCCATGCCAGGTAGTCACTGCCGGTACTCAGAAATTTGAGTACCGGGCTGGTCAGGCGAAGGGCGAGGGCCAGTAGCAGCGAGAAAATGGTCAGTACGCCCAGTGCATTGATGATGCCGGTAGGCAGCCCCGGCCACGAAAGCCCCATTTTGGCGTCGAACAGTTCGATGTGCGGTTCGTACAGGAACAATACGGCGAGGAAGCCGATGTGGAAGACATAGCCGTTGATGATTCGCACGGGTTCGCGGGCGAACACGGCAGCACGAGGCAAGGTCCGGGTCACGATGGTCTTCAGCCCGCCCTGAACGCCACTGCCGCGTCCCTCTGACAGGTCCGGCTTGCGGCCCAGGCTGAGTACCTCGAACAGGCGCAACAGCATGCCGAATACGAAGATGGTCAGCGCCCAGTCGAATCCTGTGCCGCGCGCGAAAGACAGAAAGGCGTCTGCTGTCATGGACTCAGTCTCCGTTCAGGTCATCCACGGTCACTTTTTCATGTGCCCGTGTGTCCGTGTTCTGTTTTTTCCGGTTCATGAGGCCGACCGCCGCGCCGGCAGCCGCACCGGCAACCGCTGCCCCGAGCAGGATATTGCCTGCATCGTCTGTGGGTACCGAGAGCGCGTCGTAAAAACCGCCGCGATCCCAGAAGTCGGGCTCTGAACAACCGATGCACCCGTGACCGGCCTGGATGGGGAAGCTGGTGTGCTGATTCCATTTCTCGGTGGCGCAGGCGTTGTAGGTGGTTGGACCCTTGCAGCCGAGCTTGAACAGGCACCAACCCTTGCGCGCGCCCTCGTCGTCGAAGGTCTCGGCGAACTGGCCGCGCTCGTAGAACGGCCGGCGATAGCAACGGTCGTGGATCGAGTTGCCGAAGAAGGCCTTCGGACGCCCGAGGTGATCGAGTTCGGGCAGGGTGCCGAAGGTCAGGTAGTGGGCGAGCACCCCGGTGATCACCGTCGGGATGGGTGGGCAACCGGATACGTTGAGAATTGGCTTGCCGGAGATGATGTCGGAGACGGATGCCGCCCCGGTGGGGTTGGGATTGGCATGCGGCAGGCCGCCATAGGCGGCGCAGGTGCCGATCGCCACGATCGCCGCCGCACCTTCCGCCACCTCTTCCAGCATGGCCAGGTTGGTGATGCCCGCGATGGTGGAATAAACACCGCCGTCCTTCTGCGGGATCGAGCCGTCCACGATCAGGAGGTAATTGCCGTGGTTCTCCTCCATCGCAATCCGACGGGCTTCCTCGGCGGCCTCGCCAGAGGCCGCCTGCAGGGTGTGGTGATAGTCGAGCGATATGTGATCGAAGATCAGGCCTTCCACGGTCGGCGCATGGCTGCGCGTGAGCGACTCGGTGCAACCGGTGCACTCCTGGAAGGAAAGCCAGATCACCGAGGGGCGGCGTGCGGTTTCCAGCGCCGCTGCGATCGCCGGCACCATCGAGGGCGGCAGCGCCATCATGGAGGCGGTGGTGGCGCAAAACTTGAGGAAGCCACGTCGCGAAATGCCGCTCTCGCGCAGGCGTTCTCCCAGTGTCTGGTCGTCTTTCATGCGGACTCCTGTGCCGTCGGGCTGCTCAGGTAGTGATCCAGGGCATCCAGGGCATCGGAAAGATCCTCTGCCGGGGTGCTCAGGAGAGAGGGTGTTCGGGTGATCTCGATCTGCGTGCTCAGGACCGTTTCCTGAGGAGAGCGGTGGGTTACCAGCCAAACGCCGGGATAAGTCGTTTCCTCGATGCGGGTTTCACCCAGGGCATTGACGACCGCCGAGACCTCGCCCTGGCCCAGCAACCCGAAAAGCGCGGCTTCGTCTCCCGGGGCGAAGGGGATTGCCGACAGATCGATGCTGGTGGATTCACCGGTCGAGGCCAGGCGAGCCAAGGCATGCCGTATCTCATGCAGGACCGGGGCTACATTACCTGTTTCGGACTGACCTCCCTGACCGTCCAAGACCTGTATCGGGATGTCTTGAAGGCGACTCATTGGGATTTTTCCCTGATTATTTAGCTGAGTTTAGTCGTAGCGGAGCGATTTGCATGCTGACCCAGGTCAGTAGAAACACTCGCCCTAAGCGCTGGGTTTTCCCGAAACACGGGGGTCTGCCTGCCAGTCCGCGTGCAGCTGCAGTGCGGCCGCAGCGGCCCGAGCGATCGCGGGGGTGACCTCCGCGGTCGTGCCGTCACCCCAGTCGATCGAGGCGGGCTGCACCCCGATCAGGGCGCGGCGCTCCGGGCAGGTGTCGGACAGGCGCGCGATATCCAGCAGATCGGTCAGGCTGACCTCGTGTACGCTGGAACGGTTTCCGCTGAGAAAGCGGTCCATTTCGGGGCCGATGAAGGTGCGCAGGGTGCCCGCCGGGGATTGCAGCTGGGCCGCGTCGATCACCACCAGGTTGTCATGCTCCGCGATCGGGCCGGCCAGGGTGAAGCTGAGCGTACCGCCATCGAGGTAGGTGGTACCAGGGATATCCGGGTGATGCTTCAGCAGGTAGTCTATGGTGTAGACACCGAACCCTTCGTCGCTGAGCAGGGTGTTGCCGATACCGAGAATCAGGGTTTTACTCATGACTGGCCGTTCGCAGCGTAAACCGACCGGAGATTAGCAGAGATGTGCTTGGGCATCCCGATGCAGATCGTCGATATCGACGAGTTCACCGCCAGGTGCACCGCCAAGGGGGTGGAGCGCGACGTCAGCCTGTTCATGCTGCAGCATGAAGCGCTGGCGCGCGGGGACTTCGTGGTGGTGCACGTCGGTTACGCCATCCAGAAGGTCACGCCGGAAGAGGCGGCGACTGCCTGGGAACTGTACGACGAGATGATCGAAAAGGCCGAGGCGATCGAGGGGTCGAGGCATGCATGAGCTGGCCGTGTGCCAGGCGCTCATGGACCAGGTTGCCGCGGTGGCGGTGCGCGAGGCGGCCCAACGGGTGACCGCGGTGACGCTGCAGATCGGCGATTTGTCAGGCGTCGAGCCGCAACTGCTACAGGATGCCTGGCCGATCGCATCCGCCGGCAGCCTGGCCGCGGGGGCGGCGTTGCGCATAGAGACCGTGCCACTGCGTGTCCGGTGCCTGGCGTGCGGCGGTGAGACCGATGCCTCGCCCAATCGCCTGGTGTGTGGCGATTGCGGCAGTTTCCGTACCACCCTGATCAGCGGAGAGGAGTTGATGCTGAAGAACGTCGAACTCGAACGCGCCGCCACGGGGGACGCCGCGTGAGCGACCGGCTCCTTCGAATTCCACTTCAATAAAACGGGACAACGAGCGATGTGTGACACCTGTGGCTGCAATGTAACCGACGCCAATCGCCACCTGATCGAGGCCGGGGGGCGCCACGCGAAGACCGAATCGGGCAGCGAGGCGGTGACGGTTCTGCAAAACCTGCTGAGTGAAAACGACCGCGAGGCGGCGCACAACCGCGAGCACTTCGACCGCCACGGGGTGCTCGCGATCAACCTGATGTCCTCGCCGGGGTCGGGCAAGACCGCGCTGCTCGAGGCGAGCATCGATGCGCTCAAGTCGGAGTTCCGCATCGCGGTGATCGAGGGCGATCTGGAGACCGAAAACGATGCCGCCCGCGTGCGCGCCAAGGGTGTGCCGGCGGTCCAGATCACCACGGGCACGGCATGCCATCTGGACGCACACATGGTCCACCAGGGACTGCATAAACTGGACCTGGACACGATCGACATCCTGTTCATCGAGAACGTCGGCAACCTGGTCTGTCCGGCCAGTTTCGATCTCGGTCAGCACCTCAACGTGACCCTGCTATCGGTCACCGAGGGGGACGACAAGCCGGCCAAGTACCCGGTGATTTTCCGTGCCGCGGATTTGATGCTGGTCACCAAGTGTGACCTTCTCCAGGTGCTGGGCGATTTCGAGCCCGCGCGCGCCGAGCACCACCTGCGTCACCTTGCCAGCGAGGCGCCGATGCTGCCCCTCTCGGCGCGCAGCGGGGAGAACCTGGATGCCTGGTTCAGTTGGTTGCGCCAGGCGGTGGCGGAGCAGGCGGCGCGCATCGCCCGCGGAGAGACAGCAAGGCCGAGCATCCAGCCCGAGGGCGCACAGTTGCACGCGCACACCCACCCGTGAGCAGCGCACGCGAATGGGTCGAGCGGATACGCGTCCTCGACCTGCCCCGTCCGCTCAAGGTGATGAACGTGTGCGGGGGGCACGAGCGCTCGGTGACGATGTCCGGCATGCGCTCGGCGCTGCCATCCAGCGTCGAAATCGTCCCGGGCCCTGGCTGCCCGGTGTGCGTCTGCCCTGAAGAGGATATCTACCAGGCCATGCAGCTGGCCCTGCGGGAAAAGGTCACCCTGGTCACTTTCGGCGACATGCTGCGCGTGCCGGTCAATGCGCCCAAGTCCGAGCCGCGTTCGCTGGTGGAGGCGCGCGCCGCAGGGGCCGACATCCGCCCGATCGCCTCACCGCTGGAGGCGCGTCGGATCGCGCAACAGAGCGACCGTCCGGTGGTCTTTTTTGCTGCCGGCTTCGAGACCACCACCGCGCCGGTTGCTTCGCTGATCTGCGAGGGCGTGCCCGACAACCTCACATTCCTGTTGTCTGCGCGTCTCACCTGGCCCGCGGTCGCGATGCTTTTGGAGTCCGGAGAGTCGGGTTTCGATGCGTTGATCGCCCCCGGGCACGTGGCTACCGTGATGGGCCCGGAGGAATGGGAGTTCGTCCCACAGACGCACGGCATCCCGGCAGCGGTCGCCGCCTTCAACGCCGAGAGCCTGCTGGCAGCGACCTGGTCGGTGCTGCGCCAGAAGGTCGAGGGGCGCTGCTTTCTCGACAACTGTTACCAGGCGCTGGTGCGCCCCGGTGGCAACCCGCTGGCGCGTCAGCAGATGGACCAGGTGCTCGAGGTGGGCGATGCCAACTGGCGTGGCATCGGCACCATCCCGGCATCCGGCCTGGGCCTGCGCAGCGCCTATGCTGAAATGGATGCCCGGGTCCGTTTCCCGGACTACAACGAGGCGGGCCGGCGGCGCATGGGGCAGATGCCGCCCGGCTGCGACTGCGCGCGTGTCGTGCTGGGGCGTATATATCCCAACCAGTGCAAGCTGTTCGGCAAGGGCTGCGATCCCCGCCACCCCGTCGGGCCATGCATGGTCTCGGACGAGGGCGCCTGCCGAATCTGGTGGAGCGGCCAGGCGGCCTGAGTCATCTGCTATCCTGCGCGCCTTTTACTGCTTACTGCGGAGATGACCCATGCCCCTGCCTGGACTGAAATCCCTCGCCGTTTGCGCTGCAAGCCTGCTGCTGGTTGCCTGCAGCGGCCCGGGTGAGGATCCGCGGATCACCTTCTGCCGTGGACTGGCAGCCGATCTGGCCGGCGGAGAAGCGGATAGCTGGCTGCATGCCGACAACCGCATCGTGGAGCCCGAGTACGCGGTGGTGAAGCTGCAGTCTGGCAGCGATACCGCCAGCTGCTGGTACGCATACGATGCTGTCGAACCCGGCGCCATGGAGCACGCCAATCCCTTGCTGGCCTTCGCGACCCTGCCTTACCAGGTGGATGCCGCCGGCAAGCGCTGGCAGGGGCCGGAGTTGACTGAGGCGGTCAAGCGGCAGCAGCGCGAATTCGGCCGGGCGGTCCTGGAGGGCGCGCAGCAGGGTCTGCAGGATGCGGTCAATCAGGCGCGCGATGTGGTCGAACAGGTCCGCCAGCCCTGATCAGAATGCGCTGTTCGTGATCGGCCTCAACGGAGGGACTGTTTCAGCTCGTTGATACGGTCGCTCAGCATCAGGATCAATTGCGGCGTTGCTTCCGTGTCGTGCTGGGCGACGGCGGTGTCCAACTGACGCAGCACCGCGTGCAGCGCGGGCACGCCGCAACCCGCGCTGGCGCCGAGCAGCTTGTGCACCCGGTTCCAAAGCAGGTTCCACTCACCCTCGCGATGGAATCGGAGGATTTCCGGCAGGGTGGACTGCAGTTGCTGCAGCAGCAACTGGAACAACTGGTCTGCCAGTTCACGGCTGCCGGCGGCTGTTCGAAGCGCCGCCCCCTCGTCGCGGATCGGCAGCTCGGGTGATGCCTGCTCGGTTTCTTCCTGCTCGTCCCTCCGGCCTGCTGGCGGGGCAGCGTCGATGGGGGATGACCCCATGTGCAGGCCGTGAATGACTTCCAGCAGTTTTTGTTCGTCCACCGGTTTCAGCAGGGTCTCGTTCATGCCGGCTTCGAATACGCGTTTCTGGTTTTCCGCCATCACGTCTGCGGTGATCGCCGCGATTGGCGTTGCCGTATTCGGGCCGTTGCCATTGCGGATCCGGCGGGCCGCTTCGAGCCCGTTGAGAACCGGCATGTGCACGTCCATCAGGATCAGGTCGAAGGGGCGTTCAGTGGCTCGCTGCACTGCCAGCGCGCCGTTCCCGGCGGTTACCACGCAGGCCCCATGCAGGGTCAACAGCGCCTTGGCCAGTTCCAGATTGATGCGGTTGTCGTCCGCGACCAGGATGCAAAGATCGCTCAGGTCGGCGGGCTCCGCGGCTTGCCCGGACGTGCTATCCGCCCCGGTTGCGTCCGTTGCCGAGCGGCTGTCTGCCTGTTGCAGGGGAATGCTGAAGCGGAAAGTCGACCCCTGGCCGGGTGTGCTGGTGAAATCGATGTTGCCGTGCATCCCTTCCATAAGACGCTTGCTGATACTCAGACCCAGTCCGGTACCGCCGTAGCGGCGTTCGGTGGACCCGTCGGCCTGGGTGAAGGGCTGGAACAGGCGTTCGCCAACCTCGGGAGCGATTCCGATTCCGCTGTCCTGCACGCTGAAGGTGATCAGGTCCCTGCCGTGGTTCTCATCCAGCATGACCCGAACCGTGACCTGACCCTGCTCGGTGAATTTGAGCGCATTGCTCAGCAGGTTGGTGAGCACCTGGCGGATCCGCACCGCATCGCCGAGGATCGCATCCGGTACATCGTCATACACCAGCAAGGACAGCTCTATGCCCCGCTCTTTGGCCTGATGGGCGAACAGCGCGCCCACGCCGTTGACCAGCTGGCGAAGCCGGAAGGGCGCGGCGTGAAAGGAGATGCGTCCCGACTCCAGCTTGGCGAAGTCGAGCACGTCGTTGATGATCGCCAACAGGTTGTCGGCGGAATCCTGAATAGCCTTGATCTGTTCCGCCTGGTCCACGCGCGGGGTGGACTTCGCGAGCAGGCGGGTGAACCCGATGATGCCGTTCATCGGGGTGCGGATCTCGTGGCTGATCAATGCCAGGAAATCCGATTTTGCCTCGCTGGCCCTGAGCGCCTTCTTGCGCTCCAGGTCCAGCTGGATATTGCGTTCCTCCAGGGCATCCATGGTCTTCTGCAGGTCATCGACCGCCTGTTCCACCTCCATGGTCAGTTCGTCCTGGGTGAGCGCGATGCGCGCAGCCATCTCGTTGAAACCTTCCGCGAGCACGCCGATCTCATCACTGCTGCGGGACTCCACGCGGGCGCCGAGATCGCCTTCCTTGAGCCGTCCGACGGCCTCGGAGAGCCCGATAATCGGCTTGACGAGGCGTCGGCTGACCAATAGCGTGAGTATCACCGTCACCAGGATGCCGCCGGCGATGAGAAGTGCCGCTGTCACCAGCGCCTCCTGTTGCAGGTTGACCAGGCTGCGGTCGGCCAGTTGCAGCCGGACCCGGCCCAGGGGTAATGCATCGGGCATGGAAGAGGCGTGCGCATCACCGTTTGCATACAGCGGATCGCGCGCGGGAATACCCCTGACCTCGGCCTCGAATGCATACAGTCGAAAAGCGCCTTTTCTGAACCCGTCCCCGGGAAGGTCCGGATCTTCCAGCTGCACCTGAATGCTGCGGTCATCCGAAACGATCGAAACGGACGCCAGATCGGGTTGTGCGAGGAAGTCCCTTGCCGATTGCTCCAGCATCTGGTGGTCCCCGCTGAACAGGCCATAGGTGGAAACCGCCGCCAGCTCATTGGCGAGTGCCTGACCGCGACTGTGGAGCGCGGCCTCCAGGTCGCCCAGGCGTGCATTGATGAGGTAGACGCCGATGATCAGGCTCATCACGATAGCCGGGACGATCCCGAGCAGCAGGGCCTTGAATTTCAGGCTGGGTGTCGCGCCCGCGTTCACAGGCCCTCCTTCCAGCGCTGGATCTCGCTGTCGGTCGGCAGCTGAATGTGCAGCGCGCCGGCAACGCGCCGGTTGACCTGAACCTGGAGTAGCGAGGGGTGGGTTTCGACGTGGCGTGGCTCGTTCAACAGTTGCAATGCGAGCTGCGCCGCCTCGGCGCCAGTCGTCGCCGGCGAGGAATAGATGCCCCCGATCGCGCCCGCGCGGATCATGCTCTCGGAGAATCCGATCACCGGGATGCGGTTGCGATAGGCGGTCAGGAACAGGCCCGCGAGCGTCTCGCGGTTGTAGATGGCCGGGTCGGGCAGCGCCAGCAGAAGGTCTATGGCGCCAGCTTGCGCATTCAGGCGTTTGCCGATTGCGCGGGGCGAATCGATTTCTATGACGTGCAGGTCGAGGCCGGCTGCGCGGGTCAGTGCGAGCAGCGATTCGCGCAGCGTTTCGGCGTGTTCGCCGAGTAGGATCCCAATCCGGCGTCGGTCCGGAAAGGCGAAGCGAATGAAGTCCAGCTGACGTCGCAGCGGCTGTTCCAGGTAGATGGCGGAAGCCCTGGCCTCGCCGCGGTGCAACTGGTGACGCGTCTCCGAGACCAGCACGTGCAGCTGGGGTATTTCGTGGGCCTGCGCAAGCGCTTCCAGTGAGGCATTGTGCCCCAGGGACACGATCAGCCGGGGCGGGTCGCTGAGCGCCGTCTTCAACTCATGCAAACCGGCCGAGCGGGCACGTGGGCAATCCCTGTTCTTTGCGCACAGCTGTTCGAGTCGCTGCTCGAAGGCCTCGACGGTCTGCGAGTAGATTGCGGCCTTTCCGGATTGCAGCAGAAGAATGTCACTGCTTTGCAGCGCGCCAGAAACAGCCGGCCACGCCAGCGCCAGCGCCAGGAGCAGGCGCGCACGCCAGACACACCGCCCCGTTGCCGCTATCGTATTCAGCGGTCCGGTACGCGCGCATCCCGATGCATCGATTCCTTTCATACCATTCGGTCGCATCCTTTCCGTTGGCGACAGTCCCCCCAACTATGGCGTTTTATATCAGTCGAATTCCAGCTTGGCACGCAGATAGACCCGGCGCTCGAAGGCGTTGTCACCCCTGAACTCGGTGTAGTCGTCGTCGAGCAGGTTCTGCGCAATCAGTTCCAGCTGCAGATCGGAACCTTCCAGGCGCATGCTTTTTGCCAGGCGCACATCCACCCGGTCGTAGGGTTCGAGCCGGTCGCCCTCGTTTGGCCAGTTCATCAAGCCCATGCGATACAGGCCGATCGACCCCGACCAGCCGTGGTCGAAGCGGTGGCTCCACAGGGCGCTGAAGGTCACCTTGGGCACGAAGTCATCGATCGGCTGGTCATCGGTGACCAAGCCGCTGCTGTCGCGTTTCCGGATGCGTCGCCCATCCGCCCGCACCATGCTGGCGGAGCCGATGAAGTCGGTTCGATCGGAGACTCGGATGTTGGTCTGCAGGTCGACGCCGTGCATGTCCATCCAGCCGGCGTTCTCATGCACCCAGATATCGTGCTTTGGCCTCAGGGGATTGGTGTCACAGCCGTTGCAGCCGTCGTCGTGGAGAACCGCATCGATGTAGTTGCGCAGCTCCTCGCGGAAGATGCGGATATCAAGCGACAGGCCCTCGATGCCGGTGGCGCGGTGCAGACCGAACTCTATGCTGCGGATCTCCTCGGGTTCGATATCGAAGCCTCGGTTGGAGTAGAGAACGTAGTGCGACGGTGTGGGAGAGGGGACCAGTGGTTTGAGCGGCGAGGGGTCGAGCGCGAAGCGCGCGGTCTCCCCGAACTGCTCATAGAAGGAGGGCATCCGATAGGCGCGCGCCGCAGCGATGCGCAGGGTGTTCAGTTCGTCCACGTGGTAGTTCACCGCGACCCGGGGTGAGGCGAAGTTCCCCTGGTCTTGCTGATGTTCCAGCATCAGGCCGGCGTTCAGGACCCACTGGTCCCGTTCGCCGAAGTGTTTCTCGGTATTGCCGAACAGGCGCAGCTGGCGGCGCTCGATGTCGCGGTCATCGACCACGAAGTTCTCGCTGTCGAGCTGCTCGATGCGTGCGCCGGCGCCCCAAACGGTGCGCCAGCCGCCTCGTGTCGGCAGATTGTGTTGAACCTCCAGGTCGTAACGATCGTTGATCAGTTTGTGGCCGCCGAGCGTGGGGCCCACGTTGATCAGGATGCCGCTGTCGCGTTCGATCCAGGTGTCGATATGCCGGCTGTCGAAATCGAGCCGGTTGTGATAGAGCTGCACGGACAATTCGCCCCCGCTTGCGAGCTGTCCGGACCACTTGGCCAGCTGGTGGCTGGTGCGCAGGTTCTGGTCGGGTCGCAGGAGATCGAAGTTGCCGTTGTGCAGCGTGTTGTCGCGGTCATTGCGCGTATAACCCAGCTCGAAGAGGAGTGAATTGCCGTTCTCCAGCTGGTGATCGCCGCGCCAGTTGATCCGCCCGATGGACTGGCTGTCCTCGCGCGCAAGGGAGTAACGCTGTGTTTCCGCCAGTAGTGGTGTGCCTGTCAGAACCGTCTCGGGTGCGACTGGGCCACCGGTGGAATCCCAGTAGGTATGAGTCCAGTCGTAATCGGGGAAGCCGTCTGTTTCGAAGGCGCCCAGGCTGAGTCGGTAGTCGAGGTCCCCAATCCGGTCACCGAAGCGCCATTCCAGCGAACGCGTGCCCTGATAGCCTGTTAGAGCAGTCAACTCGTGTCCTCTGTCACGCGACGCTTTGCGGGTGACGATGTTGACCACGCCCATGAAGGCGTTCGAACCGTAGGCGGCCGCATTGGAGCCGCGCAGCACCTCGATCCTTTCGATGTCGTTGAGCGTGATCGGCAGGCTGTCCCAGTGCACCCCGCCGAAGGCGGAGTGATAGACCGAGCGCCCATCGATCAGCACCTGCATGCGCTTGGGGTTCTGGTCGGCGAAGCCATGGTATTGCGCGGTCAGGTTCTGGCCGCTGATGTGCGATACCTGGAAGCCCGGCGCCAGGCGCAGCACGTCGGGGATGTTGATCGCGCCGGAGGCCTCGATGGTGGCGCGATCGATGACCGTCATGGCGGCCGGGGATTCCGATACCGGCTGCGCCAGGCGGCTGGCGGACAGGACCACCGGTATCTCGCCTAAAAAGTAATCCTCGGTGATGACAGGGTCTGCTTCTCCTGCCTGGGTCAACGACCCCAGCGCCAGGAAGAAAGCCGCCGACAGCTTGTGTCGGACAAGGTGCATTATTCTCATGATCCAAAGCCGGTCGATATTATGTGTGTGTTCTCCGCCGGACCTGACGGCCCGCCAATGGGCCCGCCGAAATCCGGTTTTACCTTGCAGGGTGGTGCGCGGCGTTCGCTGCAGGACTTTTCCGCTACTCTTTTCGATGCTACGGTTCGCGCCCTGATCAGGCATGATGTTACCCGAATTTCCTTGACTTCCCTTGCTCACAAGCCGTTTCCTGCAGTGACCTGGCTGTTGCTGGTCGGTTTCCTGTTCCAGCCGGTGCTGACCTACCTGGCGACCCCCATGTCGGTGCAGCAGCCCGACGGGATCCGCGTCACCGTCTGCACCCTGGAGGGTATGCAGCGGGAGGTGCTGATCGAGCTTCCGTCGATCGATTCGCAACAACAGGCGCAGGACGACTGCCCCGCGATCGAACTGATCCAGCTGGCGGCGACGGCGCAACCGGCGCCTGATTTCTCATACCCCCGGGTGGTCCTGTACGCGGTCGGCCTGATCGAACAGACCGCCGGTGAGGCGCATCATCGGCTGCATTTCTCTGCCTATGCCTCACGAGCGCCTCCTCGCCACTTCGCCTGAAACCATCTCTTAACGAATTGAATTCAGGTTTGCTCTGACCAGGGCCTTGCCCGTGGTCAGCGGAAGTATTCGAGAGGACTGTCATGAAGTTTCCTTACACCCCTATTGCTTTGGGCGTGCTGGCCGCGCTGTCGCACGCTGTTGTTTCCGCAGGTCCGGCGGATGTCCTGTCACCGGTCGACGTGGTCGCGGACGCCATGCCGCCAGCGGCGACAGGCGTATTCCCCGACATGACCCCGGCGGCGCGCGAATCCGCGGAGCTGTTGCGCGATGTGATTGGCGTTTCCGGTTCACGACTGGGTGGGCACGGCACAGATGTGAGCGTGCGTGGCCAGAGCCAGACCCGGCTGAATGTCCTGCTGGACGGCGCTTATGTGCACGGCGGCTGCCCCAACCGGATGGACCCCCCAACCGCCTATGCGCCGCCGGGGGCCTACGAGGAGATTACCGTGATCCGTGGCGTGCAGACCCTGGAATACGGGGGCGGCGGTGCCGGCGGAACCATCCTGTTCGAGCGTCGTACCGAACCTTTCGATGACCAGGAACGGATGCGCGGCGACCTGGGGGCTTCCTATCGCAGTAACGGCGATACCTCGGAGTTCGACGCCGACCTGGCCGCGGGCAGCGGCCCGGGATTCGTCCGCTTCATCGGATCGCACACCGATGCCGGCAACTACGATGACGGCGATGGCAATCAGGTGCGCTCCGCTTACGAGGAGTTGTCCGGTACCTTGATCGCGGGTCTGACCCCGGATGCGGATACCCGCTTCGAAATCACCCTGGAAGCCCAGCGCACCGATGACCTGCTGTATGCGGGCGCCGGCATGGATTCGCCGAAGTCGGACAACGATACGGTCCGCCTCAGGTTCGGCAAAGAGAACCTGCGCGGCCCCTGGCGCAGTGTTCGGGTGGAGCTGTATCGCTCGGATATCGAGCACGTGATGGACAACTACACCCTGCGAACACCCCCGAGCGCCACGATGTTGATGCGGGCGCCGTCGACGTCCGAGACCAGCGGCGGCCGGGTGGTGCTCGAGCGGGATTCGGCGATCGGAGCGTGGAAGTTCGGCGTGGATATGCAGGACAACGACCGGGTGGCGGATCGCTTCAACGATTTCTCGGGTATGCGCCAGTCGCTGCTTTGGCCCGGCGTGAGCATTGAGCAGAAGGGCCTCTTTGCTGAATTGACCCATACGCTCGCGAGTAGCGATCGCCTGGTCGTCGGGCTGCGCTACGACCGTGTCGATGCCAGTGCAGCGAACGCGGCCGTGGCAGCCATGGGGACCAGCCCCAACGATCTGTATACCCAGTATTACGGTACCGTCGCGCGCGCCCGTGACGAGGACAATGTCGGCGGTCTGCTGCGCTACGAGCACGATCTTGCCGATGACCGCGGGACCGTCTATCTGGGTCTGTCGCGCGCCATGCGCACCGCGGATGCGACCGAGCGCTATATCGCCTCGAACGGCATGGCCAACATGCGCTGGGTCGGCAACCCGAACCTCGACCCCGAGAGACACCATCAGGCCGAGGTCGGCCTGAACTGGCGCGCTGACGGCTGGCAGGGCGACTTCTCCGTCTATTACAACGACGTCGCGGACTACATCCTGCGAGACCGCTCGCACGGTGTGGGTGGAGACAACTCCACCATCTACCGCAACGTCGACGCGACCCTGGTCGGCGGTGAGGCCTCGCTGGAGCGTCGTTTCAATGCGCGCTGGCGCGGCGGATTGGGCTTGGCTTACGTGTGGGCCAACAATGACACCGATGACCGGCCCATCGCCCAGACGCCGCCGCTGGAGGGGGTGGTCAGCCTGGATTACAGCGCGGCCCAATGGCAGTTCGGCGGTCGCGTGCGGGCTGCCGCGCGCCAGACTCGGGTGGATACCGATATCACCGTCGGCAGTGGCCTGGATGCCCAGGAAACCCCGGCCTGGGCGGTGCTCGATCTGCACGGGCGTTACGAGGTCAATGATGCCGTGAGCGTCGACTTCGGCATCGACAACCTGTTCGATCGGGACTACGCGCAACACCTGAATCGCGCCAGTGCATTCGATCCGGCCCAGGTGCAGGTGGACGAGCCGGGCAGGAGCGCCTGGCTGCGCCTGAGCGCACGCTTCTGAGAGCGCCCGGGCGGGCAGGGTGGCGGCGCGCTGCCCTGCCGCTTTTTGCGAACGCCTGGACCGACCGGGACCATCGCAGGCAACATCCACCCGTGGAAGATGATGTGTTCATGGCATCGGGCCTTGCGGTTTCTGGCCGGGCGTTGCAGCGGAGGCCGTTGTGAACGGCAACCCGTGGTGGGTTGCCTTTGCCTTCGCGGCTGCCTTGCACCTGGGAGTGTTGCTGCTGCCCCTGACCTCGCCGGATCGGACCCGGGTGCCTCCCTCGCTCAATATTGCCGTGGAATTGCAAGCGCCCCTATCCCGGTCGACGGCCACCCGAGCGGTGTCCGGGGCGGTGCCTGTCGAGGAAGTGGAACCCGAGCCGGAGCGAATGCCCCAAATGGCGGAGCCAGCGATGCCTGGACCCGGGCCATCGCCGCCGGTCCAGCCCGATCCCCGGCCCGAACCCGTCGCCAGGCGAGGGGAGCAGGCGATGCCTCGGCCGCCTGCCGCCCCAGAACCGCCGCTTAAGAAACCGCCGCCTGAGCAACCGCCGCCTGAGCAACCGCCGCCTGAGGAGCCGCCGCCTGCAGCCGCTCCGGTCGCGCCACCCCGCCCGGAGCTTGCGAGCAGGAAAACCGAACCGAAGGCCAAGCCGGTCACCCTGGCCGCGGATGTGACGCCCCCCGGGGAGGCAGGGGATGAGAAAATCGTACCGTCCGCGGCGCCTGCTTCGGAGCAGACCCCGCCCAGCCCGGCGCGGGATGGATCGCCGCTGCCCGAGCGCAGGATCTACTTGCAGCAATTGCAGCAGCGCATCGCGCAGCAGCGCTACTATCCCAGGCGCTCGCGCGCGCGCGGCGAACAGGGCCGCGTGGTGGTGCGCTTCGTACTTGCCGCGGATGGCAGTGTGAAGGGGCTCGAGGTCATCGATTCCTCCGGTATCGCGCGCCTCGATCAGGCGGCGATAAAGACGGTCGAGCGTGCGGCCCCCTTCGATCCCCTGCCGGCGGGGCGGCGCCAGGATGAGTGGACCATCGAGGTGCCGCTGGTGTTCAAGTTGGGCGGTTGAGGCGCCTCGGCTTGTGCGCAGGCCCTGACCACGTTTCAGAGGCGGCTTGACAGCTTCATTGCCCGCTGGGGACCATGCGATCAACCCGGGCGCCAAAGCATCCATGCCAACCGAATTCGTCTTTTTCATCTCCGCCGCCTACCTCGCGGTCCTGTTCTACATTGCCTTCCTCGGCGACAAGCGTCCCGGAGGATGGCTTTCACGCGCCCAGCCACTGATCTACACGCTCTCGCTGACGGTCTACTGCACCTCCTGGACCTTTTTCGGTGCGGTTGGCAATGCGGCGCAGCATGGCCTCGATTTCTTCGCCATCTACCTGGGGCCAATCCTGGTATTCATTTTTTTCCACCGCTTTCTGAAGAAGCTGGTGGATGTGAGCAAGCGCCAGAACACGACCACGATCGCGGACTTCATAGCGACCCGCTACGGCAAGAGCCAACTGGTCGCTGCTCTGGTCACTGTTATCGCCCTGGTCGGGACGCTGCCCTACATCTCCCTGCAGATAAAGGCGATAGCGGGCGCGCTGGATACCCTGACCCTCTCCTCGACGGCGCCTGCGTCCGGCTTTCATGCGACCGACAGCGGTCTCTGGTTGACCCTCGCCCTGGCGGCATTCGCGATTCTCTTCGGCGCTCGCACGATCGACGCCAGCGTGCATCACCGCGGCATGATCCTCGCGATTGCCTTCGAGTCGCTGGTCAAGCTGGTCGCGTTCCTGGCGATTGCCGTTCTGGCGGTATTCATCATCCGGGGAATTGCCGCCAATAGCTCCGAGCTGACTCCCCTGGGGTTCACCTGGATACCCTTCAGCGGTGAATTCGTGGACAGCTCGTTTCTCACCAAGACCCTTCTCGCGGCCGCCGCGATCGTGCTGCTCCCGCGCCAATTCCACGTGCTCGCGGTGGAGGCGCGTGGTGGCGAACTGCCGCTCGCGCGCTGGGGCCTGCCCGCTTACCTGCTGCTGTTCAGCCTGGCGGTATTGCCGATAACCGCCGCTGGCATGCACCTCAGCGGGTGGACCGGAAATGCCGACCTGTTCGTGCTGTCGCTTCCGCTCCAGTCAGAGCAGCAGGCGCTCGCCATCCTGAGCTACCTGGGGGGATTCTCCGCCGCGACCGGCATGGTGATCGTGTCCACGCTCGCGCTCAGCATCATGGTCTCCAACGACCTTATCTTTCCCCTGGTGGTGCGCTACGGCAGGCATTCGGGTGGTAAGAACCTGCATGTCCACCTGCTGCTGGTGCGGCGTCTGAGCATCGTCGCGCTGCTGCTGCTTGCCTACGGCTATTACCTGCTGGCCGGCAGCGGCAAGTCGCTGTTCAGTATCGGCCTGTTGTCCTTCGCCGCCGCGGTCCAGTTCGCGCCCGCCCTGGTCGGTGGGCTGTACTGGCGCCAGGGTCATCGCAACGGAGTCCTGGCGGGGCTCGGCGCCGGTTTCGCCATCTGGCTCTACACGCTGCTGTTGCCTTCGCTCGCGACTTCCGACTGGATCTCCGAGAGCTTCATGCGCGATGGCCTGCTGGGCATCAGCTGGCTGCGCCCGGATGCGCTCTTCGGGGTCCGCTTCCAGGACAGTCTCAGCCACGGTGTGTTCTGGAGCCTGTTGGCCAATGTGACGCTCTACATCGTGTTTTCCCTGAAGGCCCGGCATTCCTTTGTCGACCGGCTGCAGGCCAGTGCCTACGTCGACCTGGACGAGCCGGCCGCGGGGGAGGGGAGACACCGCTTGCGCATCGGGGATGTCTACGAGTTGTGCGTGCGTTTCACCGGCGAGGCGCGCGCACAGGGGTTCTTCGACGAGCGCGGCCACGACATCGCCCGGCATGGCAACCGCATGGCATCCGAGCAGTTGGTGCGCGAGGTCCAGGATCTGCTGGCGGGCAGTATCGGTTCGGCGACCGCCGAGCGACTGATGCACAGTGCCATGCGGGCCAGTGCCGGGGGCGGAAACCTGTACGAGCTACTCGACACCACCGGTCAGGCCCTGGAATTCAACCGCGAGATCCTGCAGGTCACCCTGGACCATATCGGCCAGGCGGTCAGCGTGGTCGATCGGGATCTCAAACTGGTCGCCTGGAACCGTCTTTACCTGGAACTGTTCGACTTCCCGGCCGATTACCTGTTCGTCGGCAAGCCGATAGAGGACGTCATCCGCTTCAACGTGCAGCGCGGCTACGGACCGCGTTCCCCGGTTTCACTCGATGCCAGTATCCGGCGGCGGCTGCAGTTCCTGCGGCATGGCGAGCCCTACACCTTCGTGCGTGAGTGGGCCAATGGCAAGGTGATCCAGACTCAGGGGGGGCGCATGCCGGATGGTGGTTTCATCACCACCTACACCGACATCACCGCGATCAAGGCGGTCGAGAACGAACTGGCGGCGATCAACGAATCGCTGGAGGAAAAGGTCGAGCAACGCACCCGGATGCTGTCCGAGCTCAATTGCCAGCTGGAAGAGGCGACCCGCAGCAAGTCACGTTTCCTGGCGGCGGCGAGTCATGACCTCACCCAGCCGCTGGGCGCATCCAAGCTCTACCTCGGTGCGCTCCTGGAGGACCTCGCAGGCGATGACAAGCAGGTGTTGGCGAGCAACGCGCTCGGTGCGCTGGCATCCGCGGAATCGCTGTTGAAGGCCCTGCTCGACATCTCCAAACTGGATTCCGGGGTGATGCAGCCAGAGGTCACCACGTTCCCCGTGCAGCGCCTGTTCGACACCCTGTACAACGAGTTCTCCGTTCTGGCAAAGCAGAAGGGACTCAACCTGCGCATCCGGGAAAGCGAGTGCGGCACCCGCAGCGACCGCAACCTGGTGCGCAGCATCCTGCAGAACTTCATCTCCAACGCGATCCGCTATACCGATGAAGGCAGCATTCTGGTGGTTTGTCGCCGCGAGGGTAAGGATGCGATACGCATCGAAGTGCGCGATTCCGGGCGTGGCATCCCGGATGACAAGCTGGAGGCGATCTTCCACGAGTTCCGACAGCTCGACCGTTCCGGTGAAGGGGTCGGTCTGGGGCTCGCCATTGCGCAACGTATGGCCGGGTTGCTGGGCCACCAGCTAAGGGTGCGCTCCCGCCAGGGGCAGGGGAGCATCTTCAGTGTCAGCATGCCGCGGGTTGCGTGCAGCGAGCCTCCGGCGCGTGGTGACAGCGTCCTTCCCATCCGTACACGCTGGCTGGAGGGCGTTCGTATCCTGTGCGTGGATGACGATGCGAACATTCTGCAGGCCACCCGAACCGTGCTGCAACGCTGGGGCGCCGAAGTCGATTGCATCGGCGGCGTCGCAGACTACCGTGCCGGGGTGGAGCACGGTGGCGATTACGAGATCGTGCTCATGGATTACCAGTTGCACGATCAGGAGACCGGCCTGGCGTTGCTGCAGCATCACCGCGCGCAATCAGCGCACCCCTTTCTCGGCGTACTGATCACTGCCGAGCAGGATCCGCAAGTCAGGTCGGCAGCGCTGGCGGCAGGATTCCAGTTTCTCGCCAAACCGGTCGAACCCGCCAAGCTGCGCTCGGTGCTGCACACCGCGATGCTGTCGCGCAAGGGTCCCGCGCAACAGGACGCTGGGGAGCCGATCGGGAAACCGTGAAGCGCAAGCCGCCAGCGGCTTCGATGAACAAACTTCCAGACGCCCAGGCACGCTCGCCACGGACGTTTCTCAATGGCTCCCGGCAAGGTCACCGCCCGGGAGATCCAGGCCTTGGGCCGCGAGCACCGCCTGGGTGCGGTTCTTGACCTTGAGCTTGCGGAATATCTCGGTCAGGTGGGCCTTTATCGTGGCCTCGGTGACGCCCATGGTCGCGGCCATTTCCTTGCTCGGACGTCCGTCACGCAGAAGTGCCAGGACCTTGAGCTGCGCGGGCGTGAGTGTGTCGAGTGGCGAGCCTTCGGTTTCCCGGGGCGCCCCGACCTCTTCACTGATCTCGGGAAACCACATCTCGCCGGCGAGGACCGCCCGAATCACCTCCGCCATGCGGTCCATTTCCAGGCTTTTGGGCACGAAACCACTCGCGCCGTACTGCATGGCGCGACTCACGACGCTCGCCTCGTCGTAGGCCGAAATGATCAGAACGGGAAGCGAGGGATACTGTTTCTTGAGGAAGAGCAGGCCGTCCATGCCCTGGGAGTCCCCCAGTTTCAGGTCGAGCAGGGCCAGGCTCGGCAAAGGTTCGCGCGCGAGTTCCTGGTTGAGTGCTTCCAGGCTTGCGACCAGGGTGACCTGGACTTCGGCCAGCGAGCGTTCGAGCAGGTGCGCAATCGCGTTGCGAAACAGCGGATGGTCATCGGCAACGATGATGTGTGTGCTCATGGTTCCAGGCCCTCGGCGGCGGATCGTATCGCTGGCCGCCGCTCAACTCGCATTATCCACGCCGGCGAATAGGACCGAAATTCGACTAAAGTCTAATTGGCACGCGCCGTGCGGATTGTCATAGTCCGCGCCTGACCTTGTCCGGGGATGTCTCGCGCTCGCGCGGAAGGTCTCCATCAGGGCGGTGGTTGTCGCATCCGGGCGCTGTATGCCCGCTTGTTACATACCTAATAGAAAAAATCACCCAATCTGGAGGATTTCTGCCAATGTCCGATGAAATCAAGAAGTTCGGAACGCTCTCCCGTCGAGGATTCCTGAAGGCCTCGGTCGCCGGCGCAGCGGTTACCGCCGCCCCGACCATCCTGATCAACAAGGCGCATGCCTACATCAACGAGCCCAAGGGCGGTACGGTCACGCTCGGCTTCAACGTCCCCCAGACCGGCGCCTATGCCGACGAAGGCGCGGACGAGCTGCGCGCTTACAAGCTGGCCGTGAAGCACCTCAATGGCGAGGGCGACGGTGGCATGCTCAACACCATGACCAACAAGGCGCTGACCGGCAACGGTGTGCTGGGCAAGAAAGTCGCCTACGTGACCGGCGATACCCAGACCAAGTCCGACGCGGCGCGCGCATCCGCCAAGCGCATGATCGAGAAGGACGGTGCGATCATGATCACCGGTGGCTCATCCTCCGGCGTGGCGGTCGCGGTCCAGTCCCTGTGTCACGAGGTCGGCGTCATCTTCATGGCAGGCCTGACCCACTCCAACGACACCACCGGCAAGGACAAGCGCAAGTACGGCTTCCGTCACTTCTTCAATACCGAGATGTCCGGCGCGGCGCTGGCACCGGTGCTCGAGAAGGAGTTCGGCAACGACCGGGTCGCCTACCACCTGACCGCCGATTACACCTGGGGTTGGTCGCAGGAAGGCTCGATCAAGAAGTACACCGAGGCGCTCGGCTGGAAGACCAAGGCCGCGGTGCGCACCCCGCTGGGTGCCGGTGACTTCTCGCAGTACATCACCCCGGTGCTGAACTCCGGCGCGGACGTGCTGGTGCTCAACCACTACGGCAAGGACATGGTCAACTCGCTCACCCAGGCGGTCCAGTTCGGCCTGCGCGACAAGATGGTCAACGGCAAGCAGTTCCAGATCGTGGTGCCGCTGTTCTCGCGCCTGATGGCGCAGGGCGCGGGCGAGAACATCAAGGGCATCTACGGTTCCACCAACTGGAACTGGTCGCTCACCGACGAGGGTTCGCGCGCCTTCGTCAAGTCCTTCGGCGCCGAGTACGGCTTCCCGCCCTCGCAGGCCGCGCATACCTGCTACGTGCAGACCCTGCTGTACGCCAATGCCTGCCAGATGGCCGGCACCTTCAACCCGTGCGGCGTGATCGAGGCCCTGGAAGGCTTCGAGTTCGACGGCATGGGCAACGGCCCGACCGAGTACCGTGCCGACGATCACCAGTGCTTCAAGGATGTGCTGGTGGTGCGCGGTAACGAGAATCCGTCCTCGCAGTTCGACCTGCTCAAGGTCGTGCAGGTCACCCCGCGTGCCCAGGTCGAGTACCCGGCCTCCATGCTCGGCGGTGAACTCGGCGAATGCCGCGCCTGACGGCGTTTGGCTGAACCGGCCGGCCTTCCCCCGGGCAACCACCCGGGGGTGGCTGGCTTTTCTCTGTAGCGAGTCACGACACAACGGTTTCGATTATGGAAGCGCTTCTGTTACAGGTTCTCAATGGTCTGGACAAGGGCGGCGCGTACGCGCTCATCGCCCTCGGCCTGACCCTGGTCTTCGGCACCCTCGGAGTGGTGAACTTCGCGCACGGCGCGCTGTTCATGCTTGGCGCCTTCGTTGCGGTCAGCGTGCAGAACGTGCTGACCATCTCGAAGAAGGTCAAGGATGAAAGCATCACCTTCTTCGATGCGTACAAGGAGACCCCCTATCTCGAGATATGGTGGGGCGACTTCGGTAGCCTGATCATCGATTTCTCCGTCCCGATAGCGATCCTGGTAGCCATTCCGGTGATGCTCCTGATCGGCCTGGCGATGGAGCGTGGTCTGGTGCGCCACTTCTACAAGCGCGAGCATGCCGACCAGATCCTGGTGACTTTCGGCCTCGCTATCGTCCTGCAGGAGATCGTGAAGGCGAACTTCGGCGCCAACCCGATCCCGATTTCCGCCCCGGACGCGGTTGCGGGCAGCGTCGATATCGGCTCGATGTTTGGTTTGACCGGGGTGGTATACCCCTGGTGGCGGATTCTCTACCTGTGCTTCTCGCTGGCGGTCATTGCGGGCGTATTTGCCTTCCTGCATATGACCACCTTCGGCATGGTGGTGCGCGCCGGCATGCACGACCGGGAGACGGTCGGTCTGCTCGGCATCGATATTCAACGGCGTTTCACCATCGTGTTTGGTCTTGCGGCGGTGGTGGCCGGCTTGGCAGGGGTGATGTATACGCCGATTCTGCCGCCCGATTACCACATGGGCATGGACTTCCTGGTGCTGTCCTTCGTGGTCGTCGTGGTCGGTGGCATGGGTTCGCTGCCCGGAGCGGTCGCGGCCGGTTTCCTGCTCGGTATCCTGCAGTCGTTCTTCTCGATGAACGAGGTCAAGCAGTATCTGCCGGGTATCGACCAGATCATCATCTACCTGGTCGCGGTCATTATCCTGCTGGTCAGGCCGCGCGGCTTGATGGGCAAGGACTGAGGACAAACGCATGCATCAGATCATTACTCCTTCCTCGCGTGGCAAGGACCTCTCGATCCTGCTGATCTTCATCGCGGTGGTCCTGACCGCGCCCCTCTGGGGCAGCCTCATCGGTGCGGGTTATCCGGACCTGCTGCAGAAGTTCGCGATCTTCGGGCTGTTCGCCATCGGCTACAACCTCCTGTTCGGGCTGACCGGTTACCTCTCGTTCGGACATGCTGCCTTTCTCGGGGTCGGCTCCTATGTCACGGTCTGGTCGTTCAAACTGCTGAGCATGAACGTCATCCCGGCGGTGATGTTCGCGGTGGTCTTCTCCGGCATTTTTGCCCTGGTCATCGGCTTTCTCAGCCTGCGTCGCAGCGGGATCTACTTCTCGATCCTGACCCTGGCGTTCGCCCAGATGTCGTACAACCTGGCGTACTCGGTATTGACCCCGATCACCAACGGTGAAACCGGTCTGCGGGTATTGCGTGACGACCCGCGCGTTATCGACAATGCCCTGGGTGTCACGCTCGAGGGCTCCCCTCTGGGCGACCTGTTTGGCATCACCCTGACGGGCTACGCCGGTTTCTATTTCTGCGCGGCCATGCTGATCCTGGGCTTCTGGTTGTCGCTCAAGATATTCCGCTCTCCCTTCGGCATGAAACTGGTGGCGATCAAGTCCAACCAGACCCGCATGGAATACACCGGTTTCAACCCGCGCCCCTATCTGCTCAGTGCCTTCGTCATCTCCGGCATGTATGCCGGTCTGGCGGGGTCCCTGATGGCGATCACCGATCCGCTGGCAGGTGCGGAGCGGATGCAGTGGACGGCCTCGGGTGAGGTGGTGCTGATGACGATCCTCGGCGGCCTGGGCACGCTTTTCGGCCCGATCCTGGGTGCCGCCACGATCAAGTACTTCGAGAACATCTTCTCCGCGATCAACCTGCAGGTGCTGGAGAACACCTTTGCCTTCATGCCCGAGTGGCTTGGCGGCATCATGGTGACCATCACCCGGCCGTTCGTGGGCGAGGGCTGGCATCTCACCCTTGGCGTGCTGTTCATGTTGATCATCATCTTCATGCCGGGTGGACTGATCGAGGGCTTCCGCCGGCTCAGTCGCTTGTTCGGGGGCAAAAAGGCAGCCTCGGAAACGCCGGCGGCTGAATCCGAGGGAGGTGTCAAGTGAGTAACGGCGACAACGATTTCGTGCTGTCGATTCGCGGCGTAAACAAGACGTTTGGCGGACTCCAGGCACTCTCGGACATCAACCTGAACATCGAAAAGGGCAAGGTGCACGCCATCATCGGGCCGAACGGCGCCGGCAAGTCGACGCTGCTCAACACCTGTATCGGCCTGCTGACTCCGGACAGCGGTTCGATCACCTTCGGCGGCAAGGACCTGACCAAGAGCATGACCCCGCACGCGATCAACCAGGCGGGCATTTCGCGCGTGTTCCAGACACCGCAGATATTTCCGGAGCTCTCGATCCTGCAGAACGTCATGATTCCGGCCTTTGCCAAGCGTGACGGCGCGTTCAGCTTCAATCCGCTGAAGGCGCTGCGCGAGGAAGAGGGCATCTTGAACGAGGCGACGACTTTACTGGACGACCTCGGCATGGGCGAGGGCGCGCATCACCATGCCGGCAATCTGTCGCGCGGCAACAAGCGCCGGCTCGAGCTTGCCATGTGCCTGATCCAACACCCGAAACTTTTGCTCCTGGATGAGCCGACCGCGGGCATGGCGCGGCATGACACCAACCGCACCATCGAGCTGCTCAAGAAGATCAAGGAGAGCGGCATGACCAAGGTCATCATCGAGCACGACATGCACGTGGTGTTCAGTTTGGCCGATCGCATCAGCGTCCTGGCGCAGGGGGCGATCATCGCCGAGGGGACGCCGGACGAGATCAAGGGCCATCCGAAGGTTCGCGAGGCCTACCTGGGGAGTGCCGAGATATGAGTTTCAGTAGCAAGCAAGCACCGAACCGCCCACCGATCAAGGCGCAGGGTACCTCCCCGGCATTCTTCTCCGCCTGGGAGCTGCACGCCTACTACGGCGAGAGCTACATCGTTCAGGGGGTGAGCTTCGATATCCGTGAAGGCGAGATCCTGGCGCTGTTGGGGCGCAACGGAGCCGGCAAGACCTCCACCCTGCGCGCGATCGCGCGCGCCGATGCGCCGGAGATGCGGCATGGCGAGGTCTGGTTGGACCATCAGGCGGTGCACAACATGCAATCCTGGCAGGCGGCCCGTTCCGGTATCCAGCTGGTGCCGGAGGACCGGCGCATCATTCCCGGTTTGACGGTCCAGGAAAACCTCGAACTGGCGCAGATCGCGCCGCCGGTGGGCTGGACCATCGAGCGCATCTACGAGCACTTCCCGCGCCTGGCGGAACGCCGCGAGCAGATCGGGATCACGCTCTCCGGTGGCGAACAGCAGATGCTCGCGGTCGCGCGGGCCCTCGCCCGGGACGTGAAGCTGCTGCTGCTGGATGAGCCCTACGAGGGGCTCGCGCCGGTCATCGTGCAGGAGATCGAACGCATCCTGGAGAGCATCCGCGAACTCGGCATCACCACCATCATCGTCGAGCAGAACGCGATCGCGGCGCTCAGCCTGGCAGATCGCGCCGTGATCCTGGACATGGGCCAGGTGGTGTTCGACGGTCTCGCCCAGGAAGTGCTCGACAACCACGAGCTGCGCGAGGAGTACCTCGCGATCTGAGCGGGTTTTGGCGCCGCGTTTCAGCGCCAGAAAACGCCGGCCTCGAGCCGGCGTTCTTCGTTGCGCGCGCGAACAAGGGTTGCTGGGAGTCGGCTGTCCGGGTTTTTTGATCATCCCGGCCGCATGCTGCCAGAATCAAATCGCATCCGGCTTACCCGCTGGGTCCCTGCGGGACATACAATGCACCCGACAATCACAGACAGGACCCCCTGCATGTCCCAACATATCGGAATTCTCACCGCCGGCGGCGACAGCCCCGGCCTCAATGCTGCGATCCGCGGTGTCGGCAAGGCCGCGCAAGGCGTGTACGACATGCGGGTGATCGGTTTCCGCGACGGTTTCCGCGGCTTGGTGGAGAACCGCGCCGTGGACCTGGGGGGCGGGGTCTTGTCAGGCATCCTCACCGTCGGCGGGACCATCCTCGGCACCAGCCGCGATAAACCGCACAAGATGAAGATCGGCGGCAAGGTCCAGGACATGACCGATGTGATCGTCGAAAACTACCAGGCCAACCATCTCGATGCGCTGGTGTGCCTGGGCGGCGGGGGTACCCAGAAAAACGCCCTGGTACTCAAGGAGAAGGGCCTGAATGTCATCACCATGCCGAAGACGATCGACAACGATGTCGGTCTGACCGATACCACCTTCGGTTTCGACACCGCCTTGGGGATTGCGACCGACGCGATCGACCGCCTGCACAGTACCGCGCACAGCCATCACCGCATCATCGTGGTCGAGATCATGGGGCATCGCGCCGGCTGGCTGGCGCTGGGGGCGGGGATCGCGGGCGGCGCGGATGTCATCCTGTTGCCGGAAATGCCCTACAGCCTGCAGACGGTGGCCGATGCGATCACCGACCGGGTCAAAAGCGGCAAGAACTTCAGCATCGTTGCGGTGGCCGAGGGGGCCATGAGCGTCGAGGATGCGGCTCGGGTGCAAGCGATCCATGAGCGCATTCAGAGCGCCGAAGCGGCCGATGAGCGCAAGGCCCGCAAGCAGGCCAAGAGCGACCTGAAGGCGATCGAGGCGGGCGCCGGGGACCATACCCTGCAACTGGCCCGACAGCTGGAGGAACTCACCGGGCTGGAGTCTCGACCGACCATCCTCGGGCACCTGCAGCGCGGAGGCACCCCTTCAGCGGCTGACCGCCTGCTGGCAACCCGCCTGGGCACCGCCTGTGCCGACCTGATCAATGACCAGCATTTCGGCGTGATGGTGGCGGCGCGTGGCGAGCATGCGGTGCCGGTTCCGCTGGAAGAGGTGGCGGGCAACAAGAAGCTGGTGCCGCCGGACCATCCCTGGGTGGTCAGTGCCGGCAGGGTCGGGGTTTGTCTGGGTAACTGACCGGCGGTGATCCCCCGGGGGTGCGCAGCCGGCTTGCCTGTCCCCGATATTTTTGCGGCGCTGGCTGCGCCAGAATGCTAAAATGTGCGCCAATTTACCTGCATATGGTGGAATTTTTCAGCGAAATCAATAGCTTGGGATTGCTGAAGGGGCTCCTTTGCGCGCCTCCAGGCTTCGCAGGATCCGAATTGAGTTTTTCGAACCTTATTACAGAGACCCGACATGACTGATCTCAACATGTATCGCAACATCGGCATCTTCGCCCACGTGGACGCGGGCAAGACCACCACCACCGAACGGATCCTGAACCTGACCGGCAAGACCCACAAGATCGGTGAGGTGCACGATGGTGAGGCCACCACCGACTTCATGGATCAGGAGCGCGAGCGCGGCATCACGATTCAATCGGCTGCCACCACCTGTTTCTGGAAAAATCACCAGTTCAACATCATCGACACCCCGGGACACGTCGACTTCACCATCGAGGTTTACCGCTCGCTCAAGGTGCTCGATGGCGGCGTGGGCGTGTTCTGCGGTTCGGGCGGCGTCGAGCCCCAGTCCGAGACCAACTGGCGCTACGCCAACGAGTCCGAGGTCGCGCGGATCATCTTCGTCAACAAGCTGGACCGCCTGGGCGCCGATTTCTACCGCGTGGTAGACCAGGTCGAGAACGTGCTCGCGGCCAACCCGCTGGTCATGACCCTGCCGATTGGCACCGAGGACGATTTCGCCGGGGTGATCGATCTGCTGACCCGCAAGGCCTGGATCTGGGACGACTCCGGCGATCCCCACAATTACCGTTTGGAAGATGTCCCGGCTGATTTGGCCGACAAGGTCGAGGAGTACCGCGAGAAGCTGATCGAGACCGCCGTCGAACAGGACGACGACCTCATGGAGGCCTATCTCGAAGGCGAGGAGCCGTCGGTCGACGACATCAAGCGTTGCATCCGCAAGGGCACAATCGCCCTGGATTTCTTCCCGACCTACTGTGGTTCCGCTTTCAAGAACAAGGGCATCCAGTTGGTCCTCGACGCGGTGGTCGATTATCTGCCGAGCCCGACCGAGGTCGAACCTCAGCCGGAAGTCGACATGGAAGGCAACGAGACCGGTGAGAAGGCGATCGTGGATTCCGATCGTCCGCTGCGCGCGCTGGCATTCAAGATCATGGACGACCGTTTCGGCGCGCTGACCTTCACCCGCATCTACTCCGGCAGCCTGAAGAAGGGCGACAACGTGCTCAACACCTTCACCGGCAAGACCGAGCGCATCGGCCGGATCGTGGAGATGCACGCCAACGACCGCAAGGAGCTCGATTCTGCGCACGCCGGTGACATCATTGCGCTGGTGGGCCTGAAGAATACCCAGACAGGCCACACCCTGTGTGATCCGAACAAGCCGGCAACGCTCGAACCGATGGTGTTCCCCGATCCTGTGATCTCGATTGCGATCAAGCCCAAGGACAAGGGTTCCACCGAGAAGATGGGCATCGCGCTGAACAAGATGATGCAGGAGGATCCGTCCTTCCGTGTCGAGACCGACGAGGAGTCCGGCGAAACCATCATCAAGGGCATGGGCGAACTCCACCTCGATATCAAGGCGGACATCCTCAAGCGGACCCATGGCGTGGACGTCGAAATGGGACGGCCCCAGGTGGCCTACCGTGAGACTATCACCATGCCGATCGAGGACAGCTACACCCACAAGAAGCAGACCGGTGGTTCCGGTCAGTTCGCCAAGATCGATTACAAGATCGAGCCGGGCGAGAAGAACAGCGGTTATGAGTTCGAGTCGGTGGTTACCGGCGGTAACGTGCCGCGCGAATTCTGGCCGGCGGTCAACAAGGGGTTTGGTGTGAGCATGCAAGAGGGGCCGCTGGCTGGCTTTCCGCTGCTGGATGTCAAGGTCACCCTGGTCGACGGTGGCTTCCACCCGGTCGACTCCTCGGCGATCGCCTACGAGATTGCGGCCAAGGCGGCCTACCGTCAGTCGGTCCCCAAGGCCGGTCCGCAACTGCTCGAGCCGATCATGAAGGTGGACGTGTTCACCCCCGATGATCACGTCGGTGACGTGATCGGTGACCTCAACCGCCGACGCGGCATGATCCAGGGCCAGGAGTCCGGCCCCACGGGTGTGCGCGTCAAGGCCGAGGCCCCGCTCGCCGAGATGTTCGGTTACATCGGCGACCTGCGTACCATGACCTCTGGTCGTGGCCAGTTCTCCATGGAGTTCTCGCACTATGCCCCTTGCCCCAACAATGTCGCCGAAGAGGTGATAAAGGAAGTCAAGGCGCGCAAAGCGGCGGGCTGAAGAAGCCTCCCTTGCGTAAAGAACCGGGCCTCGAGCCCGGTTTTTTATGCCTGCCTGGTCATGGCAGGTGCAAGGGTGTCAGCGTAGGGCACGTAGCGCAGCACGGTTCTGGCGCGTGAAGTTACGCGCCAGGGTATGCAGCGGAATCTCCAATGCCTGTCCGAGTGCGAGCGCGTCGGCGAACAGCCGCTTTCCGTCGAGACGTGGAAGGCCCGAAGCAAACCCGAACGCGATCACGTTGCCACCCTGGACCTGCAGGTGGGCGATGCCGCCACCGAACACCGATTGCAGGGCCTCCCGCGCCAGCAGGCTGTCGCGATACTCGCTGCTCCACTGGTTGAGCAACAGCAGGCCCTGTTCGTTCAGTCGCTGGCGGCACAGCGCCAGAAAGTCGGAGGTATTCTGGCCGGCATGCACCCCTTCTGCCTGGTAGAGGTCGGCGAATATCAGGTCGTAGCGGCTTGGGTCTTCGCTCGCGAGGAACTCTTCGGCGTCTGAGCAGACCAAGCTAAGGTGTGCATCGTCGGGCTTCAGGTCGAACCATTCGAGTGCCATGTCGATCACGCCCTGGCGCGCTTCGATTGCGGTGATGTCCAAATTGGGTCTGGCGTGCTGAATGGCACGTACCAGGCTGCCGCCGCCGAGACCAAGTATCAGTGCAGTGCGTGCTTGCTTCCGGAGCAGCAGCCCGAGCAACATGGCCTGGGTATAGACATGTTCCAGGCGATGCGGGGAGAGGGTGTTGAGGCAGCTCTGCTCGACCTTGTTGCCGAAGGTGAGGAATCGGTGTTGACCGAGTTGGCGCACACAGATCGCGCCCTGCTCGTCGGAGACCTGAGCAAGCAGGGCTCCCAGTGGGTGAGCATCGCTGGAATCAGCCACCCAGCTTTTCCGCCACGCGCTCGAGCATGGCCTTTGCTTCCGCGGCGACCATCTTCGGTTCATCGCTGGCGCACAGGCCGAGAACGGTCACCGGGTCCATGAAGCTGACCACCGTGTTGCCCGCGCCGTCCTCACGCAGGATGACGTTGCACGGCAGGAGCGTGCCCGCGTTGGGTTCGGCGTCGATGACGCGGTCTGCGAGCTTCGGGTTGCAGGCGCCGAGAATGTGGTAGGCTGGAATTTCTTTGCCCATCTTGTTCTTGAAGATCGCTTGCACGTCGACGTCGCTCACGATCCCGAGATGTTCCGCGAGCAGGGCGTCACGTACTTTTTCGAACGCTTTGCCGTAGGGCATTGCCAGGGTCAGATTGAATTCATACACCGTTCGGTTCTCCGACTGGTCGAGGGGTTGAATCTATGCCGAATGGCACACACATGAAACGGGATGCGGAAGTATAAGTAACCCACTGAAGTTATTCATGAGGGGCGATGGTCCTCGGACGGGGATACCAGGCTCCAGGAGTGTGATGGTGAAAATTGAACTGAAACTCGGGGCTGCTCTGCCCGCCGCGCTCGCGGCACTCCTGACGGCTCCGGTCCTGGGGCAGGAAGCACCGCTATACGTTCCGGCGGAAGGTTATTACCCACCGGTAGCGGGCTATGCGCCGGACCCTTATGCGACATACGAAGCGGGTCCGGCAGCCGCTTACGCAACGGGTCAGTACCCCTACGAGGGGCAGGTTCCGGGCTACGACCCGTCGCAATACGGCTACCAGAGCCAAGACCCGGCTTACGACCCGGCGCAGTACGGCTACCAGACCCAGGCACCGGCCTACGACCCCGCGCCGTATGGTTACCAGGGACAGACCCCGGCCTATGACCCGGCGCCGTATGGTTACCAGGGACAGGCCCCGGCCTATGACCCGGCGCCGTATGGTTACCAGGGACAGGCCCCGGCCTATGATCCGGCACCGTATGGTTACCAGGGCCAGGCTCCGGACTATGGCGCGGGCTCCTACGGCCAACCTGGCGCAGCCGGAGGTTATCCATCCGACGGGTACGGCTACCAGGCGCAGCCCGGGTATGGCGATCTGCAGCCGGGGTCTGCTCCAGCTTACGCCCAGCCAGGCTATGCTGTTGACCCCTACGCAGCCGCTCCCTACGCGATGGATCAGAGTGGCTATTACCCCGGTTTCGCGCAGCAGCCTGGCTATGGCTATGCCCCGCCGGCCTCTTACCCGGGCTACGGCAGCGCCTCTCCGTTCGACCGTTTCTCCGGGAGTGGTCCCTGGAACAACTTGAATGCGCCGGATATCTTCGGCAGCAGCAGTCCCTTCCAGGACCCTCTCCAGCACGAGGGTCAATGGGCCAAGAAGGGCTTCCGCCCCTGGAGGAGCGGACCCTTCGCCTATGACAAATGGGAAGATCACCCCGCAACCCAGATGCCCTGGGGTAACTTTCCCGGCTGGGGCAAGGGTTTCTTCGGTGGCTACGGGCCGGACAGCTGGGAGGGCGCCACCCCCTGGGGCAACGACGTCCCGTTCAAATGGTTCGACCCGACCGATCCCGAGGAATCGGTCGCCGAGATCTGGGAAGATGCCCTGAATGCGCCAAGCAAGGTCGGAAGATTGCCGCCCGGCTGGACCGCGCCTTATATCAGTGTGCCGAACCCGATCGACGTGGAGAACGAGTTTGAACGCAACGCCATGAACGCGCCGGATGAGATCCACAAGATGTGGGGCAGCAGCGAGGGTGCGGGCTTCGGCAGTGACTCGTCAGACGACGACGAAAAGGCCGAAGCCGGGGAAAAGACGGAAAAGGCCACGCAGTCAGACGATCCTGACAAGCGCTCTGAAGGTGAACCGGCGAAATCCGTGGCCAATACGCCGCAAAGACCGCAGTTCGCCCCCGTGCGCTGAATCCCCCGCGTGGAAAAACCCCCCTGTCCAAATGACAGGGGGTTTTTTATTGCGTGACCAACCAGATGTTCAGGCCGATGGCGATCCACCCGACCCAAAGAACGGCCTTGAGCCACGCCAGCGGGTTGTGCCCGCGATGTTGCGTTACATGAAGCTTGTTGTGCATCACGGCTCTCCTCTGCCAGGTTTCCTGGGCGTTTTCCACTTATGTGGCAGGCAATTATCAGGCCACCTGATGCGCCGAGGTTCGGCTGAGGTTCGCTGTACCCTGAACAGGCGCGCGGTCGGGCTTTTCGGGGAGCGATTGGGAAGTAGCTAGCTTATTGATTTAGGTTAATAAAATCTGGCGCCGCCGACTTTCCGCCTGGCGGCCCGCTGACTTCCCGGGGTACTGGCGGGGGCTTTTGACTAACGACTGGCGGATGCCCCGGGTGTCCCAAGTCGGGGCGTTTTGCCCGGTACACGCATCATTTCGGAGCCTGACTATTGACGCTCAGGCCAGGATTTTGACGAATACCTTGCTCCGACGCTGCCAGTTGTACAGGTCCCGTCTTCTTCCCGGAAGCGCATCCACATCCGCCGGGATGAAGCCGCGCTCGCGAAACCAATGGCTGGTCAGGGTGCTGAGCACAAAGATGGATTTCAGTCCGGATTGAAGCGCCAGTGTCTCCACCTTTTCAAGCAGCTGGTCGCCGCGACCTGCGCCTCGGTAGTCGGGGTGGACCGCGAGGCAGGCGAGCTCCCCCGTCGCTTGCTTGGCAAAGGCGTACAGCGCGGCACAGGCAATGATCCCACCGTCGCGCTCGATCACGACGAAGCGTCCGATCTCCTGCTCGAGGCGCTCACGCGACCGCTTCACCAGCGCCCCGGCCTGCTCCAGGGGCTCGATCAGTTCGAGTATCCCGGCCACGTCATCGATGCGCGCCTGACGGGTCTGCTCGTACAGGTCCTGGGTCACCAACAGGCCGTCGCCGTCGCGGGTGAACAGTTCGCGCAGGATCGCGCCATCCCGGCGTCCGTCCAGGATGTGCACGCGTCGCACCCCGGCGCGGCAGGCTCGGGCGGCGTTGCACAGGACCCGCGCCTGGTCTTCGGGCATCTTGCGGCGCCGCTTGACCAGATCGTCGACCTCGCGCGGGACCAGGCTGGCGCTCTTCAGGCGCCCACGCGCTGGTGGCCGGGCTTCGCTGAGATAGATCAGCTTGTCGGCCCCCAGGGAGATTGCCACCGAGGAGGCCACGTCCGCCGCGTTGAGGTTGAAAACCTCGCCGGTGGGTGAGTAGCCGAGTGGGGGGATCAGCACGACACTGCCCTGCTCGAGGTGGAAGCGAATACCCTGCGCATCCACGCGACGCACCTCGCCGGTATGCTGGTAATCGATGCCATCCACGATCCCAATCGGGCGAGCGGTCACGTGGTTGCCGGAGGTGACCCGGATGCGGGTGCCCGCCATGGGGGAATTCGCCAGCCCCATGGAAAGCAGCGCCTCGATCTCGACCCGCACGCTCCCGGCGGCGTCCTTGACGCACTCCAGGGCTGCCGCGTCGGTGATCCGCAAGCCGTTCGCGATCTGCATGTCGGCGCCGCGCAATGCGAGACGCTCCTCGATCTGGGGTCGCGCCCCGGGCACCAGGACCAGCTTGATGCCAAGCCCGTTGAGCAGGGCGATGTCGTGAATCAGACTGGAGAACCCGGCACTGGTCAGCGCGCTACCGCCGAAAGACAGCACCAGCACCCGCCCGCGATGGGCGTGGATATAGGGCGAGGACTGGCGGAACCAGCTGACGAAATCGCCACTGGGTATCGATGTGTTCGGCATAGACAGGGCCGGGGTCGGAAAGTTTGTAGGATATCGCTGCTGCTATCGACCCGGCAACCACCCGCTTGCCGGGTTGGCAAGGGATGCAAGGCTTGCATTGGTCGGCACCTTCGGCCAAGGTCGCTGCACGTTTTCGAGAGGGGGAGAGTCACATGGATATCCTGGTCCTGGCGCTATTGGTACTGGCAGTGGTGCTGGTCGTACTCGGCGCAAAGCGCGTCCCGCAAGGCATGGAGTACACGGTCGAACGCTTTGGTCGCTATACCCGCACACTGCGTCCCGGGCTGAACCTGATCGTGCCGGTGATCGATCAGATCGGCCGCCGTCAGAACATGATGGAACAGGTCGTGGATGTTCCCTCGCAGGAGGTCATCACCCGTGACAACGCCATGGTCAGAGTGGACGGGGTGGTGTTCTTCCAGGTCCTGGATGCACCCAAGGCCTCCTACGAGGTCAATGATCTCTTCCGCGCCATACTCAATCTCACCATGACCAACATCCGCACGGTCATGGGCTCCATGGATCTGGATGAACTGCTGTCGCAGCGCGATCACATCAACTCCCGCCTGCTGGCGGTGGTCGACGATGCCACCACGCCGTGGGGCATCAAGGTCACCCGCATCGAGATCAAGGACATTGCCCCGCCGCGCGACCTGGTGGACGCGATGGCAAGGCAGATGAAGGCCGAGCGCGACAAGCGCGCCGCCATCCTCGAGGCCGAGGGCATGCGCCAGTCGGAGGTTCTCAAGGCCGAGGGCGAAAAACGTGCCGCGATCCTGCAGGCAGAGGGCGACAAGGAGGCCGCCTTCCGCGAGGCGGAGGCACGCGAGCGTCTCGCCGAGGCCGAGGCCCGGGCCACGGAGATGGTCTCGCAGGCGATTGCCAAGGGTGATTTGAATGCCATCAATTACTTCGTGGCGCAGCGTTACACACAGGCCCTGGAAAAGATCGCTTCGGCGGAGAACGAGAAGGTCATCATGGTGCCCCTCGAGGCCTCCAGCCTGATCGGCTCGCTCGCCGGTATCGGCGAGATCGCCAAGCAGACCCTGGGCAGGAAGGAAACGGAATGATGCAACTGCTTGCCCAGCTGGACTACTGGCACTGGCTGATCGCTGCCGCGGTGTTGGTGCTGCTGGAGGTCTTTTCCCCTGGCATCTTCTTTCTGTGGATGGGGATCGCGGCGGCGCTGGTCGGGGGCTTGTTGTGGCTGTGGCCGGAGATGAGCTGGCAGCTGCAGCTGTTGTTGTTCGGTTTGTTGAGCATCGCCAGCGTGGTGAGCGCGCGCGTGATCCTGGCGCGCCGTCCGATCGAGACGGACGAACCCACGCTCAATCGTCGCGGCGAACAGTACGTGGGGCGGGTGCTGGTGCTCGATCGCGCGATCGAGAATGGGGTCGGGCGGGTGCGCGTGGATGACACCCAGTGGCGCGTCCAGGGAGAGGACTGCGCGGCCGACACCCGGGTGCGGGTGATCGGCGTCGATGGGACCGTGCTCCTGGTCGAACCCGAATGATCGGTGTCGCGACCGTTCGCTCTGCGGCGTCCCAATCTCATCATGCGAGCTGACAGGCGGTCAGATCCTGGTCGGGCGTCCGGCACATCCCGCACATGATCGCCGCTGGTCTGCGGATCGGCGTGAGGGCGGTGTTTACGGCTGGCTGAGGCGCGCCGCGAACGGGCCGCTTCCTGTCAGGCCAGGCAGAAGCGCTTCACCAGGTCACGAATGATCCGCATCCCCGGTTCGAGTTGATCCATCCCGATGTATTCGTCCGGCTGATGGGCCTGGTCGATGTTGCCCGGGCCCAGGATGACGGTATCCATCCCCAGGGCGTTCAGGAACGGCGCCTCGGTGGCAAAGGCGACCGCCCCGGCAGTGCTGTTGGTCAGTTGCTCCACCGCCTGCACGATCGCGGTCCCACCGGCAGTCTCCACGGCAGGAATGCCCTCGAACAGGGGGAGGCGCTGCAACAGCAGGCCGCTGTCGCTGAGAACCCCTTGCAGGCGACGATCCATGTCCTCGAGCAACTGGTCCAGCGACATGCCCGGGAGCGACCGGATGTCGATGTGGAGCTCACACTCGCCGCAGATGCGGTTGGGGTTGTCGCCGCCATGGATGTGGCCGAGGTTGACGGTCGGCACCTCGACCTCGAACAGCGGGTTATGGTGCCTGGCCTGGAGTTCGGTACGCCAGGTCAGCAGTTCGCCGATGACCCGATGCATGCCTTCGAGCGCGCTGTTGCCAAGACGCGGGTCGCTGGAGTGCCCGGCGGTGCCGGTGACCCGGATCGCCTCCATGGCGATGCCCTTGTGCATGCGCACGGGTTTGAGCCCGGTGGGTTCGCCGATGACTGCATGCCGCCCCAGCCGGCGTTGCACCTCGGTCAGGGTGCGTGCGCCACACATGCTGCTCTCCTCGTCCGCGGTGGCAAGCAGCACCAGCGGCTGGGTGAGTAGGCTGAGGTCCAGGCCGCGCAGCGCTTCCAGCACGACCGCGAAAAAGCCCTTCATATCGGCGGTGCCGAGGCCATACCAGCGTTGATCCCGCTCGTGCAGGCGAAAGGGGTCGCTCGACCACTTGTCCCCATCGAAGGGGACCGTGTCGGTATGCCCTGAAAGCACCAAGCCCTGCGGACCGCTGCCCGCGCTGGCGATCAGGTTGTACTTGCCGGGGAAATCGGGCACCTCCAGCACCTCGACCTCGAAACCGGCATCCTGGCACCAGTCCGATAGCAGCTCGATCACGGCCTGGTTGGACTGGTCCCATTGTGGGCTGACGCTGCTGACCGAGGGTGCCGCGATCAGCTGGCGCATCATTTCCGGGAGGGGTGGGTAGCGCATGCGCGCAGGTTGCATCAGGGCGGCGAATTCGTCCAGTAAATTAGCACACGCAGGACCTCTATCGGTTCGGACGGAGGCTTACAGGCAGCTCTCGTCACCCTCGGCCAACTGGTCCAGCCAGCGCCGCAAGCGCCGGCGTTCGCTCCTCAGCCAATCGGCGTCGTGATGGACATGCGTCAGCATGCTGATGCCTTGACCGATGGAGATCAGTCGAAGTGCCAGTTCACGCGCGCGACCGGCATAGCCGAGTTCCGCGAACTGGTCGGTCAACCAATCCTCGAACAGTGCGAATAATTGCGCTGCGTGGTGCTGCAATGCGCGGTTGGCCTTGCCGAGCTCGGCATTGAGCGAGCCCATCGGACAGCCGAACTGGGTCAGTGCCTCGGCGGTATCGTCGAGCAGGGCGATAAAACGATGCAGGCGCTCGAGCGGGGTGCGATAGGTGTCGCTCCAGCCTTCGAGCATGACTTTGATGCGCTCGAGGCGGTAATCGATCGCGGCCAGCAGGATCTCGTCCTTGGTCTTGAAGTAGTAATAGATATTGCCCCGCGGCACACCCGAGGCCGCGACCACGTCGGTGAACGAGGTGTTGTGAAAACCCTGGCGGTAGAAGAGTCGATTGGCGGATTCAACGATGCGCTGCCGGGTGCGTTCGCTTTTCTTGATCGCCATAGATATTTTCAGATGATTGTACTAGACAGTTTCATTATAGAAGCGAAACCCGGACGACACAGGTATCAATCCAGGCACAAGTTGCCTCGTGTCCCCCCCTGACAGGATAATGCCGCCCTGTTTGATTGCATTCCCAGGAGTCCCTCGCATGCCCGTTTATCGCTCCCGCACCACCACGCATGGCCGCAACATGGCCGGCGCGCGCGCCCTGTGGCGCGCCACCGGCATGAAAGACGGGGATTTCGACAAGCCCATCATCGCGATCGCCAATTCCTTCACCCAGTTCGTCCCCGGGCACGTGCACCTCAAGGACCTGGGGCAACTGGTGGCGCGCGAGATCGAGAAGGCCGGCGGCGTGGCCAAGGAGTTCAACACCATCGCGGTCGACGACGGCATCGCCATGGGCCACGGCGGCATGCTGTATTCGCTGCCATCGCGCGACCTGATCGCCGACAGTGTCGAATACATGGTCAATGCGCACTGCGCGGATGCTCTGGTGTGCATCTCGAACTGCGACAAGATCACTCCCGGGATGCTGAATGCCGCGATGCGCCTCAATATCCCGGCCGTGTTCGTGTCCGGGGGGCCGATGGAGGCCGGCAAGGTGCGTTTGGCAGGCAAGGGTGATCTCAAACTCGATCTGGTCGATGCGATGGTCTCGGCCGCCGATCCGAACGAGTCGGATGAAGACGTCGCCAGCATCGAGCGCTCGGCCTGCCCGACCTGCGGCTCCTGTTCCGGGATGTTCACCGCCAATTCGATGAATTGCCTGACCGAGGCACTCGGCCTGTCCCTGCCGGGCAACGGCTCGCTGCTGGCCACGCATGCGGAGCGCCGGAACCTGTTCCTCGAGGCCGGCCGCGTGGTGGTCGAACTGGCGAAGCGCTACTACGAGCAGGACGATGCCAGCGTGCTGCCGCGCAGCATTGCGACCTTCGAGGCGTTCGAGAACGCGATCGCGCTGGACATCGCCATGGGAGGCTCGACCAACACCGTGCTGCACCTGCTGGCGGCGGCGCACGAGGCGGGTGTCGATTTCAAGATGTCCGACATCGATCGCATGAGCCGCAAGGTGCCGAACCTGTGCAAGGTGGCGCCAGCCACCCAGCAATATCACATGGAAGACGTGCATCGTGCCGGCGGCGTGATCGGCATCCTTGCCGAACTGGATCGCGGCGGCCTGATCCATCGCGCCTGTCACACCGTGCACAGTAGAACCCTGGGCGAGGGGCTTGACGCCTGGGACGTGATGCGCGGAAACGAGGAGCAGGCGCGGGTGCGCTACCTCGCGGGTCCGGGGGGCATCCCGACCCAGGTGGCTTTCAGCCAGGACAGCCAGTGGCCGGACCTCGACCTCGACCGCGAGGGTGGCTGTATTCGGGATATCGAGCATGCCTATTCCAAGGACGGCGGCCTGGCGGTGCTGTATGGCAACATCGCCGAAGACGGTTGTATCGTGAAGACCGCGGGTGTCGACATGAGCATGTTCGATGCCGAACAGCTGCGTTACACCACCAGCGTGCCGACCTCGACCCTGCGTGGTTTCGTCGGTCCGGCGCGCATCTTCGAGAGCCAGGACGCGGCAGTCGAGGCCATCCTCGGCGACAGGATTCAGGCCGGTGACGTGGTGATCATCCGTTACGAGGGACCGAAGGGCGGGCCGGGCATGCAGGAAATGCTCTACCCGACCAGCTATCTCAAGTCCAAGGGCCTGGGCAAGGCCTGCGCGCTGGTCACCGATGGGCGCTTCTCCGGCGGCACCTCGGGGCTGTCGATCGGTCATTGTTCACCGGAGGCCGCCGAGGGCGGCACCATTGGCCTGGTCGAGGACGGCGACATCATCGAGATCGACATCCCCAACCGTTCCATCCGGGTGGTGCTGGACGACGAGGTGCTGGCGCAGCGACGGGCCGCCATGCAGGCGCGCGGTGAGCAGGCATGGCAGCCGGTGGCGCGCGACAGGGCGGTGTCACAGGCCCTCCAGGCCTATGCCGCGATGACCACATCGGCCGCCCGCGGCGCGGTGCGCGATCTGAGCCAACTCAAGAAGTAACGGCAGGGCGCATTAAAAAGGGGTCGGAGTCGGCAACCCGACTCCGACCCCTTTGTTTTGCGCTTCAGAAAAGCCTGGGTCAGCTGGCCTTGGGCGCCCCTGCCTCGTCCCTGGCGTTGGCGATGGCCTGCATGCTCTCCCCGGCGCTGACACAGCCCAGCGGGATGACCAGCAGGGTCAGCACGGTCGAGACGAACACCCCGAACATCAGCGAGATCGCCATGCCCTGGAAGATCGGGTCGAACAGGATCACGCTGGCGCCGCCGATCAGGGCGAAGGCGGTGATCATGATCGGGCGGGTACGCGCCTTGCACGACAGCAGCACCGCCTCGCGCACCTCTCGGCCGTTGCGGATCTCCTCGACCGCGAAGTCCACCAGCAGGATGGAGTTGCGCACGATGATCCCGGCCAGGGCAATGAAGCCGATCATCGAGGTCGCCGTGAAGTAGGCGTTGCTGCCCATGATCAGGGTGATCAACCAGTGGCCCGGCACGATGCCCAGCAGGGTCAGCGGGATCGGCGCCATGATGATTGCCGGCACCAGGAAGTTGCCGAACATGCCGACCACCAGCATGTAGATCAGCACCAGCGCGACGGCGAAGGCCGCGCCCATATCGCGGAAGGTCTCGTAGGTGACGGTCCACTCGCCGGCCCACTCGAAACCGGAAAGGCCGTTCGCCGGGGGCGGACCGGTCATGGTGCCGGACAGCACCTGGCCATCCGGGGTGGTGTAGTCCTGCAGTGCCGCATCGATTTTGGACATGGGATAGATCGGTGCACCCAGGCGACCGACCGCATCGCCGACCACGTACTCCAGCGGGCGCAGGTCCTTGTGGTAGATGACCGGGTCCTCGGCCACCTTTTCCCAGTGCCCCAGTTCCGCCAGCGGGATGGTGACTCCGTTGGGCGCTGCGATCGGCAGATCGCTCATCGCCTGCGGGTTGGCACGCAGGGCCAGCGGCGTCTGGATCACGATCCAGGTCGGTTCCAGGGAGTTATCGGTGCGCCGGTCGGTGATGCGGTACTCGCCCATCGCCATGGAGAGGTTCTCCACGATATTCGCACTGGTGATGCCCTTGATGGAGGCCTTCTGGGTATCGATGACGAAGCGCCAGGACTCGTTTGGCTCACGCATGTAATTGTCCACGTCCGCCATGCCCTCGGTCTGCTCGAACACCTCGGTCAGCTTGGCCGCCACCTCGCGCCGGGTGTTGGCGTCGGGGCCGTAGACCTCGGCGACCACTGCCTGCAGGACCGGCGGTCCGGGCGGCATCTCGGCCACGGTGACGCGGGCGCCGTAGAAGTCCCCGATCGGCTTGAGCAGGGCGCGCGCCTGGGTGGCCAGCTCATGGCTGGAGGCGGAGCGTTCGTCCTTGTCCACCAGCTGGACCTGGATCTCGCCCTGCCAGGGGTCCTCGCGCAGGTAGTAATGCCGCACCATGCCATTGAAGTCGAACGGCCGCGCGGTCCCGGTATAGGTCTGCAAGGCGGTGATCTCCGGCAGTTGGCGCAGTGCCTCGGCCATCTCGCGGGTGGCGTTGGCGGTGATCGGCAGTGCAGTGCCCTCGGGCATGTCCACCACCACGGCAAACTCCGGCTTGTTGTCATACGGCAGCATCTTGACCGTCACCGCCGTGGTGTAAAACATCAGGCACACGGCCAAAAAGGCGACCACCAACAGCCCCAGGAAGCCGTAGCCAAGAGGTTTTTTGTCCAGCAGCGGCGGCAGCACGCGGTGGAACAGCCGTTCCAGGCGCTCGTTGGCGGCATGTTCCTTCTGCTCGGCCTGCTCCAGCTTGGCCATCGAAGGCCGGATGCGCATCGCCAGGTAAGAGGTGAAGGCGAACGCGGCGAACAGCGAGATGATCATGGCGACCGAACCAAGCACGGGTATGGGCGCCATGTAGGGACCCATCAGGCCGGTGACGAACGCCATCGGCATGAGCGCCGCGACCACGGTGAAGGTCGCGATGATGGTCGGGTTGCCGACCTCGCGCACCGCATCGATGGCCACCCCGGTGGAGGGCTCTCCCTTGATCAGCCAGCGACGGTAGATGTTCTCCACCACCACGATGGCGTCGTCCACCAGGATGCCGATCGAGAAGATCAGCGCGAACAGCGACACCCGGTCGATGCTGAAGCCGAGTACGTAGGCCGCGAACACGGTCATCAGGATGACCACCGGGATGACGATGGTCACCACGATGGCGGGTTTGAGCCCCAGCGCCCACCACACCAATAGGGTGACGATGCCGGTTGCGATGACCAGCTTTTTGAGCAGCGAGTTGACCTTGTCCTCGGCGGTCTTGCCGTAGTTGCGCGTGACCTCGACCTGCACCTGCTCCGGGATCATATTGCTCTTGAGCAGTTCCACCCGCTCCAGGATGGCATTTGCCACAGTGACCCCGTTGCTGCCCTGCTTCTTGGCGATCGCGATGGTGACCGCATTCTCACCGCTCGCCTCTATCGGCGCATCGCTATCGGCCTGCGGGTAAGCGGGACCGGTGTAGAAGTTGACATAGTTCTTGGCGTCCTCGCTCACGTAGCTCACGTCTGCGACATCGCGGATATAAATCGGCGTTCCCTGCTGGACGCGCAGCACCAGGTTCTCCACGTCGCGCGGTGAGCTGAGGAAGGCCCCGGCAAACACGCGCAGATCGAGGTTGTCCTGTTCGCTGTTGCCGACCTGGCGCTCGAGGTTGTCGCGCCGCACCCGGTTGACGATCTCGCTCGCACTGATGCCGTTGGCCGAGAGACGGTCGGGGCGGATCTGGATGCGGATCTGGTCGCGCAGTCCCCCGACCACGAAGCTCTGGCCGGTGTTGGGGATCTGCTTCATCTGCTGCAGCACGTTGGTCGCCAGCTGGCGCAGGCTGCCGCCGTCGAGTTCGTCACTCCAGAGCGTCAGTGTCACCACCGGTACATCGTCGATACCCTTGACCTTGACCAGCGGAGGTTGCTTGATGCCGGGCGGTATCTTGTCCAGGTTGGACGCCAGCTTGTCGTGCACCTTGATGACCGAGGGGTCGGTTTCCTCGCCCACCCTGAAGCGCACCGTGACCACGCCCCGTTCGCGCATGCTCGCGGAATAGACGTGCTTGACGCCCGGGATCTCGGACATGATCCGCTCGAGCGGTTCGATCGCCTTGGCCGCCACCTGCTGGGCGGAGGCGCCGGGATAGGACAGGAAGATGTCGATCAGGGGTACCGATATCTGCGGGTCCTCCTGGCGCGGGGTGAGCATCAGGCCCATGATGCCCATGCCCAGCATGGCCAGGAACAGCAGCGGCGAGAGCGGCGAATGAATGAAGCTGCGGGCGGTACTGCCCGCCAATCCCAGCTGGGTCTGTGAACCGTTTTCCTTGTTGTTCGCCACGCGTGCTTACCCGTTCTGTTGTGTCAGCGAAATGTCGGCCCGGGATTGCGCCGGAGGGGCTACCACCTGGCCGGCCTTCAGCCCCGGTGGCGGCATGTTGATGATCCGGTCGCCCTCGCGGACACCGGACAGCACCACGATCCGGCCGTTGCCGATTTCGTCGCCCAGGCGAACCACGCGCAGCCGCGCGACCCCGTTGGCGTCGATGCTGAACACCAGCGGCATGCCGCCCTTCTCGATGACGGCGCTGGCCGGAATGCTGAGTTGGTTGGGCATGCCGGCGCCACTGTCGGTGACCTCCAGCTCGGCGTACTGACCAGCCGTGACCGAGGTGCCCGGCGGCAGGGTGAGTTCCACCCGGATGGTATGGCGCTGCAGGTCGGCGGTGGGGTGAATGCGGTAGACCTGCGCGAGCAGACGCCGCTTCTTGCCGTCCAGGTAGACCGGCAGGCTCATGCCCGGCGCCAGGGTGCGCACCAGGTGCACCGGCAGATCCGCTTCCACTTTGAACAGGTCGCCCTGGCTGAAATCGATCAGCGGTTGTCCGGGCTGAACCGTGTCGCCTTCCTCCACGTAGACCTTGTCGATGACCCCGTCGAAAGGCGTCACGCTGAGGGTGTCCCGCAGGCGCGAGTCGATCTCGCGGATATTGGCCTCGGCCTGGGCAAAACTGGTGCGGGCCTGAGCGACCGCGGTCTGTACGCCCACGACGTCCGAGTAGCGCTGTGCGTCCTGGTCGCGCATGCCCATGACGTCCTGAATCTGCGATCCGACCAGCTCGTCGAACATGGCCGGGAATCCCATGCCGCCAGGGGCCATGGCGGTGCTTTCCGAGCGCGGCGATTGCATTTCGCGCCGGTATTGCGCCTGCGCGTTCTGCATCGAGGCGATCGCGGCCTCGCGCGCCGCGAGGGCCGCTTCGCGCTTGGCAATCAGGGCGGAATCATCCAGCGCCAGCAGAATGTAGCCCTGTGCAAAGGGGTCGCCCTCGCGCCCGTAGATGCGCTCCACCCGCCCGGGCATCTGCGAGGTCAACTGGACCATCTTGAACGGTGTGACGGTGCCGGCGACCGAAACCGTCAGCTGGGTGCGGGATCTTTCCACGGATACGATCTGCAGGGGGGAGCCGCCGGCGGCGACCGTCTCGGCAGCATGAATGGGCGGGGCCAGACCCGCGATACAGGCAGCAACAATCAGGGAACGGATTCGGTTCATGCTTAACCTCATGCTGATTCTCCGGGCGGGTCGCCGGGGCGCGGAGGAGTACCGCGAAATGGCCGGGGAAATTACCCGATAGTCATCAAAATATCAAGCTCAATCAGCGACTTAGATTAGGGTTTTTGCCGGGTCGCGAACTTATGTCGCTGTTTCTCTGAGACTTTTTTGGCACCTGCCAGCCGGTTGCGGCGGCGGGTTTCTTGCAGCGCCGCCTCGTGGTGTAAAGTGCCCGCCTGAACAGGAATTTCTGAACACGGGAACGTCTTCTTGCCGATGAGCATGCAATGGCCCCAGTTGCTGTCCCGCAAGCGCCTGGGTTCCGAGGTGGAACCATCGGACAGCACCGCACGCACGGACTACCAGCGTGACTTCGACCGGATCGTGTTCTCCTCGGCCTTTCGGCGCATGCAGGACAAGACCCAGGTCTTCCCTCTGTCCAAGATCGACTATGTGCGCACCCGCCTGACCCACAGCCTCGAGGCGTCCAGCATCGGGCGCTCCCTCGGAACCCTGGTGGGCGAGCGGGTCATCGCGCGGCATGCCCTGTCCGGCTTCGAGGCGGCCGATTTCGGCAACATCTGTGCGGCCGCCTGCCTCGCACACGACATCGGCAACCCCCCATTCGGCCATTCCGGCGAGGATGCTTTCCGCCACTGGGCGGGGACCGCGGATTACGGGGCGCGGCGGGTCGCCATGCTCAGCGGCAGCCGGCGCGAGGATTTCATGTCCTTCGAGGGCAACGCGCAGGGCTTTCGGATCGTCGCCCGCCTGCAAAATCCCGATAACCCCGGGGGCTTGCAGTTGACCTGCGCCACCCTGGCCGCCTTCAGCAAGTACCCGCGCGAATCCTGCCTGACGGGCAACCGTTTCGACGGGGTCAGCGCCAAGAAACAGGGTTTCACGACGGCTGACCGCGAACTGTTCGAGCAGGTCGCGCTTACCGTTGGCCTCACGTCACGCAGCGATGAGTACGCCATCTGGCACCGTCACCCGCTGGCCTTTGTGGTCGAGGCCGCGGATGACATCGCCTATCGTGTGATCGACATCGAAGACGGCTACCGCCTCGGTCATTTCAGCTACTCGGACGCGACCGACGCCTTTCTCGAGCTGCTGCCCGACCGCGACCGTCAGCAGGCGCGCCTCGGCGGTATCCGCGATCGCAAGGACCGGGTCGAGTTCCTGCGCGCCAAGGTGATCAACCAGATCATCCAGCAGGCGATGCAGTGCTTCATGGACAACGAGGCGGCGATTCTCGCCGGTGGGTTCGACGTCCCCCTGCTGCAGGAAGTGCCCTGCCGGGAAAATGCCGACCGCCTGCTGGAGATGGCCGCTGAACGCATTTACTGCGCCCCGGAGGTGGTCAGCATCCAGGCGGCAGGTTTCCAGGTGATCCACGACCTGCTGGAGCGCTTCATCGCGGTGCTGGACGACGTCGCCGAACACGGGGCGCAGGCCTCGCCGCGCAGCCGCACCCTGATCCGCCTGATACCCGAGCAGTTCATCGGAGAGGACCGGGCACCCTCCAGTGATCCCTACCAGCGCCTGCTGCTGCTGACCGATTTCGTCTCCGGGATGACCGATTCCTACGCTGTCTCGCTGTACAAAAAGGTAACCGGCATTTCCCTGCCCGGAGGTTGATTTGAAACCTGAAGGCTCAGCCATGGCGCAGCTGCTGGATCTCATGCAGCGCCTGCGGGACCCGCAGGAGGGTTGCCCCTGGGACCGCGATCAGACCTACCAGACGATCGTCCCCTACACCCTCGAAGAGGCCTATGAGGTCGCCGATTCGATCGAAAAGGGCGATCTCGCGGAACTCAAAGAGGAGCTCGGCGACCTCCTGTTCCAGATCGTCTTTTATTGCCAGATCGCGCGCGAACAGGGTGTTTTCGATTTCGAACAGGTCGCGGCGGCGATCGTGGCGAAGATGATCCGGCGCCACCCGCATGTATTCGGGGACGCATCGGTCGAGGACCCGGATGCGCTGCGCCAGGCCTGGGAAGCCGCCAAGGCGGAGGAGCGCTCGCTCAAGCCGGATGACGACAACAGCCAGCTCGCCGGCGTGGCGCGTGGGCTGCCGGCCCTGCTGCGTGCGCACAAGCTGCAGAAGCGCGCTGCCGATGTGGGCTTCGACTGGCCCGGGGTCGAGGGCGCCCTGGACAAGACCCGCGAGGAGATCGACGAGGTGGAGGAGGCCGCCGGGACGCTGTCGCGCACCGGCCTGGAAGAGGAACTCGGCGACGTCCTGTTTGCCCTGGTGAACGTGGTACGTTTGTACGGCTTCGACGCCGAAACCGTGCTGCGACGGGCGAATGACAAGTTCGAGCGGCGTTTCCGGCGCATGGAATCCCTGCTGGGGCAGGAAAATCCCGGGGAACTGTCGCGGTTTTCCCTGGACGAACTGGAGAACGCCTGGCAACGGGTCAAACGCGAGGAAAGTAAAGGATGAGACGTCCGGGCCAGTGGCTGCTGGTGGCGATACTGCTGCCGTCGATCATCTCCTGCACGGTCAATCCGGTGACCGGGGACAAGGAGCTCAACCTGATCGGGGAGCAGCAGGAGCTCGCGATCGGGGAGAAAAATTACGCCCCCTACCGTCAGGCACAGGGCGGCGACTATACCGCCGACCCGGAGCTGGTGGCCTACGTCCAGGAGGTCGGCAAGCGCATCGCGGCGGTCTCCGACCGGCCCTTGCCCTACGAATTCCAGGTGCTCAACGACGACTCTCCGAACGCCTGGGCGCTGCCTGGCGGCAAGATTGCGATCAACCGGGGACTGCTGCTGGAACTGGAAAGCGAGGCCGAGCTGGCGGCCGTGTTGGGACACGAAATCATCCACGCCGCCGCGCGCCACAGCGCCCAGTCGCTGCAACGTGACCTGTTTCTGCAGGGTGCCCTGGTGGTGGCCGGCGTGGCCCTGGCGGACTCCGGTTATGCCGATCTTGGCATGCTCGGTGCCGGTGTCGGCGCCAACCTGACGAAGAGCCACTACAGCCGTGACGCGGAGCGTGAGGCGGACCTGTACGGGATGCGCTACATGGTGCGCGCCGGCTACGACCCTGCCGCGGCGGTCGACCTGCAGAAGACCTTCGTACGCCTCGCCGAGGACAAGCGCCAGGACTGGCTGAGCGGCCTGTTTGCCTCGCACCCACCGTCGCAGGAGCGGGTTGAGAACAACATTCAGGAGCTCGCCGCGTTGAGCAATCCGGGCGGGGAGACGGGCAGGGAGCGTTATCAGCGCAAGATCGCGCGCATCAAGCGCACCAAACCCGCCTACGAGGCCTACGCAGAGGCACGCAAGGCGCTCAAGGCCGGCGAGCTCGCCAAGGCCGAGGCGCTGGTCGAGAAAGCGATCAGGATCGAGCCCAAAGAGGCGCGGTTCCTGCTCGCACGCGCCGAAATTCGCGAGCGCCAGGGCAAGGCGAAGGATGCCCAGGCGGACTTTGACAAGGCGGTGGCTTTGAACCCCGGCTATTTCCTGCCCCGCCTGGCGCGTGGCCTGTTTCTCCTGGAACAGGGTGATGCCGCCTCCGCGCGGCGCGATCTGCAGTCCAGCGTCGCGCAACTGCCGACCGCCGAGGGCTATTTCGGGCTGGGACAGCTGGAGCAGAAGGCGGGTAATCGCGCGCTCGCGGTCGCCCACTTCCGCAAGGTGGCGGATTCCGGTTCCTCGGTGGGGACGCTCGCCGCCAAGCGTCTGGCCAGGCTGGATCTCTCGGAAAACCCGGATCGCTACGTCGAAGTCACCCTCCTGCTGGACTCCGAGGGGCGCCTGCTGATGAGACTGCGCAACAAATCCGCGCTGGCGGTGACCGGGCTGCAGGTCGCGATCGGGCGCCAGGTCGGTCTCGGCTTCGTGCCGGCCCGCATCGTCACCGTGCAGGGGGTGTTGCAGCCGGAGCAGGCCCAGGTCCTGGATCCGCGAGTCGGCACCCTTAGCGCAGCGGAGGCGCGTGGATTATCGGCGCGGGTGCAGCAGGCGCGCCTGGCGGGGACGATGTGATCGCCGCCTGCCGCGCTGTGGTCGCGAGCTAAGGCGATGAGTTTTCTGCGCCACATCCAGGCATGCAACTCGCCGGTGGAGGAGCCTTTTCTTCGCTGGCGCATCGGCAGCCGCGTGTACGGTTGGGTGCGTCCCGCCTTCGCCCGCCATCTGCAGCGTTTCCCGGCTGTCTTCGATGTCAGTGAGAAGGGCATCCAGACCCCGGGCGGGCTGTCACAGGGGGCGCTCAGCGAGCGCCTTGCCGACTTGGCCAGGACGCTCGCCGCTGAAGGCATCGTGCCGCCGCTGCTCGACGAACCCTACCCGGTGACCGCCGGCGGGCGCGGCGAGGCGATCGCGAGCGTGGACCGGGTCCTGGCGGCCTATCTCGGGCTGCGCTCATTTGGCCAGCATCTGAATGGTTATGTGCGGGAGGGCGACCGCATAATGATGTGGATCGGCCGGCGCGCGCGCGATCGCCTGATTTTTCCGGGCGCGCTGGACAACCTGGTGGCGGGCGGGCTGCCACATGCGGTTTCGCTGCAGGAAAACCTGATAAAGGAGTCCTGGGAAGAGGCGGGCATGCCGGCCTCACTGGCGCAAAATGCCGTTCCGGTCGGCGCGCTTTCCTATAATCGGGTGGCGGAGCGGGGTTTTCGGCCGGATGTGTTGTACTGTTACGACATCGAATTGCCGCGCGATTTCGAGCCGCGCAATACCGATGGCGAGGTGGAGAAGTTCATGCTCCTGCCGATTGAGCAGGTCATGGAGATCGTCCACGACAGCGATGAATTCAAACTGAACTGCAATCTGGTAGTTATCGATTTCCTTGTTCGGCATGGCCTGATAGGGCCATCCGACCCGGAATACCTGGATATCGTGGGGGGGCTGCGCGCACCCCTGGGAATGCCCGAGAGGGGATAATGCACATGATCAAATCCTTCCTGATTCTGCTCGCGGCCGTCGTGTTCGCGAACGCCGCCTGGGCAAAACCGCAGTTTGTCCCACCGGAGACGCTCGAACCCGATCTGCAGCAGAGACGCACGGCGCTGGTGATTGCGCAGGTACTCGAGGGCTTCCACTACACCCGGCCGAGCATCGACGACTCGCTGTCGCGGCTTGCTTACGACCGGTATCTCGAAGCGCTCGATCCCAACCGCGCCTTCTTCACCCGCGAGGATATCCAGCGCTTCGCGAAGTATCGTGAGTACTTCGACGACAGTCTGATGAAAGGCCGGCTCGAGCCTGCGTTCGAGATCTTCCGGTTGTTCCGCAGCAAGGTGGAACAACGCACCGCTTTCGCCCTCGACCTGCTGCAGCGGTACGAATTCGACTTCGAGCACCGCGAGAACTACCGCTTCGACCGCGAGGACGAGCCCTGGGCGGAGGACGAGGCTGCCCTGGACGATTTGTGGCGCAAGCGGGTCAAGAACGACCTGCTCAGCGAGCGCCTGGGCGCCAGCGATGACGAGCCGGTCGACAAGGAGCGCCTGGTCAAACGCTACGAGGGCATTCGCAACCGGGTTCAGCAGATGAATCCTGGCGATGTGTTCCAGGCGTTCGTCAACTCGATGACCCTGAGCATCGAGCCACATACCAGTTACATGTCGCCCGAGTTGTCCGAGAACTTCGACATCAACATGCGCCTCTCGCTGCAGGGCATCGGCGCGGTGCTGCGCGCCGATGACGGCTACACCAAGATCCAGAGCACCGTTGTCGGCGGCCCCGCCGCGCGCAGCGGCAAGCTGCATGCCGGCGACCATATCGTCGGCGTGGCCCAGGGCAAAGACGGTGAAATGCAGGACGTGATGGGTTGGCGCCTGCAGGATGTGGTGGAACTGATCCGCGGCGCCAAGGGCTCCACCGTGCGGCTGAACGTGATTCCCAAGAGCGAGGGCCGCAATGGCCGTGCACGCGAGCTCGCACTGGTGCGCGACACCATCAAGCTGGAGGACAAGGCGGCCAAGAGCGAGGTGCTCGAGGACCCCGAGTTTGGCGGTCTCCGGATCGGGGTCATCGATATCCCGGCCTTCTACCGCGACTTCGCCGGACATGCGGCGGGCAAGAGCAACTTCCGCAGCACGACCCGCGATGTGCGCGCCCTGCTGTCAGAGCTCGAAGAGCAGCAGGTGGACGGTGTGATCATCGACCTGCGCCAGGACGGCGGGGGTTCGCTTGCAGAGGCGACCGAGCTGACCGGGCTGTTCATCCCCAAGGGGCCAGTGGTGCAGATCAAGGATGCCAGCGGCAACGTCGAGATCGAGAAAGACGTCGATCCGGAAGAGGTCTATGGCGGTCCGCTGGTGGTACTGGTCAACCGCAACAGCGCCTCGGCCTCGGAAATCTTCGCCGGTGCCATCCAGGACTACGGTCGTGGCCTGATCGTGGGCGAGCCCACCTTCGGCAAGGGCACGGTGCAGACCTTGATCAATCTCAGCCGCTACCTGCGCACCGATGAGGACCTTGGGCGTCTGCGTCTCACCATGGCGCAGTTCTTCCGGGTGCTGGGCGCGAGCACCCAGCATCGCGGTGTCACCCCGGATATCAGCTTCCCGACGGCGGAGGACCTCGGCGACTATGGCGAACGCTCGCTCGATCATGCCATTCCCTGGGGGGCGATCCCGGCGGTGATCCGGGGTGGGTCGCAGGATGCCCATCTGCCTTACCTGCGGGCGGCCAGCGAGGAGCGCATCCGCAAGGACCCCGGTTTCCAGTTCCTCGTCGACCAGGAGGCCGAACTGACCAAAGTCAAGGAGACCACCTCGGTCACCCTGCACGAGGAGAGCCGCCGCGCGGAGCGCGCCGAACGTGAGGCACGCCTGTTGCAACTGCGTAACCGTCTGCGGGCCCACCGGGGCCTGCCGGCGCTCGAGAGCCTGGACGAGGACGAAGACGAGCGGCTCGCCCAGGAGGATGAGGACCCGGAAGGCGTGGATCGCATCATGCTCCAGGAAACCGCCCTCATCCTGTCCGACTGGATCCGCCGCCAACAGCCGATGACCGCGCAGGCGCGCTGACAGATCAGCTGTTTTCCGCCCTGTAAGCCCGGGTCAAGTTTTAAGGAGTAGCTGAGTTGTTCGACCTGGTCCAGACGCGCCTGCGCGCGCTCAGCGAGGCGCTGGAGCCTGCGTGTCTGAAGGACACCCGAATCGGCCTGGAGAAGGAGAGCCTGCGGGTCGCCAGGGGTGGGGGCATTGCGATGACCTCGCACCCGGTTGCGTGGGGCGCCGCCCTGACCCATCCGTGGTTGACCACCGACTATTCCGAAGCGCTTGCGGAGTTCATCACCCCGCCGCTGGCCAATCCCGGGCAGGCGCTGGATTTTCTCGCTGACCTGCAAAGCTACGCCTATCGCAGGCTGCCCGGTGAAATACTCTGGTCGACCAGCATGCCGTGTGTGCTCGCCGGCGAGGACAATATTCCGATAGCGGATTACGGTGATTCCAATCTCGGCCTGATGAAGCACGTCTACCGGGTCGGGCTGGGCCACCGTTACGGGCGTGTCATGCAGGTCATCGCCGGGGTGCATTTCAACTGGTCGCTGCCGGACAGCTTCTGGGCCGTGTACGCGCGGACCCTCGGGCAGGATCTCTCCAGGCCGGTCCGTGACGAGTACTACATGGGCATGATCCGCAACCTGTTGCGCGTCGGCTGGCTCATCCCCTATCTCTTCGGCGCCTCGCCCGCGGTGTGCAAATCCTTTTTCCGGGATGGCGTGAGCCGGCTCGACAGTTTCGACGAGTCGACCTTCTACGAGCCCTACGCGACCTCCTTGCGGATGGGCGATATCGGCTACCAGAACAAGCGCGAGGAGGGCCTCGGCATCCATGTCAGCTACGACGATGTGCCGCACTACGCCAACTCCCTGCTGGCCGCGGTCACCACGCCGGCGGCGGCCTGGGAGAAAATCGGGATCCGGGGCGAAGAGGGTTACCGCCAGCTGAATGCCAACCTGCTGCAGATCGAGAACGAGTACTACAACTCGGTGCGGCCGAAGCAGCTCCTGCAAGGCCTCGAAAGCCCCGCCCTGGCATTGCTGGAGCGGGGGGTCGAGTATGTCGAGTTGCGCTCCCTGGACGTGAACGCCTACCACCCGCTGGGCGTGGACGAGGTGCAGTTGTGCTTCCTCGAGGCCTTGATGCTCACCTGTGTCCTGGCTGGCAGTCCACCGCTGGACGCCGACGAGCAGCACGAGGCCAACGAGAACGTGTTGCGCGTGGCCCATCGTGGCAGGGAACCGGGGCTGCAGCTCAGCCGCGCCGGTACCTCGACGCCGCTGCGCGACTGGGGCCAGGAGGTCCTGGAAACGGTTCTGTCGGTCGCCGAGTTCCTCGACCGGGTGCATGGGGGACATGCCTATGAGGACGCCACCGACGATCAGCTACGCAAGCTGATGCACCCCGAGCTGACGCCTTCGGCCCGCATGCTCGAGGAAATGCGCGACCGCGGCGAGGGCTTCTACGAATTCGCCCGGCGCCTGTCCACCCAGCATCACCGCTTCTTCAGCCTGCGCGAACTCTCCGCGGCGCGCGTGGCCGAGTTCGATGCGGCGGTGGCCAAGTCCTTCCGCGACCGCGAGCTGATCGACAGCCGCGAACCGCAGGATTTCGATCAGTTCCTGGAGGCGTACTTCGCGCCGACCTACGCGGCGGTGGGGCGGTAGCCCGCCGCTGGGTGAGCAGGAGTTGTGTGAGCAGGGGTCGGAGCCGGCAACCGACTCCGATCTCTCTCGCTGACCTCTTGTTGCTCAGCGCGCGCCGTCGCCCGAGGCGCGCCGCAGCAGGCGATCGAGCGCCCGGGTGCTCAGCAGGCGGCGCAGAATCGCGAACGCGTGGGTCGGAACGGTCACCGGGTAGCGAGCCCGCGGTCGGCGGCTGCTCAGGGCGTGCAGGACCGGCTTCAGCACCGCGGTCGCCGGGAGGGTGAAGGGCGCGGCGTCGCCCTGGGTCTGGAGGCGCCTTTGCATGGCCTCGTAGTTCGCCCGGTGGGGGCTCGCCTGCGTGTCGATGTACTGCAGGAACTTCCTGAGAGCGTTTGCGCGGAACTGGCTTCGGATCGGACCCGGCTCGACCAGGCTGACGTGAATGCCCGTCCCATGCAGTTCCAGGCGCAGGGTGTCGGAGAGTCCCTCCAGGGCGAACTTGGAACAGTTGTAGGCGCCGCGGTAGGGCATCGCGACCAGGCCGAGCACCGAGCTGTTCTGGATGATCCGGCCGCGGCCGCGCGCGCGCATCCGCGGGATGACCAGCCGGGTCAGCTCGTGCCAGCCGAGCAGGTTGGTGCGCAGCTGGGCCTCGAGCGCCTCCCAGCTGAGGTCTTCGACCGCACCGGGCTGGCCATAGGCGCCGTTGTTGAACAGGCCGTACAGCTCTCCACCGGTGAGTTCGAGCGCCTCCTCGAGGCCGGCGCGGATCAGCGCCGGGTCATCCAGGTCGATGCGCACCGCCCGCAGTCCCCCGGTGCGCAGGCGCTGCACATCCTGCGGCGAGCGGGCACTGGCGATCACCTCGTATCCGCTTGCGTGCAGACCGTGCGCCACCGCGTGACCGATGCCAGTGGAGCAGCCGGTGACCAGCACCGCATCACCCGGTCCGGCCTGGTGCCGTGGCGGCTTGGGAAGAGCTTTGGGCACTAAAGTTTTCTCCGTTACGACCGCTAATCCCGTCAGAGTTATTTGCACGCCTCGCGACGTGTCTAACCTGAGAGGATGTTAGGTCGTGGATATTGCAACGCTGATCGGTCTGTTGGGCGGATTTGGCATCATCATTGGCGCTATTGCAACCGGCGGCGACGGGATGATGTTCCTGGATATCGCATCGGTGCTGATCGTGGTCGGCGGGACCTTCATGGTCACCCTGATGCAGGTGTCCCTGGGCGACTTCCTGGGCTCATTCGCGATCGGGATGAAGGCCTTTTTCTACAAAGTCGATAATCCCAAACAGCTGATCGAGGAAGGCGTGGCGCTGGCGGACGTGGCGCGCAAGAACGGGCTGCTGGCACTCGAGGGTCAGGAGATCAGCAACGACTTCATGAAGAAGGGCATCGGCCTGTGCGTGGATGGGCACGACCCGGCGCTGGTGCAGCGCATGCTGTCGAAAGAGATCGACCTCATGCTGGAGCGCCACGACGTGGGCATCGGCATGTTCAAGAACATGGCGTTGATGGCCCCGGCGATGGGCATGATCGGCACCCTGGTCGGCCTGGTGCAGATGCTCGCCAACATGTCCGACCCGGCCGCCATCGGCCCGGCCATGGCGATCGCCCTGCTGACCACCCTGTATGGGGCGATCATTGCAAACGCCTTTGCCACCCCAATGGCCGACAAGCTGTCGCGCGCCACCGAGATCGAACGCACCAACAAGTCCCTGATCATGGAGACCATCTCCGGCATCCAGGAGGGCATGAACCCCAAGGTGCTGGAGCAACTCCTGTCGACTTACCTGCCACAGAGCAAGCGGCCGACGGAGGAGTAGCATGCCGAAGAAGTGTCCACCCCCGGGGCTGCCGCAGTACCTGGCGACCTTTGCGGACCTGATGGCACTGTTGATGTGCTTCTTCGTGCTGCTGCTCTCGTTCGCCCAGATCGATGCGATCCGCTTCAAGAAGATGGCGGATTCGATGAAGGACGCCTTCGGCGTGCAGCGTGAGATCCCGGCCAACGAGATCGTCAAGGGCGTGAGCGTGATCAAGCAGGAGTGGAGTCCCTCGGTGGCGGAGCAGGCGGTCATCAGCGAGCTGCGCCAGGAGACCAGCGAAACCGAACACGAACACCTGAAGCTCAAGGATGGTCTCGGCGAGGAGGAGATCAGCGAGGAACGCGCCCTCGAGATGGCGCGTGAACTGATCCAGCAGGAAATGGCCGAGCAGTTCGAGGAGCTGAGCAAGGCGCTCGAAAAGCAGATCGAAAGCGGCCTGATCTCGCTGGAACACGAGGACCGCAAGATCATCATCCGAATCCGCGAGAAGGGATCGTTCGCCTCGGGCAGCGCCAGACTCGATCCCGGTTTCGACGAGGTCATGAACAAGATATCGCAGGTGCTGGTGAATCGTCCGGGGACCATCATGGTGGCCGGGCATACCGACAGCATTCCCATCCGCACCGGCCGTTTCCGCTCCAACTGGGAGCTGTCCGCGGCGCGTGCGGTCACGGTGCTGCATTCGCTGTTGCGCAACAAGGGCATCAAGGAGGAGCGGGTGCTGGTGCAGGGGCTCGCGGATACCAAGCCCCTGGAAGGCAACGATACCCCTCGCGGCCGGGCCCAGAACCGGCGGGTCGAGTTGATCGTCATGCGTGGCGAGGATATCGACAACGGCGATTTCATTGATACGGGTGCCAAGCAATGAGCGAACAGCTGAAAGGACCGCGAGCGGCGGACCGGCGCGAATATTTCCGGGTCAACGACTCGATCCGGGTGGGCATACGGGCCGTGCCCGAGGACCAGGTCGAGCGTCTCGAAGAACTGCTCGAGCAGGCCGGCGCGACCGGATTCACCGTGATGGCCGCCATGGCCGGGATCAATGCCGAACTGGCGATCAGCATGCGCCGTATCGAGCAGAGCGACCCGGATGTCGCCACCTATCTCAAGGCGCTGGATCGCAAGATCGACATCCTCGGCAGGGCGCTGACCGCGCAGGTCTCGGAGCTGAGCGACGAACAGCCCCATCCGGTCAACCTGAGCGCAGGCGGCCTGGGGCTGCGCAGCGAAGAGCACTACGCGCCGGGACAGACCCTGGAAGTCCGGATGCTGCTGTTTCCCTCCCTGACCGGGGTGGTGGCTTACGCGGAGGTCGTCGAATGCGAGCCAGTGGCGGCGGATGCGGCGCAGGGCTTCAATCTGCGCCTCGTTTTTACCCATCTGCGCGAACAGGACCGCGACATCCTGATTCGGCATGCGCTGCGTTGCCAGAGCAACGCCCTGCGGCAGAGGGATCGCAAGGCAATCGACGACGATGAGGTGAACATATGAACAGGCCCTCGGACGATCAACTCGAGACCGCGCTGGACGCGGCGCGCCGGATGCAGCAATTCGGCGTGGATCCGCATCACCTGGCACGCTCGCTGATCTATCTCAGCCAGCACAATGCGAGCCTTTGGGAACTGGTTGCGCAGATCGACCGCTACATCCGCTTCGGCCTGCCCGAGAGCGAGCTGAACAGGCTGGAAAATCAGATCCAGGAGCTGCGCGAGGAGAGCGAGTACCTCGAGAGCGCTTCGGAACTGCAGGTTTCCGCTGCCCGCTAGCGGGCGCTTTCAAGCGCATTCGCATGTGGTAATATTCGCCGGTTTTTTGAACCGTTGCGTGGAGACTGACATGCCGTTCTACGAATACCGATGCGCCGAGTGTGGTCACGAGTTCGAGGCCATGCAGAAGATGAGTGATGCACCGCTCACCGATTGCCCCGAGTGCGGCAAGCCGGCACTGGCGAAGCTGGTGTCCGCTTCCGGTTTTCTCCTCAAGGGCAGTGGCTGGTACCAGACCGACTTCAAGAACAAGGACAGTAAAAGCCAGGACAAGTCCGCCGACACCGGGCACGCCTGCGGCAGCGGCGCCTGTCCGACCTGCCAGTAGGCCACAGCGACGGGCCTGACGATTCGACGCTCCGCACTGCGGGGCGTCTTCATTTTTCTACCTGGGGTACTTTCATGCGCAGCCATTACTGCGGCGAGATTAATGCCGAATTCATCGATCAGACGGTTGAACTGTGCGGTTGGGTGAACCGGCGTCGCGATCACGGCGGCGTGATCTTCATCGACCTGCGTGACCGCAGCGGCCTGGTCCAGGTGGTCTACGACCCGGATATCGAGGACGTATTCGCCACTGCCGAGCAGGTTCGCAACGAATTCGTGCTGCGCATCAAGGGCCGCGTGCGGGCGCGCCCCGAAGGGACCACCAATCCCGAGCTGTCCACCGGGGAGATCGAGATCCTGGGCAAGCAACTCGAGATCCTCAACCGCGCCGAGACCCCGCCGTTCCAGCTGGACGACGAGGACACCTCCGAGGAGCTGCGCCTGCGCTACCGCTACGTCGATCTGCGCCGCCCGGTGATGCAGGAACGCATGATCCTGCGCTCGCAGGTCACCCGCCTGTTGCGCAACTACCTGGACGATCACGGCTTCCTCGACATCGAGACGCCGATGCTGACCAAGGCGACCCCCGAGGGCGCGCGCGACTACCTGGTGCCCAGCCGGGTGCATCCCGGCAAGTTCTTCGCCCTGCCGCAGTCCCCGCAGCTGTTCAAGCAGCTGCTGATGATGTCCGGCATGGATCGCTACTACCAGATCGTGCGCTGCTTCCGCGACGAGGATCTGCGCGCCGACCGCCAGCCGGAATTCACCCAGCTGGATATCGAGATGTCCTTCCTCGACGAAGAGCAGATCATGAACCTGGTCGAGGCGATGATCCGCGGGCTGTTCCGCGACGCCCTCGGGGTCGAACTGCCCGATCCCTTCCCGCGCATGAGCTACCACGAGGCCATCCGTCGCTTCGGCTCGGATCGCCCGGACCTGCGCTGCAGCCTGGAGCTGGTCGACGTCGCCGACCTGCTGCAGGAGATCGACTTCAAGGTGTTCGCCGGCCCCGCCAGGGATCCGAACGGGCGGGTGGCGGCGCTGCGCCTGCCGCAGGGCAGCAAACTGAGCCGCAAGGATATCGACGAGTACACCAAGTTCGTCGGCATCTACGGCGCCAGGGGCCTGGCCTACATCAAGGTCAACGAGCTCGGCAACGGGGTGAACGGTCTGCAGTCGCCGATCCTCAAGTTCCTGCCGGACGAGGCGGTCATGGAGATCATGCGGCGCACCGGCGCGCAGGATGGCGACCTCGTGTTCTTCGGCGCTGACAAGGCGCACGTGGTCAACGAGGCGCTGGGCGCGCTGCGGGTCAAGCTGGCCCAGGATCTCGAGCTGATGTCAGACAGCTGGCAGCCGCTCTGGGTGGTCGACTTCCCGATGTTCGAATGGGACGAGGCGAACAACCGCTGGCATGCGCTGCATCACCCCTTCACCGCGCCCAAGACCGAGCATATCGATCAGCTCGAATCGGATCCGGGGGCCTGCCTGTCACGCGCCTACGACATGGTCCTGAACGGCTCGGAAATCGGCGGTGGCTCCATCCGTATCCATCAGGAGGCGGTCCAGAAGCGGGTCTTCAAACTGCTCGGCATCGAAGAGCAGGAGGCGCGCGACAAGTTTGGCTTCCTGCTGGATGCACTCAAGTACGGCTGCCCGCCGCACGGCGGCCTGGCCTTCGGCCTGGACCGCCTGGTGATGCTGATGGCGGGGGCGCACTCGATCCGCGAGGTGATGGCTTTCCCCAAGACCCAGACCGCCTCCTGCCCGCTGACCTCCGCCCCGTCCGACGTGGAGCGCAAGCAACTGCAGGAACTGCACGTAAAGGTGCGAATCCCGGAGCAGCGCAACGCGAGCCCGGAGAAAAACTGACTCGGACCCCTGCCTGACAGGATTCTGAACTGGCCGGCTCAGCTCGCCGCGTTGGCGAGCACGGGCTGCAGTCCGGGCGGGGCGTAATCAAGCAGCTCCTCGATCGGCGCCGGTTTGCACACCCCGTAGCCCTGCGCGTAGTCCACTTCGGCTTCGCGCAGGGCCTGGATGACCGCGACGTCCTCGACGAACTCGGCAATGGTGCGCAGCCCGATGGCGCTGCCGACATCGCTGATCGAGCGGACCATAGCGGCATCGATGCTGTTGTGCAGCATGTCGCGCACGAAGGTGCCATCGATCTTGAGGTAATCGACCGGGAGCTGCTTCAGGTAGGCGAAGGACGACAGGCCGCTGCCAAAGTCGTCCAGCGAGAAACGCGCGCCACGCTCCTTGAGCGTCTTGATGAAATGTCGCGCCTTTTCCATGCTGGAGACTGCCGCCGTTTCGGTGATCTCGAAGCACAGCCGGTTCCAGGGCACCTTGTTGTTGTCGACCGTGGTCATGACGAACTCCAGGAACTCGTCGTTCGCAATCGACTGTCCCGAGAGGTTGATCGCGACCTTGTCCAGGCGGCTGAACAGGCGCGGTTGCGCATGCCACTGGCGACAGACCTCCGAGACCACCCAGCCGTCGATGTGACCCATCAGGTTGTAGCGCTCGGCAGCGGGAATGAACAGGCCGGGCGAGACCAGCTCGCCTTCCTCGTCCAGCATGCGCACCAGTATCTCCACGCCCCAGTCCTGCCGTCCCTTCTGGATCGGGACGATCGGCTGGGCCCAGAGCCGGAATCGCTTCTTCTCCAGTGCTTCCCGAATGTGCACCGCGAGGTTGATCAGCCCGCGGCGCTGCTGCTCCTCATCGCCGTTCGGCTGGTGCAGAACCACCTGGTCGCGACCGTTCTCCTTGGCGATGTAACAGGCGGAGTCGGCGGCGGCGAGCGCGTCACTGGTGCTGAGCATGCTTTCGTCCAGCTGCACGATGCCGATCGACACGCCCACCCCGAAATTGCGTCCGCCCCAGTGAAAGCGGAAGCTGCGCACCAGTTCGCGCAGCTCCTCCGCGATGCGCCGCCCCATCTCCATCCCGCAGTAGGGCAGCAGGGCGGCGAACTCGTCCCCGCCGAGCCGGGCGAGGGTATCGGTGTGACGCAGGCGCCGGTTCAGCAGCGCGGTCAGTTGACGCAGCATCTGGTCGCCGGCGGTATGCCCGCAGTTGTCATTGATCAGCTTGAACTGGTCCAGGTCCATGTACAGCAGCACATGCGGGGTATCGCCGACACGGGTGCCCAGGGCATCTTCCAGGCGGCGCTCGAACTCGCGCCGGTTGATCAGCGAGGTGAGATCGTCATGCGTCGCCTGGTAAGACAGGATCTCGCGCATGCGCTTCTCTTTGGTGATGTCCTGCAGCACCGCGACGCTGCCGATGATGCTGCCGTCGCGCGCCCGCAGCGGTGCCAGGCGCCCGTTGATGAAGATGCTCTCCTGGTTGTCGAAGCGCAGCTCCGGGATGCCGTTCATGCTGCATGCCTTGCCGAGCGTCAGGGTGTTGTTGATGCCCTTGCGCGCGGCGCGGCGGTGATCGAGTTCGCTGAAGGTCAACAGGTCCAGCAGGGGGCGGTCCAGGATCTGCTCCTGCTCGCGCCGCAACAGTTCGCACGCGGCCGAGTTGGCCGAGTTGATCCGGCCGCGCTCATCGGTGGTGATGACCGCCTCCTGGATCGACTCGAGGGTGATCTGGGCGAACTCCTTTTCCCGGTGGAGCGACTCCTCCGCCTGCTTTTGCGCGGTGACATCGCGCACGATCAGAATGCATCGCTCGCCATCACCGCTGCGTATCCGCGACATCCCCACCGAAGCAGCGAAGTGTGCACCGGGGTGGCAGTTGGCCAGCATTTCGACGGTCTCGCCGGCGTGCAGCGCGGCCAGCTGGCCGGGGTAGTCCTCGAACAGTGTGTCGACCGCCTTTCCGAGGATCTGCTCGTCCTCGAGGTTGAACATCACGTGCGCGGCATGGTTGAGATCCAGGATCAGGCCATCCTGATCGAGCGAGACGATGGCGTCGTGAATGTATTCGATGACCGTTCTTGCCTCCGGAGACGGGTCCTGCGGAAGTACTGGCGTGGCAGCCGGCGAGTGATGCGGCTCACGGGTCCCCTGTTCAACCGCCTCCGCCACGCGAATCAGACAGAAGCGCTGCTCGCCATCGTCCAGCGGTTGTACGACCGCCCGTTGCGCTACCGTGCTCCCGCCGAAGCTGGAGCTGGCGTCGCCCAGGGGAATCAGGCACGAATAGGCGGGGTCCGAAAACGGTGAGGCCTCATCGCTCTCCTGGCAGGCACGGATCGCATGCTCGAGGTGGAATTCCTCCATCCCGGGCAGCAGCGCATGCAGGAACTGACCCAGCGCCTGCTCGGAAGCCACAGCGGTCCTGGTGGACATCCAGTCGTTCCAGAAGACGATCCGCTGGGTGCGGTCGATCACCAGGATGCCTTCGCGTGTCGACTGCTGGATATGCTTTATTGTGTCCGGAGATAACATGTTTCACCTCGAGCCCCGCGCGTGCGCGCCATGTCGCGGGTCGTGTGGGCGGTCCCGGCAACGCCGGTGTTTTCCCTTCGCCCTTTTTCAGCGCCGCCCGCAACCCTTGCCGGCAGCCGCGTTGTTCCCTTGCCAAGTCACCTCCGAAGTCGCCCGGTGGACCTGGAGGTCGATTAATCAGTACATTTGGCGGCTCATAACAGGCTTTCTTTAGGCGGTGCCCATGCAGCCGGAACAGCAGCGACCCCCATTGAAAGGGCGGCGACCCGAATCGGTGCTGGTGATCGTTTGTGCCCCCGGGGGCATGACGCTGCTGTTGGAGCGCGCCAGTCCGGCCGGCTTCTGGCAGTCGGTGACCGGCGCCCTGCGCTGGGGCGAGAACCCGCGCATGGCGGCGCGCCGTGAGCTGTGGGAGGAAACCGGTTTCGGCGCCGACGTGCCGCTGCTGAATCTGCGCGAGCAACGTCGCTTCCCGATCGTTCCGCCCTGGAGCGAACGCTATCCCCCGGGAACCCGCTCCAATCTGGAACACTGGTTTCTCGCCTGCCCGGCGTCGCGGCGCATCCCGCGCCTGCAGCGCGACGAGCACTGCCGCTGGCGTTGGCTGCCTGTGCGCCAGGCCAGCGAGCGGGTCTTCAGTTGGACCAACCGCGAGGCGCTCGAGCATTACGGTTTGCAGGGATGTGGTTTACGCGCCCCGGGATGATGACCCCGGACCACCCCGTGCCGTAGGAGCGAGCTTGCTCGCGAAGGTTCGCGGCCAAGGCCGCCTAGAGGGCGAGGTCCGATCCATCCCGGGAATTGCAGGAGCGAGCTGGCTCGCGAACAGGCGCCTTTTTTTAACCCGGACCGGGACTCTTCGCGGCCAGGGCCGCTCCTACGAATCGAGGTCCGATCCATCCCGGAAGGCAGGCATCAGGCGGCCTTCTGGCAATGCGATTCGAGCAGCTGGGTGACGCCGGCGGCCGCTTGACGAAAGGCGGAATAGCCCCGTTCGTCCGGATGCCCGCCGTCGGCGTACAAAATGCCGACCGGGCGTCCGTCGACGAACAGCGAGGTGGCATAGAAACCGGCCAGGGCCTGGCTGTCGAGCGGTACGCCCTCGAGGTAGGGTGCGTAACGCTGATGGTTGTCCGGCCCGACATGCACCGCCTGCGCGCGGGTCAACAACAGGCTGAACAGGTGCTTCTCGCTCATCGAAAGGTCGAGCTGGCGGAGCGGGTCATCCGGGCTGCCGCCCAGGGCGAGGCGCGTGCGCAGGCGATGACGGTCACGACTGAGCTTGGCGAAGATCACCCGTCTCGAGCGGGCGGTTTGCGCCACCTGCTTGAGCGCGCCGCCCAGCAGTTGCTGCAGACCGTGAGCGGCTTCCGGCCTGCCCGATGTGGCGGGTGCGGGTACCTCGACCACGATCTCCCGCTCCAGGACCAGTTCACGCGCGGCCAGGGGGTAATCCCAGGGCTGCAGGGTGTGCGCGGTTGCCGCTGTCTCGCATTTCCACCAGTTGCCGGGGTCGCGCACCCGCTCGGGCAGCAGATCGGCAAGCTCCGCGGCGGTCGCCACGAAGGCCTCATCCGGCCAGCCGGCGTAGGCAACCCGCGCCATGCGTGTCGCGACTGCAATACAGCGCGCCTGGCGGCTCATTTCCGGGTCTTCGTGGGCGGCCTCGCGGGCCAGTTGCGGCAGCTTCCAGGCGTCGATGTAGGCCTGGTCCGCTACGTGCACCGGGAGGTTGAATTCCGCGCGGAAGGCGATCTCGAAGTTGACCCCGTCGCGCGTCGCGTTGCTCGCGCGCGCCGCCGATTCAAAGTCCTGATGCCAAAGGGTCAGCACCGCGGGGTGCTGCAACAGGGCGGCGACCTGCATCTCGATGGCCTGGCCGAAGCCCAGCATCTCGGCGATACGGCGGGCATACCAACCGGCCTGGGCCGCCTGTCCATAGGCGAAGCCCGGCGAGAGGATGTGTTCCATGACCTTGCGCCCGTCGATCACCGGCACGTTGCGGAAAATCGAGCGGAAGGCGTCCATGCCAACCATGGAGATCGCGTGCGCCGGGCCGCTGGCCTCGTCGCTGGCGCCGGGGCGGCGTCGCTCCAGGGCGCGGTAAATGGCCAGGGTCGCGCCCGGGTCATTCAGCACCACCGACTCGATGTCCGCATGCGTGCTCTTCTGACTGTGCGTCAGGAAACGGACCCGCCTTGCCGTGTACGGCATGATCGGGAGGGGCGCGGATGTGGGATAGCGGTGGGACATGGTTTCAGGTCGCGACTTTTACTGACTATCGGCTCCCGCTGGGGGAACTTGAGTACCTGCCAAGGTGTTAACATTTGTGCGTTGAGACTGGGCAATTCACGACGAGGTATCCCGATGGCAGGTCACAGTAAGTGGGCCAATATCAAGCACAAGAAGGCAGCCAACGACAAGAAACGCGGCAAGTTGTGGTCAAAGCTGATCCGCGAGGTCACGGTCGCGGCCAAGGAGGGGGGTGGTGAACTGGATTCCAACCCCCGTCTGCGCCTCGCGGTGGACAAGGCCAAGGGCGCCAACATGCCGATCGATACCATCGACCGCGCCATCAAGCGCGGCGCCGGCGGCGAGGAGGAGGGCAACTACGACGAGATCCGCTACGAGGGCTATGCGCCTGGCGGTATCGCGGTGATCGCCGACTGCCTGACCGACAATCGCAACCGGACCGCCTCGGAGGTGCGACACGCCTTCACCAAGCACGGCGGCAACCTGGGCACCGACGGCTCGGTGGCCTACATGTTCCAGAAGCGAGGGGTGATCAGCTTCGCCGCGGGCATCGACGAGGACACCGTCATGGAAGCGGCCCTGGAGGCCGGCGCCGAGGACGTGCTCAGCAACGACGATGGATCGGTGGACGTGTATACCGATCCCACCGAGTTCGAGACGGTCAAGCAGGGCCTCGCCGATGCCGGCCTGGAGGCGGTCAGCGCCGAGGTCACCTTCGAGGCGGAGACCCTCTCCCCGGTCGACCGCGACGGCGCGGAGAAAATCCTCAAGCTGATCGACTTCCTGGAAGATCTCGACGACGTCCAGGAGGTCTACACCAATGCCGATATCCCCGAGGAAGTCCTCGCGGAGATCGAGTGAGTTCCGCGCGGGCATGAGTATCCGCATCCTCGGCATCGACCCCGGCTCGCGCGTGACCGGTTACGGCGTGATCGTGAGCGACGGTCGCCACAGCCGCTACGTGGCGAGTGGCTGCGTGCGCACCACCGGCGAGGCCTTCCCGGATCGCCTGGGGGACATCTTCCGCGGCATCGCTGCGGTCCTGGAAGAGCACCAACCGCAGCAGGTCGCGGTGGAGCAGGTCTTCGTGGCGCGCAATGCCGGCTCGGCGCTCAAGCTCGGACAGGCGCGCGGCGCGGCCATCGTGGCGGCGGTCAACCACGGCCTGCCGGTGTTCGAGTACTCGCCGCGCTCGGTCAAGCAGGCCCTGGTGGGCAGTGGCGCGGCGGAAAAGGAGCAGGTACAGCACATGATCCGGATTCTGCTCGGCTGCCAGGCAAAGATGTCGCTGGACGAATCGGATGCCCTCGGGCTGGCGCTGTGCCACGCGCACAGCCACATGAACCTGCAACGCCTGGGAGGACTGGCATGATCGGCCTGCTGCGCGGACAGGTGCGGCGCAAGCAGCCGCCCTTTCTGCTGTTGGACGTGAACGGGGTCGGCTACGAGATCGAGGCCCCGATGTCGACCTTCTACGTGCTGCCCTCGGACGATACGCCGGTCACCCTGCACACCCACCTCGCGATCCGTGACGACGCGCACGTGCTGTACGGCTTTGCCGAGGAGCGCGATCGGGCCCTGTTCCGCGCCCTGCTCAAGGTCAGCGGGGTCGGCGGCAAGGTCGCGCTGGCGATCCTCTCGGGGATGACCGCGGACGAGTTCGCGATCACCGTGCGGGCCGGCGACGTGGCCGCGCTGACCCGCCTGCCGGGGATCGGCAAAAAGACCGCGGAACGCCTGATCGTGGAGATGCGCGACCGCCTGGAGGCGCCCGAGAGCGGTAAAGGCCCGGTCCTGGCGGCCGGCGGGGCGGCAGCCCCAACGGGCCCGGACTCGCCCCTGGAAGACGCCCTGAGCGCACTCCAGGCCCTCGGGTACAAGGCCGTCGAGGCGCAGCGCATGGTCCGCGGCGTGGATCCGGAGGGGCTCTCCACCGAAGAGATCATCCGTGCCGCGCTGCAGTCCTCGCGCTGATCCGAAATAATGAGCCGTCCCCCGGCCAAAGCGATAAACTGACCCCATGAGCGAAGCGGAACGACTGGTCACCCCGGAGGTCGCCTCGGAAGACGCGGCCGTCGACCGCGCGATCCGGCCGCGCACGCTGGGTGACTACGTCGGCCAGCCGGCGGTGCGCGAGCAGATGGAGATCTTCATCCCCGCGGCGCGCGACCGCGGCGAGGCCCTCGACCACGTGCTCATCTTCGGTCCGCCCGGCCTGGGCAAGACCACCCTGTCGCACATCATTGCCAACGAGATGGCGGTCAACCTGCGCCAGTCCTCCGGGCCGGTGCTGGAGAAGCCGGGCGATCTCGCGGCCCTGCTGACCAACCTCGAGCCACACGACGTGCTGTTCATCGACGAAATCCACCGCCTCAGCCCGGTGGTGGAAGAGGTCCTCTATCCGGCGATGGAGGACTACCAGCTGGATATCATGATCGGCGAGGGCCCGGCGGCGCGCTCGATCAAGGTCGACCTGCCGCCCTTCACCCTGGTCGGGGCGACCACCCGCGCCGGCTTGCTGACCTCGCCGCTGCGTGACCGCTTCGGCATCGTGCAGCGGCTGGAGTTCTACTCGGTGGAAGAGCTGGCGCGCATCGTGCGCCGTTCCGCCGCCATCCTCGGGGTCGAGATGGACGCCGCTGGCGCGCACGAGATTGCGCGCCGCTCGCGCGGCACCCCGCGGATTGCCAACCGGCTGCTGCGGCGGGTGCGCGACTACGCCCAGGTCAAGACCGATGGCGCGGTCAACGTCGAGGTCGCGGACGCCGCCCTGGGGATGCTCAAGGTGGACCAGAACGGTTTCGATCACATGGACCGGCGTCTGCTCGAGGCGGTCCTGCAGAAGTTCGAGGGTGGGCCGGTCGGGTTGGACAACCTGGCGGCGGCCATCGGCGAGGAACGCGGCACCCTCGAGGACGTGGTCGAACCCTACCTGATCCAGCAGGGCTTCCTGATCCGCACCCCGCGCGGCCGTATGGCGACGCGCGCCGCCTGGCTGCACTTCGGGCTCGAGCCGCCGCGTGCGGTCGAGTCCGAAGGCGGCCTGTTCAACGATTGAAACCTGGCGGGAGGAACTAACGCGGGTGGCGGAGTTCGCATGGCCGATCCGGGTGTACTACGAAGACACCGACGCCGGTGGCGTGGTGTTCTACGCCAACTACCTGCGCTTCATGGAACGGGCGCGCAGCGAGTGGCTGCGCAGCCTGGGCTTCGAACAGGATGAGCTGATGCGCGATCCCGGGGTGCTGTTCGCGGTGCGCCGGGTCGAGATCGACTACCATCGTCCGGCGCGCTTCAACGAGCAGCTGTGCGTGTACAGCTCGATCGCCGCCTGCGGGGGCGCGAGCCTGGATTTCGCGCAGCGCATCGAGCGTGTCGGCGACGGCGACAGCCTGTGCAGCGCCACGGTCCGGGTGGCCTGTCTGCGCGCGGGCGATATGCGCCCGGCGCGCATTCCCCTCGCCATCCGGGATAAATTGCAAGCAAGCCAAGCGGACCACTGATCATGCACAGTACCGATCTGTCTTTCTTCACGCTGGTGCTCAACGCCAGCCCTCTCGTGCAGCTGGTGATGCTCTCGCTGGTGCTGGCGTCACTGTTCTCGTGGACGGTGATCTTCGACCGCTCGCGGGTGCTCAAGCGCGCCCGGCGCGAGGCCGACAGCTTCGAGCAGCGCTTCTGGTCCGGCGGCGACCTCGGCGAGCTGTACCGCGACATCGACCGCCAGGGTGACGAGCTGCGCGGGGTGGCCGCGATCTTTCACGCCGGTTTTCGCGAGTTTGTGCGGCTGCGCGAGAACCCCGCGGTCGATCCCATGGCGCTGGTCGAGGGCGCGCGGCGCGCCATGCGGGTGGCTACCAGCCGCGAGCTGGATGGGCTCGAGACCCATCTCTCCTTCCTCGCCACGGTCGGCTCGACCAGCCCCTATGTCGGGCTGTTCGGCACGGTGTGGGGCATCATGAATGCCTTCCATGCCCTGGGTAACGTCAAGCAGGCGACCCTCAACCTGGTCGCACCGGGCATCGCCGAGGCCCTGATCGCGACCGCCATGGGGCTGTTCGCGGCCATCCCGGCGGTGGTCGGCTACAACAAGTACGCCAACACCGTGCAGCGCCTGGAGAACCGCTACGACGACTTCGTCGAGGAGTTCTCCAACATCCTGCAGCGCCAGGCGCACGTGCAGTCGCGGCGGGGTGCGTGACCGGTGTCGCAGCGACAGAAAACCCGGCGGCCGATGGCGGAGATCAACGTCGTTCCCTACATCGACGTGATGCTGGTGCTGCTGGTGATCTTCATGATCACCGCGCCGTTGCTGACCGAGGGGGTCAAGGTCGAGCTGCCGCAGGCGGACGCCAATCCGATTGAAGAGGATGCACTGCGGCCGATCGTCTTTACGGTCGACCGCGAGGGGCAGTACTACGTCACCTATGACGACGACAAGAGCCTGGCGCTGGACGAGCAGGAACTGCTGCTCAAGGCCAGCGCGCTGATCCGGCACAACCCGCGCGCGCCGGTGCTGGTGCGTGGCGACCGCAACGTGGTGTACGCCCAGGTGGTGCGCCTGATGGTGCTGTTGCAGCAGGCCGGCGCCGCCTCGGTGGGCCTGCTGACGGACCCGGCCTGAGTTCGATGTTTGCGATCATCCGGCGCAGTCCGCTGGCCTTCATCATCGCGGTCTTGCTCCACCTCGGCATGGTGGCCTTCCTGGTGATCGGGGTCGACTGGCGCGAGAAGCCCAAGCCGCTGCCGGCCGACGCCAAGGTGGTCCAGGCGCAGGTGGTCGACAGCGCCGAGCTGAACCAGGCGGTGGAGCGCCTCGAGCGCGAGCAGGAAAACAAGAAACAGCAGGCGCTCGCGGCGCGCCAGCAGGAAGAGCAGCGCCTGGCCGCGTTGCAGAAGCGGCGCGAGGACGAGAAGCGCCGCCTGGCCGCGCTGGAACAGGAGCGCAAGGCGCGCGAACAGGCCGAGGCCGAGGCCGGGCGCAAGGAGGCGGCCGAGAAGAAGCGCCTCGCCGAGCTGGAACGCAAGCAGCGCGAGATCGAACAGCGGCAGGCGGCCGAGAAGAAACGTCTCGCCGCGCTAGAGGCCAAGCGCAAGGCGGCTGAGCAGAAGGCCGCAGAAGAGAAGGCCGCGCAGGAGAAGGCCGCCCGGGAAAAGGCCGAGCGCGAGAAGGCAGCACGCGAGAAGGCAGCACGCGAGAAGGCAGCACGCGAGAAGGCAGCACGCGAGAAGGCCGCGCGTGAGAAGGCCGAAGCGGAAAAGCGGCGCCGCGAAGAGGCGGAACGCCAGAAGAAGGAGGCAGCCGAACGCGAACGGCGCGCCGCCGAGGCGCGCGCCAAGGCCGAAGCCGCGGCGCGCGAGCGGGAACTCCAGGCGCAGTTCGAGGCCGAACAGAGGGTCAGCGAGGCGGCGCGCATCGTGCGCCTGATCCAGGACAAGGTGGCGCGCCACTGGAACCCGCCGCCGGGGACCCTGGACCAGGGGCTGCGCTGCCGTATCAACGTACGCCTCGGCGCCTCCGGTTCGATACTCGCGGTCAGCATCGCGGAGTCCAGCGGCAACGCCGGCTTCGACCGCTCGGTGGAGGCCGCGGTCTGGAAGGCGGAACCCTTGCCCATGCCGGGTGACGCCGCGCTGGCCGCACGCGACGAATTCCGCAATCACACCTTTACCTTTGATCCAGCCAAGAGCTCGAACTGATGTTGCGAACCCGATTGATCCCTTTCCTGCTGAGCCTGCTGGTGCTGGCGACGGCGCCGGTGCAGGCGCTCGATATCGAAATCACCCAGGGGGTGGAGGGCGCACTGCCGATCGCGATCGTGCCGTTCCCCTACAGCGGCGAGCAGAGCCCGCCGAGCCAGGACATCGCCGCGATCGTGGGCGCCGACCTGGCGCGCAGCGGGCGCTTCAAGACCCTGCCGCTGGCCGACATGCTGGCCCGCCCGAGCCGCCCGGAGGAGGTCGACTTCCGCGACTGGCGCGCGCTCAACATGGAGAACCTGCTGATCGGCGAGGTGCTGCCGAACGGTCCGGCCGGCTTCATGGTCCGTTTTCGCCTGTTCGACGTGTTCCGAGGTGAGCAGGTCACCGGCTTCAGCTTCCCGACCACCCAGAACGATCTGCGCGCGACCGCGCATCGTATCGCCGACCTGATCTACGAAGAGCTGATCGGACAGCGCGGGGCGTTCTCCACGCGCATCGCCTACATCACCTCGACCCGCAACAGCCAGGGCGAAGAGCGGGTCCACCTGGAGGTGTCGGATTCCGATGGGCACAACGCCCAGGTCATCGTCTCTTCCGACGAGCCGCTGATGTCGCCGGCCTGGTCGCCGGATGGTCGCCAGATCGCGTACGTCTCGTTCGAAGGCGGCACCCCGGCGATCTGGGCGCAGGAGGTGCGTACCGGCAAGCGCGAGCGCCTGACCGCCTACAAGGGCATCAACGGTGCGCCGGCCTGGTCGCCGGACGGCCGCCAGCTGGCGCTGACCCTGTCCAAGGATGGCAATCCGGACATCTTTGTCATGGATATCCGCCGCCGCAGCCTGCGCGCCCTGACGCGCCACTGGGCGATCGACACCGAGCCGGCCTGGTCGCCGGATGGCAAGCACATCGTGTTCACCTCGGACCGTGGCGGCGCGCCGCAGATCTACCGCGTGCCGGTCAGCGGCGGTCAGGCCGAGCGGGTCACCTTCGAGGGCAGCTACAACGCGCGCGCCTCGTATACCCCGGATGGACGCTACCTGAGCATGGTCACGCGGGTGGGCGGCGCCTACCGCATCGGCCTGCTCGACACCCGCAGCGGCAGCCTCGAGATCATGAGCCGCGGCCGGCTGGACGAGTCCCCGAGTATCGCGCCCAATGGCAGCATGATAATTTACGCCGGCAGGGACAACGGCCAGGGCGTGCTGCAGGCTGTGTCCACCGACGGACGGGTACGTCAGCGCCTGGCGACCCGTTCCGGGGACGTGCGCGAACCCGCCTGGTCCCCATACCACCAAGAGGAGCGAAACTGATCATGAATTCCCACTACCTGGTCCGCCTGGGCCTGTTGACCCTGGTGCTGGTCTTCGCCGGTTGCTCCGGTGTTGGCACGCGTGAAGACGCCGCGCAGAGCGGCGCTGAGATCATCGAAGGCGGCAGCGGCGCCGAAACCGCCGGCGCGGGGGCCGGCGGGCGCTGGAGCGGCAGCCCGCTGGACGACCCGGCCAATCCGCTCTCCAGCCGCAAGATCTATTTCGACTTCGACCGCAGCGACATCCGCCCCGAGTACGTGGAGGTGCTGCGCGCGCACGCGGCCTACCTGGCGGCCACCCCCGGCGCGACGATCTCGATCGAGGGTCACTGCGATGAGCGTGGCTCGCGCGAGTACAACATCGGCCTGGGCGAGCGCCGCGCCAATGCGGTGCTGCGCTTCCTCGAGGCGGAGGGCGTCAACCCGAGCCAGCTGGTCACCATCAGCTACGGCGAGGAGCGTCCGGAGGAACTCGGGCATGACGAGGCCGCCTGGTCGATGAACCGCCGCGCCGTGCTGGTCTACTGATCCCGATGCGTGTACGCCATGCATTACTGGCCCTGGGCCTGCTGCCGGGGCTCAGCCTGCCGCTGGCGGCGGCCGAGCTGAGCGCCGAGCAGCGCCTCGAACGGCTCGAGCGGCGGGTGGCCAAGATCACCGACCTGACCCTGGCGCAGGATACCCTGCGCGAAGAGAACCGTCGCCTGCGCGGCGACATCGAGACCCTGCAACACGAGCTGGAACAGCTGCGCCGCAAGCAGCGCGACATCTACCTGGACCTGGATCAGCGCCTGTCGCAGCGCGCTGGCGGCAGTGACGGGGGCGTGTCTGCAGCGGCGCCACCATCGGGCGCCGGCGAGACGCCCGAGCAGGCCCCGGCCGGACCCGCGCCGGCCCCTTCCAGGGTCGTCGACAGCGCCAAGATGCAGCAGGACTACGATGCCGCCTACGCGCTGCTGGCCCCGCAGGTGCGCCGTTATGGCGAAGCGGCCAAGGCCTTCGATGCCTTCATCCAGAAGTACCCGCAGTCCAGGCTGACCCCCAACGCCTACTACTGGCTGGGCGAGTCCTACTACGTCTCGCAGAAGAACCGCGAGTCGCTCGCGGCCTTCGAGCGCCTGATCAGCGACTACCCGGGCGACGCCAAAGTGCCTGGGGCGCTGTACAAGATCGGCCGCATCCAGGCCTCCACGGGCGACAAGAAACAGGCCATCGCGACCTTCGAGCGCCTGCTCAAGGACTTTCCCGATGCGCCGGCGGCCGGCCTCGGGCGTGACCAGCTGACCCAGCTGAAAAAGGGCCGCTGAGCGGCCGCCCGGTAGTTGTCATGGGCGCGCGCCTGCGTATCACCGAGATATTCCATTCCCTGCAGGGCGAGTCGCGCAGTGTCGGCTGGCCGACCGTGTTCGTGCGCCTGACCGGCTGCCCGCTGCGCTGCGGCTACTGCGATACCACGTATGCATTCAAGGGCGGCACCACCCTCGAACTGGACGAGATCCTGCAACAGGTGGCCGCCTTCGGCGCGCGTCACGTGACCGTCACCGGCGGTGAGCCGCTGGCGCAGAAGGACTGCCTGGTACTGCTGAGCGCCCTCTGCGATGCCGGCTACGAGGTCTCGCTCGAGACCAGCGGCGCGCTGGACGTGGCCGGGGTCGACCCGCGCGTGATCAAGGTGATGGATCTCAAGACCCCGTCCTCCGGCGAGCTCGAACGCAACCTGTACCCCAACATCGAGCACCTGCTGGGGCACGACCAGGTGAAGTTCGTGATCGGCGACGAACAGGACTACGCCTGGAGCCGCGAACAGCTGCAGCACTACCGCCTGGCGGAGCGCTGCGAGGTGCTGTTCTCGCCGGTCGCGGACGGACTGGCGCCGGCCACCCTGGCAGAATGGATCCTGCGCGACCGCCTGCCGGTGCGCTTTCAGATTCAGCTGCACAAGATCCTGTGGGGCAACGAGGCGGGCCGATGAGCGCGGCGCCGGAGACGAAAAAGGCAGTGGTGCTGCTCTCGGGCGGGCTGGATTCGGCCACCGCCCTGGCGATCGCGCGCGCACAGGGCTTTGCCTGCTACGCGCTCAGCCTGGATTACGGCCAGCGTCATCATGCCGAGCTGAATGCCGCGCGCCAGGTGGCGCAGAGCCTGGGCGTGGTCGAGCACAAGATCCTGCCGATTTCGCTGGATGCGATCGGCGGCTCGGCCCTCACCGATCCGGACATCGCGGTGCCGGAGCAGGGCGGCGAGGGCATCCCGGTCACCTACGTGCCGGCGCGCAATACCGTGTTCCTGTCGCTCGCGCTCGGCTGGGCCGAGGTGTTGGGCGCGCGCGACCTGTTCGTCGGGGTCAACGCGGTCGATTACTCCGGCTACCCGGACTGCCGTCCCGAGTACATCCAGGCCTTCGAGAAACTGGCCAACCTGGCCACCAAGGCCGGCGTCGAGGGCGAGCACTTCGAGGTGCACGCGCCGCTGATCGAGATGAGCAAGGCGCAGATCATCCAGGCGGGCAGCCGGCTTGGGGTCGATTATGCTTTGACCGTGTCCTGCTACCAGGCGGATGAGCAGGGCCGGGCCTGCGGGCGCTGCGATTCGTGTCGTTTCCGCGCGCAGGGGTTCGCCGAGGCCGGCGTCCCCGATCCGACCCGCTACCGGAGGGCTCCCCAGGAATAAAAAGCTGGCTCGAACGTCGACCGAGTTTGAGCTGATAAAATGGAAGGATGGCCGCGAGCCATCACAAGCGGTGGAGAGGGATATGCAATTCGAGAACTTTATCGCGGCCCATTCGTGGCTGCTCTGGGGGGGCTTCCTGATCGCCCTGGTGATGGGCGCGGTGGTCAACAAGACCAACTTCTGCACCATGGGTGCGGTATCGGACTTTGTGAACATGGGCGACACCGGCCGCCTGCGCGCCTGGCTGTTCGCGATCGCGGTGGCCCTGGTCGGGGTGGTGCTCCTGGAATACTTCGGCCTGGTGGATGCCGATAGCGCCTTTCCTCCCTACCGCGGCGGGTCCCTGTTGCTGGGTGAGAACATCATCGGTGGTTTGCTGTTCGGCATCGGCATGACCCTGGCGAGCGGTTGCGGCAACAAGTGCCTGATCCGCATCGGTGGCGGCAACCTCAAGTCTATCGTGGTGTTCGCCATCATCGGCGTGATCGCCTATTTCATGGTCAACCCGTTTCCCGGCAGCGACCAGACCCTGATGAGCGTGCTGTTCATCGACTGGATCCGACCGCTGTCGGTCGACGTGGGTCAGGGCCAGGACCTGGGGACGCTGATCGCCGCGGACAACCCCGTGACGGCGCGCCTGGTGATCGGGCTGGTTCTCGGATTGGTGCTGGTCTTGTTCGCGCTCAAATCGGTCGACTTCCGCGGCAGTGCGGACAATATTCTCGGCGGCCTGGTCGTGGGCCTGGCGGTGCTCGCGGCCTGGTACGTGAGCAGCAACATCGGCATCGATGCCGACGGCGAGATGTACAGCCTGAGCGGCTACTACGGGGAGTGGGACATGATGGCCGACTCGGACGAGGGCAAACCCGCCGCCGGCCGGCCGCTCGCGCCACAATCGTTCACCTTCATCAACCCGATCGGCCAGAGCGTTGGCTACCTGTGGTCCGGCCTGTCTTCCAGCCTGCTGACCTTTGGCATGGTCGCGGTCGCGGGCGTGATCCTGGGGTCATTGCTGTGGTCGCTGCTCAGCCGCAGCTTCCGCATCGAATGGTTCAGCTCCTTCTCGGATGTCGTGAACCATGTCGTCGGGGCGGTACTGATGGGCTTCGGTGGGGTGCTGGCCATGGGTTGCACCTTCGGCCAGGCGATCACCGGGGTATCGACCCTGGCGGTGGGCTCCATGTTGACCTTCGGCGCCATCTTCCTCGGCTCGGCCCTGACCATGAAGGTGCAGTACTACAAGATGGTCTACGAGGACGAAGCGACCGTTTTCAAGGCAGTGATCACCGGCCTGGTCGATCTCAAGCTGCTGCCCGAATCGCTGCGCAAGCTGGAGGCGATCTAGCTGGGGTGGCGCTCGGGCTGGTAGCCCGGTGCGACCCCGCCAGCAGAACCCGCCGGCTTTCCGGAGGCGGGGTAAATCCGCGGACTTTGGCCCGCACGGGGCTTGAGCGAAATCGCCGCTTCGGTATAATGCGCGTCTTCCCGCGACGGCCCCGGGCCGAAGCAACAAAGGGTCGTTAGCTCAGTTGGTAGAGCAGTTGACTTTTAATCAATTGGTCGGGCGTTCGAGTCGCCCACGACCCACCATATAAAAGAAGGGCCTGCGAGCAATCGCAGGCCCTTTTTTCTTGTACCTGGCTGACATGGATCCCTGCCTGGCGACCGGGGTGGGCGCGCTGATTCGTTGGCGCCGATACTAGGGTTGTTGGTCGAGGCCGGTCATTGCGAGTGCCCGCTGCTTCTTTTCCTCTCCCCAGATCTTGGGGTCCGAGAGTTCACCGTTGGCCTGCACCATCGTGCCCTCTCCCGGACGCAACGTCAGCAGGCCAAAATCGCTGCTGACATCGACCCGGCCCTGTATCACCAGGACCCCGGTCGCGCCATCGATCGGGCCAACCCAGAAACGTGTGCCGCGTACCCCGAGCAGTGCCACCGGGGTCTTCACCTTGATGTCTTTGGGCTTGTCGCTCGAAAGGTGGCTGCCGACATACAGCAGGGCGCCGCGCAGCAATTCCAGGGTGACTTTCGGCGCCGCGGCGGGTGCGTAGACGAACTCGTCAACCAGCAGTTCGGCGCTCTCGCCCATGACGAGCACCGACTCGTCGAGCAGGCGCGCCTGCAGGCGGCTCTGCAGCCCGGTTCTGAGGGTGTCCTGCATCAGGATCTCGGCCCCGGAGACAAGCGCCCTGGAATTCTGCGAGTATATGGCTTCGGCCTGGTTACGGGCGATCTCGGTGGCGCCCACCACCGGTCGCTGCGCCAATGCCGGGCCGGCCCAGAGCAGCGACAGTAACGGCAACAGCAGGTAGAGGCCGATTGCGCGCTGTGGCGGTTTGAAGATCGGGTCACTTGAACGCGTTAATGTGTACGGCATGAGCATCCTGATGCAAATAGGCTTAATGCGTGTCCTGCATCTTACCGGTCGAGCCCGCCCCGGAGGGAAATCCATTCCCATGCCGGGCCGCCCCGGCAGGCCACGGCGGCGGGCGGTTGGGCATGCGCGCTAGCAGGCGATGGCGGGCCGCGCCCTGGTCGCTGGCGCTGATCGTGCTGGTCGTCATGGTCGCCGTGCAAATCCAATTCGCCGGGGCGTTCGGGGCGCTGCGGAACCAGGTGTTCGATACCTATATCCAATGGCAGCCACGCACCCCGCAGGATCTCCCGCTGGTCGTGGTGCATATCGACGAGCGCAGTCTGCAGCGACTCGGCCCCTGGCCCTGGGGGGATGCCTTGCTGACCCGGCTGCTCGCCGCGCTCCGCCAGCAGGGGAGCGTGATGCCGGCACTCAACCTGGTGCTCGACGCCGCGGACGGCCCGGTCGCAGACCAGTCCCTGGCGGGCCAATTGAGCGCCGCGTCCGGCGTACTCGGGATCGGCTTGACGCCGGGCTTGCGGGAGACCTGGCGGAGCTACCGCAAGGCCGGGGTGGTGGCGATCGGCGACCAGCAGGCGGACCTGGGCCGGACCCTGGCCGGCTTTATCCCGATCCGCGCCGACCTGGCTGAAGCCGCGGCCGGCATCGGCGCGGTCAATATCTTCCCCGATGCCGATGGGAGGCTCAGACGGTTTCCCTTGCTCTACCAGGTACAGGGCGAGCTGTTCCCCTCGTTCGTGGCGGAGGTGCTGCGGGTTACCGCGGGCAGTCCTTCCTACGTGCTGCGCCAGCAGCCGGGCAGCAGCCCCTTGGCGTTGAAAATCGGTCCGCTGGTGTTGCCGCTCGACCGGCACGGCGAGTTCTGGATGCACTATGCCCGCCAGGGCGAGGTCCCGGTGGTGAGCGCGGTGGATGTGATCGAGCACCGCCTGCCAGACGGGGTTTTGGCCGGCAGGATCGCGATCGTCGGGGTTTCCGCCGCGGGGCTGGGGTCGCTGACCACTTCGCCGCTGGGCGAGTTCCTGTCCACCGCCGAAATCCAGGCCCAGGCGTTGGGGCAGCTTCTGGCCGGGGTGACGTTGAGCCGGCCGGACTGGGCACTGGGCGCGGAAGTCGTGGCAGGGGTCGTCCTGGCGATCCTGATCCTGCTGGTCTCGTCGATCTGGCGCGGGGCCGGGCCTGCGCTCTTCGGCAGCGTGGCCATCGGTGTGATGTTGTACGCGGGCTGGTACCTGTTCGACGTCCATCGACTGCTGATCGATCCGGTCTCGCCCGGCATCACCATGGCATGCGTGTTCGGCGTGGCCACCTTGGCCAGCTACCTGGTCACCGAGCATGAGCGGCGCTGGATCGAGACCGCGTTCTCGCGCTATGTCTCGGCCAACCTGGTGCAACACCTGGTGCGCCACCCGGAAGCCCTGTCACTCGCGGGTGAGCGGCGCGACTGCAGCTTCGTGTTCACCGATCTGGAGGGTTTCACACCACTGGTCGAGCAATGTGAGCCGGAACAACTGGTGACGCTGCTCAACACCTACATCGAGGGGATGGTGGCGGTGGTGTTCGAGCACCAGGGTACCGTGGACCGCATTGTCGGGGACGCGGTCGCGGTCATGTTTTCCGCGCCGGTCGAACAGCCGGACCATGCGGCCCGCGCCGTGGCCTGTGCCCTGGATCTGGATGCCTTCGCCCAGCGCTTTGCCCACCGGATGCAGGCCGACGGCCTGCCGGTTGGGATCACCCGGATCGGCGTCCACAGCGGCTCGGTCGTGGTCGGCAATTTCGGTGGCGATAATTACTTCGACTACCGGGCGTTCGGCGATCCGATCAACACGGCCGCCCGGCTCGAGAGTGCCAACAGATTCTTCGGCACGAGGATCTGTCTCAGCGGGGAAGCGGTGGCCCGTAGCGGCTACGCGCCGGTGCGACCGATCGGCAAGCTGTTGCTCAAGGGCAAGTCGCAGGCCGTGCGGGCATTCGTCCCGGTCGCGGCGGCGGATACGACGAGCGAACTGCATGACGCTTACCTGGAGGCCCTGGCATTGCTCGAGCGCGGCGCCTACGACCAGGCGCAGCAGGCTTTCGCGCGCCTGGCGGCACGCTATCCGGACGATCCCTTGAGCCGGTTTCACCACCACAGGCTGGCTGCCGGGATCCGGGAGCAGGAGATCCGCCTTTCACGCTAGCCAGGGAGCGGCGCCAGTCGCTCGACACCGACTGCCTGCCCGGGAAACGGGGTCCTGCGCTGTGCCTGGAAGGGTCGCCGCGGTTTGCATCAAGCGGCCGCCTGGAGTAGATGTTAATTCCCAGAGAGTTTCCGTCGGCAATGCGGCCTGCCGCCATCCGGCTGGCTGAACGCGAGCCGAGCGCAGACGGGTCCTGGATCGCAGAGGGAGGAGGGCGGCAATGGCGCAGAAAAAAATCGTTCTGGTGTTTGTGCATGGCTGGAGCGTAACCCACACCAAGACCTACGGCAGTCTGCCGGAACGCCTGCAAGCCGAGGCGAAGGGCGCCGGCATCGATCTGCAGGTGGAGGAGGTTTTTCTCGGGCGCTACATCAGCTTCCATGACGAGGTCCGGATTGCGGATATCGCGCGCGCGTTTGCCGGCGCGGTCGAGGACCAGCTCGCGGGTTTGCTCGCGGACGGTACGCGTTTCGCTTGTATCACCCACTCGACCGGCGGGCCGGTGGTGCGCGAGTGGTGGCATCGTTATTACCTGAACAGGCCGGGCAGCGGCGTCTGCCCGATGAGTCACCTGATCATGCTGGCGCCGGCCAATTTCGGGTCGGCGCTGGCGCAACTGGGTAAACAGCGCGTCGGTCGCATAAAGGCGATTCTGAGCGGCGTGGAACCGGGGCAGGGCGTGCTCGACTGGTTGGAGCTGGGCAGCGCCGAATCCTGGGAATTGAACAGCGCCTGGATTGCGAGTGACGGCAAGCAGGTCGGGGCCAAGGGCGTGTTTCCGTTCGTTCTGACCGGTCAGAGTATCGACCGCAAGCTGTACGACAATCTCAACACCTACACCGGCGAGGAGGGATCCGATGGGGTGGTAAGGGTCGCGGCGGCCAACCTCAGCAGCCGCTACGTGCGGCTGGAACAACAAAAGCCGGAACAGAAACCCCGCAACAAGCCGGGCGACAGCATCGAGTGGATCGCACCGGCGCTCGAGATCAGCGATTTTCGCCAATCCCCAACGGCCGCTTTGCGTGTCGTGGCGGGCAAGTCCCACTCCGGCGCCGACATGGGCATCATGCGGAGCGTCAGGAAGGGCACCCGCGACAAGGCCAGCCGTGAGACGGTGGGCGCCATCCTGGCTTGCCTGCAGGTGGAGAACAGAACCCAATACCGGCAGCTGGCGAGGCGTTTCGATGCCGAGAGCGCCGCGGTGCAGGATGCCGAGCTGTTCGAGCGCGAGGATCGCTTCCTGCTGCCGGACAGCTATTTTTTTCACGACCGTCACTCGATGGTGATCTTCCGCCTGCACGACCAGGAAGGTTACCCGGTTACCGATTTCGACCTGATCCTGACCGCCGGTCCGCAAAGCGATCCCAACCATCTGCCACGCGGCTTCTTCGCCGACAAACAGCGCAACAGGCTGAACCGGTCGGTCATCACCTACTACTTCAACCATGCGGCGATGGTCGGCGCCGGGCCGGTAGTCGATGCCGCCGGCAAAGAGGTCAGGCCGGCGCTGCCCGGGACGAACATGCTGGGGATCAAAATCGCGCCACGCCCCGGCGAAGGCTTTGCGCATTACCTGCCGTGTGAGCTCTCCGCCAGCACCGAGATGATGGAGGCCGCCATCCAGCCGAACTCGACCACCCTCGTGGATATCTGCCTGCAGCGCGTGGTGTACAAGAATGTCATGCGACTCGACCGTGGCGCGGCCAGGCGGGGTTTCAAGACCATCTCGCCGGATGACGAGATCATCGAGGACTGATCTGCCGGCGGCCGGTTTTCGGTTGGGCCGCCAGTCGTGCTAACTTGAACCCGTTTTGATGTTTCCGGCAGCAGTGGTTCCGGAGAGGTGGATCAAGTGAGTGTTCTGAGCGATCAGTCGGTGTTCGCTGCGATGAAGCAGGACGGCCCCTTTGCGGTCGGGGAAGAGGTCTCGCTGGAGCACCCGTTCTCCCTGGCGCACCGGCAATGGGTGAAACATCTGCTGACCGACCAGGTGCTGAAGACCAAGTACCGCGCGGTGCGCAGCCAGATATTCAACCTGCTGCAGATCCATTCCTACGCCGGCATTCAACAGCTGCTCAAGGACCCGGAGTTGCGGGAGATCGTCAGTGAACAGGCCAATCTGTTGCTCGGGCGGCTGTTCAACCTCGATGTGGAAGGCCATGAAATCCACACCCGTATGCGCGAGTTCGCCGCAACCGCCGATGCGGTCATCGATTACCTGCGCAACAAGGTATTCGCGCCTTACGCATCGCATATCGAGATCAGCAACGAGATCGGTACGATCCACGACCCGGTGGAACTGTTGCTGATGATCTTCGACGACGCCTACCACCAGAAGGTGCGCTTCGAGGCCAAGCGCAAACTGGTGCTGATGAACCTCGCCGGTGCGATCGACCAGCGCGAGCGGGAAACCGAGATAGAGGCGCGCTTTGCCGGTTTTCTGCGCTTCCTCAACGATTATGTCTGGAGCCAGGAACTGCGGATCGGCGAGCATCGCCACGCCTACCTGCTGAGCGAGCACGATCCGAAGGATTACCGTTGTCTCAAGGTCCGGGTGCTGGACAAGGAAGCCGCCCAGGGGCTCGAGCTGCAGCCCCTGCAGCGCCTGACGTTCATCAAGCGACGCCTGTTCAGGGCCGGCAACAAGGACATCCCGGTGTACGTATCGATGCGCAGGAAAGGACCGGCTGCCAAGGTGCTCAAACTGCTGCGCAAGAACGAAAAGAATCCGGCCGTGGCAGTGGATGACGAACTGGGCCTGATGGCGGTGCTCGATGGCCGCGCGGAAGTGACCCGTTTCGTCGATCACCTCAGCAAGGCGGCGGCGCGTTCCGGGGTGCTGATGACCCAGGAGGATATCTCGGACACCCTGACCGGCGGCGGTTACGCGGCCAAATCCACCGGCAGCAGTGGTGCGACCCCGATGCTCAAGTTCTTCGCCCGGCTCGGCGATACCCGGGTCGAGTTCATCATTCACACCAACCAGTCCTACCTCGATTACAACCTGCGCCGCGGCGTTTCGCACGACGAATACGAGGTCCGGCGGATTTTCGATTCCGGCGTGGCGGAGCTGCTGTTCCCGAGCGATGTCTTTCAGCTCGACATGGCGAGCATTCGGGACGAGCAGATGGCGCGCTTCCGTGATCGGGGCTGAGTGAAGGACAGGCAATAAGAGACATGCGGGATTCTTCGCGAGCAAGCTCGCTCCTACGGGTTTAGCGCTAAGGATCACCCTCCGTGCCGGAGCGAGCTTGCTCGCGAACAGGCGCCTTTGTTGAACCCGGCGCGGAATTCTTCGCGGCCAAGGCCGCTCCTACGGGTTTTGCGCTCGGGATCACCTCCGTGCCGTAGGAGCCAGCTTGCTGGCGAACAGGCGCCTTTGTTGAACCCGGCGCGGGATTCTTCGCCGCCAAGGCTGCTCCTACGGGTTTTGCGCTCGGGATCACCTCCGTGCCGTAGGAGCCAGCTTGCTGGCGAACAGGCGCCTTTGTTGAACCCGGCGCGGGATTCTTCGCGGCCAAGGCCGCTCCTACGGGTTTCGCGCCTGGGATCACCCCCGTGCCGTAGGCGAGCTTGCTCGCGAACAGGCGCCTTTGTTGAACCCGGCGCGGAAATCTTCGCGGCCAAGGCCGCTCCTACGGGTTTCGCGCTCGGGATCACCCCCGTGCCGTAGGAGCGAGCTTGCTCGCGAACAGGCGCCTTTGTTGAACCCGGCGCGGGATTCTTCGCGGCCAAGGCCGCTCCTACGGGTTTTGCGCTCGGGATCACCCCCGTGCCGTAGGAGCGAGCTTGCTCGCGAATGAACCATCGCTAGACCCCTGCCCCCACGACATCGCAAAAACTTCCCCGCCGCGCCCGCGCTGCCAGCCGGTAGAATCCCCTCCCATGACCGCCGCCGTACCCGATCTTTCAAGCGCCATCCACGAGACCCTGCAACGGGTCTTCGGCTACCCCGGCTTCCGCCCGCACCAGCAGCAGATCATCGAGGAACTGATACAGGGCGAAGACGCCTTCGTGCTGATGCCCACCGGCGGCGGCAAATCGCTCTGCTACCAGATCCCGGCGCTGCATCGCCCGGGGGTGGGCATCGTGGTGTCGCCGCTGATCTCGCTGATGAAGGACCAGGTCGATGCGCTCAAGGCCAATGGCGTGGCGGCGGCCTTCTACAACTCCAGCCTCGGCTCGGATGCCGCGCGCGAGGTGCTGGCCCGGCTGCACAATCACGAGCTGGACCTGCTCTACATCAGCCCGGAGCGCCTGATGTCCGGTGGGCCGGGGGGCGGCTTCCTCGAGCGCCTGGCGGATATCGACATCGCCCTGTTCGCGATCGACGAGGCCCACTGCGTGTCCCAGTGGGGGCATGACTTCCGTCCCGAGTACGCCGCCCTGGGTCAGCTGCGCGAGCGCCTTGCCGACATCCCGATCATCGCCCTGACCGCCACCGCCGATGCCCAGACCCGCGACGACATCGTGCGGGTGCTCAACCTGCAGCACGCCACCCGCCACGTCACCGGCTTCGACCGCCCCAACATCCGCTACACGGTGCTGGAGAAGCACAAGCCCTTCGAGCAGCTGCAGGCCTTTCTGCAGAAACGCCGCGGCGAGGCGGGCATCGTCTACGCCCTGTCGCGCCGCAAGGTGGAAGAGGTCGCGGACAAGCTGCAGGTGAACGGCATCCGCGCCGCCGCCTACCACGCCGGCTTTCCCGCAGGGCAGCGCGACCAGGTCCAGGAGCAGTTCCTCAAGGACGAGCTGCAGGTGGTGGTCGCCACCGTGGCCTTCGGCATGGGCATCGATAAGCCGAACGTGCGCTTCGTGGTGCACTACGACCTGCCCAAGCACATCGAGGGCTACTACCAGGAGACCGGCCGCGCCGGGCGCGACGGCCTGCCGTCCGAGGCGCTGCTGCTGTACGGCGCCCAGGACGTGGTCACCGCCCGCCGGCTGATCGACAACAACCAGAATCCCGAGCAACAGCGCATCGAGGTGCACAAGCTAAACGCCATGGTCGCGCTGGCCGAGGCGGTCACCTGCCGCCGGCGGGTGTTGCTGGGTTATTTCGGCGAGCACCTGAAAGAGGACTGCGGCAACTGCGATGTCTGCCTGGACCCGCCGGAACGTTTCGATGCCACCGTCGATGCGCAGAAGGCGCTCTCTTGCGTGTACCGCGTCGGGCAGCGCTTCGGCATCAAGCACGTGGTCGACGTGCTGCGCGGCGCCGACACCGAGCGCATCCGCAGCCTGGGCCACGACCGCCTGTCCACCTACGGCATCGGCAGCGACAAGACCGAGCCGGAATGGCTGTCGATTTTCCGCCAGCTGATCCACCTCGGCTACCTGCTGCAGGATATTGCCAACTACTCGGTGCTCAAGCTCACCCCGGCCGCCAGGCCGCTGCTGCGGGGCGAGTTCCCGCTGCAACTGGCGCGGCCGCGCCTCAAGGAAACCCTCAAGAAGACCAAGCGCCCCAAGGCCGCGATTGCGCTGGCCGCCAACGACGAACCGCTGTTCGACGAGCTGCGCCAGCTGCGCAAGTCACTGGCCGACGCCGAGGGCAAGCCGCCCTATATCGTGTTCGGCGACGCCACCCTGGTGCAGATGGCGCGCGAGAAGCCGCAGACCGAGCAGGACCTGCTGAACATCAGCGGGGTGGGGCAGGCCAAGCTGGAGAAGTACGGCAGCGACTTCCTGGACGCTATCTCGGTCTGGTGCATGGACAACGGCGGGCAGGCCAGCGAACTGACCCCGGCGCTGCGCGACACCTGGAACCTGGTCCAGCAGGGCCTGGACCTGGACGCCATCGCCAGCGCCCGCGGCCAGAACCTGAAAGACACCGCCGCGCAGCTCGTGGCGCTGATCGACGCCGGCCAGGCCGTATTCCCGGAACGGCTGATCGCCCCCAGGAAATACCAACTGATCGAATCGGTGCTGGAGGACTTCGGCTCGGAAGCGGACTGGCAGACCCTGCGCGATGCGCTGCCGCCGCTGGTGGCGGATCACGAGATCCGGCTGGTGCGGGCGGGGTGGTAAGGATTGGCGCAGGAGCGAGCCTGCTCGCGAAGAGAGGCAGGGATCAGCGGCAGGGGGGAAGTCGCGCCGTCGACTCCGACTCCGACCCCTCCCTCAACCCCTCCCTCACTGGTTGACCATCCGGTATGGCTAACCCGTCGCCGCTATCGCAGAAAAAGCCAAAGAAAAGCTAATTTTGCAAAAATTAGCTTTTTAGGCTAGCTTTCCCAGAATGAAAAGCTAATTAATGAAAAATTAGCAATACAAGGCATGAAGATTCCACTCTCTCCTCCGCCACTTGTCGGCTTGCTCGAGCAAATCAAAGAGTTCGAGAAAGTATTGGGGCGTGACCCCCTGATCGAGGGTCGCTACCTGCATTGGGACCAGCTCCGTCATCGTGAACCACCTGAAGGCCTGTCTCACGAAGAATGGTGGACAGGCATCAAGCTGGCTCGCAAGGGCTGGTTGAAGATGCTGCCATTCGAGGACAAACACGGCCATCACATGCAGTTTGCGCTGCCCGATCCAGTCCAGCGGGCTATCCACAACATCGATCGGCAGTCAGCAGGCAGCGTGGCCATGCCAAAGCCGCTTGTTTCCGAGGAGGAGCGGGACCGCTACCTGGTCAGTTCGCTGATCGAAGAAGCGATCACCTCAAGCCAGTTGGAAGGGGCAAGTACCACCCAGGAGGTGGCCAAGGACATGTTGCGTAGCGGGCGCAAGCCGCGAGACCGCTCTGAACAGATGATCCTTAACAACTTCCGGGTCATGCAGGCGGTGCGTGCGCTAAAGGACGAGGTGCTGACCCCCGGGCGCGTACTTGAGATTCATCGCATCGTGACCGAAGACACACTGGAGGACGCCAGTGCCGCTGGGCGGATGCGCAAACCGGGAGAGAGGATAAAGGTCATGGATGCCCGGCACAGTACTGTGCTGCACGAGCCGCCGGATGCGGTCAGCCTGCCGGAGCGGCTGGAGCGCCTGTGCGACTTTGCCAATGACAGCGAGGCGAGCGAATCCTTCGTGCATCCCGTGGTCCGGGCCATCCTGCTGCACTTCATGCTCGGCTACGACCATCCTTTCGTGGACGGCAATGGGCGGGCTGCGCGGGCCTTGTTCTATTGGAGCATGGCGCGCTCCGGATATTGGCTGATGGAATATGTCTCCATCTCGCGCCTGCTTAAAAATGCCCCAGCCCAGTATGCGCGTGCCTACCTGTACAGTGAAACCGATGACAACGACACCACCTACTTCCTGATTCACCAGCTCGACGTAATAGAAAAGGCGATCGATGCGCTGCACGCCTATCTGATTCGCAAGACCCACGAGCAGGCGGCGGCAGAAACCCTGCTGAGGCAGGCGCCCCGGTTATCCGACCAACTCAATCATCGCCAAGTGGCCCTGCTTAGCCATGCACTACGTCACGCGGGTCACGCTTACACGGTGGCGAGTCATCGGCGTTCGCACCAGGTGACGCCGCAGACAGCCAGAACGGACCTGCTCGATCTGGCGGATTTGGGGCTGTTGGAAAAAGCGAAACGCGGGAGGGCGTTCGTCTTCTATGCCCCTACCGAGCTGCGGCATCGCATCGAGACGGCAGCGCAAGGTGGCGTGTGAAATCCAGTACGTCTTGGTCAGGCCGGGTCGGCGAAGCAGTATCCCTGTAAGGTCAGAGCCAAGCTGCACCAGCGAGCCTGTTCGCGCAGTGCTTTAACGGCTCCGCTTACAAACCTCTCCTAAGTAACTGTTTTGTCTAACCCGAGCCGGTGGTCAGTACGCGGGGTCGGCAATGCCAATTCCGTTCTCTTACAGCCCCTGTAGTTAATAAATAGAATCAATAAAACTAAATAAAGCAATGAAATAAAACATAAATAATACGTAGGGCGTGGTGACGCAGGAGCTGCACCGAAGAATTCCCTCGCGACCAGGGCCGTCCCGACCAATCCAGCAAAATCCCCCACTCTCGTAGGAGCGAGCTTGCTCGCGAACAGCCACCGTTTTCGAACCGTGACCGGGGTTCTTCGCGGCCAACCCCACCCCTACATGCACCGATCCCCGTCGTAGCCGCGACCCTTTTCGCGATATCCCTGGACGCTCAAAAGGCACGAAAATAAGCACCACATGATATATATTTTGATGTGTCACCAAAACACGCGAGGCCCCTATGCGCACGACCCTGAACATCGATGACGACTTGCTGGCGGAAGCGCAACGGCTCAGCGGTGTCACCGAAAAGGCCGCCGTGGTGCGCGAGGGACTGCGCGCCCTGATTGAGCGCGAGAGCGCCCGGCGCCTGGCGCGCCTGGGTGGCAGCGAGCCGCAACTGGAGGCCATCCCCCGTCGGCGTGACAAATGATCCTGGTCGATACCTCGGTGTGGGTGGATCACCTGCGCTCGGGCGATGAGGGGCTGGCGGCATTGCTGAACGACAACCGGGTGTTGATGCATCCCTTCGTGCTGGGCGAGTTGGCCTGCGGCAACCTTCGCCAGCGAGCCGAGCTGCTGTCACTGCTGAAAGACCTCCCCCGGACCGGCCTCGCCCAGGACGAGGAAGTGCTTTTCTTTATCGAGCGGCACGCACTGATGGGGCGGGGGATCGGCTATGTGGACGCCCACCTGCTGGCTGCCGTAGCGCTGCAACCGGGGGCGCGCCTCTGGACCCGGGACAAGCGACTGAAGCAGATCGCCAATGAGCAGAGGGTGGCGTTCGAGCCCACTGAGTGCTGAGCGGTCAGCGCAAGCGTGCTCGCTAACGCTCGTCCTTCGCCGCCAAGGCCGCCCCTACCATTCCAGCAAAATCCCCCACTCTCGTAGGAGCGAGCTTGCTCGCGAATATTCGCGGCCAGGGCCACCCCTACCAATCCAGCAAAATCCCCCACTCCCGTAGGAGCGAGCTTGCTCGCGAAAGGGCCGAAGGCGCTCATGCCTCCACCTCTTCAGGGGCATCTTCCAAAATTTCCTGGTGTTCCGGGTCCTCAGGGCCGCGCAGCCGGCGTAGCTGGTAAGGCTCGGCATTGACCACGAACCCGGCCGTCAATTGCACGGCGAAGGCGTGAATCGTGGCCTTTTCCATGCTTCGCAGGTCGGTTGAGTGGCGGGGTCTGAGTTCACCCACGACCAGGCCGATGCAGCCGTTGAATTCTTCGTAATAGGTGGCGTGCTGCATGACGACCAGGTCGCCGACCTGAATGCGTTGTGTATCGTCCATTGGGAAGTTCTCCTCGCTGACCCCGTTGCATAACCGGCGAGCGCCGGTCCGGGATCGGGAGACCTGCTGCCGCTTTAGCTGCACTTTTATCCCGCCCAGCAAGTTGACACTTAAATCGGCGGTGTCCCGAGGGACGTCTAAAAGCATATCGCAACAACGGTGCCCGTCAAGACGCGGGCAGCGTCGATGCGGTCCCCAGGATGGCGACGCGTCGGATCAGAACTCCCCATCCCGCACCGTGTTTCCGGTCCCCAGGGTCTTGACGATCTTGGGCTGGACCGGTTCGTTGTCGCCCAGCAGGCCTTTGCCCTTTTGGATCATCTTCGCACCCACGCTGGTGAGCTTGGCCAGGGTATCCGTACCCGACAGGGCGGCCTGGTCCGAGTAGTAATCGAACCAGGGCAGTCCCGCCTCGGTGTAGTCCCTGGCGTTGGGCGGCTGGTGGGGCGGGGCGTGGCCGGTGATCTGCTGGTAGATCGCGCTACTGGACCGACTGACGCATTATTGCCGCATCATCGAGACCGGTAATGACAGCTACCGCTTCCGCCATTCCACAGCGCAGCAAAAGGAGGAAAAGAAGACTCGAAAACCCTAACCCAACCGGGCCATAATCGGCCCTTCCAGGCGGGTAAATTTTCAGAGCAAAACCTGGGTCAGGTTTCAGTGCAAATCAACATGGATAGAGCAATTCTTGAAAATGGAACTGCCAAAAGCATCGTCTTTTTATGTGAAGTCCAAGCGTTTTTTTACTCTATGGGGCTTGCCCGAACTCGCTTCACACGTAGATATCGACTTCTCGGTGCGGCTGAAAACCAGTTGGGGTCGATCCTCAGTTAAAACCCGACGCGTACGGCTGCATTCAGATCTTGCTCTGATTGGCGAGCCATTAATTGATGAAGTGCTATGCCACGAACTAGCGCATATCGCCGTTTACGAGAAATTCGGGCCTGGTAAGCGGCCACACGGTGAAGAGTGGGCGTCACTTGTTCGGATTGCGGGGTTCACCCCGCGAGTAGGCCTTAGCTTTGCATCGAATTCAAATAATGAGCTGCAGGCTCGTAAGGTGCGTTACGAGCACGCGTGCCCGGTTTGCCAGAGCTCAAGATATGCGAGGCACCCAATGTCGCAATGGCGCTGCCGTCGCTGCGTGGATGCCGGGTTGGAGGGAAAGTTAGTCATTAAGAAGCGGGCAGCGTTATGACTTGCCCATTTTGCGAGCTAGACGAGGCAAGGGTTTTCTATAAGGACGATCCGCATATTCTTTGTCTCTGGGATGGGTATCCAGTGACCCCTGGACATGCGCTTGTAATTCCACGAAGGCATGTGGCTACCTGGTTCGATGCGACCTACCAAGAGCAAGTTCGCCTCATTGAAGGAATAGAGGTCGCGAAACAAGCGATCGAAGCCAGGCACAAGCCTAACGGCTTTAACATTGGAATAAATGTTGGCGCCGCAGCGGGACAGACCGTCCCACATCTTCATATTCATGTTATCCCTCGATATGAGGGCGATGTCGCAGACCCTCGTGGCGGAGTTCGACATGTTATTCCTGAGAAAGGTAATTATCTGTCTTCTAAAGACGGTAGCGATCTGGCTGGAGTGGTTGCACAGAAAAAGACAAAAAGCGTATTTGGTACAGAACGAGCGCCGATGCTCGATGCAGTAGTAACCGACCTGGTTGGGGCAGAAAGTGCGGATTTGGCTGTAGCGTTTGTCCTTGAATCCGGCTTATCGCGCGTCGAACCTTATCTCTACGACATCGTGGAAAGGGGCGGGACTGTTCGCGTTTTAACCGGAGATTACCTGGATGTTACGGAACCGCGAGCGCTGTTGCGACTGCTTGACCTCCAGGTTTTTGCAGCGCTTTCAATAGGGGCGGAAGAAACACTTGGCACAGTTCAATGCCGCGTATTTCAGACTGACAATTCCATTGGATTTCATCCCAAGGGTTATCTCATTGGGCAGCGTAGTGGGGAACGTATTGCGTATGTAGGAAGTTCAAATCTCACGCGCGCAGCATTAGAGCGCGGCATTGAGTGGAATTATCGCGTAGCCCAGGGTGACGACCGTGGAGCAGTTTCAGCGATATTGGCGGAATTTGAGAGTTTATTTCAGCACCCAAGAACTGTCCCACTTACCGAGGAATGGATTGAGGCCTACCGAGATCGTCGGGTTCCCACTTCGGGAAAGACCGAGCCGGTTTCTATCGATACTAAAATCGATGCTGCGCCCCCGCCACCTACTCCTCACGCGATACAACTAGAGGCACTCGAAGCGCTGCAGAAAACCCGTTTAGATGGGAATAAGGCTGGATTGGTGGTCTTGGCTACGGGACTGGGTAAGACATGGCTGTCAGCATTTGACAGTGAGAACTTTCGACGAGTTCTCTTCGTCGCTCATCGTGAGGAAATCCTCCGCCAAGCGCTAGCCACATTCCGTCGCATCCGGCCTGAAGCACATATGGGTCTATACACTGGGGCAGAGAAGATTGCAGATGCAGATGTCCTTTTTGCCTCAATTCAAACGTTGGGTAAGACCGCGCATCTGGATCGATTTTCTGAAGACACTTTCGATTACATCGTCGTTGACGAGTTTCATCATGCAGCAGCATCGACCTACAGGAGATTGATCGATCATTTCGAACCAGTTTTCTTGCTCGGTCTAACGGCGACCCCAGAGAGAACCGATGGGGCTGACTTGCTGTCACTTTGTGCAGAGAATCTCGTATATCGTTGCGACCTCGCGGAAGGTATAAACCAGGACCTGCTCAGCCCTTTTCAGTACTACGGTGTACCCGATGATACGGACTTCCAGAATATCCCATGGCGTAGCGGGCGGTTTGATCCCAAAGAATTAGAGAATGCGGTCATCACACAAAGCCGTGCCGAAAATGCGTACCGCCAGTGGCGGAAACGCAATGGCAAACGGTCGCTTGGGTTTTGTGTGTCTCAGCGACATTCAGATTACATGGCAGAGTACTTCCGGGCTAAGGGAGTGAAGGCCGTTTCTGTGCATGCGGGATCAACCTCGGCGCCTCGGACGGGGTCACTAAAGGATCTCGAATCCGGAAGGTTGGAGATTGTCTTTGCGGTGGATATGTTCAATGAGGGTGTGGATGTACCGCATATCGATACTGTCATCATGCTTAGGCCCACTGAATCTCGCATTCTCTGGTTGCAGCAGTTCGGGCGGGGATTACGTCGCGCTGAGGGTAAAAGTCATGTGCGTGTGATCGACTATGTCGGTAATCACCGTACCTTCTTGCAACCTGCGATGCTGCTTCTGCCAGGCGCGGATAGCGGCCCAGGTGCTTTGTCAATGGCTCTCGAGCGGCTGGAGCGTGGAGAGTTGGAGTTGCCGGCTGGGTGTTCCGTAACCTACGACCTCGAAGCGCTCAATATCTTGAAGTCTTTGGCGAGACCATCAAGAGGTTCTGATTCCACTGTTGCCTGGTATCGAAGTTTTCGAGAACAGCATGGTGGCCGTCCTACGGCGAGTGAAGCCTGGCACTCTGGGTTTGATCCAAAATCAGTTCGGAAAGGATTTGGGTCTTGGTTCGGATTGGTTCGCGCAGAAGAGGATTTCAGCAATTTCGAGAACGAGGTTTTCGAGGCACATCGCGAGTTCTTGGATGCACTCGAAGTCACCCCAATGACTAAGAGTTACAAAATGATTGTGCTTCATGCGATGCTGGCGGAGGAATCTTTTCCAGGGAGTATTTTGATCGAAGACCTTACGGTGGGCGTGCAGCACTTCGCACAACGATCGCAGCTATTGGAAAAGGATTTCGGACTAGACCTAGAAGACACTAAGAAGCTGCAATGCCTGTTGGAGGAAAATCCGATCGCTGCTTGGACGGCCGGGAAGGGCACTAAAGGAGGCCAATATTTTCGCTACGAAAATGGGAGCTTTGAAAGTCGACTAGGCGAGCAACCTGACCACCGTGAGGTGCTAGCGGCCCTTGTTCGTGAGATAGCGGACTTTCGCGTTGCGCAGTACTTGGAACGGCTACAGGGTGAGGCACGATTTGCGCCAAGAATTATCTGCAACGTAAGCCACGCGAACGACAAGCCAATCCTCTTCCTTCCTAGCCGAGATACAACGCCTGGTATACCAGAAGGCAGACAGCCAATCATAGCGAACGGAAAGGAATACATGGCGAATTTCGTGAAGATTGCCGTCAACGTCGTAACGGAGCCGGACCAAACGGAAAACATGCTTCCGTCGATCTTGCAGGGCTGGTTTGGCGAGGGCGCAGGCCAACCAGGACGATCGCAGCGGGTGGTATTTGAAAGGCTGAACGACCGTTATCAGCTTCAACCACTGGCTGTCGACACCCAACAGCCCTTCCTGTGGCGTGAATATACACGCGCCGAGATCCCTCCACTTTGGGGGCACGAGTTCAGTCCCAGCCGCTGGAATCAAGGGTTCGTGAACTTGGGGAAAGACGTCTTTCTGCTGGTTTCGTTAGAGAAGAGCGGGCTTCAGGAAGCTCATCAATATGACGATCGATTTATTACTCCTGAACTTTTCAGTTGGGTGAGCCAGAATCGTCATTCTCAAGAGGGACCGGCGGGCCAAATGCTCAAGGAGCATGTGGCACGTGACATTCATGTCCACCTCTTTGTGCGAGCGACGAGAAAGACGCCGAAAGGCAAAGCTGCCCCTTTCACCTACTGCGGGCAGGTGGCTTTCGTAGATTGGGAGGGATCGAAGCCGATCACTATCCGATGGCGGCTAAATCAAGCATTGCCAGAATACTTGCACAGCAGGTTCGGGCTGAAGAGCGGCGGATAAGGGTTATTGACCAAAACCATCCATCATACTTTCCAGATTAGTCTCACAGAGTCCAACGAAAATCCCAGCGCACTGGTTTTTCAGACGACGCATGCCGCACTTAGCTGCCACACTAGGTAAATTTCTCAGTCACCCTCCATTATCTTTCGAGCGATAGGTATGTCGGCCGGTGCAAGGTTAAAATCCAAGACCGACTTGACCGGCACCCATTTTGCGCAATCATGTACTGTCAGAACGAATTTCGCGGGGGAGAGGATGGTATTTAGAGCGACAAGCCGAAACTCCCCATGCTCATAGCGATAGATCGACTCGCATAACGTGTCTCCGACACGCGCCTCAACTCCAAGTTCTTCGTGAAGCTCGCGAGCTAGACACGCTTGCAAGGTCTCACCGGGTTCCACCTTACCTCCTGGAAACTCCCAGAAACCAGCTAGCTTCTGATCGGGGCCCCTGCGGGTGAGTAATACGGTGTCGCCCCGGCGGACGACAGCGGCGGAAACAGTCTTCACGAAGTGACCCACTCAAATCACGTGAAAGAAAGGAACTGAGTATTTAAGAACAAGACATAACTTGCTATTTAGCATAGCATTTTAAGCCCCGCGGCATGGTTTCCATAGAATTGCATGCGCGGTAAAGGAAGTGTGAGATCCATAACTCAGGATGTGGACAGCGATTTGGGGGATAGCCACAACAATTTCAAACCTCGATGTCTTTCCATAGACTTGGAGGTTGGCGTCAAGGACAACCGCATCCATGAGTTTGCGGCCGTCCGCGGTGATGACGGGAAGTCTTTGGTCCGCGGGAACCAAATCCTCCATGCCGGATTGAAGAGGCTGGATGCTTTTGCTGAAGGCCTGACATTCCTGCTGGGGCATAACCTCATCGCTTTCGATCTACCGCATCTTGCGGCAGCGGAACCGGATCTTGCGATCTTGGCGTGGCCTGCGGTTGATACGCTATGGCTGAACCCATTGGCGTTTCCGCGAAATCCCTACCATCGTCTCGTCAAACACTACCAGGATGGCCAGCTTCACCGCGGGCAGCTCAATGATCCAGAGCTTGACGCACGGCTTGCGCTGGATGTCTTTCATGACCAGCGCGATGCGTTTGTTGAGCTCGCGCGCGAAGCGCCGGATCTATTGCTTGCTTGGCATTGGCTCACGACTGGCAATAATGCCGTAACCGGCCTCAACGCTTTCTTCACCTCTATACGTCAGGCACCACGACCGACCGATGATGCCGGTATTCATGCCGTCGAGAACTACCTGCTGGATCGCTGCTGTGTGACAGCCGCACGTGAAGCCCTGACTGATGTCGGGATGCAGGCTTGGCCACTGGCGTACGCCATGGCTTGGCTCTCGGTTGCCGGCGGGAATTCCGTGATGCCGCCTTGGGTGCGGCACCAGTTTCCAGAAGCCGGTCGATGGGTACGCAGGCTCCGAGATACCCCCTGCGAGAATCCCGAATGCGAGTGGTGCAGAGAGCACCATGACGCCCGTAAGGAACTCAAACGTTGGTTCGGGTTCGATGATTTCCGACCAGAGCCTCTAGACGATCAGGGCAGGCCCCTACAGGGTGTCATCGTAGAAGCGGCGATGCGTGGTGAGCACGTACTGGGGGTACTACCAACCGGTACGGGAAAATCGTTGTGCTACCAGATTCCGGCGCTCTCTCGTTATGAGAAGACGGGTGCGCTGACGCTGGTTATCTCACCGCTCGTGGCACTGATGGCGGATCAGGTGGCGGGATTAGAGGCGCGTGGCGTCACGGCCTGTGCCGCGCTCAACGGCTTGTTGTCGATGCCCGAAAGAGCGGATGTGCTGGACCGTGTGCGTTTGGGTGACATCGGCATTCTGATTGTCTCGCCGGAACAACTCCGCAGTCCTGCGCTGCGGAAGGCGCTGGTCCAACGGGAAATCGGCGCCTGGGTGCTGGATGAGGCGCATTGTATTTCCAAGTGGGGTCACGATTTTCGGCCCGATTACCGGTATGTTGGACGCTTCATCAAAGAGTGGTCCGGAGAAGGCGATGTGGCGCCGGTGCTTTGTCTTACCGCAACCGCGAAACCTGACGTGATCGCGGATATTTGCGGCCATTTTCGGGATAAGGTGGGCGTTGATCTCAAGGCCTTTGATGGCGGTGCGAATCGTGACAATCTTGAATTCGATGTCGTTCCCACCACCCGGGTCGCCAAGTACGAAGATATCTATCGCTTGCTAGAAACGGCTTTACCAGAGGAGCAGGCCGGTGGGGCCATCGTCTACTGTGCAACGCGAAAGCAAACAGAAGAGGTTTCAGCGTTTCTACAAGAAAAGGGACTGGCGGCAGATAGCTTCCACGCCGGACTGTCCCCTGAGACGAAGAAGACTATTCAAGAGAGTTTCATCAAGGGGGGACTGCGTGTTATCGCTGCTACCAACGCCTTCGGGATGGGCATCGACAAGCCCGATGTGCGTTTGGTGATTCATGCCGATATCCCCGGCTCCTTGGAAAACTACCTGCAAGAAGCCGGAAGGGCGGGGCGGGACCGTGCAGCGGCCCGATGTGTGCTGCTCTACTCGATTGACGATGTCGAGCGGCAGTTCGGTATGTCGGCACGCTCCAGGCTGTCTCACCGGGACATCGTAGCGATCCTCAAGTCGCTCCGGCGGTTGGGTAGCAAGAAGCGCCAGGGTGACGAGATCGTAGCGACGGCCGGGGAGATACTTGCCGAGGAGGAGGAAGGCCTATTCGAGCGCGATTCTGCAACGGACGATACCCGGGTTAGAACGGCGTTGCTCTGGCTAGAGGAGTCACATCTGTTGACCCGAGAAGAAAACCGGGTCCAGGTATTTCCGTCGTCTTTGCGCGTCACCACTACCGCGGAGGCAGAGAAACGTCTCGCAAAGGCGGACATGGTCAAAGAGTACAAGGAGCAACTGATCGAGCTCGTTGACTGCTTGATTGATGCCGACGCCGACGAGGGGATCTCCACAGACGAGTTAATGGGGGCGACAGGGCTGACCGCTGATGGTGTGCGTCGCGCCCTGTACGATCTCGAGCATTTTGGAATTGCGACCAACGATACGGCGCTGACCGCCTATGTACATCATGGTGTGGCGAGATCATCGAAGAACCGGTTCGAAGACGCCGAAGGGCTTGAATCGGAGTTGATCGGCTTGATGCGTCAGGACGCACCGGACTTGAGCAAGGGCGAGGCGTCGGTCCTCCATCTTCGTCAGGCGACGCAACGTCTAAAGGACCAAGGACACCAAGACGCACTGCCGGAGAGAGTCTGGCGGCTGCTCCGAAGCCTCTCGATGGATGGCCGAAGCGATGCCGGCGGCTTGGGCAGTATCCGCCTCAAGAAGCTCGATCGAGAGACGGTCCAGGTCACCTTGCAACGGGATTGGCGAGACCTCGACACGACGGCAAAGTTGCGTCGAACTGGCGCGGCAGCCTTGCTGAACCAGCTGTTGTCCACGTTGCCGGAGGGTGCCAGAGGCAATGATCTACTGGCTGAAACTACCCTGGGCAAGCTGCGCCAGGCGATCGATGAAGACCTCACCTTGCGCTCGGCCAACATCAGGGATCCGGCGAAACTCATCGACTACGCGTTGCTCTGGCTGCATGAGCAGGAGGTGATCCGTCTCAATAAAGGCATGGCGGTCTTCCGACCGGCCATGACGATTAACCTGTCGGACGAAAAACGGGGATTTCTGAAGGCCGATTTCGTTCCCCTCAAAGATCACTATGAGGAACAGGTACTCCAGATCCATGTGATGGCGGAGTATGCCCAACGTGCGTTGAAGGCCATGGCGGATGCCCTTCACCTGGCGATGGACTACTTCAGCATGCCGCAAGGTGAATTCGTCAGGCGCTGGCTACCGGATCGTGGAAAAGAACTGAGCATGCAAACGACGCCGGAATCCTGGCGACGCATTGTCGATGAGCTCAACAATCCGGTCCAACAGCGAATAGTGGCGGACGAGCGTGAGCAAACGAACGTTCTCGTGCTTGCCGGCCCTGGATCGGGCAAGACCCGGGTCCTGGTGCATCGTATTGCTTACCTGGTCCGGGTGCGACGCGAGAATCCGAGGGGGATATTGGCGCTCGCTTACAACCGTCATGCGGCTGTTGAGATTCGCCGCCGCCTTGTGTCACTGATAGGGGACGATGCCAAGGGCGTCACGGTACTGACCTGCCATGCACTCGCCATGCGAATGGTGGGGGCGAGCCTTGTCGGGCGTGGTACCGACACCGATACCTTTGACGACATTCTCAGGCAAGCCATCGCACTGCTGAAAGGTGAGGGCTTGGAGCCGGATGAAGCCGACGCGCAGCGAGAGCAGCTGCTCGCAGGTTTCCGGTGGATTCTCGTCGATGAATACCAGGATGTGGCCCTCGAGCAGTATGAACTGATCTCTGCGTTGGCAGGAAGGACACTGAATGATCCCGACGGTCGACTGAGTTTGTTTGCCGTGGGTGATGATGACCAGAATATCTACGCCTTCAATGGGGCCTCTGTCGAATACATCCGTCGATTCGAGCAAGACTATTCAGCCAAACCCAGCTATCTCACCGAAAACTATCGATCGGCACGCAACATTATCGATGCGGCAAACCAGGTGATTGAGATCGCGGCTAATCGGATGAAGGCGGCCCACCCGATTACCGTGGACCGTGCGCGCGAAAAAGCGCCTGCAGGTGGCGATTGGGAGGCGCTGGATCCGGTCTCGAAAGGGTGTGTTCAGATCTTGCGCTCGGAAAACAGCCCGATAAGCCAGGCCGTGGTGGCCATGAAGGAGTTGGAACGCAAAGCGGCGTTGGACGCGGACTGGGATTGGTCGAACGTCGCTGTCATCGCTCGGGAATGGAAGTTTCTGGAGCCGGTTCGCAGTTACTGTGAGCGGGAGGGGGTTCCGGTGCAGATGGCGGATGAACAGCCGCCACCGATGTGGCGTCTGCGGGAAACGCGCCAGTTGATGGACTGGATGGAAAGCCGTGGTTCCCACCTCACGGGTATCGCCAGTATTCGAGAGTGGCTTCAGTCGCAGGGTTCGGGACCCTGGTGGGAGCAGCTCGGGGAGGTGGTCGAAGCGCTGAGCCTGGAGGTTGGGGAGGCCGAGATACCGGTAAAGCATTTCGTTGAGTGGCTGGTCGAGTGGGGCAGGGAGATTCGGCGCAGGCAGACGGGGTTATTGTTGCTCACTGCCCATCGAGCCAAGGGGTTGGAATTCTATCATGTCGTCGTACTGGATGGTGGGTGGGAGAAGATCGGTAAGGGGGAAGATCGGGATGCTTCACGCCGCCTCTACTACGTTGCCATGAGTCGTGCGAAACAGACGTTGTCGTTGCTGAGTTCCTCTAGAGTACATCCTTTCCTCGATGCCTTGGACACTGGTTCCGAGCCATTTATTGAACGAGTAGTGCTTGAGGGCGTCGATCATGACCAGAAAGGCCTCGACAGGCGTTATCTTCGCTTGACGTTGAAAGATATCGATATTGGATTTGCGGGACGGTTTTCCTGTGACCACTCGGTCCATGCGACTATCGCAGCTGTGGAACCGGGCGATGCACTTCAGTTGCAGGCGAACGGCAGCCGTTGGGATCTATCGGATCGGCAGGGAAGGCTCATAGGGCGACTGGCTAAGTCATTCAAGCCGCCAAGGGGTATGACTTTAAAGAGCATACGTGTTGGCGCCATAATTCAACGCTACCGGGGAGACAGCGCGTCGGAGTACCAGTCTCGGATCAAGTGTGATCAATGGGAGGTGGTCATGCCAGAGCTTGTATATGGGACGTAGCACCATCTGAGGCTGACCGTTAGTACGAGAAAGGGCAGCAAAACGCAGAATTGATTTTGGATTGATGATTAGTACGCTTTTGGCGCTGTTTTTAGGGATGACCAACACAATTCGTATGCGGCTCTTAACCCTTAATGCAACCCCACCGGCCTGTCCTCCCCGTCCTTCACCGGCAACAAATCCACAAACCGCCCCTCCGCCTCGGTGAACAGCCTGAACTCCTGCTCGCCGAAGGTGCGCTTTTTTTTGGACCCGGACTTGGGCCGGAAGGGTACCTGCGCGACCCAGATGCCGTAGCGGCTCTCCAGCGAGAAGGAGGCGATGTCGATACGGTAGGGCGAGGCGCCGATCGAGCCGTAACGTTCGATGATCTCGTCCATGCGCTTGATCTTCTTAGGCGGCAGTGACCAGGCCTCCATCACGATGAACACGAAGTCCGCCGCATGTTCGTGCGCGGTCTGACGGATGCGTTCTGCTGCGGCGTCCTTGGCCTGCTCGCTGGTCGGGGTGAGCGGGACCGCCGTCAGTTTCTTGGTGGTCAGGTTGCCGACGAAGGCCAGGGCCTCGAGCGGCTCGCCCTGTTCGGCCAGTTTCCTGGCGTGGTCGACGAGCGGGTCGATGATCTCGCGGTAGGCTGTGGGAATGCTGGATATGGTGCGTTACCGCATGCCCTTGGCGATCTCGTATTCGCGGTCCAGGCCGCTGCCGGTGTCTGCGCTGGGGTCGAACTGCTTGAGCCCGACGTGCATCAGCGACAGCAGTTGCAGTCCCGAGAAATCACCCGGAAGGGTCTCGAGGGTATAGCGTTTGTCGGGGTCGTTGATCGCAAGCCCGTTCTGGCCGAGTTTGGCGATCTCCATCACGATCGCGCCCACCTGCTCGCGTGGCATGGGCTCGAAGGTCTGCATGGCAAACTGCATCTGCATCACCGCATCCATGCGCGGCTGGCCAGCGACCGCATCGTGCAGGTTTGCGTTCGCCATGCGGTTGGCGCGCGTGGTGGCGGCGTCAGCAATGGGATGCCCGGGGTAACCCTTGATGAGCTGTTCGTACAGCGTCCGCGCCTCGGGCCAGTGCGCTTCACCGAGTTGCTCCAGACACTGGGCCAGGTTGTAAAGCCCCTCCGGGTGTTCGCTGTCGAGTGACACTGCTTTGCGGAACCATGGCAGGGCCTCCTCGAACTTGTCCTGGCGGGCGAGCACGGCCCCCAGGTTGCGCAGTGCGAAGGTGTTTTCGGGTTCGAGTTTGACCGCCCGCTCCAGGGGTGCCTGTGCATCGGCCAGGCGCTCCTGCCGCGCCAGGGCCACGCCGAGCGTGACGGCCGCGTTGGCATACTCGGGATCGAGTGCCAGGCAGTGTTCGAGTGGCGCAATGCATTCCTCGATACGCCTCAGTTCGCTCAGGCACACACCGTAGTTGTACGCGATGTCCGCGTCATCCAGCATGCCGTAGAGCGCCTCCAGCATCGGCAGGGCGTCTTCGCTGGGGCGCGGATGAAGCCAAACGCAGCGTGAGGCAGTGGCTTGGGCGGCCTAGGTCGCCCCCCATGCGGGGGCGGGGATTGAAAATACTTCCACCTGGAATCCGTGTTCGTTGAACGATTTGAGCGCCGAATTTTCGCCGAATATAGTTCAGCGTTGTTGTTCACAGTGAGGCAAAGTGTAACGGGCATCTCACCAATTAGTATATTAAAACCAATGGGTTATGCTATAAGATTCTTAGTTATGCATGGCTTCCGAGGCTACGCACTTTGTGGCGAGTAGGCCAGATTGCCAGGACCATCTGTGAGTTTTACATACGATGTTCTGATATTTTTGAGGCGGAGTTTTTTTGCGCTTGCTAGGCCAAAAGCTCGACTTGCCGTTGATATTTACGAAGAATCGCCTTTCGTAGTTGAGGATCCCGTACTATCGTTCTAGGTTTGCTGTGAGGTGCTCCGCTTTCCAATGAGACCACGCGCTTATGAACCGTAGACCAAGCCACTATTCCCCCATCCGCCGCTACGCCAATACTTTTTGGTTCATATTTTGGAAGGCAGCCCCAGCTGGTTTTTGGTAAATGCTCGATCCAAGGAAAATCTTGTTTATATTTATTTTCATGATAGGGGTTTACTGAATGCACGTGGCTTAGTACTCCGCGTATATACTCTGCGGCATAGTTGTAGACGCAATATTTCTCGCATTGATGTAAAAAAGCCCGAAATCGACGCCGGTAAGATCTTGTAATATTTGCTCTATTATTTACTGTTAGTCCCACCACTAGCTGTCTGCGTGATCGGCTCATAACCCTAAACTTCCTATGATTGAGCTTAAAGCCGGAGAGATCTAAGGCATGGCGAACGCCAGATATACAATATCCAACTTTGCTTTTATCGGGCAACGAAATAAATATGTCATCTGCATATCTAGTGTACTCTCCACCCGCTTTGGCTGCTATTTTAGCCAATATCGAGTCTGTAGTTTTCATGGCGCAATTAGACAGCGTTGGAGAAGTAGGTGCGCCTTGTGGCAAATGTCGTTCAATAGAACAAAAATAATAATCTTGAAGATCCCAATGCCGCTTCCTTACATGCGGCGTAGTGCATAGTAATGATAATAAAGTAGCTACTCCTTCATTATATCCTAAGTTTCTGAAAATCGCTTTTACATGAGAAAATGATACGTTGTGAAAAAAGTTGGCGATGTCGAATCGCAAAACTATGTCCTTGTTGCAATGTGGCAGCGCGGCATCTTTTATTGATTTTCCGCTTACATACGCACATGCTTTTTCATGAACTGAGGCTGCCGATAGCAAGTGTTCATTGAGCCTCGTTTGACAGCGCTTCATAAGCGGTTTTGGAGTTGCAATGAGACGCTTTTTCCCGGAATTGCTGGTCAAAATAAATCTGTAATAGTGATCGACGGTCGTCAATCGCTTGTGAAAACACAACCACCTTAATTGGTTTGGTGAGATACACAAGAATGCCGCGAGCTCGCTTGCCGTGCTGATTATTGGCAGATTTTCGCGAACCGAAGATGACTTGGTAAAGTCCAAGCCTAAGGAGTAATGTTCTCCTACGAAAAAATTCATCTTACCCAAAAGTGTGGCTTTGAAGAAAATGGCCTACTTTCCTCTACCTTGAAGGCTACGACAGTAGCCGGCCCCGCATCGAAGTAGGGTCAGAAACATAACTAGCTTGGCGATGCGCCAAGCATGAGCTGACTTGTCAGACTCGTAGTGACTAGAGGATTTCGGCCGAGTTTAAAGTAGCCGATACGGTAGCCTTTGTAAATGGTGACTAAATTGCCAATGGGCGAATGATCGCGCAGGCCTTCAATTTGCTCGTTGACCTTCTTAATTGGTTCTGGAGAGTTTCGCCGATCACACTGCGTTTGATACGTGTCGATTTGCCGAACGAAGTCGAAGTGCTCGTCACCAATCTTGTTGACAGCAAATGCTATTCGGCAAGGCTGTTCAAGGGCCTCTACCATTTGCGTTAGGGCGTGGAGACGTACTTCCGGCGCGCCAAGTATCAACAGGAAGTGGAAGCGGTATCTGGCAAGTCCGTAGAGGCCGTGCTGAAAGATTTCCATGCCACCGTATTGGCCAGCAATCTGACCGCCGCCTTGGCGTTGGCCGGGTGAAAAAAGCTGCGACAGCAAAAAGGTGATTCCAGATCAAACGAGAAGGGAGACTACCTGATCAACTTTGCCCAAGCATTCGCCAAAATGAAGCAGTACGGCGTTGCCTTGTGGACATTGTCCGGCAAAGCGCTCGTTCAATATGTGAAAAAACTCGTTCAGTTGATGGCGTTATCCCATGAAGCCTTCAGGCCAGGGCGCTCGACGCCTAGGCATTTGACGAAATTCAACAAGCGGCTGCACCATATGGCTTACAAAAGAACTTTGTAATCAGTGAGTTGATGCTTATCTAAACGGCATTGCTGTTGACCCCATTTATTCAGATATTGGGTTCATCGATCCTGACCGATATAGTACAGCGCATTTTCCGCAAAGTTACATGATATTGGTGTTTTGTTGTCATTATTTCTCACTAATCCAGATTTAATAGATTAGTCGTTGCCAATTATTAAATGCCAATGATAATTTCCTTATCGATGTGAGAGGAATCCATGCCCGGAGACATTATTCGATACAGTTGTTGCTGTGGAATGAGGGGTGTGGTAGCCCCGGGGGTGATGGGATTGAGCTGGGATGCGGGGAGCGAGGAGGTAATAGCCTACAACCCAAAGATCGAAGCTATTGAGACTATGAGTAGAGAAAATGCAAAAAATAGAAATCTCCGTATTTATAGGAACCCATTTCTTAATGACCCGATGGGTTTTACTAAAGTAATTAAGAATTGTTTATGCCCTAAGTGTAATAATGCAACTCTTGAGTTTGAGAGACTTGGCGTCTGGGATTAAATCCTTTTTGAGCTCCTGTATTCGCGATACTCATTACAGTGGCCTCTATTTCCTCTACTGGGGTACGTGTGATTAGTAAAGCGGAGATCAATTTGGCAAATTTCCCAGCTTAGTATGCTTTTTTTTTGATCAAACCTTGATGAAGGAGCTCCGAACGAATTGCGCCTTCTGTGCGTTCGAACTCTTTGGCTAGATCGAATATTGAATGTCCGGCGAGAAATTTCTCTGACAACTGTTTTTTTAGATCTTCTGACCAAGGTAGGCCACTGTTCCTCGGTTTGCCGCCTGTGGTACATATTTCTTGCGGTTCGTTCACTGAGGGCGTGCCTGCTTTCTTCCCGGTTTGCACGTTTATGAGCAATGTAAATAAGGCACGTATTACGACCGGAGAGTTGTAGGGACTGTCCTCGGGTAATACTTCACCTGTAGAGGGGTCTGTTCCATTCGCTAACAAAGCGACAATTCTTTTTGCGTCTTCGAGATCCATGAGAAACCCGTTCCTGACATCTACAGTGAGAAAGGCCTCAAAGGTGCGATGGCGAGCGAAGCATTCGCGTTTACATGGGATAACGACCGGATATCGGTGGATAGTCTTGATTGGTCGTGAATGGTTCGGCCTCGTCTATAGCCCAGTCTGAGTAAATGTTATGCTCACCCCAATTTAATTGCTTGGTCGGCCTTACTGCCCGGTCTCGGTTTGCGTGGTCTTGAATATGGCTTGCCTGTTATCCAATCTTTGTCCCAATAATCCCACACCTTGAAAGGAAGTCAATTTCCACCAGGACCTTGCTTTGGATATTCAGCCACTTACTTATCCAAGCCTCACACGCGCTCTGCGCGTTGCTCCGGGGCGCTTAGGATCGCAAGACCGTTCTGGCCGAGTAGGGCGATCTCCATCACGATCGCGCCCACCTGCTTGCGGGGCATGGGTTCGAAGGTCTATACGGCAAACTGCATCTGCATGACCGCATCTAAACGCGGCTGGCCAGCGACCGCATCGTGCAGGTCCGCTTTGGCCATGCGGTTTGCGCGCGTGGTGGCGGCGGCGGTGGGGATCTGGCGGATCCGAGGTGCCTGGGACTGCGACATCGTGGTCTTCATCGGTAGGTTGTCAGCCGCTATGTTACCCGACCGATCATGGCCGGCCGACCCGGATTTATGCTGCGGACCCGATCGGTATAGAGGGCTTGATCAGAAGGCCACAAAGCGTATACTTTGGATGTGCGCCGATTTGAGCTCAGCTTGCGGGCGCGTAATAAATGCAGCTAAAGCGATTCCACGGAACCTGCTTTAGCGCCAGCTGAGCGGGTTTTTTCATGCCCGGAATCCGGGCGACCGCCGATTTAAGTACCAACTTGCGGGCGGGATACAAGTACGGCTAAAGCGGCTGACCAGGTCTCCGAATCCCGGACCGGCGCCAGCCGGTCAACCCATGGGATTTTTCTGGAGACAGCACATGAGCAACACCTACCTCTTCACCTCCGAATCCGTCTCCGACGGCCACCCGGACAAGCTCGCCGACCGTATCTCGGACACGGTACTGGACCGTTGCCTGTCGCTCGACCCCAATGCGCGGGTTGCGTGCGAGACCCTGCTCGCCGACAACCTGGTCGTGGTCGCCGGGGAGTTCCGTCTGCGTTCTGCCGAGGCCTTCGCGCAGGTGCGCGATGAGCTCGACGGCATCGTGCGCGGCGTGCTGCGCCAGACCGGCTACAACGCGCACTTCCGTGGCATCGATCCGGATACCTGCGAGGTACTGCTGTGGGTGCATGCCCAGTCGGCGCAGATCGCGGGCGGCGTCGACCGGGCGCCCGGGGTGATCGGCGCGGGCGACCAGGGCCTGATGTTCGGCTATGCCTGCGACGAGACACCGGAACTGATGCCATTGCCCATCCAGTTGGCGCACCAGCTCATGCGGCGGCAACAGCTGCTGCGCCGCAACGGTGAACTGCCGTGGCTGCGCCCGGATGCCAAGGCCCAGGTCACGGTCCGCTACCGCGACGACCGGCCGCTGGCGGTCGATACCGTGGTGCTCTCAACCCAGCTGCAGTCTGACCTGTCGGATGCGGCCATCGAGCGCGAGGTCGTCGCCCGCGCGGTCGAGCCGGTGATCCCGGCCGAACTGCGCGGCCCGGAGATGCGCTACCTGGTCAACCCGGCCGGCCGCTTCGAGGACGGTGGGCCGCATGCGGACACCGGCCTGACCGGGCGCAAGATCGTGGTCGACACCTATGGCGGCAGCTGCCCGCACGGGGGCGGGGCCTTCTCGGGCAAGGACCCGACCAAGGTCGACCGTTCCGCGGCCTACGCCGCCCGCTGGGTGGCCAAACACTTGGTGGCCGCCGGCCTGGCGCGGCGCGCCACGGTGCAGCTGGCCTATGCCATCGGCCGCCCCGAGCCGGTCTCGATCCGGGTGGATGCGCACGGCACCGCAAACGTACCCGAGGCGCGCCTGGAGGCCGTCGTGCCCGAGGTGTTCGACCTCACCCCCGCCGGCATCATCCGTGACCTCGACCTGCGCCGACCGGTGTATGCCGCAACCGCCGCCTTCGGGCACTTCGGGCGCGAGCAAGACGGCTTCACCTGGGAGCGGCTGGACCGGGTAGAGCAGCTGCGCGAACGGGTATGACGGATTGATCGATAAAGGAGAAAGAGAATGGAACCCAAGCTGACACAACGTTTCGAAGAGGCCCTGGTGTACGCAACACGGCTGCACGCCACGCAGTTGCGCAAGGGCACCGACATTCCCTATGTCTCGCACCTGCTGGCGGTGGCCAGCCTGGTGATGGAGGCCGGCGGCGGCGAGGACGAGGCCATTGCTGCGCTGCTGCACGACGGCCCCGAGGACCAGGGCGGGCTGGATACCTTGGACGAGATCCGGGCGCGCTTCGGCGAGCGGGTCGCTGACATCGTGGCCGCCTGCTCGGATACCTTCGAGGCGGAGAAGCCGCCCTGGAAGGCGCGCAAGCAGGCCTACCTCGATCACCTGCAGGCAGCGGACGAGGCCACCCGGCTGATCTCCTGCGCGGACAAGCTGCACAACGGGCGCGCCATCCTGGCCGACTACCGGCGTCACGGCGAGTCGTTGTGGGACCGCTTCAACGGGGGCCGCGAGGACATCCTGTGGTACTACACCGAGCTGGCCGGGATCTTCGGCGCCTACGGCCCCGACGCCTTGGCCGACGAACTGGCGCGGGTGGTCGAGCACCTCGAGCAGGAGATCGCATCCAGCACCGCCTGAACCATCCAACCACACGCCGCCGATTTGAGCTGATAGCTTGCGGGCGGGATACCAAGTGCTGCTAAAGCGTGAGCGTCGTCGCCCCACGGCCTTTCTGCTTGATTCTCAACCTTGGGGCAGGAGAACGACATGAGCCACGAATCACCCATCATGGACATCGCGCAACTGCGCGCCATCTACGACGACACCGAACTGGCCATCCTGTTCGACTGGCTGGAGCTGGCGCGGCCGGACCCGCTGCAGGGCCTGGTGCTCGATTACCAGGACGCCGACGCCGGTGAGGCGGACGAAGCGGATGAAGAAGACGCGGAGGGCCTGAATGGCCACATCCGCCTGCGGCACAGCGTGCTGGGCTATAGCGATGACAACGCGCTGTCGAATGCGGTTGCACGCCTGCTGCTGTCCCAGGTCCAGGACCGGCTGCCGCAATGGGCGGCGATGCGCAACGATGGCCACATCGACTTCGCGCGCCAGTACAGCCCGCGTCGCGAGGGGACGGTCGAGCTGCTGCCGCGCTTCCTGTTCATGATCAACTGGGCCGACTCCGGCCCTGGATTCAGCTGGCCCGAGTCCTACAACGTCGCCTACCTGCCCGGGTTCGACCGCTATGTCGTGACCGCCTCGCAGGACTCGCCCGACGTGCACGGCTATACCGACGAGGCCATCGGGTATTTCGATGCCGACACACCGGTGCAGGAGGGCGTACACGAGGCGATCGTGGAGTGGTGGCGTGGCCAGGCCGACAACGGCCAGTTCCGCTGGGCCTACCTGTTCCAGGTTGGCGAGATCGACAGCGACATGGCCGACGCCTGGGCGGAGGAAGTGTGGGATGCGGATAGCTGCGAGCCGTTGGGGTGATTGACGTGAATGGGAACTGCCGGGCGGCCCGAGGCAGATTCTTTCGCGGCCGAGGCCGCTCCTACGAAAGACGAGACGGGGGTAGGAGCGAGCTTGCTCGCGAACGGTATTTATTGCGGGCCGGGCGACGCGCTGTCGCTTCCGCCAATGGCAGTCCTGAACCGGGCTAAACCCGGTCGCTGTCAATTGCATGCGATGGCCTCACCGGTGTCCGCTGGCAACCGGATCTGTGCATAATGATTCAATCATCTTTACCCGCCTGATGTCCTGTCGAGCCAAGGGATCGCAATGCCTGAGCCATCCATTCAGTCCGCCTATGATTTGCTGGAACGCTCGTTGATCTATCACCGTGGCAGACCGGTGGGGACAGCGGCCGCGTGCGACGACCGGGTGGTTGCTGCCAACTACAACGAGTGCTTCGTCAGGGATTTTGTACCCTCCGCGCTGGCGTTCCTGATGAGTGGTCGGCAAGAGATTGTGCGCAATTTTCTCGAGACGGTCATGGACCTGAGCGGCCACCAACAGGTCATGCAGGGCCACAAGCGTTCGATGGGCCTGATGCCGGCGAGTTTCCACGTGGTCGGGCAGGGCGAAGAGGAGCAGGTGATCACCGATTTTGGCGATCGCGCCATAGGGCGTGTCACGCCGGTCGATTCGGCGCTGTGGTGGATGATTCTCCTGCGCGCCTATGTGGTTGCCTCGGGCGATGATGAATTCGCGGCGCGCGAGGATGTGCAGCGATGCATCTCGAATATCCTCGACCTTTACCTGCGCGAACGCTTCGAATCTTCGCCCACCCTGCTGGTGCCCGATGCGGCCTTTATGATCGACCGGCGCATGGCGGTCTACGGGTATCCGCTCGAGATCCAGGCCTTGTACTACGGCATGCTGCTGGCAGCCCGCGAACTCCTGGTCAGCAGCGAACGTAACAACAAGCTCGTCAGTGACCTCTCTGCACTCAGCGATGCCCTGCTGGAGCATCTGCAGCATTACTACTGGATCGACCGCCAACGGTTCAACCAGATGCACCGTTTCGAATCAGAGCAGTTCGGTCGCGACGTGGTCAACAAGCTGAACGTCTACCCGGAGAGCATCCCCGGCTGGATGGATGGCTGGCTCAATGCGCGCAGCGGTTATTTTGTCGGTAACGTCGGGCCGGGGCGGATCGATTTCCGGTTCTTTGCCCAGGGCAACCTGCTGTCGATCCTGTTCGGCATCGCCAGCGGCGGCCAGGCCCAGAGCATCATGAACCTGTATCTGAAACACTGGGACGCGCTGGTCGGCGAGATGCCGGTGAAGATACTGTTTCCGGCAATGGTCGGTGATAAATGGCGCTTCTCGACCGGCAGTGATCCAAAGAACGTGCCTTACTCCTACCACAACGGTGGCAACTGGCCGGTACTGCTGTGGCCGTTCGTGACCGCCGCCGTACGCGTGGGTCGAATGGAACTGGCCGAGCAGGCCCTGGATATCACCAAGAAGCGGCTGGCGCAGGACAATTGGCCCGAGTACTACGATGGGCGGTTGGGCGACCTGATCGGGCGTCGGGCGAATTTCTTCCAGGTCTGGTCCGCGACCGGGCTGATCATCGCGCACGAGGTCTTGGAGAACCCCGACAGTCGCGCTCTGCTCGACAGGGCGTTGATAACAGGCGAGCACCGGTAGCCGTCTGAAACGGGACAGAGGGTTTTGAATTCCTCGGTTTGCAGGAGCGAGCTTGTTCGCGAACAGACGTATTTTCAGAACCCTGTGCGGGGTTCTTCGCGGCCAAGGCCGCTCCTACGCGGGCCGAAGGTTTTTCGGGCAGCGCGCCTTCATGTCTCGTAGGAGCGAGCTTGCTCGCGAACATTCGCGGCCAAGGCCGCTGCTACGCGGGCCGGGCTTTTTCTTCCTACGCGCCTTCGTGTCCCGTAGGAGCGAGCTTGCTCGCGAACAGGTGCCTTTTTTGAGCCGTGACCAGGATTCTTCGTGGCCGAGGCGGTTCCTGAGAATCGGGGTTTCGATCCTCCACGAGGGTTCGATGCGTCTCAACGGGCGGCCAACGACGGTGAGGGGAAGTTCATTCGGCCGACGCGGACGATGCGGGGGCAGTTGGAGAGGAAAGGGTGAATTTCCCCTGATCCAGGGATAAGCCGCATGCGGTTGAGTATGGCGATCCTGGTCGCCCCGTCGATTATATGCTATATGCATACAGCATATGGACCAAGCCAGATCACCTGAAAACTCAGTGGCCATGAAAAGGGCCAGCAACCGGCAATGGGTCCTCAAACCTCAGGATCTCGCGATTGCTTTGAAGTTGGTCGCCTTGAATGGCGAGTGGCTGCCGTATGCCAGCTTGGCTGACGCCATGCGCCTGTCGCGTTTTGAGGCGCATGCCGCCGTCCAGCGCCTGATGGCCGCGCGGCTGGTGGCGGAGATCGAAGGGCCGCCGCGACCGGTGATGGCGGCATTACGGTCGTTCGTGATCTTCGGGGCGCCTTATGCCTATCCTGCCGTGCGCGGCGGGATGACCATCGGTTTCCCCACGGCGCATAGCGTTGCACCATTGAAGGACGAAATTGTGGCGACGCAGGAACCGCCGCTGGTCTGGCCGCATCCCGAAGGAACGACCAGGGGACTGGGGTTGCTTCCTTTATATAGACATCTGCCAATCGCCGCGATGGATGATCCCGGCCTGTACGAGCTGCTGGCTTTGTTCGATGCCTTGCGTTCAGGGCAGGCGAGGGAGCGGGAGCTGGCAGCCAAATTTCTTGAAGAACGTTTGTCCTGAAGGAGGATATGGTCATGGATGACCCGAACCTGAAAATACTGTTGCCAATTGCGCAAGCGCTGGGGGAATTGTGCGACTCACTGGTATTTGTCGGCGGCTGTGCGACAGGGTTGCTGGTAACTGCCCAGCGCGCTCAAGCGATACGGCCCACCATGGATGTGGATGTCGTTGCGCATGTTGTCACCATCGCCGATTACCATGCGATCGAGCGTGCCATCGAGGCGCGTGGTTTCAGGCACGACCTGTCGGATGATGCGCCAATTTGTCGTTGGGTCATGGATGGCATGGTTTTGGACCTGATGCCCAGTGAGCCGGGTATCCTTGGCTTTCACAATCGATGGTATCCGTTGGTCGTGGAGACGGCTCCGCCAATCGGGCTGTCGAATGGCCAGGTGATTCGTCTCGTTACCGCGCCGCTATTCCTGGCGACGAAGCTCGAGGCATTTCATGGGCGTGGCCGAAACGATTTTCTGGCAAGCCATGACCTCGAGGACCTGATTACCGTGATCGATGGGCGCCCGGAACTGGTCGATGAGATCAGGGCCGTGGATGAGCAATTGCGGTCCTATATCGCCGGTGAAATGAATAGCCTGTTGGGTACAAGTGACTTTCTGGATGCCTTGCCTGGGCAGTTGCCCGGCGATGCAGCGAGTCAGGCACGCCTGCCTGGCTTGATCCGACGCATGCGCGCGATCGCGCAACTGGATTCATGATTGGCTACGCTGCATTGCCCGTCGATGGCAACCGGGCGGCGCCCCTCGCTTGGCGGCCGTGTACAGGAGCGAGCTTGCTCGCGAACAGACGTGTTTTCAGAACCCTGTGCAGGGTTCTTCGCGGCCAAGGCCGCTCCTACGCGGGCCGGGTATTTTTCGGGCAGCGCGCCTTTGTGTCCCGTAGGAGCGAGCTTGCTCGCGAACAGGCGCATTTTCAGAACCCTGTGCGGGGTTCTTCGCGGCCAAGGAAGGCCGCTGCTACGCGGGGCGGGCATTTTTCGGGCAGCGCGCCCTCGTGTCCCGGAGCGAGCTTGCTCGCGAACAGATGCCTTTTCAAAACCCTTTGCGGGGTTCTTCGCGGCCAAGGCCGCTCCTACGCGGGCTGGGCGTTTTTCGGGCAGCGCGCCTTTGTATCCCGTAGGAGCGAGCTTGCTCGCGAACATTCGCGGCCAGGGCCGCTGCTGCGAATTCGGTGTGTGAAGCCCTTATCGACTGGCTTGGCTTCCTGCTACATTGCTGTTAATCGGGCAGACAAAAACATTAGGGAGAGCTGAGATGAGGTCCGTCGCGGTATTCAATAACAAGGGTGGCGTCGGCAAGTCGACCTTGACCCTGTTGCTGGCTGATTTCTTTTCCTCGACCAGCGTGACCATAAAGGACCGCAGGGCTCGTATCCTGGTCATCGATCTGGATGCGCAGAATTCGAGTGCGACGGCACTGGTCGGCCAGACGGCGGTAGAGCACTACCAGAAAGACGGCCTTACCGTGGACGGCCTGTTGCAGCTGCTTATCCAGGGAAAGAAGCCATCACTCTCGGACTTTTTGATCACCCGCCGCGAAAAGACCACCGGTGCGCGCAAGATACCGCTGGGCCAGTTGTGGGTGATGCCCACCGACGGTGATGCCTCCTTGAGACTGGAAGAGAAATACCGCGACCGGATTGTCATTGCCTGGTTCGAGCGCCTGCGACCGCTGCTGGAGAAGGCGTTCGATATCGTGCTCCTGGATCTTCCTGCGAATATCGACCGCAGAAACTTTCTGCCGATGGCGGCCTTGAGCACCGCTGATTTCATCGTCACGCCGACCGAGCCTTCCAAGATCACCCTGAATGCGCTGGAGAAGACCTTCAACATCATCCGGGATGCCCAGGGCGCGGCCCGGCAGGCGGGCAGGCAAGAGCCCAAGCTGGTCGGCCTGATTCTGAACAAGACCGACCGCCGCACCAAGCAGTACCGGCTGCATGCCAAGGAGCTGAAGATCCGGGCCGGCGAGAACGATTCGCTGGTGTTCGATAACTGGCTGCCACCGGCGCCGGCGCTGGCCACCGCGACCGACGACAGCCTGGAGTTCGAGCACCTGCGCGAGCGTTACGACACCTATTACGACCATGTGCGCAAAGTGTCCAAGGAGATGGCCGAAAGGTGCGGGCTGGTGAAAAGGGCGGGCAAGTAGGTCGGTGGGTTGAGCCGGCTCGCGAACAGGCACCTTTTTGAATCGTGACCGGGTTCTTCGCGGCCAAGGCCGCTCCTACAATTTCCGGCTGGGCGTAGGAGCGAGCTTGCTCGCGAACAGGCGCATTTTTTTGAACCGTTACCGGGGTTCTTCGCGGCCAAGGCCGCTCCTACAATTTCCGGCTGGGCGTAGGAGCGAGCTTGCTCGCGAACAGGCGCATTTTTTTGAACCGTTACCGGGGTTCTTCGCGGCCAAGGCCGCTCCTACGAATTCGGGTCGGGCGTAGGAGCGAGCTTGCTCGCGAACATTCGCGGCCATGGCCGCCCCTGCGAATTGGGGCGGAAATGGCAAACCAGGAAACCTAATGAAGGCCAGCTTATCGAAACGCTTCGAAGAGGCCCTTGTCTACGCAACCCGGCTGCATGCCGGACAGGTGCGCAAGGGCACCGATATCGCCTATGTCTCGCACCTGCTGGCGGTGGCCAGCCTGGTGATGGAGGCCGGCGGGGATGAGGACGAGGCGATCGCCGCGCTGCTGCACGACGGCCCCGAAGACCAGGGCGGGCTGGATACCCTGAACGAGATCCGGGCGCGCTTCGGCGAGCGGGTCGGTGACATCGTGGCTGCCTGCTCGGATACCTTCGAGGCCGAGAAGCCGCCCTGGAAGGCGCGCAAGCAGGCCTATCTCGATCACCTGCCCGGCGCCGATGAGGCAACCCGCCTGGTCTCCTGTGCGGACAAGCTGCACAACGCGCGCGCCATCCTGGCCGACTATCGGCAGCATGGCGAATCGCTTTGGGACCGCTTCAATGCGGGCCGCGAGGACGTCCTTTGGTACTACTCGGAGCTGGTGCGGATCTTTGCCGCTTGCGGCCCCGCTTCGTTGGCCGATGAGCTGGGGCGGGTGGTCGCGCAGTTGAAGTATGCAATCGCATCCAACCTGGCCTGATGAAACAGTCGAGCACGTTGAATCCACCCCGCCAATTCATGAACGAGCGGATGCTCGGCTTCACGCTGTTCGTCTGCCTGTTGCTCGTCTCGTTCGGCACGACGGCCGTTGCGGACAGCGAGCACTGGCTGCGGGTGGATAGCGGGGCAATGACCCTGAGCGTCATGCACGGCGACTCGCCGCAATTGACTCTGCACAACCTGGCGATCGGGCGCTACGGCACCAGCGAGACGAGGCGGCGTGGCGACCACACCACCCCGCTCGGCCGATTCCGGATTACCCGGATCGACCGCGATGCGGCTTTCCATCGCTTCCTGCAGCTGGATTATCCCGACGCGGGGCGGGCGGAGCAGGCATACCGGGCCGGTGTGATCGATGAAGCTGAACATCGGGCCATTCTGGCGGCGCACCGCCGCGGCGCGACCCCGCCCCAGCACACGGCGCTGGGCGGGCAGATCGGTATTCACGGCCTCGGTCGCGCCGATCGGGACCTGCACGAGGTGATGAACTGGACCAGGGGTTGTGTCGCGCTCACCGACAAGCAGATCGACACCTTGTTGAACTGGGTGCATGTCGGGATGCGGGTTGAGATCCAATGAGCAGCGCCCGGGCCGCACCCAAGCTGGCGCGACAAGCGGGCGTCATCCACTACTATTAGGTAGTACACCAACTGGAGGAGTCATCGATGAAAATCAACGCAATCAAATCCCTGCTACTGATCGCTGCGAGCGGCCTGCTGTTCGGTTGCGCCACTACCCAGCAGGACGACCTGCGGGGCGAGCTGGATCAGGTCCGCGCCATCGCGGAAAAGGCGGCAGCGGATGCCGCGGCTGCGAAGTCAGCGGCGGCCGCCGCTCAGTCGCGTGCGGATTCGGCGATGGATACCGCGGCCGGCGCCAAGGCGCAATCCGAGGAGACCGAGGCCAAGATCGATCGCATGTTCAAGAAAGCGATGTACAAGTGATCCCGGGCCGGCCGGCATGACGCTTCGCCGATGAGCCGGTTGGCGCTCACTGGCCCCAGGGGTGGTTGATCGGCCGGCCCGGCTCGCCTTGCCTGGATACCGCCACCGGGATGCCGAGTGGCCGTTGGACAGCTTCGCGCAGGGCCTGGCCATCCAGTACGGCAGGCCGTTTTTCGAGTTCCGCGTAGACCCGTTCGAGGGTGAAGCGCAGCAGGTCGGTCTGCGCGCTGTGATCTTCGTCCAGGGGCGGGTGCACCTCGACATACAACACGCCATCCTGCCAGCCGGTCTTCACCGGTTGATTCAGTATCTGCACCGGCGTGCCGACGCGCACCCGCCCGAACAGTTCCTCGATATCCTCCGGCAGCAGCCGCACGCAACCGTGGGTGACCCGCATGCCCACCCCGTAAGGCTTGTTGGTGCCGTGGATCAGGTAGCCGGGTACTCCCAGGCGCAGGGCGTAGGCGCCAAGCGGATTGTCGGGCCCCGGCGGTATGACATCGGGCAGGCGCTCGCCCTGGGCCACGGCCTCCTGTTTCACCGATTCAGGCGGGTACCAGCTGGGATTGCGCTGTTTGCGGATCAGGCGGGTCTCGCCCAGCGGCGTGCGCCAGTCCATGCGGCCGATGCTGGCGGGGTAGGTGTCCACTACCGCGGGTGCATCGCCGACCGCCGGGTGAAAGTGATAGATGCGCATCTCGGGCAGGTTCAGTACCAGGCCCTTGCGCCGTGCTTCCGGCAGGATGAACTCGTTCGGGATCCACACCGGATCGCCCTCTTTGGGCAGCCAGCGATCCACTGCGGGGTTGGCGAGCAGGATCTCTTCCTGCCCAGTGCGATGCGCCCGCGCAATATCGAGCAGAGTCTCACTGCGGCTGGCCGTGACCAGCAGGGGCTGACCGATCAGGTCATTGCCCGGCGCCGGCATCGGGTAGCGGGCGGCCTCGGCGCCACCCGCGAGCAGCAGCACAAGCAGTAGGTATCGAAAAAAGACCGGGCGATTCATTGCGCTCAACTTAGGCGAGCGGGTGATCGTTGGCAATCCCGGCCGGGTTGAAAGCACCGGCGGCAGTGTCGCGCCTGGACCGGCACGCTTTAGAATGTCCGATGTGGGATGGTCTTTTTACCCCTGCCCCCTCTCGAGGGGGAAGGTTGGGAAGGGGGTAGTCGGCCGGATGGCCGACCGATCCGGATGTCCGTTTTCTCGGGTCGGCATTTGTGCCGGCAAGCGGCAGGCTTTGTTTTCAGCAACAGGGGGCGCATACCCATGAACCTCTACGCGATGCGTCATGGTCGCACCAACTACAACGAGTTGGAGCTGTGCAATGACGACCCGAACGTCGATGTGCACCTCAACGATATCGGCCTGCAGCAGGCCCGGGCGGCAGCGGAGCGTCTGCGTGATGTTGCCCTGGATCGCATCATTGCCTCGCCTTTGCCGCGCACCCGCCAGACCGCCGGGGTGGTAAACCAGTACCACGGCCTGCCCATCGAGGTGCATCCGAATATCGCGGACATCCGTTCGGGTTTTGACGGTCTCCCGGTGGAGGCCTATTTCGATGCTATTGCGCACGATCCGCTGCATGCACGCGTCAACGGCGGCGAGTCGCTGCTGGATCACAAGCAACGCGTGCTGGGGTTTGTCGATTGGCTGGCCGAGCAGCCGCAGGAAAATATCCTGGTAGTGGCGCATGAAGAGACCCTGAGGGTTTTCGTGGCCCGTTTCGAGGGTGGCGTCCCGGATGGGCGGTTGCGCGATCTTGCCATCCCGAACTGTGAGGTCAGGCGCTACTCCCTGACCCCGGGCGGCTAGCGATGATGGCCGGCCACGAGCGACGAACAGCGCCATGACGCAACGCATCTCCCACCTCGTCGGTTTCGATGATGCCCCGTTTCCCCCGAACCACCGGGGAGACGTGTTGCTGGTGGGGGCGGTGTATGCGGGCCCACGCCTCGAAGGCGTACTCAGCGGCAAGGTGCGCCGTGACGGGGTCAATGCCACCCGCACCATCGTGCGCCTGGTATCCGGGTCGCGCTATCGGGACCACCTGCAGGCGGTGCTGTTGCAGGGCATTACCTTTGCGGGCTTCAATGTGGTGGACCTGGCGGCCGCGCACGAGGCGCTGCAGCTGCCGGTGATCACGGTCAGCCGCCGGCAACCGGACATGGCAGCGATTCGAAGCGCCCTGCTGCAGCATGTCCCCGGTGGTCAGCGCAAATGGGGGCTTATCCAGAAGGCCGGTCCCATCGAGGCGGTGGCCGGTGTCTATGTGCAGCGCGCGGGCATCTCGCTGCGTGATACCGAGGCGCTCATCCAGCGTTCTGCATGCAACAGCAAGCTGCCGGAACCGCTGCGCACGGCTCACCTGATCGCCGGTGGGATCGCGCAGGGGGAGAGTCGCCATCGGGCCTAGTCCGCTAGGCTTTCCAAAAACGGAGGGGGATATGAAACTTTACCTGGTACAGCACGGCGAGGCCCACCCAAAGGACGTCGATCCGGACCGGCCGCTGACGGAGCGGGGAATGGAGGATGTCGAGCGGCTGGCCGCCTTTCTCGGGCGGGCGGGCATCGAGGTCGAGCGCGTAATCCACAGCGGCAAGTTGCGCGCGGCGCAGACGGCGGACCTTTTGGCAACCACGGTGGCGCCGCTGGTCGAACTCGAGGTCAACGATCAAATCCATCCCAATGACGATCCGCGCCTGGTCGACTGGCAGGAGAAGACCGGGGGTAGGGATGCGATGCTCGTCGGCCACCTGCCATTCATGGCGAAGCTGGTGTCTCAGTTGCTTGCCGAAGATCCTGAAAGGCTTATAGCCGCCTATCGGCCGGGAAGTGTGGTTTGCTTGGAGAGCGGCGCCGAGGGTGCTTGGCAGATGAACTGGATGATCCGACCGGAACTGCTGTGATTGATGCGGTGCGGTTCGTGCCTCGCCGTGCCCCGTGGTCGTTGGCCGAACGCTTCGCGGCCAAGGCCGCTCCTACGCGACCCGGTTGTTCCAAGCACTGTACCGTAGGAGCGAGCTTGCTCGCGAATGGCTGGACTATCATTAAAAACACCGAACCCGAGTGGACCCACTTCTATGAGTACCGAAGACATCGGCGGCGAACTGATGGCGCATGCGCAGGACGATCTCATGCACGGTCTTATCGAAGAGGCCAAGCGCGGTGACAAGGACCTGGCCAGGAACCTGCTTTGGCAGTTCTACTACCACGTCGAATGTGGCGAGCCCCTGCCTCCGCACCTGCTCAAATACTTTGCCGAATGTTTTCACAGGATCCTGGAAGAAGAGGTGACCGCGGGTGAGGCCCTGAATATCGAGGGTATCGCTTATCGCTCCAAGGCCCAGGATGGCCGCGTGCGGGACAAGGCGATCGCGCAGATGGTCCTGATGCGGGCGCACAACGATCACCATAAGGGGGCGGTCGAGCGCGCCAGGGATTGGGTCGCGAAAGAGACCGGGTTCAGCTGTTCGCACGTGGACGATGTCTACGAGAAGTACCGCGGCGAACTGCTTGCCTTCCACGCAGAATACGACGCCTGGCCGCTGATCACCCGGCCGCCGAAAAACTGACCCGCTCTTCCCCCCGGGGGCGGCTGCAGCCCGAAGCCTGGCCGCGCTCCCACCTGCACACTGATCGCGTCCCAACGGCCATCACAGCCGTGGCGGCGCTCGATTTCGCCGTTGTCGCCGGAATTCTGATGTGCTGAATCACAAAGGCAACTCAAGTCGTACGGTTAAACGCCGCTAAGTGCCACATGTGGTTTCGACTTCCGCACAAAGGTATCCCCATGCTGAGCGAGAAAAACCTGCTTCGGGCGCTGGCGTTCGCCGCGTTCGTTTGTAGCCCCACCGCCAACGCCCTGGCGGCTTCGGACGACGGTTTCGACTGCATCGTCACCCCCTCCGAGACAATCGAGGTCGGCAGCCCGGTACGCGGCGTTTTGCAGCAGGTGCTGGTGGATCGAGCCGATTCTGTCAGCGCCGGGCAGGTGATCGCGACCCTGGATGCGCGCGTCGAGCAGGCCAATCTGGAGATCGCGCGCTTTCGTGCCAACTCCGATACCGAGGTCAAGCTGCGCGAGGCGGCCAAGGAGATCGATCAGCGCACCCAGAAACGCCTGAGTTCGCTCGCTGCGCAGAAAGTCGCCTCCAAGCAGGATCGTGACCGCGCTCTGCGCGATGCGCAGCTGTCGATGTGGCGCGCGCGCCAGGCGAAAGACGATTTGCAGCTTGCCGAACTCGAAATGGCGCGCGCGCAGGTCGCCCTGGAGCAACGGGTCATCCGCAGTCCGATTGATGGCGTGGTCATGGCCCGCCTGCGGCATGCGGGTGAATACGTCGACGACCAGCCGCTGGTGCGCGTGGTCAAACTCGATCCGCTGCATGTCGAGGCCATCCTGCCGATGCATCTGTTTGGCCGTATCGAGCAGGGCATGACCGCGACCGTGGCACCCGAATTCAGCGCCGACAAGACCCACCAGGCCAGGGTGGCGGCAATCGATCCGATGGGTGACGCCAGCAGCGGCACCTTCGGGGTGCGCCTGGTGATGGACAATCCGGGCGGCGCGATTCCCGCAGGCCTCAAGTGCCGGGTTCAGTTCGAGGGCGAGGCGCTGCGCAGTGACGGTCTGCTGATCGAGGGTTATCTCCCCGATCTGATCGGCGGCGACCGGGTTTCCAGGCGTTGAGGCGTTTGATGTCGTTGGTGCTTCCCTCGCTCACTGAACCCGGGACGGTAAAGCGGTCATGAAACTGAACGCCAAGATCCGCATCACTCTCGGCCTGGTCGGGCTGGTCGCCAGCATCATGCTGGTGGCGAGCTTTCTTGGGCTGATCCCGGATCAGCGCAGCAGTATTCGCGAGGGTCGTGCGATCCTGGCAGAGGCGCTCGCGATCAACAGCTCGGCCCTGATCACCGGGAGGGACCTGCGTCGCCTGGAGAACGACCTGGAGCTACTGGTCAAGCGCAACGAGGATCTGCTCTCGGCGGGCGTGCGGCGCGCCGATGGCCGCCTGATCGTGGAGATCGGCAGGCACCAGCAGAACTGGCAGCGTGACGATACGGAGTACTCCACCGAAAACCAGGTCAAGGTTCCGATCTGGGCCGGCTCCAAGCCCTGGGGTCATGTCGAGATGCGCTATCAGCCACTCGACAGCACCTTTGCCTGGGGGATGTTCAACGATCCCATGGTGGTGCTGGTCCTGTTTGCGATTGTCTCCGGCTTCTTCTCTTTCTATTTCTACCTGGGCAAGGTGCTCAAGCACCTCGATCCCTCGCAGGCGATTCCCGGGCGGGTGCGCTCGGCGCTGGATACCATGGCGGAAGGTTTGCTGGTGCTCGACCCCAGGGAGCAGATCGTGCTGGCCAACCGCGCTTTCAGTGATCTGCTGGGGCAATCCACCGAGGAACTCCTGGGCAAACGCGTCTCGCAGCTGGCCTGGTCGAACACCGATGGTGACCCGCTGGGTGAGGACGAGCGGCCCTGGCGCATGGCGATCGAGCAGGGTCGCGCGCAGATCAACCAGCGGGTTCGCCTGACACTGTCGGACGCGAGCTGCCTGACCTTCATGATCAACTGTTCGCCGGTCCTCGGCAGCAACGGCAAATATGCCGGGGTGCTGGTCAGTTTCGATGACGTCACCAAGCTCGAGGAGCAGGAGCAGCAGCTGATGCGCTCCAAGCAGGAGGCGGAGGACGCCAACCAGGCCAAGAGCGCCTTCCTGGCGAATATGAGTCACGAGATCCGTACCCCGATGAATGCCATCCTCGGCTTCACCGACCTGCTGCGGCGCGGATTCTCGAGCGATGCGCAGGAAAACCGGCGTTATCTCGAGACCATCTATTCCAGCGGCAGCCACCTGCTCAACCTGATCAACGACATCCTCGACCTGTCCAAGGTGGAGTCCGGGCGCTTCGAGTTCGAGACGATCGAGTGCGATCCCTACGCGGTGACCAACGAGGTGATCCAGGTGCTGCGGGTGAAGGCGCATGAGAAGTCGATCGCGCTCGACCTCGCGGTGCATGGCCAGGTGCCCCGGGTGCTGCAAACCGATCCGTCGCGCCTGCGCCAGATCGTGACCAACCTGGTTGGCAACGCCATCAAGTTCACCGATCTGGGTGGAGTAAACGTCGATATCAAGGTGTCGGAAAAGCAGGGACAACTGAGCCTCAGTCTGAGCGTCAGCGATACCGGCATCGGCATGAGCCGGGACGCGGTGGGCCGCATCTTCGAGGACTTCGTGCAGGCGGACAGCTCGATCACGCGCAAGTTCGGCGGCACCGGCCTCGGTCTTTCGATCAGCCGCAAGTTCGCGCGTGCCATGGGCGGCGATATCACCGTCAGCAGCGAGCCGGGGCAGGGCAGTCGCTTCGAGGTCACCCTGCCCGCCGGTGATGTGGCGGATGCGGAATGGATCGAGGGATCGGAGGCGCTGGCTGCGTCCGAGAATGCCAGCGCTGCCGGAAAAGTCGCCTGGGAATTCCCGGCGGCGCGCATCCTGGTGGTCGACGACGGCCCCGAGAACCGCGAGCTGGTGCGCCTGGTCCTGGAGGACCTTGGCCTGCGGGTGGACGAAGCGGGCAACGGCCAGATCGGCGTCGAGATGGCGACCGCCAACGACTACGACGTGATCCTGATGGACGTGCAGATGCCGGTCATGGACGGCTTCGCCGCCACCCAGGCGCTGCGCGCGCAGGGTTGCGCGGTCCCGATCATCGCCCTCACCGCGAATGCGATGAAGGGCTTCGAGAAGGAATGCCTGGATGCCGGCTATTCGGATTACTTCACCAAGCCGATCGACATCGACGCCTTCGTCGCGATGCTGGCCGGCCTGCTGCAAGCGAGCGAGCGGGAACCGGGCGAACAAGCGGTGCTCAGCGCGCCGCCCATAGCGCCTGCCGCCCCGCTCACGTCCGGGCCGGCGAGCGCTTCCGCTTCGGTCACTGGCGATCTGCGTTTCGGCGAGATCAGCCGCAAGTTCCTGGTGCGCCTGGGCGAGCGCCTGCGCGAGTTCAGCGCGGCGTTTGCCGCGGAGGACATGCCGGAACTGGCGCGCCTGGGTCACTGGCTCAAGGGTGCTGGCGGAACGGTTGGCTTCGATGCCTTCACCGATCCGGCGCTGCAGGTCGAGAATGCCGCCAAGGCGAACGCGCGCCAGGAGGCGGGCGTGTGGGTCCGCGAGATTCTCAAGCTGGCGGCCACGCACCCCGAGACCGGCCTGCAGGAATGGGAGCAGGACAGCGACTTCCAGCTGCTCCTGACCCTGGACCAGACAGAAGGCGCCGCCGCGCAGCGCGACGATTCTCCGCTGATATCGCGTCTCTCGGACAACGCGCGCATGCATCCGTTCATTCAACAGTTCGTCGAGCAGTTACAGGGCGAGATGGCCAGGCTCTCCGCCGCCTGGGAGGCGCGTGACTACGAACAGATCGAGAACGGCGCGCGCTGGCTCAAGGGCTCGGCTGGAACCCTCGGGTTCGATGAGTTCACGGTGCCCGCGGAGAAGCTCGAGTCCTATGCCCGCGGGGGTTTGGATGCCGAGTTGGAGCAGGTCTATCGCGTCGTGCTCGACCTGGCGGTACGCGTGCAGGGGCCGACCGAAGAGGGTGCCGCGCCGCAGCAGGCGGGCGCCGCAGGATAAATTGAGGGGAAGGCTGCAAGCATGCGACTGATGTCGAACATCGACGAACTCGACAACGCCACTGGCAAGAGCTCCGTGAAGGTCGAATCGGATCCTGGTTATCGGCTGCGGGACGATTTCGAGCGCATGCGTCGCGCCCTGATCATGATGGTCGACGACGAGCCACTGACCATGAACGTGGTCAGAACCCTGCTTGAGGATGCGGGCTACCAGCGATTTCTGCTGGAGCAGGATTCCACCCGGGCGATCGAACAGATCAAGACCAGTCAGCCGGATGTGCTGTTGCTGGACATCATGATGCCGGAGGTCGATGGGTTCCAGATCCTCAGCGAGCTGCGCCGCCTGGAGGAATTTGCGCATCTCCCGGTGATCGTATTGACGTCCTCCTCGAGCGCCGATTCGAAGCTGAAGGCCCTCGATCTCGGCGCGACCGACTTCCTGGCCAAGCCGGTCGATCCCAGTGAACTGGCCCTGCGCGTGCGCAATACCCTGGCGGCCAAGGCCTACCAGGATCAACTCGCCTACTACGATGGGGTCACCGGCCTGCCGAACCGCAAGCTGTTCCTCGACCGCTGTGAGTGGTCGATCGAGCGCGCGATGCGGGAAGAGTTCTCGGTTGCGCTTCTGCATATCGTTTTCGACGAGTACCAGCGGATCCGTGAGTCGTTCGGACCGCAGGCCGGCGACCAGGTGATTACAGAGCTGTCCAGGCGGCTGGATTCCAGCCTGCGGTCTTCTGACGTGGTGGGCAGGGTGCATCACGAGGTCTCCAGCGTGGGCAATCTGTATTGCCTCGGCGGGTCCGAGTTCTCGGTCATGCTGCCTTCGATCGGCGAGGGCGTGAACGCCTCCCTGGTTGGCCAGCGGATTCTCGAGCAGGTGTCTCAACCGATCGTGATCGAGGGCACCGAAGTCCTGCTCAAGCCGAGCGTGGGTATTTCGACCTTCCCGCACGATGCGATCGACGCCACCACGCTGGTCAGCCTTGCCGTGAGCGCCAGCGGCCAGGCCCAGGCGAGCGGTGGTGGCAGAGTGCAGTTCTACTCCAGCGAGATGAACGAGGCTTCCGTGGGGCGCCTGCGGCTCGAATCGGAAATGCGTCGCGCCCTGGCCGAGCAGGAATTCTTCATGGTCTACCAGCCCAAGATCTCGCTTGACGACGAGCGCATCGTCGGCGCCGAGGCCCTGGTGCGTTGGAAGATGGCAGATGGCAGCATCGTGTCGCCCGCGGACTTCATCCCGATTGCTGAAGAGTCCGGCTTGATCGTGCCGCTCGGCAGCTGGATCCTGGAGGCGGTCTGCCGCCAGATCGCTGAGTGGAATCGACAGGGAATCCGCACCCACGTCGCGGTCAACATATCGGCCCGGCAGTTCTTCGAGTCCGACCTGGTCGGCATTATTGCCCGTCTGGTGGAGAAGTATCGCGTGGACCCGGGGCAGTTGACCCTGGAGGTCACCGAGAGCCTCATGATGGAGGATCCGCGCCTGGTAGTGGACCTGTTGCACCGGCTCAAGGACCGCGGCTTCATGATTTCGATCGACGACTTCGGTACGGGGTATTCCTCGCTCAGTTACCTCAAAGACCTGCCGGCTGACGAACTCAAGATCGATCGCGCCTTCATCATGGACGTGGAGGCATCCCATGAGGACCGCGCCATGGTGAATGCCATTGTCTTCATGGCACACGAGCTGGGACTGCGGGTCTGCGCCGAAGGGGTGGAGAACTCAGCGCAGCTGAAGTTTCTGCGCTCGATCGAGTGCGACGTCTGCCAGGGTTTCCACTTCAGTCGCCCGGTCACACCGGAGGTTCTCTGGGAGAAGCTGCGCCAGGCCAGGGGGGCCTGAGCCTGGCGGGGATCTTCGCGAGCAAGCTCGCTCCTTGTATGTTTACCCTCATGGTTGGCCAGACCGGCCAACCATAAATGCAATGTATGAAGAGGTGAGCTCCACCGGGAAAGCCGTTCGCTCCTGAGGCTTCGAGCCTGCACGTAGATCGGCTTCCCGCCCTCTTCGCCAATACCGAAGAGTATCCGAGGCCTTGAGCACTGCTCCTGAGCCTGCATACACAAGGTCGGTAGGCGATCAGGTGACAGGGTCGGGAAACCGGTGTTTACCTTACCGCAGATCGCTTTGGAGGGTAATACGATGAATGTCTCGGGTATCGACGTCAGCGCCAAGGAACTCATGGTCGCCATTGCCGGGGAACGCCCCGTCACACCACAGGGATTCGTCAATCGGCACGATGGCTTTGGTGAAGTGCTTGAGTGGTTGCGGGAACACCAGGTCAAGCGGGTGGTCATGGAAGCCACCGGGGTGTATCACCTGGATTTGGCCCTGTATCTGCACAGCGCCAAAGATATTGAGGTGATGGTACTCAATCCCAAGGCGGCCAAGCACTTTGCCGAGGCCCGTCAGACCCGCACCAAGACCGATCGTGTTGATGCCAACTCGCTGGCCGAGTTTGGTCAACGCATGCCCTTTGAACCCTGGCAACCGCCCAGCGACCAGGTTCTGGCCTTGCGGGCCTGTTCGCGACGCCTGGCCGCATTGACCCATCAACGAACACAGGCGAAAAACCAGCGGCATGCGCTCACAAGCACCGACAGCACCCCCGAGTTCATCCTCGAGGATGTACAGCTGAGCATCGACCAGTTCGATCAGCAGATCAAAGCCCTGCAGGCCAAGAC